>CAJJBX010000026.1 GCA_905182555.1 uncultured Ilumatobacter sp. | reverse complement strand
GTCGTAAGGAGTTCCTCAACTATCTGCGGGTTCGCGAGTGGACCGATCTGTACAGCCAGCTCCGTCGGGTCGCCGGTGAGCTCAAGAATCAGGCCCGGCGGGGGGGCTCACAGAGAGCCACCCCGACCACGTCCATCAGGCACTGCTTGCCGGGCTCCTCTCTCAGATCGGTGTGCGTGAACGCGAGACGCGTGAGTACCGCGGCGCTCGCGATGCACGGTTCGTGATCGCCCGCGGTTCGGTCATTGGTCGCAAGCAGCCCGACTGGGTGATGGCTGCCGAGCTCGTTGAAACCAACCGGCTGTACGCCCGCAGAGTCGGCCGCGATTGAGCCTGAGTGGATCGAGAAAGTCGGCCGCACACCTTGTCAAGAAGTCTTACGGCGAGCCTCGATGGGACGCCAAGGCTGGTCGAGCCGTGTGCGTTGAGCAGGTCACCCTCTTTGGTATCGCGATCGTCACTGATCGGATCATCGGCTACGACCAGATCGACATTGACGGTGCACGGGCGATGTTCATCCAGAAGGCCCTGGTTGAAGGGGAGTGGACCAGCCACCAGAAATTCGTGCAACGAAATCAGGAGTTCCTCGACCGAGTCCGACAGATGGCGGCACGCGTGCGCCGCGTCGAACTTGTCGACGACGAGATGCTGTTCGATTTCTTCGACGGCCGCGTCGATGCCGACGTGACTGACACGCGCCGTTTCGACCGATGGTGGAAAGCGGAGCGGCAGCGCGATGGTCGGCTACTCGACCTCACCGACGAGATGCTTGCCGATCGTGAACACGGGGCGGGCATCAGGCTCGAGGACTTTCCGGATGTCTGGCTGCACGGCGACATCGAGCTGCCACTCACGTATCGGTACGCCCCTGGTGAACCACTCGACGGTGTGACAGTGCATATCCCACTCAACGCCATCAACCAGATCGAACCAGCGGGCTTTGCCTGGCAGGTTGCTGGGCATCGGCCGGAGATCGTTGCCATGTTGGTCAAATCATAAAAAGGACGTACGTCGTCAGCTCGGCCCGATGGCGGAGATGGTCGAGGGAACGATCGAACGTGTGCGGCAATTCGAGGCGGGCTCGATTCCGTTTCTGCACGCTGTTGCGGTGGGGCTGACGCGGGCCTCAGGTGTGCGGATCGATCCGTGCGGTGTTCAACCCGGCGGTGCTCGATGACTATCTGAAAATGAACTTCGTGATCAGCACCGAGGTCGACGGTTCGACCGATGTCGTCGATGTTGGCGTCGATCTCGCTGCAATCAAAGCTCGCCAAGTCGGAGCGTCGCGTCAGTCGATTGCGGCGGCAGCGCCGATCGAGGAGCGTCGCAACATCACGAGCTGGGACTTCGGTGATCTCGAACGGGTTGTTGCCTCGTCGGACCTTGCGTTCGATGTTTTGGCGTACCCGACTTTGCTGGACACCGGCAACAGTGTGGCGTTGCGCGTCGTCACGAGCGCTTCGGTGCAGCAGCGCGCCGTAGGCGCGGCGGCGTCCGTCGACTACTTCTCTTGACAGCAGCGCCGAGCCGCAACGTGGTCGAACGACTACTGACAAACGCGGGGCGTCTGGCCCTGGCGACGGCGGACATGTCGATCGCTGCGCTTGCCGACGACTGCATCGCTGCCGCTGTCGATCACCTCCTCGACGAACACCTCGGTACCGGCGGCCAGTTGCCATGGGTCGAAGCCGATTTCGAATTATTGCGGCAGCACGTGAAGAAGGCCGCACCAGCGCTGGCACGCGATGCGCTCGTGCAGGCCACCGCCGCGGTTGCTGTTAGCGGTGCCGTGCACTCGAAACTGGCAGCGCTGCGAGCTGGAACGTTGCAACGATCGGTCGACGACGCCAACCAGCACCTCGGCAGACTGGTGCGACCCGGCTTCGTGTTCAACACAGGAATTACCCAACTTCGCGAGATCGAACGATACGTGCGGGCCATTTCGGCACGGCTCGATGGGCTCGCCGGCACGATCGAGCGAGATCGCCGTCGGATGGATGAAGTCATTCCGATCGAGGCTCGGTACTCGGCGCTGCTCGATCGAATTCCGGCGAGCGAGATGACACCTGCGATTGCCGCGCTGGCGTGGGAACTCGAAGAGTTGCGCGTCAGCGTGTTCGCGCAAGCGGTTGGCGCCCGTGGCCAGGTCAGTGTGAAGCGAATCTCTACAGCACTGCAACGCTTGGGCGCCTAGGACGACAGGACGACAGGACGACAGGACGGCGCGGTGCCAGGAGCCAGGTCGGCCTCTGCGAGAGTTGGGCAATGGATGATCGTGAACTCGACCCGCTGACCGCCAACACCGTTGCGCTGTTGCAGACGCTGATTCGTAATGAGTGCGTCAACGACGGGACTGCTGAATCGGGCCATGAGACCCGCAACGCCGATGTCCTCCAGGGTGTGATCGAAGGGCCCGGCGTGGTCGTCGAGCGGTTCGGGCCGAGCGCGGACCGGATGTCGATCATCGGCCGCATCGAAGGCTCCGATCCGAACGCTCCCAGCCTGTGCCTGATGGGTCACACCGACGTCGTGCCGGTCAATCGTGACGGGTGGGACAACGATCCGTTCGGTGGTGAGTTGATCGCGTCGCCCGATGGCGTCGACGAGGTGTGGGGCCGCGGCGCCGTCGACATGCTTAACCTCACGGCGTCGATGGCCGTTGCCTTCCGCCACCTAGCCGACGACGCTGCTGCCGGGCGTTTCAAGCCGACCGGCGACCTCATTTACTTCGGCGTGGCTGATGAGGAAGCCGGGAGCGCACATGGTGCCCGCTGGGTGGCTGACAACCACGCCGATTCGATGCGCGCCGACTATGTGCTGACCGAGAATGGTGGCATCCACTCTGGCCCAGCAGAATCGCCTTTCATCAGCGTGAATGTCGCTGAAAAAGGCGTCGCCTGGCGCCGGCTCACGGTGCGCGGTACACCGGGCCACGGCTCGACGCCGTTCCGCGGTGACAATGCCTTGGTCAAAGCAGCCGGGGTTGTCCAACGGCTGGCCGATTACCGATCGAAGCCCCGATTCACTGAGCTGTGGCGGACGCGAGTCGACACGCTCGGCCTCACGCCAGAGTGGGCTGACGCACTCCTCGACGAATCGAAAATCGACGGCTTCCTCGACGACCTGCCGGTCCCGAAGCTCGCTGCGTATCTCCATGCCTGCACGCACACCACGTTCTCACCGAATTTGCTCGACGGCGGGTTGATGAAGACGAACGTGGTGCCCGACACCGTGGTCATTGAAGTCGATGTACGCACGCTGCCGGTGACGGAGCCGACGATGCAGCAGCGCGAGTCCTTGGCCCGCTGCAGCTGCGAGGTCGAACCGATCATGAACGACGAATCATCGATGAGCCGGACCGACACGCCGCTGTGGGATGCGCTGCACCGTGCGATCAATGTGCCCTTCCCGACGGCAACTTTGACGCCGCAGATGATCGTGGGATTCACCGATTCGCGGATCTACCGCGAGATGGGTGCCGTGGCCTACGGCGCCGGGCTGCTCAGCCCGTCGCTCGACTCCAGCGAGTTCGGATCCCGATTCCACGGCCACAACGAACGCATCGACGTTGAATCGTTGGCCCTCACGACCTGTTTGTGGGATCAGGTTTGCCGGGACCTGTTGGCCAAGTAGCGGTGAGCCGTCGGACTCCGTTCTCCGTGTGAATTCGGGTCAGCTTTTCTGGTACCGACCGGGTTCGACTTCTGTGGCTTCGCCCCGTTGAAGCATCCGGGCCACGTGCATTTCGGCGCTGCGCGTTTCCACCGAGTCGGCAAAGGAGTGCTCGACGTGTGGACGATAGATAAATCGGTGCGCTCGCATGTTGTCGATCGTCTGCGGTTCGGCGAGGAAGTCGAGCATCGCATCGTGGCGGCGGCCGATCACTGCGGTGAAGGCGTCAACCATCTCGACGAACGTCTTGCGCCCTTCGATCACGCCCTTGTGATGGAACGTGACATAGAAGTCAGCTTCCTCGTCGCGCACCTTGGCGAGGCTGGCTTCGAAGTCTTCGAGGTCGCTCCACACGTCGCCGTAGTACGGGCCGAAGCCGCTGAGGTCGATGTCTGAGAGGAAGAACACGCCATCCATCCGGAAGCCGCTGTGGCCCCGTGTGTGGCCCGGCAGGTGCACCGCCTCGACTTTTGTGCCGCCGCCGAGGTCAAACATATGGCCGTCGGTGAAGCCCTGAGCGTCGGGCCGGGGCGTGTAGTGGAACTCGTCGAGAACCAGCGCCGAGAACGTGTCACGGGCTTCGCCGGTCAACCCGTAGACCTCCATGAGTCCGTCGATGCTCTGCGCTCCGACCAAGTCGGCTTCGTGGATGTGGAGACGCGAGCCAGCAAAAAAACCGTTGCCGCACATGTGGTCTTCGTGGCTGTGGGAGTTGATGACGGCATCGATCGCGACCGGTGCGCCGCCCCTGGCCACGACGGTCATCGACGGATCGATCAGCACGGTTTCGCCGGCGCCGCGTACGAGCAGGGAGTTACCCGAGGGGTAAGCCCCGTTGTTCTCGCCGACCAGCACGCTGACCGTGTTGGTCAATTGTCGTTCTCCGTCGCCCCAGTCAGTGATCACGGAAGTGAAACTACAAGGTGGAGCGTCGCGGTAGGCCTGTTGGCGACTCGAAGGCTTCGTCGCGGGCGTTCACGATGTCGCCCCGGCCGCTCGGTAGGCCACGAGCCGGTCGATCGTGTTGCTGAGGTCGTCGATGGCGCCCGGTCTGCTTTGTCAGTCGGCTGGCTTGAGGTTGAGCGACGCCGAGTTCATGCAGAACCGGTCGCCGGTAGGTGCCGGGCCGTCGGGAAAGACGTGGCCGAGGTGTGCGCCGCATTTGGCGCAAACGGTTTCGGTTCGGGCCATGCCATGAGAATTGTCTGTGCGGTTCTCGATCTTGTCGCCGTCGAGCGCCTGATAGAAGCTCGGCCAACCGCAGCCTGCGTCGTACTTCGTCTCGGACGAGAACAGCTCGGCATCGCACACGATGCAGTGATACGTGCCGTCGTCGGTGGTGGCGTGGTATTCGCCAGTGAACGGACGCTCGGTTCCGGCGTGCTGGGTCACCTGGTACTGCTCGGGCGTGAGGCGATCACGAAGCTCCGCGTCGGACGGGATTGCGGCTGTGTCGTTCTGTTCGTTCTCGGCCATGGCTCCATGCTGCCAACTCCTGGGCACGACCGCAGCATCCGGATCTGAGTTTCGCGGTTGTTGCGTCCGCTGTTCGCCTGTGACTATTGCTCGGTTGCTCACCTTTTGCTATGCGTCAGCGCTCTCGTCGCGCTCTCGTCGCGCTCTCGTCGCGACTGCCGCCTGCGCCTGCCGCACCGCCTGCCGAAACCCAGAGTCCTGAAACCGCGTTCGACAACATCGCTGCAATTCGCCGACTGATCATTGCCGGTCAGATAGACATCGCAGGCGTTCGCGGCCTTGGCGAGACCGGCGATGTTCGCCATGCGTGGTACGTGTCTGAGGTCCTGCGGCTCTTTCGCGGCGACAATGGAGTGCTGACCGTGGATGCATTCGAGCGGCTCGCCGGCGTCGACATCAAGAACGACCCGGAGAGCGAACGGAGCCCGTGGCTCGGGCTCACCAACCATCTCATTGCCGGGGACTACCCCGCCTACCCCGCCTACCCCGCCTACCCCGCCTACCCCGCCTACCCCGACAATTCGGGCGCCGATGAGCAGGCGGTGCTGCGCACGAAGCGTTCTGGTTCGCCTGGAGTCAGTTCCACCCCACCGCGCAACTCTTCAAGGTCTGACAAGGCCGGCGGCACCTGTATCGGGTCTGCGCCGGCCGCTACAGATCGGTTTGGTTGGTTTGGCGGAGAAAGGTGAGGGAGTCCCAGGTGTCGACTCGCTTGGTGATCACGTCGTCGCGAACGCTGAACCACATGACGCCGGGGATCTCGAACGCCGTCCCCTCGTACGTGGCCGTGAAGCGATACCTCACGACCACATCGGTCACCGACGGACGCTGCTGCTCGACGATGTCATCGATCGAGTACGTGCGGTCTGAGAACGCTGCCAGAAAGTGAGGCAGGCGCCGTCGGTATTCCTCGCGGCCAACGCAGCCCGAACCGAGTTCGCTGTCGTGGACGTTTCGGAAGCCTTCTGCCACGAACGCCGCGATGCGGTCCGGGTCATTGCGCGTAAACGAGCGCAAGAATCCGGTGACGACATCAATCGGTGAACTCATTGGCAAACGACGGTACATCTGGTCGAACTGTGATCCAATGTGACGGTGGCAGACGGTCCCGACAGCGGCGATGAACCAGTTGAGTCGGATCGGTCTCCGTGGTCCGGTCACGTCCCCGTCACGCCAGCGCCGATTGAGTTCACTTGGGCTCCGTCCGGACTGGCCGGTGGCGACACAGCAAGCGAATCATCGGAGCCGCCAGCCGATGGGCAGATCCCTCAAAACGGGGAACCGGGGAGCGCCGACCGCCGCCGTCCGGTGCTGGTCGTTGTTGCAATGCTGGCCGGCATTGTCGGCGTCGTCGGGTCGATGGCGATGCTGCGCGGCGACAACAGTTCCGATTCCGATGCCACCGCCGACCCGATTGGCGCGTCTGTTCCGGCAACCGAGCCCGCCGTCGACTCTCTGCCAGCGGCCGACGACGAGTCGGCTGAAGGTACGCCTGGCGGCGAACCCGATGACGGGGCCACGACGGTCGATGCAAACAATGGGGTGCCATCGGGCGACAGCACTGATTTTGGTGACGAATCAGCGATCTTGGCGGACAACGGCGTCTGGTCGACCGGGCTGATTGAGGTACCGGCTGAACTGGACCAGGTCGCTCCCATGACCTTGGTAGCAATGAGCAGTCGGGGCATTTTTCACGAGATCAATCTGCCCTCCGGTGCGGTCCGATCAATCGGGGTGGGTCGAGGCCTTGCGGGCGCACAAGTCGAAGTTGGCGTCACGACGAGCCTCGTCGCCGGGTTGATATCGGGCTCTCCTAACACGTTGTTGATTCGAGCCGGCGAGCCGCCGATCGAAATCGATCTCCCAAGAAACCGCAACGAGATCGCCTCCATTCCGTCGACCGACAACTACGTCACGTTTTCGTACAACGGAGACCCCAACGTCGTCACAGAGTTGTTGATTGATTCAACCGGCGGACTCGTGATCCAAGAGCGCTCGATAGGCCCCGTCCTCCCGTGGCAGAACTCATACTCGCCAGCCGGTCGGGTGCTGGTGACCGACGCGGGCGGGGTCTATGAACAGCAGGATGACGGATCCAGCGAACGGATCTCCGACGGCGTGCTGATTTCGGCGTCGTCGCATCACCTGCTCGTTCGCGAGTGCGACGAGGTGTACGTGTGTGACTTCGTAGTCATTGATGGCGAGAGCGGTGATCGCACCATGGTCCCGATCGGCGACGCGCTTAATCCGCAGCTCACTGGCGCGACAATTCAGGTTTCGCCCGATGGCGAGTTCGTCCGGTTCCTCACTCCGTCTTCTTCTGGATCAACTCAGATGCTCGTCGATCTGTCGTCGGGAAACACCGTTGCGGTCCTCGACAATGGCTCCTACGCCCGGTCGAAGTCGGTCTGGGCTAACGGGAGCGAAGGCGTGTTCCGAACGCCGCCGACCTCCAGCGGTCTCGAGTTTCTCGATCGAGTGACCGGCGACGTCACTTCGTTTGCGTCCGAACTCGGCACGCTCGGCGAGTTCGGTGTGCGGCTTGGCCTAGGGCTCCCAGACGCGGTGGCTCCCAAGGCACTGACAACAGGCATCGACGACCGGGCCGCCGGGATGGTCAGCCCGCAGGCGACGGGCCCACAGCTGCAGGCGATTGCCGCAGCGTTCTGACCAGACCGCCCCAATTTCGGGCGATCCTGGATCAGGCGCGGGGGACGAGGTTGTCGAGGGCGGCTTCGGCAGCTGACATGTCAGCGCGATGTTCGTGGACCAGCCGGGTCAGATTGCTGACCGACACGTAGCCCGCCTCGACCGCGCCACCGTCGGTGTCTTCGGGCAGCACGTTGACCTTTTGGCCCCAGTCCATCACGACGCGAAACGCCCCAGCATCGCCTTTGACGGGCTCGAGGGTGGCCTCATTGACGGTTCGTGGTGGCAGGCTGCCGACATCGGTGTGGCGCCAGCCGAGCATCTCAGAAACAGGCCGGTCAGGGACGTTGATGTTGACAACCACCGGCTCGGTCGGCATGTTGTTGACCATGCGGCTGCCCGAAGCCGCTGAGCGGGTCCTCGTCCTCCCCGCAGTCGAGCTGATCGACCAACTGGTTCCACATCTGACCTTCGACGCCGTAGCCAGAGACTGCCTGGCTGAATGCAACACCGGAAATTTTGCCGTTGCGTGCCGTGAGCGCAGCCCCGACGGTTCCTGAGTGGTACACCGCCCGCCCGACGTTGGCGCCAGGGTTGACACCGGAAATGACGAGGTCGAATGGGGCGCCGAAGGCGCCGAGCCGAGCAAACATGACGCAGAGCGCTGGTGCGCCCGTGACCGACCACGAGGCAGCGGCAGCAACAGGAATGTCGACCGGCCGGATGACCGGGGTGATCTCGTGGAGAGCACCGAGCGCAGCGCTGGCGCCGGAGTACTCCGAGTCTGGAGCAGCCACCACGATCTCGTGCCCGCCCTCAAGGTCACACATGGCGTTGGCCAGTGCGTGGAGCCCGGGAGCGTGGATTCCGTCGTCATTCGTCACCAAGATCCTCATCAGCGCATCCTGACACGTGTGAGCTATCCATTCCGATCCGGGCCTGATTCGGGCGACCGGGGTGCTTTGGCCGCGTGTCGCAAGGTGCCGTCAGACAGAGTCTGCTCAATCAGTCTGCTCAATCAGTGGTATGTCGTGGCCAACGGGCGCTCCGTCACCTCGTCGAGCCGGGCTGAGCAATATCAGCTGGGGTCACGCCGCTCGTTGGCGTCGCTGCGGTCGGTCGTTGACTCACCCACGTGAACATCGAGAGGCCGACCACGACCAAGACCATGCCGACAATCTGGGGTGAACGGACCGACTCGCCGAGAATGACGAAACCCCAGAACACTGAGAGTGCCGGTTGGCCTGTCTGGATGATGCTGATCGTTGCATTGAGGAGGTGGCGCTGGGCATAGATAATGCAGCCGTGGGCCAGCATGCCGGTCACGAGTGTGAGGAGGGCCACGACGAACCAGCCGCGAGCCGACAGCGTGAACAGGCCGGCGCCGGCGATCGACGCAGCGATCGGCCCAGCGGTGATGAGGCCCAGCGGCATCATGCAGGCCATGAAGTCGAGCACGTCAACGCCGCGTGAGCGGGCACGCTTCGAGGTCAGCATGTAGCCCGTCCATGTGCCGATGACGAGCACCATCAGGAGGTCGCCACCGGGTGTCGCCGCGCCTCCGGTGGGCCCGAACGCAAGGACCAGAGCGATGCCGACGACCGAGATCAGCCCGAATTTGAGTGCGCCCCAATTCGGACGCTCGCCGAAGAACGCTGCGCCGGCCGGCAGGAGCACCAGCGGGGTGAGCGTGGTGATGAACTCAGCGTGAGCAATGCTCGTTCGAGTGATCGCCGTGAAGAAAATCGCTATGTTCAGCCCGAAAAACAGGCCGGGCGGAAGGACCAGCTTCCAGGTCTCGCGCGATGGCAACGGGCGACCGGTGCGTTTGCGGGCAATGAGCACGATGACCCACCAGCCGACGACGGCGCCGATCATTCGCCAGAATGCCACGACCGATCCGATCGATTCAGACCATTTAATCGCCGCCGAACTGATCGAGAAGCTGACAACGGCAAGGCCGACCGCGAGGAAGCCGATTGATTTCGCTCTCGCCTCGGTGCTACTCACCAGTTGGGCAGGTCGAGCCAGGCGGCGGCAGCGGATGCGTCGCCGACGACGTCGAGTTTGGAACGGTCGAGGCGGCCCATGAGCAACAGCCAGATGTTGGCCGCCGGTCCGCGAATCGCAGCGTCGCCCTTGTCGTGCACGGGCAGCATCCGGTACTCGCCCTTGTCGCCCCACACCAGCCACTCGCCGTCGACGTCGGTGCAGTGGACGTGCAGGCTGCTGGCTGGTGGATCGACCTCGGCGCGGCTGAGCACACGGGGCAGGCCCATTTCGAAGTACTCCTGGATTCCTTCGCTCGACAGTTCGGGGTCGAGCATTGCTTGGACACCGATCGCAGTTTGAGCGTCCCACCGGTGCATGGCGGTTTCAAGTGCTTGTCGACGCGCCCACACCCATACCTGCTGTTCGAGCGAGAACGGATGCCACGTTGGAGCATCGGGTTTGGTTGCCCTGATTGCGTTGATCAGGGCGGTCGCGCCGTCGACGATCCAAACGGCTAGATCGTCGTCGGTGCTCGGCCCGAAGTCGGTCTCACGATCTGGCGCCCTGCTGTTGATGAGTGCGTCGGTCGCCCAGCGGTGTACCCATCCGGTGTGTTCGGCCAGCTGAGAAAGATCCCAATCAGGGCATGCCGCGATGATGGTGCTCGAGTCGCCCGTCCGGATGGCTGCCGACATGAGATCGGCGTTGGCGCGGATTACTTCGAGGTGGGCGCTCATGTCGTTGGTCTCGAATTTGCTTGTGCTCACATGCCTGACGGTAGCCTTTTCACTATGAGCCCCCTCGAAGCACTTGCGACAGATTCTGGTAGCGGTAGCGCTAGCGAGCCGATTGTCACAGTGACGCCGGAGGCGCTTGAGCATCTCACTGAGTTGCGTGACGAAGAAGCCGATGGCGAGCAGCTCGGTCTGCGCCTCGGCCTGGCCTCGGCGCCCGGTGAAGACTTCAAGTACGACCTGTCGTTCGAAGAGTTCCTGAAGGCTGCATTCGAAGACGAAGTACGCACGCACGAAGGCCTCAAGATCATTATCCCCGGTAACGATGTCGAATTGATGACCGGCGCCACGCTCGACTACACCGTCACGCAGGGCCTCGTCATTCGTAACCCGAACAAGCCCGAGGCGCCGAATATCGAAGGCCTCACCAGCGACGACGAACTGTCGGCCGAAATCGAAGCACTCGTGTCGGGCGAAGTGAACCCGGCGCTCGCTGCGCACGGTGGCTTTGTCACCTACGTCGGCCACGACAGCGAGGGCACTGCATTCCTCACGATGGGCGGCGGCTGCCACGGTTGTTCGATGAGCAAGATGACAATGCTTGATGGCGTGCAGACGATGCTCGTCGATGCGTTGCCGGCAATCGAGCGGGTCAAAGACCTCACCGATCACGCCACCGGCTCCAACCCCTTCTACACCTGAGGCGGTCCGATTCGCCCGAGTCCGGCGTCGGTCCTCGCCGTGATCACTGAGCGCTCCCGGGCGACAAGTCTTGTCACACCCTGGTCTGACCTCGGTGTGACAGGCACGAGCACGTTGCTGGGGCCATGCCGACAGCGCGCTTGAAGTGGCGGGTGAAGGCGCTCTGGTCGTAGTACCCGCAGGCTGTGGCGATCGTTGCAATTGAATTGGTCGACGAGTCGAGGAGGCGCAAAGCCTCCTCCAATCGGAAGCGCAAGATCAGCTGCTTCGGCGTCAGACCGAGCACTCGCTTTGAGAGTCGTTCGAGCTGGGTGATGCTGACCCCGGCAGCCGCCGCCATCTCGCTGACCGTGACCTGTTCAGCGAAACGGACACGAGCGATCTCCACGGCGCCGGCAAGCTGGCGATGTGGAGCAGCACCATCGACCGGTGTGCGCTGATCGACCGACACGATGACGATGCCGATTGGCTTGCCAGCATCATCGGTCCACCGTGACTTCGAGGTCAAGAACCAGCCGTAACTCCCGTCGGGCCGGGTGATCGCTTCGAGTTCGTTTGACAGGATGTGGCCCGTGCGCATGACCTCGTCGTCTTGGGCTTCGTACTGTTCGACCAGCTCAGGCGGAAACAGATCAGCGGCCCGCTTGCCTTGCACATCACCGGGCGATCGAACACCCGCCCGGTCGGCGAACGCCTGGTTCGCCGAGATGTAAACGCCCTCAGTGTTTTTAATACAGAACATGACGTTCGGCGTGGTCGCGAGCACGTCGGTGACGGCCGTGAGGGAACGGTCGAGGGAACGGTCGAGCACACCATCATCATCGCATCACTGGAGCCAGATGCCTGACAGGTACGAATTCGACTTCCCGACAGTCGAATTCGACCAAGACCGGGTGGCTGACTCAGTGTTGTCTGGAGAGATGACCGATTTGTCGTCTCGCACTGCTCCGGACTCAGTCCCGGCGTCAACCCCGGCTGCGGTGATGGCCGCCGAGGATCAGCAGACCATGAGTGCGATCGACCTCGCCCGGAGCCTGCTCGTGGTCAGCTTGGCTGACGAGTCGAAGCAAGAGCGCCGGAGGCGTGAGCGCCTCGGTCGCCTGCTCGCCGATCACAACGGCCGCGAGCTGATCTTGTCGCTCACCGACGAGGTGCTGCGCCTCGACAACCCTGCCGTGGCGGCGAAGCGTTTCGCAGAACTGGTGCGGGAATTCCCGACGCGCGAGATGGGCCCGATCGATGGCCTCATGTTGCGAGTCGGTGCGTTCGTGGCGCCCCGCCTTTCCGCCGTCGTCATGCCACTGGTTGTCCGGCGCATTCGCTCTGAGACATCGGGGATTGTGTTGCGCACCGATGAGCCGATTTTCAGTCGGCACCTGGCTCGCCGTGCAGGCGAGGGGGTCCGGCTCAACGTGAACCCGCTTGGTGAGGCGATTCTCTCTGACGCCGAGGCTGATGAACGTCTCGCCACGGTGCTCGCGAAGGTCGCACGCGCCGACGTCGATTATGTCTCGGTGAAGGTGTCGGCGATCGTTGCCAACCTCGACGTCCTTGCGTTCGACGACAGCGTTGGGCGCGTGACTGAGCGCCTCCGCACGCTCTATCGAGCAGCCGGTACTGCGACACCAACCACCTTTGTCAACCTTGACATGGAGGAATTTCGCGACCTCGATCTCACGATTGACGCCTTCATCGCTGTCTTGAGCGAGCCCGAGTTCGCCACCGTCGACGCAGGCATTGTCTTGCAGGCGTACCTGCCTGACAGCCATGGCGCAGCCGAGCGCCTCGGCTGCTGGGCAGCGCAGCGTCGCTCCGAAGGTGGCGGCACGGTCAAGGTGCGACTCGTCAAGGGAGCAAACCTCGCCATGGAGTCAGCAGAAGCCGAACTCCACGGCTGGGTCGCCGCCCCGTACGGCAATAAAGCCGATGTCGACGCCAGCTACAAGCGGCTGCTCGACTTGCTGCTTCGCCCCGACTGGGCTGAAGCAATCCGAATTGGAGTGGCGAGCCACAACCTGTTCGACATCGCGTGGGCGATGATCCAGATCGACAAGGCTGGAGCGCACGATCGCGTGGTATTCGAAATGCTCGAAGGCATGGCGCCCGCTCAGGCGCGAGCAGTGCAGGCCGCCGCAGCCGACGCTGGCCTCGGCAAGCTGCTGATGTACTCACCGGTCGTTGCCGAAGCCGACTTCGATGCGAGCCTCGCCTATCTCGGTCGCCGCCTCGACGAGAACACGCAGGCCGACAACTTCCTGCGGTCGCTGTTCACGCTCACGGTCGATTCAGCAGAGTTCAACCGTCAGTCGGACATGTTCCGCGCGTCCGTGACGCACCGCCACGACGTGTCGACCGAGCATCGTCGTCGGGCGGCGCCACGGCCCGCCGACCAATTCAGCAACGAGCCCGAGAGCGACTTCACCAATGCAGGGTTCCGTGTCGAGATCGAGGCGGCGATGTCATCGGTCGCCCTCGTCGCACCGCCACGGATCAACACCACCGACGAGATGATGGTTGTCGTGCAGCGTGCCGTCGCAGCAGCTGCAGAACACGCGACGATCGAGCAGCGCCGCACGTGGCTGCAGGCAACGGCCGACGTGATGCGCGGCGGATGGGTCGAGACCATGGCGATCATGGCCGCCGAGACTGGCAAAACACTCCATCAAGGCGACCCTGAGGTTGCTGAAGCGATCGACTTTTGCGACTACTACGGCACCGTGGGTGTTGCCGGGCTCGAACGGCTCGTCGTCGACGGCTTCGATGTCTTGCCTCGAGGCGTCGTGGCCGTTGTCGCCCCCTGGAACTTTCCCTACGCGATCCCGACGGGTGGTGTCGCATCAGCCCTGGCAGCAGGCAACGCCGTGATCCTCAAGCCGGCCCCCGAAGCTGTTCACGTCGGCGCACGGATCGCCGAGCAGTTCTGGGCCGCTGGGGTTCCGGCAGACCGCTTACAGCTCGTCATTTGCGATGACGGCCTCGTGGGGAGGAGCTTGGTGACCCATCGCGACATTGACACGATCACACTGACCGGCTCACACGAAACTGCAGCCATGTTTCTCGACTGGCGCCCCAAGGTTCGGGTGCTCGCCGAGACGAGCGGGAAGAACGCGCTGGTTATTACTGCAGCGGCCGACATCGATGAGGCAATCGCCGACCTGGTGAACTCCTCGTTCGGCCATGCCGGGCAGAAGTGCTCGGCGGCGAGCCTCGCCATTGTCGAGGGATCCGTCTACGACGATCCGACATTTAGTATCCGCCTTCGTGACGCAGTGCAGAGCCTGCGGGTCGCCGAGCCATTTGACCTCTCGTCGATGGTCGGCCCAGTCATCGGTGCACCAAACCCGGCACTGCAACGTGCGTTGACGACCCTTGACGCTGGCGAATCGTGGCTGGTCGAACCCGCATGCCTCGACGCCGACCATCACCTCTGGGCCCCCGCGGTGCGCATGGGGGTCCAACCCGGATCGTGGTTCCATTGGACCGAGTGCTTCGGCCCGGTACTGGGTGTGATTCGCGCTGACGACCTCGACCACGCGATCGAGATCCAGAACGCCAGCGACTTCGGGCTGACCGGCGGAATCCATTCGCTCGACCCGAGCGAGATTGCCACGTGGCTCGATCGCGTTGAGATCGGCAACGCCTACATCAACCGCATGATCACCGGCGCAATTGTGCAACGGCAGCCCTTCGGTGGCTGGAAGCAGTCGTCGGTTGGCGGCGGTCCGAAGGCCGGTGGGCCCGGCTATGTCCAGCAATTCGCACGTATCGCGATTGGTGCATCACGCGTTGACTCAGCGTCGTCGTACGCCAACGCGTGGGCTAATCAATTTGCTGTCGAGCACGACCCGAGTGGTCTGACTTCCGAATCGAACGTACTGCGCTATTTCCCGGTTGACCGCGTGATGGTCCGCCACGACGGAACCGACCTCGCAGCTATTGATTTGCTGCGACTTGCTGCGACGACGACTGGCGTGGTCCTCGACGAATCGTCGACGGTCGATGAGTCGGATCACGAGTTCGTCGCCCGTATCGGCGGTGTCGATCGCATCAGGTTGCTGACCGATTTGGGCGACGACGCTCGGCGCATTTGCCACCGGGCCAATGTGGCAATCGACGAATCAGCTCCAGTGAGCGATGGTTTCGTCGAGCTCTACCGTTGGGTCCGCGAGCAGTCGATCTCACGCACCATGCACCGCCACGGCCGCCTCATCACCCGCTGATCTCGCCGAGGGCCTGTTCGAAGTCGTCGAGGAGGTCGGTGGTCTCTTCGAGCCCGACTGACACGCGGACCAACCCGTCGGTGACGCCGGTAGCGGCTTGTTCGTCAAGCGTGAGGCTTGCATGGGTCGAGGTCGCAGGGTGGCAGATGAGCGTTTCCGGGCCGCCGAGTGAGGTCGCGCAACGAGCGACGGCCAGCGAGTCCATCAACTTCGCAGCAGCCGCGCGGTCGGGAACCTCGAAGGACAACACGGTGCCGTATTGCAGCAGTTGGCGGCTGGCGAGTGCGTGCTGCGGATGCTCGGACAACCCGGGGTAGTGCACAGCCATGCAGGCGGGATGGTCGGCGAGCATGACGGATAGCGAACGGGCTGATTCGTTCTGCTGGCGAGTGCGAACTGCAAGCGTACGGACACCGCGCAGTGCGTTGAGGGCGTCGAACGGCGAGGGCGTCGAGCCATGCAGTAACGCGTATGCCCAGATCTCATCAATCAATTCCTGCTCGCCTGCGATTACACCCAGGGTTGCGTCGTTGTGCCCGGCGATCCCTTTCGTTGCCGAGTGCAGGCTGAGGTCGACGCCATACGCGAGCGGTTGCTGGCCGAGTGGGGTGGAGAACGTCGAGTCGACAAGAGTGAGGGGTCCGCGGATCGAACCGAGTTCGTCGAGGTCGGCCAGTTCCAGGCGCGGGTTCGACGGCGATTCGGCAATGACCAGCATTGTCTTGCCAGGAATGACCGCGTCGCTGAACGCTCCGGGCGTGGCGACGTCGACGAAAGTGACGTCGATGCCGAAGCGTTGGCATGGGCCCTGCAGGAATGCAAGGGTGCCTGCATAGAGTTGCCGCTGAGCAACGATGTGGCTGCCGGTCGAACAGAGCGCCAGCACAGTGGCAGCGATTGCACCCATGCCGGACCCGAACGCAAGAGCGGCCTCGGCGCCCTCGAGTTCGGCGATTGCGTGCTCAAACTCCTGGACCGTTGGGTTGGCGTAACGGCTGTAGAAATCGCCGTGACGAACCGCGGTAGCTCGATGGTGAGCGTCGTCGAGGCCGTCTGATTCCCAAGTACTCGACGCCCACAGCGCCGGGGCCAGCGAATTGCCGCTGTTGGCGCGCCCCGCCGAGATGGCCAACGTCGCCTGGGAGAGAGGTGGCTGATCGCTCATCTCGACACGATACCCAACCAATGTTGTCGACTTTGCGGGTGCGGGCGGGGTGTCGCCACGACCGCGTCGTGGGGTCCGCAGCGATTGTCGTCGAACACGTCGTCAGTCGTACTTCGGGAGATGCCGTCGACGGTGGCGAGCAGAGGTTGACACCATCGCATCGGACGCGCTGTGTCACTGATCGCGACGGCTGAGTTGAATGTCGCCCCCGCTCTGGATTCGCTTCTTCGCTTGGCAGAACACTGAACTCGTTCACGGGGGCCTGCTGGCCTCCAAGCAAATCGTCAGATCAGAACGGCAGATGAGAACGAACGGTGCAAGGGGAGCGTGCAACAGCGGAAGCTGCCGCCCGTTTTGGGTGGCTCGCTGTACGGCACTTCGATCACGGTGATCCCGCGCGCCCGCATTTCGTCGTTGATGCGTCGCGACGTTGGCTGCGAGACGACCGTTTGCGGGTCGAGCGACAGCACGTTGGTGCCGAGGCGCTGCTGCTCTTCGCGAGTCACTTCGATGAGGTCGTATGTTTCGCGGACGGTCGCCGGGACTTCCCGCATGCCGTCGGGATAGATGAGCGCGCTGTTCGCTCCGACGGGGAGGAACGAGCAGTCGAGGTGGAGGACATCCTCGCCATCGGTCAGCCCGCGCAGATTGATCGGCACGATTTCGTATTCGGGTACCAACTGCATGAGCCAGGCAGCCCCGGCCAGTGTGGTCCGCTGGCCGATACCGACGAACACTTTGCCCTTGTCGACGATGACGTCGCCGCCCTCAATAACAAGGTCTTCCGGGCCGAAGAGGACCTTCGTGTGCGGGGAGAAGTGCTCGAACAGGTGGGCGTAACCGCGCCACTCATGTCGCCTGCTCTTCGCCGCCATCGTGGTGACAACAAAGGTGTCGCCGATCACGACGCCGATGTCGCGAGTCATCATCTGGTCGGGGATGTAAGGGAGCGGCCGAGGCTGATGCACCGTGACCCCGTGGGCCTCGATTACGGAGATGAACCCGTTCAGTTGCTTGGTGACCGCTTCTTTGGTGGGCGCGTCGGGGCAATCGTAGAACTTACGTTGTGTCTCATTGATGATCTCAGGCTCGACGTCTAAGAAATTGTCTGGATAGCCGACGATCACTGATCGAAGCGGTGCTGTTTCCGAGTCGACATGTACATCCATCGAGCCGAGGCTACGCCTACTTGAGGAGGGCGATCACCGTGTCGTGGAGGTGGCCGTTCGAGCTGACGGCCGTGTCGTGTTCGTATGTTGCTTCGCCGAGACGGTCAGTGAAGGTGCCGCCGGCAGCTTCGACGATTGGTTTGATCGCGGCCAGGTCGTAAGCGGCCACACCGACAGCGTCGACCGCCACGTCCATTGCACCCTCGGCAACAAGCATGTGTTGCCAGAAGTCGCCCATGCCGCGGCTGCGTCGGGCCTGCTGCTGCAGTGCAACGAGCCGATCGGTCTTGCCCAGCCGATCCCAACCGGAGTTGTGGGTGATACTGACCTGGGCTTCGTCGAGTGCCGTGACGGCAGAAACTGCTATTGATCGCGTCGTGCCGGTGTGCGATTGCACGTATGCGCCCAGGCCAACGCCGCCCCACCAACGAAAGCCCAGCGCTGGCGCAGACACGACGCCGAGTACGGCCTCGTTCTCATGGGTCAGTGCAATGAGCGAGGCCCACACCGGAATGCCGCGCACAAAGCCGGAGGTTCCATCGATTGGATCGATCACCCAGCGCCACGGGGAGCTCTGGTCGCCGGCGGCGCCATGCTCCTCGCCGAACGCAGCATGATCTGGACGCTCGCCGACCAATGCGTTGACGATCAGCGTTTCGGCCTGGCGATCGATCTCGGTTACTTCGGTCGCGTTGGTCTTCCAATCAACGGTGAAGTCGCGGTCAATGAAGCGCGGCAGCGTGAATGCGTCGGCCGCGTCGGCGACGCGCAGCGCAAGGTCGAGTTCGCTTGCGAGCTGCTTCTCGAACGGCTTGTCGAACTGGTCAGGGAGATCCATCAGTCGGCAGTCTCGTCTGCTTGGTGGAAGTTCGGCGCGCGCTTTTCTTTGAGCGCGGCGAGGCCTTCTGCGGCATCGGGGCCGAGGAAGTTAAGCATCTCGTAGGCAAGTGAGGCCTCGAAGTTCGGAAGGGCCTGGCGGATCCAGTGGTTGAGCGCACGCTTCGTCAGCCGTGTTGCATCGACCGGGCCCGCAGCAAGCTTGTTCGCGACCTCGAGCGCTGTCGCCATCACGTCGTCAGCGGGCACTGCCTTGGAGACGAGGCCGATCCGTTCGGCTTCCTTGCCATCAACGAAGTCGGCAGTGAGAAGGTAGTACTTCGCCTTTGCCATGCCGCAGAGCAGCGGCCAGATTGCCACGGCGTGGTCGCCGGCCCCCACGCCGAGCCGGATGTGCCCGTCGGTCAGCTTGGCCGACTCGTTCACCATGCACGCGACTGGAACGTTGGCCACAGACAACACCGGCCCCGACGGCAACACCGTGTTTTACTCTGAGTTGGCGTGTCGCACTCGATCATCGTTCGGACGATGTCACCGGCTTCTTTCATCACGCGCATGGTCTGCGCGTAGTCACCGACCTGTTCGCTGATCCAGTCGAGGTCGCCTCCCGCTGAAAAGGCTCGGCCCGCTCCGGTGACCACGACGGCCCGAACGGACTCGTCGTCGTGGATCGTGCGGAAGATTCGTGATAACTGCAGGTGAACGGCGGCGTCGGTTGCGTTGAACTTGTCGGGGTCGTTGAGCGTGATGCGCAGCACGCCTCCGCCCGGCCCTGTCGGAAGGTCGAACAGCAGCCGGTCGTATTCGGCGTAGATCTCGAGGTCGATGCCTGCTGGTTTGGTCTTCGATGCTGGTTTGGTGCTCACGGAGTCGCACGTTAGGAGATCTGTCTTGCAGACGACGTAACGTCGCCGTCGATGCAGCTGCGGCTACCAATGAATCGACAGGTCGCTCGAATCGCCATTGGCATGTTCGTCGTTGCGTACGGCACGAATGTGTCGACGCCGTTCCTCGTGCTTTACAAGGACCGCCTTGCCTTGTCGGCATCGCAAACGATGGCGATCTTCGTCGTGTACGTCGTGGGCATTCTCGCGAGCCTCGTGCTCGGTGGGGCACTCTCTGATCGTTTCGGTCGCCGACCGATCGTGCTGCCAATGATGGCGATGTCGGGCATCGCCTCGGTCGGCATGATCTTCGGGCGTGATGAGTTCATTGCTCTGCTCGTCAGCCGGCTCGTGCTGGGTGCGGCCAGCGGCGCAGTGCTCGGCGTCGGAGCAGCGTGGTTGCTTGAGTTGTTCGGCCCGGGCAACGAACAACGAGCTGCACTGACCACGACGCTGTTGTCGTTTGCGGGCTTCGGCGCAGGGGCGCCAGTTTCGGCGGTTTTCCACTGGTTGCTCCCTGCGCCGCTGGTCCTTCCGTTTCTGTTCCACGTGGTCGCGATCGTGGGAGCGCTCGGCATCGTCTGGCCAGTCAGTGAAACACATCGGTCGAAACCAGGCCATCGCGTCAGGCCATCGTTCGGTGTCCCGGTTGCTGCCCGGCGCACGTTTCTGATGGTGATTCTTCCAGCAGTGATCTGGATGTTTGCGTTTCCCTCCATGGGGTTTGCATTGTTCCCCGTGCTGATTAGTGACGCAGTCGAGGTCGGCGAGGTGGCGATTGCTGCTGCAGCGGGAACTATCACAGCCTGGGGTGGCCTGGGTGCGAAGCCGATTGTCGGGCGCCTTGGTGGTCGGGTGGCGCTGCCCATTGGAATGGCGTGTGGCACCCTTGGCTACGTGATCGGAACTTTCGCGTTCGTCACCGATGAGTGGCCGCTGGTGCTGGTTGCTGCGCCGTTACTCGGCGTTGCGTCGGGCGTGATCACGATGTCGTGCCTGGCGCTCGCCGGGGCAATGGCGACGAACGAGCAGCGTGGATCGTTGACCTCGACGGTGTATCTGCTCGGCTATCCCGGGATGACCATGCCGCTTATCGTGACGTCGATCGCTTCGGTGCTCACGATCTCGACCGCGCTGGTGATGGTCACCATCGCTGCAGCGGTGGCGACGGTGTTCGTCTTTTTTGCCGGGATGCGTTCAGGGGCACCGGCCGTTGGCCACCCCGTCGGGTGATCGAGCCTCGATCAGTTCGCGCAGCTCGGTGTGGTCGGTCGCGAAGCCGACGGCACCTCGGTCTTTTGAAGTTGCATAGTTAATCCCGATCACCTCGCCGCTGGCGTCGACGACTGGTCCGCCCGATTGGCCGACGATGACTTCCCCGTCGACTTCCATACCGGTACGTTGCACGACCTCGTCGGTGTAGATGTCTTCGATGTTGATCTTCAGTAGCCGGGTGACATCGACGAGTTGTTGCGTGACGCCGTCGGTGCGGCGCCAGGTGATCAAGGTGGCGGGTCCAACTCGAGCGGTGCCGATGCTGAGGGGCGGAGCGCTGAGCGTCGGGACTTCGAGCAATGCCAGGTCGCTGTCCTTGTCGAAGCTGGTGACGGACGCTGAGAACAGACGGCCTTCGGCATCGACGACAGTGAGCATCGACGCGCCGCGCACTGTGTGGGCAGCGGTCGCCACCTGAGCGGAACGCTCGACGACGACCCCACTTCCGAGGTTGGCGACCAGGCTGCAGCCCTCGGCGATCACCCCGACGCCACTCGCCACCAGTGCGGGCTCCTCGGCAGCAGCAGACTCAACGGGGCCTGTCCCCAAGGCCGTGCCAGCCATGTCTGGACCATTGGAGGCGCAGCCAGCCAGTGCGACCAGCGCGGTCAAGACAGATGCCGCGACAGGTGCCACGACAGAACGGTGGGGCGATCGTTTCAGCGCAAGGCCGTGCCAGGTATTCATCTTGCGTCGAGCAGGCGCCCGTCGGTTGCTGCGCTCTTGGCCGCCAACTCAAGCAGGTGTTGGACTCGGGCTCCTTCGGCGAGGTCCGGAGCCAGTTCGCTGCTGATTGGTACGCCGTCGCGCACGGCATCGGCCCACTCGCCGATCATCGCACGATTGACCCGGAACACATCGCGGTAGGTGTCGTGCACCCGATCCCGGCGCGCCTCGCCCCAGATGTCGTCGGGGATCGGCATCACCTGTGTTGGTCCGGTCGCTCCGGCTGCGAGGCCGCGCACTTCCTGCACCGTTGACCAGTCGTTGAGCGAATAGACGGTGCCGTTGGTGCCGTGAAGATCGAGGTGATGCGTCTGGCCGAAGTCGGTGCCTTCCCAGCAGACGGCGCTGACTTGAAGCGTGCCGTATGCGCCATTCTCGAACCGTACGGTCATCTGTGCTGAGTCCTCGCTGCGGTCATAGTCGGAGCCGTCGGGTCGAAGTTCTCGATTGATGAATGTGGAACTCATGCAGCTGATCTCTGTCACTTCGCCGAGCAGCCAACGCGCAACGTGCAACCAGTGTGAGCCAAGGTCGCCAAGCACGCCCGAACCTGCGAGTTCGGTGTCGAAACGCCAGCTGTAGTCGCTGTCTCGTGCGAAGCCGGTGAAGTAGCGCATGTTCAGGTGGAACGGTTGGCCGACAAAACCGGTGTCGATCAGACGTTTCACGTACTGAAAATTCGGCATGTACCGATATGTGAACGGGACAAGGGTGGTCGTGCCAGATGCGGCCGCAGCGTCGGCCATTGCCTGTGCAGCCGCGACCGATGTGGCGATTGGCTTCTCACAGAGGACGTGTAAGCCGCGCTCGATGGCGAGCAGCGTGAGCGCTTCGTGGCTGTCGTTCGACGTCGCGATGACCACGGCATCGAGCCGTTCGGGGTCGAGAAACTCGTTGCTGTCGACGGACCACCACGGCACGTTCCACTGGGTGGCGAGCGCCTTTGCCTTGGCCGAGGTTCGGCCGCAGAGTCCGACGATCTCGACATCGGGGTGTGCAGTGAGCGCCGGCAGATACATGGAGTCGGCCCACCAACTGGTGCCGAGCACGCCAACGCGGACCGGGGAGAGTGATGTCGTCATGATGATCTCGAATCGATATGCGTGAGGGGGGACGAGGAGGAGGAGGAGGAGGAGGGGGGAGGCGAGGAGGAGGAGGGGGGAGGGAGGAGGAGGAGGAGGAGGAGGAGGAGGAGGAGGAGGAGGAGGAGGAGGAGGGGGGCCTGGTGCGGGTGGTCAAGAGGCCGGGGGAGAGCCGCTTGTCGACCGACGGATCAGTTCGGGCTCAGCGACGTGGTGAGTTGCTTTGGTTCGGTCGCCGTCGAGGCGTTCCAGCAGAAGGCCGATGGCCGCGCGGCCCAGTTCTTCGGTGGGCTGGTTAATGGTGGTGAGCGACACGTGGTGCATCGCTGCGAGCGCGGTGTTGTCGTAGCCGACGATCGACACATCGCCGGGAACGTCGAACCCGAGATTCTCGACGATGTCGAGGGCGCCGACGGCGCTGAGGTCGTTACCGGCGAAGATCGCGGTTGGGCGTCGATCATGCTGCATCAGCGTCTGCGCGGCCTTGCGTCCTCCTGCCTCGGTGAAATCACCGCGCACGACATGGATATGTTCGCCCAGGCCATGTGCACGCATTGCTGTGCGGTAGCCGGCTCGACGCTCGATGACACCGGCCCCGCGACCGCCGTCGATATGGGCGATGCGCTGGTGGCCGAGAGCGACGAGGTGATCGATGACGAGACGTGCACCGACTTGGTCGTCGGTGTTTGCTGTGTCGAAGACCTTGCTCGATGATGTCCGGCCGACGACCACGATTGGAGCGGTTCGAGATGTGCGTTCGAGTAAATCGTCGCTGAGCATCGAGCCAGCGATCACGAGGCCGTCGGCACGGAACTGCAGGAAGGTCTCAACAGACCGTTCTTCGCCGAGTTGCGAATGGCTTCCATTTCCGATCAGAAGCCGGTAGTCGCTCTCATCGGCTGCGGCTTGCAGTCCGTCAAGGATCTCTGCGAAGAACGGGTTGTGGAGGTCGTTGAGTACGACGCCGATGGTCTGGGTTCGTCGAGACGCCAGATTTCGTGCCAAAACATTGGGGCGGTAGCCCAGTTCGTCGGCAGCAGCGAGGACGAGCTGGCGTCGGTAGTCGCTGACATTGGGGGCGTCGCGCATGACGAGTGAGACGAGCGCCGTCGATACTCCAGCAAGCTCGGCTACCTGTTGCATCGTCGGTTGTGCCACGTTTTACCCCTTCTTCGTTTCTGCGCGTGTTGGCCGCGATCCCGTTCATGATGGTGCCCGGCTCGGACGTTGTTGTCCGAAATGGGTTCTTGCACTTCCCACTTGACAAGGCGTTGTGCCTGCAGTCATAGTTATGACGTTCTTACATTAGAGCGCTCTAATACACATTCGTCAAGCGGCGAGTTCGAAGCATGAGCTTGAACTCGTTGCGGCGGAGTCCTGAGGGGGACCACACCGATGTCGATCATGCAGCGCCTCGCCGGCGCACCCATTTCCTGGGGTGTCTGCGAAGTCCCTGGTTGGGGAATCGAACTGTCACCCGATCGGGTACTCGGTGAGATGCAGCAACTCGGCCTCTCGGCGACCGAACTTGGTTCCGATGGCTATTTGCCCACCGATCCGGCCAAACTCAAAGATCTCTGTCAGCAGTACGACCTGACGATGATCGGCGGCTTTGTTCCGGTGGTTATTCACGAGCCGAGCGAAGTGCAGGCGACCATCGACGCAACGCACCGTGCAGCCAAATTGATGTCCGCCGCAGGTGGCACGCTCTTCGTCTCCTCACCCGTCACCGACTGGAATTGGGGCCCGCGCCGCGATCTCGATTCGTCGGATTGGCAGCATGGTGCGAAGATGTTGTCAGTTATTGACGACATCCTGGGGGAGTACGGCATGACGCATGCAATGCATCCGCATCTGCGCACCATCGTGGAAACGCGCGACGACATCCTCAATGTGCTCGAACACTCCGATGTTGGCTGGACCTTCGACATGGGCCACATGCAGATCGGAGGCATGGATCCAATGGAATTCCTCAACAGTGCATTCGACCGGATCAAGCACGTCCACCTCAAAGATGTCGTGATGGACAAGGCCCTGCCGGTCTTTCGCCAAGAACAATCGATCATGGAGGGTGTGCAGGCTGGAATGTTCTGCAACCTGGGAAGCGGCGACGTTCCCATTGGTGCCATCGTCACCGAACTTGAAGCTCGCGGGTACGACCAGTGGTATGTACTCGAACAAGACGCTGCCATCACCTCGGATGAACCCGAGGTCGGTGCCGGCCCCATTCTCGATGTTCTCGCGAGCATCGAGTTCCTCACGGGGGTCGAGGCATCCGCCTTGACTCTTGAGGAAATCCACACCTAACTAAGGGGAGAACATGAAGACATCAAAGAAGCTGCTGGCAATCCTGCCGGCACTCGCACTCGTTGCTGCATCTTGCGGCGGTTCCGACGACAACAGCAGTGAGGGTTCCACCGACACAGCTGCATCGGTCGATTCAGCAGCACCTGCTGCGACTGACGCTCCTGAAGAGGTCGATCAGACCCAGGGCGGCGATCTCACGTTCCACATGATCACCCACTCTGACGATGGCCCGTTCTGGTCCGTGCTGAAGCGTGGTGCAGACGCAGCTGCCGCCGACCTCGGTGTCACTCTCGTCTGGAAGCCAGGCGTCAACGACGCACAGGTCATGGTGCAAGACATCGAAGCTGCGATCGCAGAAGGCTCCGACGGCATCGCCGCATCGCTGCCCGACCCCGACGCACTCGTTGGCCCGCTTCAGTCAGCGGTCGGCGCCGGCGTCCCGGTCATCACGCTCAACTCGGGCTCAAATGACTACCAGGAAATCGGTGCACTCACGCACGTCGGGCAGAGCGAAGTCATCGCCGGTAACGGCGCAGGCCAGCGTTTCAACGACGCTGGAGCGACCAAGATTCTCTGTGGTCAGCAGGAGCAGGGCAACGTTGCCCTGACCGAGCGCTGTGAAGGCCTCGCCGAGACCTTCTCAGGCGAAGTCGTTATCGAATTCATGGGTCTCGATGCCGACACGTCCGAGCAGCAGAACACGATCAACGCTGCCCTGGCTGCCGACACCGACATCGACGGCTTCATGGGCGTCGGTCCTGTCATCACCCTCTCGGGGCTGCGTGCAGCGCAGGACCTCAGCCGTGACCTGACCATTGGTGGATTCGACCTCACGCCGGAACTGATCGGCGAGATCGAGGCCGGCAACATCGCCTTCACCGTTGACCAGCAGCAGTACCTCCAGGGTTACATGCCTGTCCTGCTCCTGTTCCTCAATGTCACCAACCAGAACACCCTCGGTGGCGGCCTCCCCATCCTCACGGGCCCCGGCTTCGTGACTCCTGACAACGCCGCAGAGATCCTGGCGCTCAGCGAAGTCGGCACCCGCTGATCACTCAGCAACACCTGAATACCTGAATACCTGAACACTTGAACACTTGAATGAACACCCAGTTGTGGGGTGAGGGCATGGGGCCCTCACCCCGCACGGGTGCACCGCTATTTCTAAGATCTCTGCGATCGACATCACTGCCTTTTGGGGGACCTGTGAGCGAACAAGACACTCCGACCGACGCTCCGAGTGACGTTGTCACAACATCGGCGATCGACGCCTCCGACTCATTGGCCCCGGCGGCCGACGAGCGACTTCTGTATCGCTCAATCTTTCAGCGACTCTTCATCCGTCCCGAGGTCGGCGCGATTATTGGAATCGTCGGAATCTGGACCTTCTTCTGGGCCGTTTCCGAGACCTTCGGCACGGTCGGTCAGACCTTCGGTTGGCTCGACACTGCGTCCACCGTCGGGATCATGGCGGTTGCCGTGTCGATGCTGATGATCGGCGGCGAGTTCGACCTGTCGTCCGGTGCAATGACCGGCGCCATGGGCATGCTGATCATCTACCTCGTTAAAGAGACCGGCGAACTTGGTGGTCGCGGCTTCCCGCTCGTCATCGCCATCCCGATTTCACTGGTGATCGCGCTCGGCATCGGTTATATCAACGGCTTCGTTGTGGAGCGGACCGGCCAGCCGAGCTTCATCATCACGCTCGGTACCTTCTTCGCTTTGATCGGCCTCAAGCTCGGCCTCGCCAAGCGCTTCGTCGGCCAGATCCAGATTGGTCGCACCGACGAAGCGGCCGACTTCGACTTCTTCCGACTGATTTTTGCCGCCGAGTGGGAGCGCAACACCCACGAGCTCGAAGTCCGCGACGCTCTCTACATCGGGTTTATCGCCCTCGGCTTCGCCATCTTGGCGCTCGCAATCAGTGAGCTGTGGTTCCAGCGCCGAGAGAAGATGCAGCCGGCCGGCCTGGTTGTGTTTTTCGTCGGCGTTGGCCTCGGTGTGGGCGGTCTGCTCGGGCTGCATGCCACCGACGGCGTCGGTGCCAACGCAGCCCTCGTGGCGGTGATGGCCATCGGCGGCTTCGTCGGCCTCTTCGGTTGGGCGACCTGGCGTTACGAGCCGTCCGTCGATCACGGGGCGATGTCGCTCGATTCACAGATGCGGCGTCGCGTGGGTCTGGGCCTGGCTGCGATGGTCCTCAGCTTCATCGTGGCCATTGTCTTTGACTCGTCGTCAACCCACCAGATCTTCTTCCCCTTCACCACCCAGGGTGTGCGCGTCATCCTCTACCTCGTCTTTGCTGGCATCGGCATCGGCTTGATTGCAATGGCCTCACAAGCCGCGCTATCGGTGAACGCTGCCACAAAGTTCGTGGTGACGTCGGTGTTTGCCCTGGCGCTCGGCATCGTCGCCCTCACCGTCTTTGTCGACTCGTCCGACACCAAGTTCCGCGGCTCACTTTTCGGAGTGGTGCTTGCGGCGGCGGTCATGGTCTTCGTCTGGGCCGTTCTGACGTTCCGCTTTGCAGAGCGTCGAACCGGATCGGCAAGTGCTGACCGTTTTGGGGCGCGGCTCTTGGCGCTTGGCTCGGTGCTGCTGTTCGTTGGTATCGCATTCCGTATGCTTTTCATCACCGCTGAAGAGCTGGTCGCAGGTGTGCCGCCGGCCAAGACCTCTGTGCGACTGCTGTGGTTCATCCTGTTCACGATTGCCATGATGTGGGTGCTGGCCCGCACTCGGCTCGGCAGTTGGACTTTTGCTGTCGGCGGCAACAAGGAGGCGGCTCGCCAAGTCGGTGTCCCGGCGGCCCGGACCAAGACCCAGCTGTTCATGCTGGTGTCAGTCGCGGCGTGGTTTGTTGGGTTGCTCGTCGCCTTCCGAATCAACTCGATCCAGGCCAATAGCGGCGATGGCCAGGAGTTCATCTTTATCATCGCCGCGGTCGTCGGGGGCACGCTGCTGACTGGCGGCTACGGAACCGCCTTCGGCGGAGCGATCGGCGCGTGTATCTTGTCGATCCCGGCCATTGGAATCTCAAGCGCTCGTTGGAACACCGACTGGCGTTTCTTGATCGTCGGCGTCATCTTGTTGCTGGCCGTGGTCTCAAACAAGTTCCTCCGGAACAAGGCCGAAGGGATCCGCCGATGAACGGCGCCGATCCACGGACCCCACTCACGCATCTATCTGAACTGGAGACCAACCATGTCTGAGACTCCACTCCTTCAACTTGACAACATCTCGAAGTTCTACGGAAGCATCACTGCGCTCACCGGGGTGAGTACCCAGGTTGCCGCCGGTGAGGTCACCTGTGTGCTTGGCGACAACGGCGCAGGCAAGTCGACCTTCATCAAAATTCTCGCCGGGGTGCACCAGCAGTCCGAGGGCACGATTCGGTTCAATGGTGAGCAGGTGATGTTCGACTCCCCGAGAGACGCCCTCGACACTGGCATCGCGACGGTGTACCAGGATCTTGCGATGGTCCCGATGATGTCGGTGTGGCGCAACTTTTTCCTCGGCTCAGAACCCACCTCTGGTATCGGTCCGCTCAAGTGGATTGACACGAAGAAGGCGAAGCGGATCGCGAAGGAGGAGATGGCCAAGATGGGCATCGACATCCGCGACACCGAGCAACCCGTTGGCACGCTGTCGGGTGGTGAACGTCAGTCAGTGGCCATCGCCCGAGCTGGCTACTTCGGCGCCAAATTACTGATCCTCGACGAACCGACCTCAGCGCTGGGTGTGAGGCAGTCCGGAGTCGTCCTGAAGCGAATTGTCGAAGCCCGCGAGCAGGGGCTTGCGGTGATCTTCATCACGCACAACCCCCGACACGCTTACCCGGTAGGTAACCGCTTCCTGATTCTCAACCGGGGTCGTTCCCTGGGTTCGTTCCATAAGTCAGAGATCACCGTCGACGAACTGACCCAGAAAATGTCGGGTGGCGCCGAACTCGAAGCCCTGGAGCACGAACTCCACGGTTCCGGTGCGACAAGTTGACGCTCGGCGCACCGTTCAATCTCGACGATCTTGAGATTCTCACTTTCGGTCGTTCCTCTGTTGACATGTACCCCGAGCAGCACAATGTGCCGCTCGCCGATGTGTCGACCTTCCGCAAGTCGATCGGTGGCAGCCCCACCAACGTCGCCGTAGCCGCCGCTCGGTTAGGCCGTAAAGCTGCGGTCATCAACCGTGTTGGCGACGACGCGTTTGGCGCGTATGTCCGCCAGGGCCTGCGCGAATTTGGTGTCCATGACGAGTTCATCTCGACGGACCCCGAACTACTGACCCCGGTGGTGTTCTGCGAACTGATGCCGCCTGAGGAACCGTCGATCTACTTTTACCGTGAGCCCCGGGGCCCCGACATGGCCATCTCGGTTGCCGACATGCCGATGGACGCAATTCGCTCCGCGCCGCTGTTTTGGCTGGCCGGTTCACGCTTCGCCGAAGAGCCGTCGCGCTCAGCGGCGATGGCCGCACTCGAGGCACGCGGCCGCAAACAGCACACGGTGATCGACCTCGACTACCGACCGATGTTCTGGGACTCACCAGAGCAGGCTGCCGAGTTCATCTCGCCGTCGATCGACCACTGCACGGTGGCGGTTGGCAACAAGGACGAGTGTGAAATAGCGCTCGGCACGCGGATACCTGACGAGGCGGCTGACCGGATGCTCGAACGCGGCGTGGAGATCGCGATTGTTAAGCAGGGCGGCGAAGGCGTGATGGTGGCCACGGCCAACTCGCGCACCGTCGTCGAGCCCATTCGCGTGCCCGTGGTGTGCGGTCTCGGAGCCGGTGACGCCTTCGGGGGCTCTCTCGCCCACGGGTTACTTGCTGGCTGGGACCCCGCCGAGATCGTGTATCGGGCGAATGCTGCTGGCGCGATCGTTGCTGGCCGCCTGATGTGTTCCGACGAGATGCCAATCGCTGACGAGATCGATTACCTCCTGGCCACCGGCAACGTCGGCAAGTCCCTTCATGACGTTCCTTTCCGACGAAGCCTGGCTGGAGCTGCTCGATGTGCGGGCCACCGACCCGACAGCGATCGGCGCAGCGCTTGCGGCACGCACGACGCGGCCGCTGCTCGCCAACGACGGCGCAACGTTCATCATCGCCATCGATCACCCGGCGCGCGGGATGGTTGGCGTGTCCGGTCAGCCCTTCGTCATGGCCGACCGTCGAGACGTCCTTGAACGCACGATGACGGCGCTTAGCGACCCCGGCGTCGACGGTGTCATGGCGACGCCTGACATTCTTGACGATCTGGCGCTGCTTGGCGCACTCGATGACAAGGTCGCAATCGGGTCAATCAACCGTGGCGGGCTGATGGGCTCGGCATGGGAACTCGACGATCAATTGACCGGCCACACCGTTCCGTCGATCGTCGAGCAAGGTCTTGACGGCGGCAAGATGTTGCTCCGCATCGACTTGGCTGACGAACGGTCACGCCCCACGATTGAGGCATGTGCCCGATGGATTACCGAACTGGCCGCCGTCGAAAAGATTGCGATGCTCGAACCGCTGCCGTACACGACGTCGTCGACGGGTGACAAACATCTCGACACCGACGAGGACGCACTCATCAAGTGCGTCGGTATCGCCAGCGCTCTTGGAGCTAGTTCGGCCTACACGTGGTTGAAACTGCCCGCGACCGCAGAGGTCGAACGAGTCATGGCTGCCACGTCATTGCCCGGGCTGATTCTCGGCGGTACACCAGGGCCCGACCCGAAATCGGCCTTCGATGAGTGGCGGCGAGCAATGGCTGTGCCCAACGTGCGCGGCCTCGTCGTTGGCCGTTCGCTGCTTTACCCACAAGATGGTGACGTGGCCGCTGCGGTTGCCACGGCCGCTGAAATCGTTCACCCGCATCTCATCCCGGAAGAAGAAACGCAATGACGCGTCAAAAAATTGGAATCGCCGTCATCGGCTTTGGCTGGATGGGCCAGGCGCATACGCGCTCGTACCTCCGGATTCCCACGCTCTTCCAAGAGCGCACATACGACCCCGAGCTGATCATCATCAGCGACAATATGCAGGACCGGGTCGATGAGGCAGTCGAGTCGTTCGGCTTCCGGGAAGGCACCACCGACTGGCAGGCAGCGATTGATCACCCCGACGTCGATGTGGTGTGTATCTGTGCGCCGAACATGCTTCACGAGCCGATTGCTATTGCAGCTGCCAAGGCCGGCAAGCACGTGTTCTGTGAAAAGCCCGTGGGCGGCACGCCGGAGCAGACCGTCCGGATTGAAGCTGCGAGCCGCAAGGCAGGCGTCATTACCGGGGTCGGCTACAACTACCGCTGGGCACCGTTGGTGCAGTACGCCAAGAACCTGATCGCCGACGGAACACTCGGCGAGATCACCAATTACAACGGCCGATTCTTCACGATGTACGGCTCTGACCCAATGGGGCTCCTGTCGTGGCGCTTCCAGCTTGACGGTGCCGGCCACGGTGTGAGCTCGGATATTCTGAGCCACTCGATCGACCTCGCCCACATGTTGGTCGGTCCGATCAAGAAGGTCGTCGGCACAGGCCATACGTACATTCCCGACCGACCACTGCCAAAGGCCGGCGGCACCCACTACGACGCCGGTCAGCCAGGCGATCCGACTGGTTCTGTCGAAAACGAGGACTACTTCGGTGCCCTCGTTCAGTTCGAGAGTGGCGCCAGGGGCACGTTCGAGGCAAGTCGCACGATCGTAGGCCCCGAGAGCCAGTGCGCCTTTGAAATCTACGGCACCAAGGGTTCGCTGAAGTGGAACCTGGAGACCATGAACGAGCTGCAGCTCAACCTGGTCGGCGACAAGGCCCGCGGCTACACCACGGTCTACGCCGGCGACCGGTATCCGTACCACGGCCACTTCGTGCCCGGTGATGCCAACTCGATTGGCTACGAAGACCTCAAAGTCATCGAGGATTTCGAGTTCCTGTCGTCGGTCGCAGCCGGCCGCCAACACAACCCGGGCTTCAGTGAAGCCATCGACTACGTCAGCGTTCAAGACGCCCTGCTTCGCTCTTGGAAGAGTGAAAAGTGGGAAGACGTCACGAACATCGCATCTATCTAGCGCACAGAGTTACGCATGGGGTCAGGCCCCTTTCGCAACTATCTGAGAAGGAGAGACCCTTATGGGGACACAACGATTGACGGTCGCGCAGGCGATTGTCGGGCACCTCATTGCCCAGACCACCGAACTCGGTGATGGCACCACCGCCCAGCTTTTCCCTGGTATCTACGGAATTTTTGGGCACGGCAACGTCACGTGCCTCGGCCACGCGCTCGAAGAACACAGGGACGAGTTGCCCACGTGGCGCGGGCAGAACGAACAGGGCATGGCCCTCGCAGAAATACAAGTTCCGCGACTATCTGCAATCCGGCGGCCACGTCGTCGATCGGCCCCGGAGCGACCAACATGGTCACCGCTGCAGGCGTTGCGCACTCGAATCGCATCCCGCTGCTGCTGATCGCCGGCGACTCGTTTGCGTCGCGAACTCCCGACCCGGTGCTGCAGCAGGTCGAGCACTATGGCGTGCCGTCGACAACCGTGAACGACGCGTTCCGGCCGGTCGCTCGCTACTGGGATCGGATCACCATGCCCGACCAGATCCTCACGTCGTTGCCGCAGGGCATCGACACGATGCTCGATGCTGCCGACTGTGGCCCAGCGTTCTTCGGCCTGCCGCAAGACGTGCAGGCAATGGCCTTCGACGTACCCGACGAGTTCCTTGCTCCGAAGCATCATGCAATCGTCAGAGCGCGACCCGACCGTGGCCAACTCGCTGCAGCAGCTGCAGCATTGAGCGCTGCAAAGAAGCCGCTGATCCTTGCGGGCGGCGGTGTGCACTACTCGTTTGCTGAAGCCGAGCTGCTGGCGTTTGCCGAGCGCCACAACATCCCCGTCGTCGAGACGGTTGCCGGGAAGGCCAGCCTCGTCGCAACACACGAACTGAACGCCGGCCCGATCGGTGTGACCGGATGCGAATCGGCCAACAACCTGGCTGCGGCTGCCGACGTCGTCCTTGCTGTGGGTAGTCGAATGGAGGACTTCACCACCGGTTCGTGGACGCTCTTCCAGCACCCTGACGTGACGCTTATCGGGCTGAACGCGGCACGCTTCGATGCACGCAAGCGCCGCTCAATGCCGCTTGTCGCGGATGCCCGCGAAGGTCTTGTGGAACTTGGTGAAGCACTGGGTGACTGGCGAGCCAACGACAGCTGGAGCGAACGCGCAACAGTCGAACGTGCGAGCTACCACGCCTACATCGACAAGATTGCGGCCCCCAACGATGCCGAAGTCGCTCGCGGAGCGCCCGTCACATATGCCCAGGTCGTTGGTGCTGTCGACCGCAACAAGGTGCAGGGTGACTACGTATTGGCTGCTGCTGGCGGATTTCCCGGCGAGGTCAACAACGGGTGGCGTGCCGACGAGATCAACAGCTTCGATTGCGAGTACGGCTTCAGCTGCATGGGCTACGAGATCGCCGGAGGATGGGGCGCCAAAATGGCAATGCCTGACCGCGAAGTGATCGTGTTCGTTGGCGACGGCTCGACGATGATGATGAACTCCGACCTCTACAGCTCAGTGATCAGTGGTCACAAGATGATCGTCATCATTTGTGACAACGGCGGGTACGCAGTGATCAACCGGCTGCAGATGAACCAGGGCGGCGTTCCGTTCAACAACCTGCTCGACGATTGCAACGGACCGAATACTGAGGTTCGCGTCGACTTCGAAATGCTGGCCAAGGCGCAGGGCTGCAACAGCGAGACCGTGCACACAGTCACCGAACTCGAAGCAGCGATGACCAGGGCCCGCGCAGCAGACCGCACCTACGTGATAGCGCTGCAGACCCATCCTTATGAGTGGACTGAGGGCGGCACGTACTGGGAGGTCGGGGTCCCCGAGACGTCATATCGCACAGAAGTCGTCGATGCACACAACGAGGTTGTTGCCGGGAAAGCCGCGCAGCGCAGGGCCTGACTGGCGTCCCGCACGCTGCAGCGACGACACTCAAATCATGACTGACACGCTCGACCGAACCACACGCGACTATTCGGTCGTCGGCCCGGAGGCGCAGAGCGCGGCCGAAGTCGGGCTCGTCGATGCCGAGTGGTTTCGCCCGTATGTCGACCCTGGTCGAATGCGCGAGCTCACGGAGCGGACCAACCGGCGGGCGATTGCGGATGCGGTGTTGTGGCTCGCCTTATTGGCTGGCGTCGGTGTTGCTGCAGCAGTGCTGTTCCCGAGCTACTGGTCGATTCCCCTGTTTGTCGTTTACGGCGCGTTGTTTGGTGCAGCAGACGCCCGGTGGCACGAGTTCGGGCATGGAACGGCATGCTCGAACGAGCGAGTCAACGACGCGATGTACCAGCTTGCATCGTTGATGCTGTGGCGTGGGCCGACGCTCTGGCGATGGTCCCATTTCCGTCATCACAGCGACACGATCATCGTCGGTCGTGATCCGGAAATTCAGCTCGCTCGGCCACCGTCGCTCTTGCGCCTTGCGCAGAACTACAGCGGCCTCCGGAACCAGCCGGTCATGTTCTGGCGAATTATCCGGCACGCCTTCGGCAAGATCGATCCGGTTGCCCTCGAACTCGTTCCAGCGAACGAACGTGGCAAGGTGGTGTGGGAAGCCCGGTTCAGCGTGGTCGTTCATGCAGCAGTCATCGGGCTGGCGGTAGCGACACAAAGCTGGTTGCCGATTTTGTTGGTCGGAGCGCCCACGATCTACGGGGCCTGGCTCGTTCTCTTCTTCGGGACAACACAGCATCTGGGATTGCAGGAAGATGTGCTCGACCACCGGGCCAACAGCCGAACGGTGTACATGAACCCCGTATTCAGGTTCCTCTATCTCAACATGAACTACCACGTCGAGCACCACATCTTCCCGACAGTTCCGTACTACCGCTTGCCTGCGCTGCATGCTGAGATCAAGCACGCGCTGCCGGAGCCGAGCCCAAACTGTCTTCACGCGTATCGCGAGATCATCGGGGAACTGAAGCGGCAGCGCAACGACCCAAATCACGAACTCGAGACCCGCCTCATCCCCGATATGCCAACCGCTCCGCCTGAGGCTGGTTCAATCGGCTTCATCCGCCCTGATGGATCGTTCGACCTCGGCCCAGTCGAACAGATCGCGATCGGATCGATTACTCGTGTCGACGTGCGTGACCGGACCTTTGCCGTGGCGCGCACCGACGATGGCACGGTGTGCGTCGTTGACGGCACTTGTACTCATGGACAAGTGCACCTTTCTGGTGGAACCGTCGTCGATGGGCCCGACGGACCACAGATCGAATGCCCGAAGCACAACGGTCGGTTCGACCTTGCCACAGGTGCACCTTGCCGCAAGCCGGTCAAGGAACCGATCGCTGTGCACGCGGCTGACACCGCGGGTGGCCACATCATCATCCAACCTCCTGCAGACCGACCCACGAACTGAGACATGACATGACAACAAGATTTGCGGTGCTCGGGTGCGGGCGGATTGGCAAAATGCACGCTGAGATGCTGGCTCGCCAGGTGCCTGGCGCATCGGTGAGTGTCGTGTTCGACGTTGTTGATGCAGCGGCGCAGGCGGTCGGCGCGGATATCGGTGCGCGCGTCGCGACGTCGCTCGCTGATGCAGTCACCGCTGACGATGTCGATGCCGTTGCGATCTGCACGAGTACCGACACGCACGTGGACGCAATGGTCGCGGCTGCCGAAGCTGGCAAGGCTATCTTTTGCGAAAAGCCGATCTCGCTGGACATCGCCGAAGTGGACCGAGGCCTGGCTGCGGTGGCAGCTGCGCGTGTGCCACTACAGATTGGTTTCAACCGGCGCTTTGACCCAAGCCATAAGGCCGTGGCCGATGCTGTCAAACACGGCGCGGTCGGAGATGTACATCTCGTCAACATCATCAGCCGAGACCCGGGCCCGCCACCAATCGAGTACATCAAAGTCTCGGGCGGCATCTTCAACGACATGACAATCCACGACTTCGATATGGCTCGCTATGTCACCGGGAGTGACGTGGTTGAGGTGTATGCGAAGGGCGCTGTCAGGGTCGACCCTGCGATCGGCGAGGCGGGTGACGTGGACACCGCCGTCGTTCTGTTGACGCACGCCAACGGGGTGTTGACAACGATTGACAACAGCCGCCGCGCCGCGTACGGCTACGACCAACGGGTCGAAGCCTTTGGCAGCAACGGCAAGGCTGCGTCGAACAACCACCACGACTTCAACGCGGTTCTTGCCACCGATCAGGGGTTCCGGCAGCCGCCGCTGCAGAACTTCTTTCTCGAGCGTTATGCCCGTAGCTACCTCGACCAGTGGGACGCGTTCATGGCGTACGTGGCTGCCGGCTCCGGCGCCCAGAGCCCGGCGTCGGGTGCCGACGGCCGAGCACCACTGGTCATCGGCAAGGCAGCCCTGCGTTCGATGCAGGAAAACCGTCCCGTCGCGATTGACGAGATTGACGCACAGGAGAACCAGTCATGACCGAATTCGATTCCGAACAGCTGTCTCACTCGGGTCAGCCGCTTCGTCACGCCCATCCAGTTGGCCCGATGCGTGAGACCGACACGAGCCATCACCGGTCGCGCAACCTCGACGGCACGGTGCGGATCGATATCACACCGGAGAACTCTGGTTGGGACTTCCTCAGCTTCGCTGTCGTCGAGCTCGATGCTGGCGACACACACACCGACCAGCGTGACGGCCAAGAGACAGCGATCGTTCCGCTGCGTGGCGCTGGAACCGTGCGAGCCGGCGGCCAGACGTTTCACATCAGTCGGACGTCGGTGTTCGAGGAAATGCCGCACATCGTTTACGTGACGCCTGGCGAGGCGATCGAAGTCGTCGCCGCCGTCGGCGGGTTTGAGTTCTCGATTGGATCCGCCGAAGCAGTTGGCAAGTATCCAACTCGGCTGATCGAGCCGAGTGAGATGAAGCAGGAGTTGCGCGGTGGTGGCGCTGCGTACCGCCACGTCAACCATGTGTTGGCTCCACCAATCCAGGCTGAACGGCTCATCCTGTATGAGGTGTATGTCCCTCGTGGAACATGGTCTGGCTGGGCACCGCACCGCCATGACGGTCGCGACGGCTCGCCATATCTCGAAGAGGTGTACTACTTCCGAACTCAACCGGACAACGGCTTCGTGATGCAGCGGAACTGGACCGATGAGGAGAACTTCGACGAGTTGTTCACCGCCCGCAACGGTGAGGCCGTGCTCGTTACGAAGGGCTATCACTCGTCGGTCGCCTGCCCGAGTTCGCACATGATGTTCCTCAACTATCTTGCCGGAGAGCTGTACGACGACGAACGCACAACACCGCCGTGCTTCGATGAAGCGCACACGTGGATCCAGGACGACTGGGACCACGAGGCATGGGAGCTCCCCGTCGTTCGACCTCCTGATTCTGCTGGCCCAGCAGTTGCGGACTGATCGTGGCGTTGATTGATCTCTCGAATCCCGATGGGAAGTTTTCGATCCTCGCGATCGACCATCGCGACTCACTCCGTTACTTTCTGCGCCCGGACAACCCGGAGTCGCTGGCTGCCGCCGAGATTACTGCGCTGAAGATCGAACTGGTGAGCACGATTGCCGACCTCGCGACTGGCGTGATGCTCGAACCGGAGTACTCAATACCGCAGGTTGTCGACGCGGGCGCGCTGCCCGACGGCGTCGGCTTCCTGGCAGCACTCGAGTCCCAGGGCTACCTTGACGATCCGGGCGCCGGGGTGACAACGATCCTCGATGGCTGGTCAATCAATCAGGCCGCAGCGTCCGGTGCGGCGTCGGCGAAGCTCCTGCAGTCGTACCATCCCGATCGACCGCTTGCCCGAGCGCAGGAAGCAATGGCTGCGGGCGTCCTCGCCGATTGTCGGAAAGTTGGGCTACCGCTGGCAATGGAACCGCTGTTTTATGACCTTGACTCGCCTGCGGATCGTCATCGCGTCGTCGTCGAAACTGCCCGACGCTTTGCTGCACTCGGCCCTGATCTGCTCAAACTGCCATACCCAGGGTCGCCCGAGGCATGTGCAGAGGTCACCGATATCGCTGGCGGAATTCCCTGGGCAATGCTGTCAGGGGGAGGAACCTTCGACGATTTTGCCGATCAGTTCACGGTGGCATCGGACGCCGGTTGCTCTGGCTTCATGGTGGGCCGGGCGCTCTGGGGCGAAGCGGTGAAGGCCCCGGCTGAGGAGCGGTCAAGGATAATTATCGACGTGGTCCGTCCGCGTTTCGAACGGCTGGTTGCGATCAACGAGCGCTGAACGTCAGGGTGCCACGGTGGCCGAACGCACGGTACGCCCGCCCGGGTTCGTCGCGATCACGAAGTACGTGCTGCTGGCTGCACAGTCGAGTGGCACATCGAGCGAGCCGGCGGGCGGCTCGCCCGTACGGAAGACCTGTGTGTCGGTGCCAATAGCGATGGAGACCGACTCGGTGCCGATCACTTCCCACTTCAACTCGACGGTGCCCGGGTCGGCGTTGGCGCACCCGGTTGTTGCTGTAGCGCTGAAGCCGAAGAACACCGGAACCAGTGCGCCGTTGTCGCCTGCTGTTTGCGGAGGGCTGGTGAGCACAGGGCCGTCGCCTACTGGCTCGACGCTGGTCGTCGCAGGCTGCGTCGGGTTTGGCGCAACGGTTGGTGGCGCGGTTGGCGCGACGGTTGGTGGCGCGGTTGGCGCGACGGTTGGTGGCGCGGTTGGCGCGACGGTTAGCGGTGCTGGGAGCAGCGGATGCCGGTTGTGGTTCCGGAGCTGTTTCGTTGTTCTCGGAATTTGCAATCTCACCGACGTTCGCAATCGTGGCGACAGTGGAGCGGGCCTCGACCGTCGATTCCGGTGCGCTGGTGCAGCTGGCGGCTGCGAGGCTGACTGCGGAAATCAGTAGGACGATTCGACGCATTGCGATGACAGTAGTTGGTGACTGGGCAGTGTTCAGTGATGTGGCGTTTGCCATTGAGGGCAACGCAAGCCGTGCTTCTGTGTCGCCGTCGAGAATCCATAGCCCAGAGACAGCGGCCCGGGTGAGCCCCGGCCCGGCAGCTAACTGACGTCGAGTGCGTCAGAGTCGGCCTTGGGGAAGTGCTCGACGATCAGATCAAGCACGCAAGAGGCGACGCCACGCCGTTCAGGCGAGTGGTTTTCGCATCCTCGAGCAGGCGGGCACAGACCGCTGCGACCGTGTTGGTGGCGTGCCCTGGCCCCCACACAGCAGGCGCGAGCGAGTGACCAATCTCCGCCCGAGCGGCCGTCCCACGTGAGGTGCGCCCCACAGGTCCCAGGAGGAGTCGTTCGGTGCGGATTGGCCCAAATGTCACGAACGCCGGGCTGCAAGCACGGCGGCGAATTCTGCAGCCGACGTGCCGGCATCGAGTGCTTTGCGAACTCGATCGGCGTCAGACGGCGGGGTGAGCCCCGCCTCCTGGAGTAGGCTCCGGGTGATATCCGCGTAGCCCTCGGCAGCAGCGGCGACAGCGCAGTCGACGAGTGCTCGGTCGCCGCCTTCCACGACACGGTCGAGCAAGACGGGGTAGAGCGCATCGAGCATCGCTCCACGATCAACCGCTTCGAGTGTGCGGCCCATCGCTGTGCCAACTTGCAGCAGGTTGGCGATGCGATAGACGTCGGACGTGACGTTGGTGCCGGCGCCGTGAAAAAGCGCCGGGTTGAAGAACACTGCGTCGCCGAGCTGGAGTGAGAGCTGCACGTGGTGGTCGGCGAAGTACGCCTTGAAATCGTCGCGACGCCAGGCGAGGTAACCGGCTTCGTACTTCTGCGAGTGCGGCAGGTACATCGTCGGCCCGGTTTCGAGTGGCATATCGCAGTGCGCCACTGCGCCTTGCAGCGTCATCATGGGGGAGAGACGGTGCACATGCGCGGGGAAGCTCGCAGCTTCCTCGTTGGTCATGAAGCCGAGGTGATAGTCGCGGTGCGGTTCTTGCGCTGCGCCACCAGGGTTGACCACGTTGACCTGCGAGGTGACCTGATAGGCGGGCCCCAACCAGGCAGTGCTGATCAGGTCGACGAGATCGTTGCTGTAGTAGTCGACGAACACCTGCGGGTTGTGTAGCGCCAGTTTCTCGAGCGCATTCCAGACTCGATCATTGGCCCCCGCCTTGGCGAAGTGGTCGCCGCCGCCAATGGCGTTGGTCTTTTCTTTTGCAATCAGTTCAAAAAACGCGGCCGATGCGGCATCGACGACGGGCTGTTCGAAGGCTCCGCGGAACACCACAATTCCGGGCCCGTTGAGCAGAGCGCTGGCCAGCTCGCTCATGACGGCGCGTCGGCCGCCCGGCGAGACCGTTGCAGCGCGCAGGGCGGCACTGTCGTACACGACAGTGCCGCGCTCGATTGTCGCAGCGTGCGGGTAGTCGGTGAGGTCGGCAGATTGCTCGACGAGCGCGATGAAATCATCTATTTCACATGTGTCAGAAGCCAACCAGTTCATGACGCAATGCTACGGCCCATGGCGACCTCCACGTGGCCGTCAGAGTGTGGTCGGACGTAGGGGTGAGTCAGTCTTGGCGCAGTGCGGCGACGAGACCGTCGACGTCGAGGCCGAACTTGGTATGCAGGTTTGCCGACTTGGGGTCGTGGGGGATGAACTTGGTGGGGATGCCGAGCACCTTGACGACCGTCGATGGATCGATGGACGTGATTTCATCGGCGATCGACATGCCGATGCCCCCGGCGCGAATGCCGTCTTCGATCGTGAGCACTCGTGAGTGGCGGGCTGCATCGGCGATCATTGCCGGGTCGAGCGGAGCGCACGACCGCGCATCCCAGACAGTGACCGGCGTGCCGGATTCGGCGAGCTGTACCGCAGCCTGTTCGGCGGTTTCGAGCATCTTGCCCACAGCGATCACACACACGTCAGCGTCGTCGGGGGCCACGACCGACCGAGCGAGCAGGCCGGAGCCGACCTCGTGCTCGGTCACCTGGCGTGCGGCGCCTCGGGCATAGCGAATCACAACAGGGCCCTCATCGGAGAGCCTGACAGCGTCGTGCAGCATCTGAGCAAGTTCTTGGGCGCTCGACGGGGCCAAGACCCGTATGCCCGGAACTTTCGAGAGGAGCGCCATGTCGTAGACGCCATGGTGGCTGGCGCCGTCAGGGCCGGTGATGCCTGCCCGGTCGAGGCAGAACACGACGGGGAGGCGGTGCATTGCGACGTCGTAGACGACTTGGTCCCAGGCCCGGTTGAGGAATGTCGAGTAGATGGCGACGATGGGGCGCAACCCGCCCATGGCCATTCCTGCGGCGCCGGTGACTGCGTGCTGCTCGGCAATGCCAACGTCGAAGAACCGATCAGGAAACCGTTCTTGGAACGGGATCAAACCGGTTGGACCGGGCATCGCTGCAGTGATCGCGACGATGCGATTGTCAGCTTCGGCCTCTTTGAGGATCGATTCGGCAAATGCCTGGGTGTAGCCCGTCGAGACAGCCTTTGGCGGGCCGACGGCAGGATCGAAAATCGGTGCATCGTGGAGATGCTTCTCGTTGTCGTCCTCGGCTGGCGAGTACCCGCGGCCCTTTTGCGTCATCATGTGGACGAGGATTGGACCGTCTTCGCTGAGTTCAATCGCGTTGAGGAGAGCATGCTCCATCTCTTCGACGTTGTGGCCGTTGACCGGACCGACATAGCGGACGCCCAGCGCCTCGAAGAACGACGGCGGCTGTAAGAACTCACGGACGCCCGCCTTGAAGGCGTCCATGGCGGCTCCGGCCTGATTGCCGACAAGCGGCAGGCTCTGCAGGTAGTTTTCGATACGCCGTTGGCGACGGACGTACACCGGGTTGAGGCGAATGTCGGTCAACGCGTGGCTGAGCTTGCCGGTGACGCGGTCGGTGAACGTTGGCTGGCTGGGGTGATCTGACTGCTCGTCGTGGCCCTGGGTGCTCGCTGAGAGGTTGGACACCGTTGGTGCATACGAGCGGCCGTTGTCGTTCAAGATAATGATGACGCGCTTGTTGCCGTGACCAATGTTGTTGAGGGCCTCGTAGGCCATGCCGCCGGTCATGGAGCCATCGCCGATGACAGCAACAATGTGGCGATGCGGGTTCGTGCCGGCATCGCGCGCCACGGCCATGCCATATGCGTAAGAAAGGATCGTCGACGCATGGCTATTTTCGACGTAGTCGTGCTCGGACTCTTCGCGACTCGGATAGCCCGAAAGCCCGCCGCCTTGGCGAAGCTGTTCGAACTGTGCCTGGCGGCCTGTGACGATCTTGTGGACGTACGCCTGATGGCCGGTATCCCAGAGAATTGCATCGGTCGGTGATTGGAAGACCCGGTGAAGCGCCAATGTCAGCTCGACAACACCGAGATTGGAGCCGAGGTGGCCACCTGTTTCCGAGACTGCGCCGACGATGAAGTCGCGAATCTCGTCGGCGAGGCCATCGATTTCGGCGTATGACAGATCCCGCAGATCGGCGGGTGTCCGAATTCGATCCAGTGCCATTGGGTGAGGATATCGGCCGCCCGGGTACGGGGTGCTTCGTGCTCTGGCGCGGCCGCATTGCAGCGTGCTTTCTAGAACGCTCTACAGTCCTGTCATGTCCAGCGATTCACCATTCGATCTCACCGGCCGCGTTGCTCTGATTACCGGAGGGAACAGCGGCATTGGCCTCGGCATGGCCGAGGGGCTGGCAGCGCACGGAGCAGACGTGGCGATCTGGGGGACCAACGCCGAGAAGAACGAACGAGCTCTCGACGTTTTGAGTGAATATGACGTCGAGTTGCTGTCGATCGTCTGTGATGTCAGCGACGAGTCCGCCGTGATCGAGTCGATGCAAGAGACTGCCGATGCGCTCGGTCGGATTGACGCGGTGTTCGTTAATGCCGGTGTGAGTGGTACGTCGCCGAGCTTCCTCGAGATGACCAGCGAGGACTGGCGTCGTGTTATGTCGGTCAACCTCGACGGAGCGTTCTACACCGCCCGCGAAGCGGCCAAGCATATGGTTGGCCGATTCGACGAAGGTGACCTTTCGGGTGGATCTATCGTGTTTACGTCGTCGGGATCGTCGGAGTTTGGCTCAGCATCGGGCCAGCACTACGGGGCCACGAAGGCCGGTGTTAACGCGATGATGCGCGGCATCGCCGTTGCCCACGCTCGCCACAACATTCGCTGCAACTCGATCCTGCCGGGTTGGATCGAAAGTGACATGACCGCCAACGCGTTTGGTTGGGACAAGTTCGTCGACAAAGTCATGCCGCGTATCCCATCCCGGCGGTGGGGCACGAAAGAAGACTTCGCCGGGATTGCGACATACCTCGCCAGCTCGGCCAGCTCGTACCACACGGGCGACATCATCCGAATCGATGGCGGTTTCCACTCGTTCTGAGCAAGACAGTGGGTTCAGCCGGTGAGGCGGCGGTACACGCTGACGTGCTGGGTGCTCTCGGAGTCAAACGGAGTGCCAGCCATGTCGGCGTGGCGGGCGTCGAGTACCAGACCCGCAGCGGTCGCCATTGCATCGAGTTGTTCGGGAGTCGCCCTCGCCCGTGATCTTACCGACGGCACCCTCCGGTGCGAGAGTACCCTCGAGGATGGCGATGTGCCCTGTTGGCTTGACGGGGTTGTCTGAGACACAGACAACACCACACGGTCGACGGCCATCGAACGCACGGAGACATCGCTGCCTGCCAGTGTGTCCAATTCGGGGACGAAGGCCTCGACGACGAAGACACCGTCGGGGGCGAGCCGAGCTGCGACGGCAGAGAAGCAGGCCTGCTGTGCTCCGTTGTCGAGCAGGTTGAAGATGGTGTTGTAGGCGATGAGTGCAGCAGCGAAGGGCCCATCGGGAAGGTCCTTGACCATGTCACCGTGTAGGACCGTGACCGAACCGTCCGCGTCGAGGGCGTGCAAACGATCGAGCATTTCCTGACTCGAATCAATGGCGGTGACACCCAAACCAGCTTGGGCCAGTGGGATGGCGAGCCGACCCGTCCCCGCACCTAACTCGAGCACTGGGCCGGCTGGGTCGACGAGGCCGACGAGGCCGACCATTCGGCTGACCGTTGCCGCAACGTCGGTGACATCGCCGTACCAGTCGTCGTACACGTCGGCGAACCCCGTGCCGTAGGAAGTGGAGTTGTAGCCGAGCATGGGCGCAGTGTCGCGCATTCCGGCCCGATTTGGCCCAGAGTGTGACTTCTTTCGATGTCCGATTTTCCCCCACGACGAATACCTCAGCTGGCAATCTGGCCTCAGCGTCAGTTCCGCAGCTGAAATCCTGGGCGTAAGTCGTCGCGCCAGCAGCCACGCCACGATCGGTTGCTGCGCAGTCGGCCATTGCAAACCCCGGCCGATTCAACTCCGCCGAAGCCGCAACAGCGTTCTCTCATCGCTCGATGACGGCGGGAAGATGTTGCAACGCCGAGGCCGAGATCTACTCGTTGGTTCTTCGCTGCTTTGAACTCGGTCGTTGCGCTCAACCTGTGGGCGACCACGTTGGCAGTCGACCTCGCCGATCAGCTGGCCCCCGCAATCAGCTGCCAGCGTCACCTCCAAGTGCACCCCGGGGCGTATCTACTGAGTGTTATTTCTCGCTATCAGTGAGGCGTCGGTCCTGCGAGCCCGGCCAGTCCCGCCACGTGAGTGTTCAGAATCGGAAAGCAAAGGCACCTGATCAGGGTGAGTTGCGGCGGCTGCGAGAGATGCGTTCGGTAGCTTCGCTCGCTGCGAGGGTGACAGCGGCAGCACCGAGCCCCCACAACACGCCGACGGCGATGCCGACGATCACTCCGACGACAATGATGGCCACCAGCCAAGTGAGTTGGTTTGGTTTCAACTTGAGATCACGCTGCGGGGCCACGTCGGGAGTATTGCTGGTTCAACCGTGCCGATAGCGTAACCCTGTGAATTCGTCCGGGCCTGATGACATGGCCATCACCTACCTCGACCACGCAGCGTCGGCGCCCATGCGGCCCGAGGCAATCGAGGCGATGTTGCCATACCTGCGCGACCAGTACGCCAACCCATCGGGCTCACATCGTTTCGCCCGTCAGGCCCGCCAGGCCGTCGACGAGTCACGCGACCGCGTCGCTGCGGTCCTCGGTTGCCGTCCGAACGACGTCGTCTTCACCGGGTGCGGAACCGAGAGCGACAACATGGCGATTACCGGCGCCGTCACTCGCTCAGGTGGTGTCGCAGTGTGCCCAGCTACCGAGCATCACGCGGTGCTCGAAGTGGTCGAGCACCATGGCGGAGTTGTCGTCGGTGTTGATCACGCTGGCCGTGTCGATCTTGGTCAGCTTGCCCCAGCGCTCGATGAAATCGTCGCAGCTGATCGTTCCGTGGCAATCGTCAGCGTGATGACCGTCAACAACGAAGTCGGTTCGATCAACGACCTCGAAGCGGTCCGCCGAGTCGTTCGTCGGCACTCGCCGGGTGCGCTACTGCACACCGACGCGGTGCAAGCACCTTGCTGGCTCGACTTGCGACGGGTCACGCCCCACGTCGACCTGCTCGCGCTGAGCGCGCACAAGTTCGGCGGTCCGAAAGGTGTCGGTGTGCTCGTCGAGAACGGCGGCCCGAAGATCAACCCCTTGATTATCGGCGGTGGCCAGGAGCGTGAGCGGCGCAGTGGCACCCACAACACGGCGGGCATTGTGGCTGCATCTATCGCGCTGGAATTGACCGATGCTGAGCGGGCAACCGAAGTTGTGCGCATTGCTGCACTGCGCGATCGGCTCGTCGACGAACTGTGTGCCCGCCTTAATGGTGTGACTGAGACACTCGATCGCAGCGAAAAGGTCGCTGGCTCCGGACACGTGTGCATCGAAGGGATCGAGAGTGAAGCACTGCTCTTCTTGCTCGACGAGGAGGCGGTGTGCGCCTCTGCAGCATCGGCATGCGCTAGCGGCGCCATGGAGCCGTCACACGTACTTGCTGCCATGGGAGTCCCAGCCGTGCGGTCCCTTGGGGCGCTCCGATTGACGCTTGGCCACACAACGACCGACGCAGACGTCGACCGCGGCGTGCACGTCATCATCGAGGCAGTCCAGCGGCTGCGCTCTCACACAGATCGAGGTATCGCATGAAGGTGATGTGCGCGATGAGCGGCGGAGTCGATTCGTCCGTTGCCGCCCTGTTGCTGCGCGACGCTGGCCACGAGGTGGTTGGCGTCACGATGAAGTTGTGGGGTGGCGACAGCGATACCGGGTGCTGTTCCGTTTCAGATGTTGATGATGCCCGTCGAGTGGCGCAGCAGCTCGGCATTGACCACCTCGTGTTCAATTTTGGCGACGATTTCGACAAGCACGTCGTCGACCCGTACGTCGCAGCTCACGCAAACGGCACGACGCCGAACCCCTGCATCGAGTGCAACCGTTCCGTCAAGTTTGCGCGCCTCGCCGAGCGCGCCGACCTCCTTGGCTTCGATGCAGTAGCGACTGGCCACCACGCGAACATTGGCCACACCGACAATGGCTCGTACACGCTGTTGCGCGGCGATGATCCCGACAAAGATCAAAGCTACGTCGTGCACATGCTTGATCAGCAGCAGTTGGCGCGCACTATGTTCCCGGTCGGGGGCATGCACAAGTCGAAGGTTCGCGAGCTCGCAGCCTCAATCGACCTCCGGACTGCCGACAAGCCGGACAGCCAGGACGTCTGCTTCATCACCTCGACCGGCGGGCGGACCTCGTTCCTCGGCGACCGGATCCCGTTCAACCGCGCCGACGTTGTCGACACCTCCGGCGCGAAGCTCGGCGAAGTTGAGTCGGTTGAGATGGTCACGATCGGCCAGCGCAAGGGCCTTGGCCTCCCCGGGGGCGGCCCGAAGCGCTACGTGATCGACGTTGACACCAAGACCCAGATCGTCACGGTGGGGGCCGACAGCGACCTTTTGCGCGACGGTCTCACCGTTCGTCGGATGGCCTGGGTCGACGGCCCGATGTCTGGCGAAGTGCTCGTGCAGGCCAGTGCGCACGGGACTCCGCAGGCTGCGACGATCAAGGTGTTCAACGAGGGCGTTGACGATCATGTCGACATCGTGTGGGCCGAGCAGCAGCGCCGGATTGCTCCCGGCCAGAGCGTCGTGTTCTACGACCTGTCTGACACGTCCGTGCTTGGTGGCGGAATCGCCGACTGAATCTGCCACGCCGTTGAGAGCGCGGTTGAGAGCGCGTTTGAGAGCGCGTTTTAGAGCGCGTTTTAGAGAAGGGGAATGCCGCGGTTCGCGGCCGCCGCGAGTGCTTCGCCCGGCCGGCTGGGGCTGATCAGAAAGCCGGTCATGTGGATGGCTTTGCCGCCCGGGTCTTGCGGGGTGAACGCAAAGACAGTCGTGACGGTTTCAAGTGACTGCACTTCGAGGGCATAGCCGCTGGCCGGGCCGGTGAGGTCGGCCGCTTCGGTGTCGACAGGGGCGAGGCGCATGCCGCCGAGCTGGTCGGAACGAACCATGAGCGTGTCGGCCAGGACGACGGGGTCGTGGACCACCAGGCCTGCAGGGACCAGGACGAGCCAACGACGTGAGAACCGATGCCAGCGAGGGACGAGCAGGATGAGGCCGGCCAGGCCAATCGCGCTGAGGAGCCCGCCGAACAGGTACGACTTGGCGGCGAGCAGAAGTGGGCCGAACACGATGCTCGGCGCCCACATGACCCACGTGACGATGGCCGCGGTGCCCGCTGCGACCGGAAAACGCAGGGGGAGTCGCTCCTCGTCGCCATACGAGGACGCTTGGACGAACTGGCGGCCGACGTCGGCGGTGAAAATGGCGAACAGAGCAATGCCTGCAGGAAGAGCGAGAGTCGCAACCTCCGATTGCCTCAGCGCCGCCGACGGCTGCGCCGATGGTGACGGGAAGGGCCAATGGAGCGACCACGCGAGCGATGGTCAAAGAACGCACCGAGGGGATCGCCAACGTAAGCATCACAGCGCCCCACGGGGCCCAACCGCCGATGGCAGTGGTCCAGCGCACGACGTCACTCCGGCCGGCAACAGCGCCCTGCAGGGCTGCTCCGCCGAACACGGCGACAACAATCCACGCGACGCGCGCTACCCATGCTGCACTGCGCGCGCTCAGCGCGGTTATGTCCACCGAAGCCATGTACACATGTTGCCGGGAACTGAGGGCTCTCACGACAGTCGCCGACAGATCATTTTCACAGTCAGTCGGATTCGGTTGTAGGGGCTCCTGCGTGGAACGATGAACGCGTGATCGCAAGGGACAGCCGTTTTGCCAACGGGGCAGCGACAAGCGTCGGCGCACTGCCGCACCGCGACGCGGCAGCTGCCGCGGCTTTTGCTATGGGCGAATTCGAGATTGCCACGATCCCGTCGCTGCCGAACGTGGCGGCGTTCACTGCCGACGCACTGGCGACGGAGCGCCTCGACGATTCAGCGTTCGCCGGGTTGCACGCCTTCCTCAACCTGGCCCGCAATGTGTCGCTCGACGGGCTTCCGGTCACCTGGCACCTTCCTGGCCCGTTGACGATCGGCGCATCGCTCTACGCGGCAGGCGTCGAGCCGGCCGAAGCGTTCGCGCTGGCGATCAAGGTGGTTCGGAGCAAGTTGCGCGACGTGGCTGCGGAGATTTCCGGTGCATTGCCCGCTTCGCCGCAACTCGTCATGCTCGACGAGCCGGCGCTTGCTGACCTGATGTCACCCGACTTTGCAATCCCGCCTGATCATGCGATCGACGTGATCTCCAGTGCGATGGCGTCGCTGCCCGTGGACGTCGTCGTCGGCATCCATTGCGAAGAACTCTGCGACCTTGCCACGATGCTTGCTGCCGGCCCAGGAGTTATTTCGGTGCCGGTCGACGAAAAGCTGCTCGACTGGGCCGGATATATCAATCGGTTCCTCGACGACGGTGGCGTTATTGCTTGGGGTGTTGTTCCAACCGGGGGGCCGCTCGCTTCCACCTCCGAACGGTATTGGCGTCAGCTCAGCGAACTTTGGTGCGAACTGGTGGCGCGTGGATGCGACCCGGTGGCGCTGCGTCGTCAGAGCATGGTCACGCCTGGCGGCAGTCTTGACGCACACGCGGTCTCGGTGGCCCGTCGGCTCGCCCGGATGACGGCTGAAATCTCCAAGCGGGTGAAAGACCAGGCCAACGCGACGCGCTTCGCGCTTGGCGCCTGACCGGTTGAGTCGCCGGTTGAGTCGAGCGGGATGCCGTTCCAATACGCTGCGATCTGATGAGCTCTGGCGCGACTTCCCCGCAACAACGTGTTGGCGAACTGCGTGCCCAGGTCGCCCATCACAACGAGCGCTATCACACGCTTGACGACCCTGAGATCGACGACGCCGACTATGACGCACTGGCACGAGAACTCCGCGCGCTCGAGGCCGAGCACCCCGACCTGATCGTTCCAGATTCGCCGTCTGGTCGGGTTGGCGGATTGATCAGCACAGCGTTTTCTCCCGTCGAGCATCGGGTTCCGATGACCAGCCTCGATAACGCCATGGATCGCGACGAACTGCGATCCTGGGCCGATCGTGTTGCCAGGGGTCTCGACGG
>CAJJBX010000025.1 GCA_905182555.1 uncultured Ilumatobacter sp. | reverse complement strand
GAGCGGTGTAGCGCGGTTCAAGATGTCGACCATTGACTCGAGTTTGGAGGCGGTCGAAATCATCTCGCTGTACGTATCAAGCCAACTGCTTCCCGACAGGGTGAGCACAAGCGACGAGACGAGTAGCGCAAATGCTGCCGCCAGCGCTGGAGCGGCAAGTGACAAGCTGAGACGGCGGAGTAGCGATGTATTCATGCGTCTGTCCCTTCGTTGACCGAACCAGAGTGGCCGTCGGCTGCAGCCGTATCGAGCGTCGCTCCGGTCATATAGCCCCCGAGTAGGCGCGGCGTCACCTCGGCCGGGTCGAGCGTGGCAACCAATTTGCCGTGGAACATCACGACGATCGTGTCGCTGAGGCCGATCAATTCATCGAGGTCGGCAGAGATCAGCAGCGTCGCCAGGCCCTTTCCACGAGCTTCGCGAATGTCGTTCCACACGTCGGCCTGCGCACCCACGTCAATGCCGCGGGTCGGATGGGCTGCGATCAGTACATCCGGTTCGGCGGTCATCTCCCGACCGATAATCAGCTTCTGCTGGTTGCCGCCTGACAGCGCCCGAGCCGACACCTCGACGCTTGGCGAGCGGACATCGAACTCACTCCGGATTTCCTCGGTCCGGGCACGGGCGCCCTTGCGATCAATCCAGAAGCCCCGAGCGAACGGCGCGCTGGTCTGATGTCCAAGCGCAGCGTTCTCCCAAAGCGACGCATCCAGGAGCAGACCCTCTCGATGGCGATCCTGGGGCACATAGCCCAGGCCAGCTTTGCGGCGATCTCTCACCGAGGCACGGGTGATGTCATTGCCGAGCAACGAAATCGTTCCGGTATCAGCCTCTGCGGTGCCGACGATCGTGTCGACCAATTCGGTCTGGCCGTTCCCCTCGATACCGGCAATGCCGACAATCTCACCTTTATGGACCCGGAGGCTGACGCCATCGACAACCGGACGGCCGTCGGCCCCGTTGACCGTCAGATTGCGCACCTCAAGTGCCGTCTCGTCGGTGACAGTCGAGTGAGACGTTTCGGGGCTTGGCAGTTCGCTTCCGACCATCAGTTCGGCGAGATCGGCTGCGGTGACGTCGGCAGCATTGACCGTGTCGATTGTCTTGCCGCGACGGAGCACGGTGATCCGGTCAGCGATCTCCAGCACTTCTTGCAGCTTGTGGTCGATGAAGATGATCGTCGCACCATCTCGCTTCAGCTGGCGCAAGTTGTTGAACAACTCTTCGACTTCTTGCGGAACAAGCACGGCGGTCGGCTCGTCGAGAATCAGGATTTTCGCCCCGCGATACAGCACCTTGATGATCTCAACACGCTGCTGCTCGCCGACCTCGAGCGTTTCGACGAGGTCGTTCGGATCGACATCGAGACCGTACGAGCGGCCGACTTCGGCGATGTGCTGCTCGGCGGTGGCAAAGTCGATACGACCGCCGCGCTTGACCGGCTCAGAACCGAGGATCACGTTCTCGAGCACCGACAGATTGTCGGCAAGCATGAAGTGTTGGTGCACCATGCCGATGCCTTGAGCGATCGCATCGGTGGGCGACGAGAATTCGACTTTTTTGCCAGCGACGCGCATCTCGCCCTCGTCAGCTGCCATTCGCCCCAGCTGATCTTCATCAGCGTCGACTTGCCTGCACCGTTCATTCCAAGATCGCATGGACCTCGCCCTGCTCGACCGAGAGGTTGACGTTGTCGTTTGCAATGACGCCTGGAAAGCGCTTTGTGATGCCAATCAATTCGATTGCCGGTACCGACACACGTATCTCCTTCACCAGTTACCTCTCAGAACGGAACGCTGTGCAACCTAGTCGCGCGACGGTTGTGTGATCTAAAACTCTGAGGAGTCAGCCCGAAACGCAAAGAGCGGGACCGGACAAAGTCCGATCCCGCTCTCGCGCTCCACAGTCTGTCTCAGACCGTGCAGGTGTTCATTCCGTTGTCGTCAGGTGATCAGGCCGGAGCGGTCGGAACGACGATCTCGCCGGCGATGATCTGTGCCTTGAGGGCTTCGAGCTGATCGACGATGTCGTCGAGGTAGCCACCCGTGGTGGAGTAACCAACGCCGTCGCTCGAGAGGTCATACACGGTGTTGCCAGCGGTGAACGTACCGTCGGCCTGCGCCGTGGCGATCTCGAGGACCGACACGTCGACACGCTTGAGCATCGAGGTCAAGATGTAGGGCTGGAAGTCAGCACCGGCAGTGTTGTACTGGTCGGAGTCAACGCCGATGGCCCAGACCTGCGAGCCGGAGCTCTCGGACCGGCTCTTTGCTGCTTCGAACAGACCAGCACCCGAACCACCAGCTGCGTGGTAAATGATGTCGGCGCCTTGGTCGTACATTGTGAGGGCAATTTCTTGCGCACGGTCAGCGGCAAAGAAGCCGTCGAAGTCAGGAGCCTGCGTGATGTACTGCGGGATCACCGTGATGTCGGGGTTGACAGCCTGAGCGCCGGCGGTGAAGCCAGCTTCGAACTTTTCGATGAGACCGAAGCCACCGACGCCGCCGATGAATCCGAGCGTGCCCGTCTCGCTCTTGAGCGCCGCTGCGGCACCCACAAGGAACGAACCCTGCTCTTCAGCAAAGGTCAGGCCAGCGATGTTGTCGCCGAGCGGCACTGCGCCGTTGTCGAAGTCGAGCATTGCATCGTCGACCACAGCGAAGTTGGTGTCAGGGTTCTCGGTCGCCACGGCGACGACGTCACCAGCGAAGAGGAAGCCGACAGCGATAACGAGTTCAGAATTATCGGCTTGGAGCTGGAGGAGCTGGGCCCGGTCGGAACCGTCAGCGTTGGGCTCGGCTTCCGAGCCGGTCACGCCGAGTGCGGCCTTGGCAGCATCGAGGCCAGCTGCTGCGGAGTCGTTGAACGACTGGTCGCCGCGGCCACCAATGTCGTAAGTCAGGCCGACGTTGAAGCTGGGCTCGGCAGGGGCCTCGGTCGCGGCAGGGGCCTCGGTCGCAACAGGAGCCTCGGTCGCGGCAGGAGCCTCGGTCGCATCGCTGCTGCTGCTGCTGCTGTCGCCATCGCTGCCGCATGCTGCGACGACGAGGGAGAGTGCGGCAACTGCTGCCACCATGGTTTTACGTTGATTGCGCATAGTACCTCCGAAGGAATCGGCGCTCAGAAGGGCAACGGCAAGGAACCGAACCCTGGGATCTTCGCGTTGGGTTTTTACCCGACAGCGCGAATCCGTTCGCCTAACCTAGCGGTCTCAACCAATGACCGGGCACAGCCACAGATTGGTCACATGCGGTTCACGATGCATGTCACCGTTTGAGAGCCACCGCGTCGGCCTCACTAGAATCGGTGTTATGGCCACTCCGCACATCTCTGCCGACACCGACGCCTTCGCCGACACGATCTTGCTGCCGGGCGATCCGCTACGCGCCAAGTGGATTGCCACCAACTTTCTCGACGACGCCGTCGAGGTCACTGCAGTCCGCGGAATGCTTGGCTACACCGGGACGTTCAAGGGCAAGCCGATCTCGGTGATGGGCACGGGCATGGGCGTGCCGTCGATCTCGATCTATGCATCAGAACTGATCGACGTCTACGGAGTCGAGAAGCTCATCCGCGTCGGGAGCTGCGGTTCGATTCAGCCCCACATCACCGTCAACGAAGTCATCATCGCAATCGGCGCCTGCACCGACTCCGGGGTCAACCGTGCTCGATTCGAGGGCAATGACTTTGCCGCAACGGCCGATTTTGGCCTTGCGCGTTTGGTCGTCGAAGCTGCTGAAGCACAGGGCCGCAACGTGCACGTTGGCAACGTGATGACGTCGGACCTGTTCTACGGACCGACAAACGTCCCGCTCGCCGACATGGCTGCGCCGCTCTCGCGGATGGGCGTGCTCGCCGTCGAGATGGAAGTGGCTGGCCTTTACGGCGTGGCCCACGAACGTGGAGCCAAAGCACTCGGCGTCTGCACCGTCAGCGACGATCTCCTCACCGGCGCCGACCTGACTGCCGAAGAGCGCCAGGAAACGCTGAGCGCCATGATCGAGATCACGCTCGGCGCCATCGCCTGACTCACACCACCTGCAGACCAGTACGTGCACAGCACGTGCCATTCGGCGGTTGACTGATGAAGTGACGGGCGTCGAATTGGCCATTGTGCTCGTCGCAGTCGTCATCGGAGCAATCTCTAAGGCCGTCACCGGCATGGGCATGCCCGTGATCGTGATCCCGGTCGCTGCGCTGTTTGTCGACATTGGCGACGCGGTCGTGGTGATTGCTCTCCCCAATCTGTTCGCCAACGCCGTGCTGGTTGTTCGCGAACGGGAACACGTGCACGAGACGCGCGATTTGCCAGCACTCGCCATCACGGGCGGAATCGGTGCCGTGATCGGCACGCTTTTGTTTGTCAACGTGCCCGACGAACCACTCGTGATCGCATTGATCATTGCGATCGTCGTTTACATCACCACGTTCTTCTTGAGGCCCGACCTGCGAACGAGCCCCGAACAATCGCGCCGCCTCTCGCCGTTCGCCGGTCTACTCGCCGGCACATTTCAAGGGGCAATCGGCATCTCCGGCCCGGTGGTCGGCTCGTGGATCCACAGCTTCCGCCTGCCACGGGGCGCCCACATCTTCTCGGTGACGCTGTTGTTCCTCGTCGCTGGGTCGGCCCAACTGGTTGTCTTGGTCGTCAGCGGTGAACTCGGTGGTCGTATCGTCGCCACGCTGCTTGCTTGCATTCCGGTGCTCGCCGTCATCCCGATGGGAACGCGATTGCGCGACCGGATCAGCGGCCGTGGTTTCGACCTTGCGATCGTCGGCATGCTCGCCCTGTCGTCGATTGCGTTGTGCGTTCGCACGTTCGCGTAGATACTCTGTTGACAACTGAACGGGGAGCTCACGGAACGGTGGGCTGAGAGGATGACACGCTGTCGTCGACCCGAGAACCTGATCCGGATAATGCCGGCGGAGGAAACGAGTGGCCACAGCAAGCAACGTCGAACACATCGTGATTGTCACGGGGTCGTCCCCGCTCGCCAATTCTGCTGTGGCTTCGATCCCTGACGAGGCCATCATCGTTGCCGTCGACGGCGGACTCGATCATGCGCTTGCGGCCGGCCTGCATCCATCAGGGCTCATTGGTGACCTCGACTCGGTAGGCGCCGGCGCCCTCGTGTGGGCCGAAGCAAATGCCACGATCGCTCGCCACCCTGCCGACAAGGACGACACTGACACCGAGCTCGCACTTCGCTTTGTTGCCGACATGATGCCCACCAGGCTGACCATGATCGGCGGCGGCGACCGGCTCGACCACACGTTCGCTGCGCTCGGCGCCCTCGGTCTTGCTGAGCTGACCTCGATTCCGGTGGTCGATGCATGGTGGGGCGAGCAGCATGTCGACGTCCTGCACGGTCCTGGCCAAGCCACGTTGCAGCTGAGACCTGACTCGATCGTGTCGCTGCTCGCCCTACACGGGGCGTGCACTGGCGTCACGATCACCGGCGTCCGGTGGCAACTCGACGACGTGACGCTCGCCCCGGTTGTCGGCTTGGGCGTCAGCAACGAGGTCGTTGGCGATGGCATTGTCAACATCGGACTGTCGACCGGCGTACTGACCGTCTTCGACGCGCCTGTCTCCACCCCGCTCGCCGAAGTCGTGCCCGCTGCCAGCCACCGCGCCCTCACGCCATCCCCCCACAAGCCGTCGACCACCGACGATTCCCAGAAGGACCACATCGAATGAGAACCCAACCCATCATTGCAAGTGCACTTGCCTTCGGCCTGATCGCAGCCGCCTGCTCCAGCGACAGCTCGAACTCGGCTGACACCCCAACCGCATCAGAGCTCACCGCAACCGAGTCAGCTCCCCCGGCGGCAGATCCGACCGACCCTGAGCTGACGACCGACCAGCCAGACACCGATCAGCCAGACACCGACCAGCCTGTCGAGCCGTTCACCACCATCACACTCGTCACGTACGACTCGTTCCCGGAAGCCGACACCTCAATCAACGCTGCGCTCGACGCATTCACCGACCAGACCGCGATCGGTGTCGAACTCCTCGTGGCCGGCGACACCGGCACGATGCTCTCAAAGGCTGCACTCACGGTCGGCAACCCTGAAGGTGACGTCATGTGGGGCATCGACAACACATTTCTGTCGCGTGCGCTGAACGACGGCATCTTCGAACAGGGCGTGTTGTTCGACCCCGAAAACGTGCCGGCTGAGTTCCTTGCACTCGTGCCAAACGGTGAAGCGCTCCCCGTCGACTTCGGCGATGTGTGCGTCAACTACGACATCGGCTACTTCGCCGAGAACGAACTGGACGTCCCAACCTCGCTACAAGACCTCGCTGACCCCGCCTACCGCGACCTTCTGGTCGTCCAGAACCCCGCCACCTCGTCGCCGGGCTTGGCATTCCTACTCGCGTCGATTGACGAGTTCGGTGCCGAGGGCTGGCAGGCCTACTGGCAGCAACTCAAAGACAACGGCGTCCTGGTCGTCGACGGTTGGACCGATGCCTACTACGGCAGCTTCACGTGGGCCGGCGGCGGCGACCGTCCGCTCGTCGTCAGCTACGGGTCGAGCCCGCCGGCCGAAGTGATCTTCGCTGATCCTCCCCGCGACGATGCGCCAACCGGCGTCATCGAGTCGACCTGCTTCCGACAGATCGAGTTCGCCGGCGTCCTGGCGGGCACCGACCATCCCGACGAGGCCGCTGAATTGGTCCGCTTCCTCGGCAGCGAGCAGTTCCAGGCCGAACTCGCTTTGAACCTATTCGTCTACCCGGCCAACAGCGCCGTTGCGCTCCCCCAGGAGTTCGACGATTTCGCCGTCGTCCCCGACACATCGCGGACACTCGACCCGGACCTGATCGACGAAAACCGTTCCGACTGGATCGACGAATGGTCGACACTCGTCCTCGGCTGACCGGACGTCTGCCTCGATGAAGAACGGAGTGAGCGCGGCCAATCGACTGCCCCGTCGTGTGGTCGCCGCGCTCGCCGTCGGGCCCATAGCTGGGCTTGCTGTCTTCTATCTCTGGCCCTTCGCGACGTTGCTGGCTCGGGCGATCAACGGCAGCACCGTTGCCGACACACTCAGCCGGGGAGCCACATGGGACGTCGCCTGGTTCACGGTGTGGCAGGCCGTTGCGTCGACAGTCATCACGATGCTGGTCGGGCTCGCTCCGGCGTACATCGTTGCCCGGTTCGAGTTCCCCGGTCGCCAACTACTCGTCGGCGTCCTGACCGCGATCTTTGTGCTGCCGACCGTCGTGATGGGTGCCGCCTTCCTGGCGCTCCTCCCCGATTCGCTCGACCGGACAGTCTGGGCAGTGATCGCCGCGCACGTCGCGTTCAACCTGGCAGTGGTGGTCCGAACCGTCGGAGCGTTCTGGGAACACCTCCCCATCGACATGGAGTCAGCCGCCGCCACCCTCGGCGCGTCGCGATGGCGCGTCTTCGTCGACATCTCGCTGCCGCTACTCCGACCGTCGCTGAGCGCTGCCGGAGCAATCATTTTCCTGTTCACGTTCACGTCGTTCGGCGTGATTCGCATACTCGGATCGGCCGGGACCCGAACGCTCGAGATCGAGGTCTGGCGACGAGCGACCCAACTCGGTGACATCGGCGGCGCGGCGGTGCTGTCCGTGCTCCAGCTCGCTGTCCTGGCCGTTGTCGTCGGCTGGTCAACTCGGGCCCAGCGCCGCCACGCTCGGGCCGTCGATCTCCGACCAGAACAGGACCGGCGCCGGGCCAAGTCGCCGGGCGAACGTCGCTTCGTGACGCTCGTTGCCATTGGGACGGCCGCGCTCTGTATCGCACCGCTCGCGGCGATGGCAATCCGCTCGTTTCGCAGTTCGTCCGGATGGTCGACTACTGCGTGGACGACGCTCGGCAAGGCCGAAGTCAGGCCCGGCATCCGGCTCGGACTCGACCCCGTCGAGGCCCTCGTCAACTCGATCCAGAACGCGGCGTGGGCCACCAGCTTCGCCGTCGTGCTCGGCGCCGTGGCGAGCCTGGCCATCGCCGCGGCCGGGCGGGGTGGGCGGCTCCTCGACGTCGGCCTCATGCTGCCGATCGGCACATCCGCTGTCACCATCGGGTTCGGCATGTTGATCACATTCGACACGCCTCCGGTCGACTGGCGCGCCGAGTGGTGGCTCGTTCCGGTCGGCCATGCCCTCGTCGCTCTGCCATTTGTCGTCCGCACCACCGTTGGCGTTCTCCGGTCAGTCGACCCGTCGCTCCAGGACGCCGCAGCAACGCTCGGCGCATCGCCGACTCGCGCCTGGTGGAACGTCGTCGTTCCGTTCCTCTGGCGGCCGCTTGCCGTTGGCGCGGCGCTCGCTGCGGCGATCTCCCTCGGAGAGTTCGGAGCAACGAGCTTCCTGTCTCGGTCCGGCGGCGAGACCCTGCCGATTGCCATCGACGAACTGCTCGGTCGGACCGGATCACTGCTCCAGGCCCAGGGCTATGCCCTCGCAACGATCCTGACCGTCGCAACCGTGAGCCTGGTGATCGGCGTGAGTCGCTTCCACGATGTGACCGGGCTCGCGCATCGACGCGCTAACGGCCAGACTGTCGATCGATGAGTCACCTCCGCGTCGACCAGATCGGCATCCGCTTCGACACCACCGATGTGTTGCGCGAGGCAACCCTCACGGTCGAACGGGCCGAAGTGGTCGCGCTGCTCGGACCATCCGGCAGCGGCAAGACCACATTGCTGCGGGTCATCGCCGGAATCCTTCGACCGGACTCCGGGAGCGTCTGGATCGGCGCGAACGACATCACATCGCTGCCGACACACCAGCGCGGTGTGGGCATGGTGTTCCAGGACAACCAGCTGTTTCCGCACATGTCGACAATCGACAACGTGGCGTACGGCCTCCGCGTCGCCGGGGTCGCCAAGGCCGAGCGGCACGAGCGTGGCGCTGCGTGGCTCGACCGCGTCGGCCTCGCTGGCTTCGAAGGTCGCGTCGTCACCGAGTTGTCCGGCGGCGAGGCCAAGCGCGTTGCGCTGGCGCGCACGTTGGCCACAGAGCCAAGCGTGGTCCTGCTCGACGAACCACTCACCGGCCTCGATCGAGAGCTCCACGACCGCCTCGCGATCCAGTTGGCGCAACTTCTCGTCGAACATTCGATCACTGCAGTCCTCGTGACCCACGACCCGGCCGAGGCTGACGTCGTCGCTTCGAGGTCGGTCCGCATGGATCAGATTGATGGATCAGATTGATGGCTGAGTACCGGGTCGTCCCGATCGGCGCTGCTGACACACATGACTTGCGGCTGCGAGTTCTGCGCGCCGGGACGCCGTCGAGCGATGTCGAATGGCCTGGCGACGGGCTCGACACGACCATGCACCTTGGCGTGGTCGACCACACCAACACGATCGTGGCGATTTCGACATGGCTGGCAATGCCGTCGCCCGATATCGCCGAGGCGGGCGCCACAGGCATGCAACTGCGCGGCATGGCGACCGATCCGTCACGGGCCACGCGTGGAGCCGGCGTCGGCGCACTACTGCTCAGGGCGGGTATCGATTCCGCCCGCGAACTCGGCGCGAATCACGTCTGGGCGAACGCGCGGACTGCGGTCCTCGGCTTCTACACTCGCGCCGGGTTCGAGATCGTGAGCGACGAGTTCATCAGCGAAGCAACCGACCTCCCCCATTACCGCATCCTCCTGCACCCGCTCTGACGCCCGCACCGCGGCCCTTGCACCGCGGCCTTGCACCGCGGCCTTGCACCGCGGCCTTGGATTTTGCTCCTCAACCGCGTTGCCGTTTCCGCTTTGGCCACAACGCCGCCCACTGGTGCAACACGACGCTCCGCTCCTGGATCGTCGCACAGCCCAGGGAGGCGCGATGCCAGGACACCAAGCGATCGAGCTACGGCTCCGGGCGCAACGCTTGCACCAACTTGCGAGCCGCATCGAAGCCAGCCTGGTGATGTCGCTCGAGCGCCATGCTGGAACCAACACCTGGCGCGGCCGACGCCCGCTGCTCTGCGTCAATCTGCTGCGTCACAACCAGGCCCAGCTGCATGCCGAAGTCGACGGCTTGCGCTGGCAGGCCTACCTCTTCGACCAGCGCGCCGCTCGCCTCGACCTGGCCGCAGCGCTTCAGCCTGGTAGAGCCAGTTGAGCATCGAAACCGGATATCAGCCGAAACGCGTCGATGCGCTGAACACGAGCTCGTCTCCATCGGCGAGCTCCTGTCGATCCACAGCTCCGACCCCGCTGCGGCGCCTGCGATGCGCGTCGTCGTCCTCACTCGCCGCAACCTCGAAGACCAGTGGCTTCCGCTCATCATGGCTATCCGTGCGAGCAACGCGATGGTCACCTGGAGCTCGTCGGTGCTCAGCGGCCCGGGCGCGCCGACGTCGGGCTCGACGTCGAACCACTCGGTCTGCGGCGGCACGTTGACGTCGGGCAGCTTCTCATCGAGCAGCACCGACTCGAGCTCTGGCTCTGTGCGCCGCAAGCTCATGCTCGCCGCTGTGTGCGACGTCGAGCGCGCCTTCGCCGACCTTGCGGCCGAACTCGCAGTGCGTGTGGCGATCGACGAGCGGTTCGCCCTCCGCCTCATCGACGAGATCGATCAGCATCCCCTCGCCGCCGTCGCGATCGGTCACGCCGACTTCCCACTCGCCTTCAGCCAGGCCGCCTTGCCGGGCCTCCTCGAGTCAGGTCGATGGTGGAGTGGCGTGCATGTCGAAGCGATCGAGAATGCGATGCTGCACGTCCTGACGGCCAGCCCCGCCGCGGCGCTCGACCTGCTCGGCGACAGCGCTGTGCTCGCCGCGCTCGCTGGCGCCAAAACACTCGACCCGACCATCGCTCGCGACTTCGTCAGGGCCGGCCTCTACGACGCGATCGAAGCCGACCGAGCACGTTTGATCGATGGCTGGGGCGTGCTCGAAAACCTGACCGTGTTGGCCGATGGAGAGTTCGACGACGGCTTCCATCGCGGCCTCGCTCAGGGCGTCGCCGACTCGATGTTCGGCTACGTCGCCACATTGGCCTACGGCATTGGCGCGGGTATCGATAACGACGCCATCCGAATTCACATCGATAGCGGCGATTCGCTCGGGGTGCTCGGCGATCGAGACGCCGTCGCCAATCTGTTCGGGACCGTGATGCGCGGCGCTGACGCGAGGGTCACGATGGGTGTCGTCCTCGGTGCCTACACCGATCGCGTCATCAACGATCTGGGGGCCACTATCGTTGACCGCACCGGAGTGGAATCGATCGCCCGGCTCGGCCTGCTCTTGCGTGACGGGCTCAACGACGAGCAGGCGGAACTCACGCTTGCTGCAGCGGCCGAGACTGCACGTCGACAGCGAATTGGTGACCTCATTGGTTTCGGCGCTGGCTCCTGGATGTCGGCGTCCGGTGTTGGTGTGGTCACCCGGACCGTCGTCAGTCAAGCGGTCTCCAGTGCGATGGACCTGGGTTCCAAGGGAGCGCCCGACGACATCGTCGACATGTCGTTTGGCTCCACTACCTACCGCGGCATCCAACTCTCGGTCTTGCGGTACGTGCACGACCATCCTGACGCCCACGCCGACCTGGCGGTCGACCGCGTGTCGCCCGAGCAGTGGGCCGAAGTCGGCAGGCGGCTCGACGCTATTGCCAGCAAGCCAGACGGGGCAATTGGGGAGGGCCTCATCCACGACCTTGACAACCTGATCGCGAACAGCATCCCCGCCCTCGATTCGCTGTGGAAGCAGTTCGCAGGCAACGGCGACATGACCCGCCTCAAAGAGAATGGTAGGCGGACCAAAAGTTGAGTGCCGTTGCGACAACAGTCGAATTTACGACGGCGGACAACGCGGATCTTGCGTGCACGAATTTCGTGAGACTTTCGGGTGACTCAAGTTGGCAACGGGCCAATGCGGAAATCTTCGTGGCAACCTGTGCCATGAGCGAAACGAAACAGGTCGCACAACTCGGCATGGTCGGCCTCGGCCGTATGGGGGCGAACATGGTTCGCCGCCTCATGGCCGACGGCCACACTTGCGTGGCGTACGACGTCAACGAAGATCCGATCGCCGAATTGGAGGGTGAAGGCGCCGTGGGCGCCCGCTCGCTCGAAGAACTCGTCAGCAAGCTCGAAGCACCGCGTTCCGTCTGGATCATGGTGCCAGCCGCGTACGTCGGCGGCACGCTCGAACAGCTTGTTCCACTCCTCGACGAAGACGACACGATCATCGATGGGGGCAACTCCTGGTACCACCTCGACGTCGACCGCTCGAAGGAACTCGCCGACAAGAACATCCACTACGTCGACGTCGGCACGAGCGGCGGCATCCTCGGCCTCGAGCGCGGCTACTGCCTGATGATCGGCGGCGACGACACCGCCGTCGGCCGACTCGAGTCGGTGTTCGACACACTCGCCCCCGGCGTCGAAGGCGCCGACCGCACCCCCGGCCGCACCGGCGACATCGCCCCCGAAGAACGCGGCTGGCTGCATTGCGGACCAAGCGGCGCTGGCCATTTCGTCAAGATGGTCCACAACGGCATCGAGTACGGGTTGATGGCCGCCTACGCCGAAGGCATCAACGTGCTCGCCAAGGCGAACATCGGCAAGATCGATCATGAAGTCGACGCCGAGACCGCACCCCTCGAGGCAGCCGAGTACTACCAGTACGACATCGACATCCCCAAGGTCACCGAAGTGTGGCGCCGCGGTTCAGTGATCACCTCGTGGCTGCTCGACCTCACCGCCGAGGCGTACCAAATCGACGGCGAACTCGCCGAGTACTCCGGCCACGTCAGCGATTCCGGCGAGGGTCGCTGGACCATCAACGCGGCGATCGACGAAGGCGTCCCCGTGCCGGTCCTTTCCGCTGCGCTCTACCAACGATTCTCGAGCCGGGGTCGCAGCGACGTCGCCGACAAGGTCCTGTCAGCCATGCGTGCCGGCTTCGGCGGGCACAAGGAGAGCAAGGAAAGCACACGATGAGCAACGAAACCACAGCGCCGCCTCTCGCCCACGTCGATACAGCGCAGATCAACCCCCACCAGCCGACCGCTGACGCACTTGTCCTCTTCGGCGCAACGGGCGACCTCGCCAAGCGCAAGCTTTTTCCGGCGCTTTATCACCTGCAACATTCAGGCTCGCTCGACGTTGCCGTCATCGGCGTGGCGCGCAGCGACTGGAGCGCCGACGACTTCCGGGCCCACGCCCGCGAATCGATCAAAAACCATGTCGACAATGCCGACCTCTCGGTGATCGACGCGCTGTGCGACCGGCTCGATCTGGTGCAGGGCAACTACGCCGACGAGTCGACGTGGAACGACCTGAAGTCGATGCTCGACAAGCACGATTCCGAGGTCGCCGTCTACTACATGGCAATCCCGCCGTCGCTGTTCCCGATGGTGGCAGAGAAGCTCGCATCTGTCGATCTCCACCACCGCGGCCGCATCGTTGTTGAGAAGCCGTTCGGCCGCGACTATGCATCTGCCGTCGAATTGAACAAGACGCTGCACTCGATCTTCCCCGAAGATCACATCTTCCGGATCGACCATTACCTCGGTAAGGAAGCGGTCGAAGACGTCCTGGTGTTCCGCTTCGCCAACACGCTGCTCGAACCGGTCTGGAACCGCAACTACGTGCGCAGCGTGCAGGTCACGATGTCCGAGGAGATCGGCGTCGAGGGGCGCGGTTCGTTCTACGACTCAGTCGGCGCAATACGCGACGTCTTCCAAAATCATCTTCTGCAGGTCATCGCGCTCTTGGCGATGGAACCACCCGCCGGTGCTGATAGTGGATTCCTGCAGGACGAGAAAGCCAAGGTCTTCGCCGCCATGCGGCCAATGGACTGCAACGCACTCGTACGCGGACAGTACGTCGGCTATCGAGACGAGCCAGGTGTGACAGACGGGACTGAAGTCGAAACGTTCGCGGCGGCACGCCTCGAGATCGATTCGTGGCGCTGGGCCGGCGTCCCGTGGTACGTCCGCGTCGGCAAAGCGCTCGAACAGGACGCAACCGAGGTCGTGATTGAACTGCGCGATCCGCCGCGGATGCTGTTCGACGAGGCCGGTGGGCCCCCACCCGGACGCAACCTGATCAGGTTGCGTCTCGGCAAGAACGACGGCGTTACATTCGCCCTGCAGGCCAAGACCCCCGGCCCGAATATGGACAGCGAAGAGATCGACGTCAACGTCGACTTCGCAGCTGCCCTCGGTGAGCGACAAGACGCGTACGAGCGGTTGCTCGATGATGCGTTGCAGGGATCGCTGCGTCGCTTCGCGCGGCAAGACGTTGTCGAAGGCACCTGGCGCATCGTCCAGCCAGCACTCGATAACGGCGGGACCATCCACCCGTACTTCCGCGGCTCCTGGGGCCCCACCGAGGCCGACAGCATCCTGGTCAACGACGACACCTGGTATCCCGTCTCTCCGACCTGACTTGCAGGTCGGCACCGCGGCACTTGCCACATAAGATCTTCAGGTGTCCAGATGTCGGATTATTCGTCTCGTATTTTGAGACATTGACATGTGGGTGCCGATCACGCTGGCGGCAGCGACGTTCCAGATTCTGCGTACGTCGCGACAGCATCAGCTGCGCTCAATCCTGAGCGTCAACGCTGCTGGTTACGTCCGCTACGCCTACGGCTTTCCGCTCGCGCTCGTCGCAGCGGTTGCAACGTACGCGATCAGCCGGCGCGGGCTTCCGGACATCCCGCTGCGGTTCTGGCCGATCATCGCCGGCGCCGGAATCGCACAAATCGGCGGCACGTTGGCGCTGCTGAAGTCGTTCGATCTGCGCGACTTTGCGATCGGCACGGTCTACGCCAAGACCGAAATCGTGCTTGTCGCGATTGTGTCGGCCGTTGCGCTCGGCGAACCACTGGCGCCGCTGGGTTGGGTGGCAGTGGTCCTCTGCATGATCGGCGTCGCCTGGCTCGCTGCGCGCGGCGGATTACGAACCGTTCTGTCGAGTGCGGGCGACCCAGCGGCGCTCATGGGCGTCCTCGCCGCGGCCGGATTTGCCGTCGCCGCCGTCGGGATCAGAGCCGCCTCGAACTCACTCGGTGATGCGCCGATTTGGCATCGTGCCGTACTCACCCTGACGGTCATGCTCGGCATCCAGACGGTGATCAACGGATCCCAGCTCGCGGCAACGAACCGGAGCGAGCTGGCCGCCGTCTACCGCAACTGGCGTGCTGCACTCCCCGTTGGCATTCTGAGCGTCGCCGGCTCGGCTGGCTGGGCCACCGCGGTCACGCTCACGAATGCCACCAAGGTCCGCACGCTCGGCCAGGTCGAGCTGCTCATGGCTTTTGCGATTTCTGTGTTCTGGCTGCATGAACATCACGAACGCAGCGAATACGCCGCGAGCGCCCTCGTCCTGGCCGGCGTCATCGGCGTCATCGCCTTCGGCTGACCACCCACCTTCGCGTCGACGAGTTCTTGCATCGAGCCACCAATGACGGTGAACTCCGACTCGGCGATGGCGGGGGAATCGAGAGAGTTCCGTTGGGGAGGCCCGATCCAGACCCGGCGCAGCGCCACTGGGACACAGGGCCTGGCCTGGCCTGGCCTGGCCTGGCCTGGCCTGGCCTGACCTGAACCCTGCTTCCAAATTCACCTGCACCCACCTGACAATGCACCCGAACCAACATCATCCGAGCCCGACTACCCAAACAATCAATCCACCCCGACGCACGCACCGCCGTCGAAGCAGCGACGACCAGAAAGTCGACAGAAAACGTCGTGCACCTCCAAGTCGTCGACGGCCACTTCCAACTCGTGAGCTGAAGTGCCGAGCGAGCCGAGCGACGTTCACTCAGGTTGACGCGCAAATCGGGACCCGACCTGAGATGATGGGCGGGTGAGCAGGTCCAAAACGACGTCGATTCGTCGACCCAAGATCGAGGCGCCTGCCTCCAAAAGCGGTTCGTCGCGACTCGGCGACATCACCCGATCGATCCCGATCGAGAAGCGCGTCTCACGACGACCCAAGTTTGCCCTTTTCGCTGGGCTGGCGGCCCTGATCGTCGTTGGCACCATGGCTGCTGCGGTGTTTGTCCTGCCGATTGGAACGTGGCAAGACCAAGACGTCGACCTCGTGCAGCGCCAGAACCAGCTTGACGAACTCCAACGAATCAATGGCCAACTTGCTGCCGAAGTCAACCGGTTGAAAACCGACGACGGCGTCAGGGAAGCCGCTCGAGAAGAGATCGGTTTCGTGATCATCGGCGAAAAGCGATTGTCTGTGCTCCCGACGCCGCCGCTGCCCTCCGAGCTTCCTGACGGCTGGCCGTACAACGTGGTCAGTCAGATCTTTGCTGCCCGCTCAGCTGGACCTGCGCCCGCCCTCGCCGACTAGGTTGTATGTCACAGGGGGTCTCACGACCGAGGCTCCCATCGATCCACGACAGGGGTTCACGTGGCTGGTGGCAGCATTCTTGGTAATCGCGTTCAGCGCAAAGAAGATCCAAAGTTCCTGACAACGGGCGGCATCTATGCCGACGACGTCAGCGATCCCCGCCTCGTTGGTGCGGCCCAGGCTGTCTACGCCCGGTCCGCAGTTGCCCACGGCACGATCTTGTCGATCGACATCGAGGGCGCAGTCGGAATGCCCGGTGTGCTCGCCGTGCACACCGCCGAGTCGCTCGGACTCGAACCAATCCCTTCGCCCTTCAACCCTGCAGCAGCGCGCACGTTGCTCGCCAGCGACAAGGTCCGTCACGTCGGTGAGCCGATCGCTGTGGTCGTCGCGGAAACGCTGCAGCAGGCAACCGATGCTGCCGAGATGATCTTCGCCGACGTTGACTTCCTCCCGACGTTGATCGACCTCGAAGGCGCGCTCGCTTCTGAGACCCTCATCTACGACGCGGCCGGCAGTAACGCCGTATTCGACACGACTGCGCTTGGCTTGCCCGAGAACAGCGACACCGACGAGTTCTTCAAAGACTGCGAAGTCGTCATCAGCGGCCGCTTCATGAACCAGCGCGTCGCGCCGTGCCCACTCGAAGTCCGCGCGTCAGCAGCGGTGTGGCACGAAGGTCGCCTCACCCAGTGGGTCTCCTCGCAACACGCGCAGGGCGCCAAGACTGCATTCGTTGCTGCCAACGGTTGCGAAGACGGTGACCTGCGGATCATCACCCCCGACGTGGGCGGTGGCTTCGGCGCCAAAATCGACTCCTACCCCGAAGAGATGCTGCTCGGCACGCTCGCCAAAGAACTCAACCGGCCAGTTCGCTGGCGTGAGACCCGCAGCGAATCAATGATGATGCTCGGCCACGGCCGCGCGCAGCTGCAATACGTCACCATGGGCGGCACCAAAGCGGGCGACGTCACGCACTACCAGTTGCACGGCATCCAAGACTGCGGTGCCTTCGTTGGCATGGGCACCATCCTCGCCCCGTTCTTCACCCGTCCAATGGCCGCTGCCGTCTACGACATCCCGAACATCGAGGTGCGCACCACATCGGTCGTCACCAACACAACGCCGATCACTGCGTACCGCGGCGCCGGTCGCCCCGAAGCCACGGCGGCAATTGAGCGGGCAATGGACCTCTTTGCTGGCGAAGTCGGCATGGACCCAGTCGATGTCCGTCGCATGAACCTGATCCCCAAGTTCATGGACCCGTACACCACGTCCATTGGACAGGTTTACGACGTCGGTGACTTCGAAGGTGCGCTCGACAAAGCAATCGAGGCCTCTGAATACAGCAACCTTCGCGCCGAGCAGGCCGCCCGCCGCGAGTCCGGCGCAGACAAGCAGCTCGGCATCGGCGTGTGCGTCTACGTCGAGATCACCGGCGGCGTCGACCCAAAGCAGGAAGACGCCAAAATCGAGATCAACGACGATGGCACCGCCACCGTCTACACCGGCACCACGCCGCAGGGCCAGGGGCACGACACCGCATGGTCGATGCTCGCCAGCGAGCAGACCGGCATCCCGATCGAAGATATGACGCTCGTCTTTGGTGACACCGATCGTGTTCCGGTGGGCGGCGGAACCATGGGCGCAGGCATCACCGTGGCGGCGCTCAACAGGCCGGCGCCGAAATTGCTGAGAAGGCCAAGAAGGTCGCAGCACAAATGCTCGAGGCCGACGAAGCCGACGTGGTGCTCGACACCGAGACCGGCAAGTTCCACGTCGCCGGTACGCCCGCCGTGTCCAAAACCTGGTCCGAAATCGCCATCGCTGCCAAGCAGCAGGGCGATGAGATGACCCTGACCACGACATTCGTCGCCGACATGCCGACGTTCCCATTCGGCGCCCACATCGCGGTGGTCGAAGTCGACACCGGCACCGGCCAGGTCAAGCACCTGCGCCAAATCGCCTGCGACGACGCTGGCCGCGTAGTCAACCCGCTGCTGCTCGACGGACAGATTCACGGCGGTATCGCACAGGGCGCCGCGCAGGCTCTGCTCGAAGAAGTGCGTTACGACGAGGACGGCAACCCAATCACCTCGAACCTTGCCGACTACGGCATGATCTCGGCCGCCGAACTGCCGAGCTTCGAGGTCATCCACATGGAGACCCCGACGTTTGTCAACCCGCTCGGCGTCAAGGGCATCGGCGAATCCGGCACGATTGGTTCCACGCCAGCAGTGCAGTCGGCCGTCATCGATGCTGTCAGCTACCTCGGTGTCAAGCACATCGACATGCCCGCCACCGCCGAGCGCGTCTGGCAGGCCATCCAAGCCGCACAGTGAGACGACGCGGTCACACTGTGCCAGGCACACTGTGCCAGGCACAGTGTGACCGCCCGCAACGAACACCTGAAGGAGCGCACCATGACCGACACTGCAAAAGCGACCGAGACTCACGAGCGCACGTCGTTCAAGAGCTTCGAACAATCGACTGCTGAAGACTGGGCCGTCATCGCGCCCCAGCTCAGCGTCACCCAGGGCCTTGTCGCTGACAGAGTCATCGGGCTGCTCCGCGAACTCGGCGAGGACTACGGCGGCTTCCCGATCAACCGCCTGGAGCACAGCCTGCAGACGGCGACAAGAGCCGAGAAAGACGGCAAAGACGACGAGTACGTGTTCTGCGCACTGATCCACGACATCGGTGACACGCTCAGCCCGTTCAACCATCCATCGATTGCCGCTGGCATCGTCAAACCGTTCGTCTCCGAGGCCAACCACTTCATGGTCAAGCACCATGGCGAGTTCCAGGGCTACTACTTCTGGCACCACCTCGGAATGGACAAGGACGCTCGCGAAAAGTTTCGCGACAGTGAATTCTTTGGCCACACCGAAGAGTTCTGTGCCAAGTACGACCAGACGGCATTCGACGCCGACTACGTCAGTAACCCGCTCGAGCACTACGAACCGCTGATCCGCCAAATTCTTCGCGGCGCTTGATTCCTGCAACGATGCGCGCCGCCGTCCTCACCGGGCTGGGCGGCCCAGAGGTTCTCGTTCTGCGTGATGGCGTGCCCGTTCCGGTACCCGCAGCCGACGAGGTACTGATCCACGTCGCTGCCGCAGGGGTCAACAACACCGACATCAACACGCGCACAGGGTGGTACGCCAAATCCGTCACTGGGGCGACAACGGCGATGGGTTTGCCGACGCGACATCCAATGACGGCACGTGGAGTGGCAGCGGGTTTCAGTTCCCCAGAATCCAGGGCGCCGATCCAAGCGGCCGGGTCGTTGCGGTCGGCACGGACGTCGACGAGGCACTCATCGGGCGTCGAGCGCTCGTTGATTGCTGCCTGCGCGACGTCGACGAACCAATGCGTCGTGAACTTGCGGGCTACCTTGGCAGCGAACGAGACGGTGGTTTTGCTGAATATGTGGCGGTGCCTGCCCGCAACGTCCACGTACATAACAGCCAATTAACCGACGTCGAGTTGGCAAGCTTTCCCTGCTCGTGGGCAACAGCGAACCACATGCAGCACCGCATCCGGCTCACAGCCAGCGACAGAATCTTGATCACCGGAGCGTCCGGCGGCGTTGGCTCAGCACTCGTGAGCCTCGCGAAGCTCCGCGGCGCCACGGTCACCGCAGTGTGCAGCGCAAGCAAAGCCAACGGGGTACGGGCGCTCGGCGCCGACCACGTCATCGATCGGTCCCACGCCAACTTGCATGCGGCAGCGCGTGATGCCAACGGCGGCCCGTTCGACATCGTTGCCGATGTCGTCGGTGGCTCCGACACCCCCGGCTGGTTCGAATCGCTGCGCCGAGGTGGCCGCTACGTCACATGCGGCGCCATCGCCGGACCGGCGGTCGACCTTGACCTGCGGACGCTGTACTTGAATGACCTTGAGTTCCACGGCACAACCGTCTATGACCCCGCCGTCTTCGCCGACCTCGTCAACATCATTGAGCGCGGCGACGCCCGGCCGGTGGTCGGCGCTGTTTACGCCCTGGAACAAATCCACGAAGCCCAACATGCGTTCCAACAAAAGCAACACGTCGGCGCCATGGTCCTCACCATCTGATTCACCATCTGATTCACCATCTGATTCACCATCTGATTCAGCGCTGACCGGAGTCACAGTGCATTGCGCCCGCAACGGCTGCGAGTATTGACAAATGGTCGAGTCTGCACTGCCCATCGTCGCTGACGGTCTGCAACGACATTTCGGCTCAGGCGACGACATCGTCAAAGCAGTCGACGGCGTCGACCTCCAAATCCAGCCCGGTGAAATCTTCGGATTCCTTGGCCCAAACGGTGCCGGCAAGTCGACCACTGTCCGCATGCTCACCACTCTCCTCCGGCCTACCGGCGGAACGGGTCGCGTCGCCGGATTCGATATTGTCACTGAAGCCGACAGCGTCCGACGCAACATCGGGGTTGCCCTACAGGACGCCGCCATCGACCCCTTGATGACCGGCAACGAACTGCTGCGGCTGCAAGCTGTGCTTTATGGCTTCCCCAAGGCGCAACACCATCAGCGGGCTGGCGAACTCCTCGAACGCGTCGGGCTCACTGCTGCGGGCGACCGCCGCGTCGGCACCTACTCGGGCGGCATGCGTCGTCGACTCGACCTGGCCCTCTCGCTCATCCACGAGCCATCGGTTCTGTTTCTCGATGAGCCAACCACTGGCCTTGATCCAATGAGCCGCATCTCGCTCTGGGAGGAGATCCGCCGCCTCAACAACGACGGCACCACGGTCCTTTTGACGACCCAATACCTCGAAGAGGCGGACCAACTCGCTGAGCGCATTGCCATCATCGACCATGGCGTAATCGTTCGCAAAGGCCGCCCGACCGAACTGAAAGCCGAGGTCGGTTCGCCAACCCTGTTCGTCACGGTCGACGAGTCGTCACATCAGATTGCCACTGGCCTGCTCGCCAAATTCGGCGACCTCCGCCCGAGCCCTGAGGGGTCGCTCGGCGTTGGCTTGCATGAGGGGCCGAGCGCCGTGTCAAACGTGGTGCGCGAGCTCGACGATGCGGGGATCACCGTTGGTAATCTCGAACTTCGGGAGCCGAGCCTGGACGACGTGTTTGCCGAGGCGACCGGCTACCGCCTCGAGGGCGCCGAATCGTGACGTCGCCTGTCGCCGCTGCACCGCTCACTCCGACCAGGGCGCCCGCCCAGACATCGGTGATCGCTCAGACATGGGCCCTATCGGTGCGCTCGATTCAATCGCTGCTCCGCCAGCCGTCGCTGGTCATCCCGTCGCTCATCTTCCCCTTGTTCTTCGCTGCACTCGGAACCTCGTCGTTCTCACGTGCGATCGAATTGCCGGGGTTCCCCGCCGTCGATTCGTATCTCGACTTCGCGCTCGCCGGGGCAATCGTCCAGGGCATCCTTTTCGGCTCCACCACCGGAGCGACTGCTCTGGCTACCGACATCGAGAATGGATTCTTCGATCGTCTCCTTGCTTCCCCATCCACTCGCACTGGCATCATCGTCGGGCGCATGGCGGGCGGCATGGCCTACGGGGCATTCCAGACCCTCTTCTTCGTCCTGGTCTTGCTGCCGTTCGGCCTCACTATCAAAGGTGGCGTCGGGGGCGTGATTGGCCTGATGGTGAGCGGCACGATCCTGGCTCTGGCTATCGGCGCCCTGATGTCGGCAATGGCGCTCATCACAGGTTCGTCCGAAGCCGTGCAAGGTGCCTTTCCACTGCTCTTCATCGCATTGTTCTTCTCATCGGCATTCTTCCCCCGCGAAACAATGAGCGGTATTTACGGCACCCTGGCCGACCTCAACCCGGTCTCTCATCTCGTCGAAGGGATGCGCGACCTCGTCATCGAGGGCGTGTCCGCATCGGCGCTCGCCCGAGCAATTCTTGTACCTGGCGTACTCGCTGTCATCTCGATTGCAGTCTCACTCCGAGCCCTGCGCCACCGGTTGGGCGCCTCGTGATGAGAACCGGTCAGGCCGTTCGGCCAATCGACACTCGACGCACGCCGCACAGCGCCGCTGCAGTTGGCCTTGCCAAGCGCAGCATCGTCAACATCACCCGGCTGCCATCGGCTTTCCTACCATCGGTAATCATGCCGGTATTCCAGTCGATCGCGTTCGCCGGAACATTCTTCGCGATCATCCAGATCCCCGGGTTCCCGACCGACCGTTCGATCAATTGGTTCCTACCGCTCGGCACGCTCATGGGTGCTGGCTTTGCCGGCATTGGCATCGGCTTTTCAACAATTCGTGACCTCGAAACCGGCTTCTACGACCGCATCCGGCTCACGCCAGCACCGCGCACTGCACTCATCACCGGCCCACTCATGGCAGCATTAATTCGCGCCGTGCTGGTGACCACTATCGTCATCATCGTCGGGCTGATGTTCGGCGCACGGCCAACCCACGGCCCCGGCGGGGTGCTGTTGCTGTATGTCGCTGCAGCGGGCATTGCTGCACTCGGTACCGGGTGGGGGCTCGGCCTTGCGTTCCGGTTCCGCGACATGCGAGCCGCAGCAATTATGCAGCTCACCTTCTTTCTTCTGATTTTCCTCACCGATGCACAAACCCCGCTTTTCATCATGGAGGGCTGGCTCGAATCGGCTGCCAGCATTAACCCGTTCACCAACATCATTCGCCTGGCACGACTCGGCTTCCTCGACGCGCCGATCACCTGGAACAACATGTGGGGCGGTCTGATCGCAATCACGGCGATCTCAGCACTCACGCTGGCATTCGCACGCCGGTCGCTCGACCGGCTCAGCGACTCCTAAATTGGCACGCGCTTAAGCAGCAGCACGGCCAGCAGGTCGACCGACAATGAGAAACACGACAGACCGACTGGGCTTCACACTCGAGATGATGGCCGCTGTCACTGTCTTTGGCACGGTGGGCGACAGGCTGTTAAGCCTGAGCTTGCTCGACGCGATCTACCAGGGCGCTGGCGAAACACTTCGCGCTGTAAATCTTCATGATGAGAGCGGGCCGCTGGTCCTCGCGTTGCGGCCACCTGGCGATAACTTCATCATCAACCCGACCGGTGATTACCGGCTCGAGCCCGGCCATGTGATCGTCGCCGTCGGTACCGACCAAGATCTCCTCCGGCTCGAGAACCTGGCCAAAGGCAGCTCATGACCCGAACTCACGTCCTGATCGATCTCGACGGAACCCTCTCCGATTCCCACGCCGGCATTGCACGTTCATTGCAGTACGCGTTCGCCGAATGCGGATTCGAACCGCCCACCGACCATGCCGTTCGTGACGCCATTGGCCCGCCCTTCGAGGTGTCGTTCCCGAAGCTCGGAGTCGGCCCTGACGACTTCGAGCGAGTCGTCGACAAGTACCGAGAGCGGTACAACGACATCGGCCTGTTCGAGAACACGGTCTACGACGGCATCCCGGAGATGCTCGAAACGCTCCGTGCCGACGGCCTCACGCTCGCACTCGCCACCGCCAAGCAGACGCTCCACCAGGATCACCGCACACTTCGGATTAAGCCACCACTTCGCCTTCGAAGCGGGCTCCAGCGGCAAGAGTGGCAATCGGCGCACCAAAGCCGACGTCATTACGTACGCACTCGCTGCACTCAGCATCTCTGCAGGAGATCACGTCGTCATGCTCGGCGATCGCAACCATGACGTCGAAGGCGCCATTGCCAACGGGATCGACTGCATCGGTGTCTCGTGGGGGTTCGGTTCCCACAAGGAACTCGCTGGCGCGGGAGCTATTGCAGTCGCTAATCGACCTGCCGATGTGGCTGGCCTGATCACCCACGCCTGATCCGCCGCCGCCCTCAGCGAGGGCGGCGCCACATCGCAGTCGCCACCGGAGCCCCGCTCGGCAAGGCAACCGGGCCGCGTGATTCAAAACCGTATCGAGCGTAGAGCGCTTCGTTTTTGGGATTCGAGTTCTCCAGATATGCGCCCAAGCCTCGTGTGTCGCAGTCTTGGGTCATGTCTGCCAACAGCGCACCACCCAAACCCTGCCCCTGACAGGACGGGTGGACACCAATGAAGGCCAAATGTCGATGAGGCTCAGCAGGGTGGACCTTTTCCATCATCGACAAGGTCCGCAGCGCTTGCGGAAGCCGCCGTCCGAACGTCCGCCACGCAGCCGGCAACATTTTCACAACTTGGCCCGGCGACGCTTTCCAGTGATCGACGTCGTGCCAGAACGCGACAGCCTGGCCTGAGTCAATGATGTCGACAAAATGGTCGTCATTGGCCAATTCGACGTCGAGCATGTGGCCGAACAGATGGCTCAAGCGGTCCCCAGCGTTCCGATTGGGACCCATCAACCACGACATGACCGGGTCGTTCGCAAACGCCTGCGCCAGGATCTCTTTCGCCTCCGAGTGGTCTGTGGCGCGGGCTCGCCGCACTTTTGGTTGTGTCGATGCCATTGCCCAAAAACTAGCAGTTTCGGTTTCTCCATCGACGCTCCGGGTGCGCCCATCTCGGTGCCGCTGGGATGTGGTGAAGGAACGATCTGCGAGTACTGTTGCTGGGCAGTGAGCGCTCCGGCAGACACCACCTCCCAGACGACGTCTGGCGCCCCGAGCCGCCGGTCGAATGCGCCTGCCGATCGCTTGATGCGCCGGCTGCTCAGGCTCCCCGAGGGCAAGACGTCGACCGCCCAAGAAGCGCGGAGCGCCTTTCAGAAGTCGATTGCGATCACCGCGTGTCGCTGCATCGTCATGTACCTGGTTCTCCCGTTCGTGCTGCCCGTCGTGGGCCTAGCCAGTGGTGCGGGCCCCGCGATCGGCCTGATAATCGGCACCCTCGCGATCATCTCGATCATCTATTCGATTCGCCGTTTCTGGCGAGCTGATCACAGCAAGCGCTGGCACTACACGGTTTTTGCCACAGTGATCATAGGTTCCCTGATCTACCTGTCCGTCCAGGACATCATCAGTCTCGTCAACTGATCAGCATTGCTCGGCCGAACCGACCTGCCAGTCAGCACCCTCCCAGTCAGCGCCCTCCAGTAAGATGGAGCGTTCGACAAACTGAAACGAGATCCGCATGGCGGTCAAGAAGCCCATCCTCTCCCCTTGGTTCAACGGCGAAACACCGCTGGAAGAGCTCCCTGCCAGCGACCAGGTGGCGCACGACATCGTGCTCGAGTTCAGCGACCTCAAGCCGTCCATCACGCGCATTATGGAAGCCGATCTCGACGACGACCAGCGTCTGAACGCCATGGTCGCATTCCGCGATTCGCTGCAAGACCCGGGCAACCCGAACCGCGACCCGCGCGTCGCAATCACCAACGCAGGCGGCTGATTTGCCGGCATGTCGATGATCGTGCCAAACGTTGCGGTCATCGACATCGCCAATCTGCGCTGTGAGGACCGATCAATTGAGCGGTGTTGCTGCTTGCGTGATGACGGACCCGCCTGAATGAGGCATGATGTGCAGACAGAGGTCACATCATTCGACACTTTCGACCGACTGATCGATCGAAATAACACCCTGGGGGTCCATCCGTGGAAGTTTCCGTCACCATCAACGGCACCGTGCAGACGCACGATGTCGAGCCGCGCACACTGCTCGTCCAGTACATCCGCGATCACGCAGGCCTCACGGGCACCAACATCGGCTGCGACACCTCGTCGTGCGGCGCGTGCTCGATCCACCTCAACGGTGAAGCCGCCAAGAGCTGCACGGTGCTCGCTGTCCAGGCCGACGGCCAGGAAGTCCGCACCATCGAAGGCATGGCCGACGCCGATGGCACATTGCACCCGATGCAGCAGGCATTCATGGAGAACCATGGCCTGCAATGCGGCTACTGCACGCCCGGCATGGTGATGGCAGCAACCAGCTTGCTCGCCGAGAACGCCAATCCATCCGAACACGATGTTCGGATCGGCCTCGAGGGCAACCTGTGCCGCTGCACCGGCTACCACAACATCGTCAAGTCAGTCCTCGCTGCTGCGAGCGCCTGAACCGGCGGCGCATACCGCGACATCACGCCTGGGGGCGGAATTGAACTGGATGGGGGTCCAGCAATGACAGATCTACATGAGTTCAGAATCAACACCATGCAAGCCAGCGTCGAATCCATTGCCGCTGGTAGCGCGACGCACGGTGGCGTCGCTCCGTTGCCGACCAATTCGCTTGGCGTCAAGGGTGTCGGCGAAGCTAGAACAAGAGGTGCAGCACCCTGCATCATGAACGCCGTCGTCGATGCCCTTTCGGGCCTCGGCGTCCAAGATATTCAGATGCCAGCGAGCCCGCTGAACGTCTGGAATGCCATTCAACAAGCAACCGGCCAACAAGCAACCGGTCAGCAAGATCAAGCAACCAATCAGGAGAACAACGCGTGATTCCCGCACAATTCGACTACGTCCGTGCCGAGTCTGCCGAGGAGGCAATCAGCCTCATCGGCCAACACGGTGACGAGGCAAAGTTCATCGCTGGTGGTCACAGCTTGTTGCCACTGATGAAGCTCCGCCTCGCCCAGCCCACCGTCCTGGTCGACATTGGCCGCCTCAGCGATCTTTCCTACATTCGTGAAGACGGCGACATGATCGCCATCGGCGCCATGACCCGCCACATGGACGTGGAGAACAGCCCCGTCCTCAAAGAGCACGCCCCGCTCCTCGCTCACGCTGCCAGCCACGTCGGAGACCCACAGGTGCGTCACCGAGGCACCCATTGGCGGCTCGATCGCGCACAGCGACTCCGCATCCGACCTTCCGGCAACCACACTCGCCATGGGCGCCACCTACGTGGCGCAGGGCCCGAACGGCACCCGCGAAATCGCCGCCAGCGACTTCTTTCAGGGCTTCCTGACCACGTCGCTCGCTGCCGACGAACTGCTGACCGAGATCCGCGTCCCGAAGATGGGCGGCGCCGGCTGGAGCTTCCAGAAGTTCAACCGTCGCGCCCAAGACTGGGCAATCGTCGGTGTGGCTGCATGGCGCAATGGCACCGAGTCAGGTGTTGGGCTCGTCAACATGGGTTCGGTCCCGATCCTCGCCACCGGCGTCAGCGCAGCAATTTCCAGCGGCGCATCAGTCGAAGACGCTGCTGCAGAAGCTGCAACGGGCACCGACCCGACGGCTGACCTGAGCGCCAGCATCGAGTACCGCCAGCACCTCGCTCGCATCCTCACCAAGCGCGCCCTCACCGAAGCCACCTCCTGACGGCCCAGATCGCCCGATACCTACGTTGGCGGAACTTCTCGTTCCCTGGACTCTGACGAGACTCAAACGTCGTGTGCTGTCTGAAGCCGTTTCTTTCAACGGTTTTTTGTTTGGTGTGTGGCGGCAAAGGACTGTCGCGTTGAACGGCGAGTAGCGTTCGGCCGCAATGTTGCTGGCGATTTCGACATCGGGCCTTTGGAGGGTCCTGTGGTGGTCGTTGATCGGCGCTGGCATCGTTGCCGGATACACCGGGCTCCTCCGTGCTGTCGGCGTCGATTGGGTCAAAATCCGCTTGTCAGCACTCGGGGCATACGGTGCGGGCTATGTCTGGTGGTTCTTTACCAAGGGCGTGATCATCGATCGCGTGTCGGTCCTCTGGTCATTCGCGATCTTCCTCTCCCTTGCCAGCCTCGGGCGCCCCCTCCGTGAGTGGGCCCAGATGGCGGCCGACCTCGGCATCTTCGTCGCAATGTGGCTGGCCTACGACGAGAGCCGCGGTATTGCCGATGAGCTCGGTATGGCGATCCAGGTCGAGTCGGTCCGCAACATCGACCGATTCCTGTTCTTCGGGACGGACCCAGTCGTCTGGCTGCAGGAACGCTTCTACCGCGGCCCCAACAACGTCCAGTGGTACGACGTCATTTGCTCATGCGTCTACTACTCGCACTTCATTGTCCCTCCCGTCGTCATCGCCGTGCTCTGGCTTGCCAACCGCGACCAGTGGGTCCGCTACATGCGGCGATTCGCCACACTGCTCTTTGTTGCATGCGTGATGTTCGTGCTCCTGCCAACGGCTCCCCCGTGGATGGCCGCCGGGGGCCAAAACCGCGTCGGCCTCGACCTCAATGCGCTTCCTCCGCTGCGCCGACCGACCGGAAACGGGTGGCGCCACATCGGCCTGGACGGCTTCGTCGAAGCGTGGGACACCGGTCGCGATTGGGCAAACCAAGTCGCTGCAATGCCATCGCTCCACTCGGCTTTTGCATTGTTTGTTGTCGTGTTCTTCTGGCCCCGCATCAGTAACCGATACATCCGAGCCGCCATGCTGCTGTACCCGCTCACCATGGCAGTCGCTCTCGCCTACTTTGCTGAGCACTACTTCATCGATGCCATCGCTGGCTGGCTCGTGGTCGGAGGCTCGTTCTTGCTCTGGAACCGAATCGAAGCTCGCCTCGGACAGCGCTCAGTGGACGAACCCACTGATCCCGAAGACAACACCGACAACGACCACTGCACCGACGACAGGCTTGTCTCTTCAGCTTCCGGCGACAACATCGAGCCAGTCGCGTCGACGACTCCCTGACACCCCCAGCCGTCGATCTCGCGTCTAGAGCAAGCCGGCGTAGGCGCCGCCGTCAATCTGCAGCTGCACGCCGTTCGTGAACGTCCCCTGTTCGCTGCACAGGAAAGCCACGTGTGCTCCGAAGTGGTCGGCGTTGCCCATCCGCATCTGATCCATCTGATCAGGCGAATAGAGCGCATCGAGGCGAGGCGTGCGATGCACGCCCGGCTGCACCGTGTTGACCGTGACACCATCTTCAGCCACTTCCGACGCCAGCGTCTTCAAGAACGCCGTGGCTCCTGCCCGTGCCGTATTCGACAGGATCAGCTGCGGCATCGGCTGACGCACCGACAGCGAGGTGATGGCCACGACCCGACCCCACCGCTGCTGCTGCATTGCCGGAACTGCGGCCTTACACATAGCGACAATTGACAACAGGTTGAGGTCGAGCGCCGCCTGGTACACATCGACTGGTGTCGACGCAAAGTTGCCCGGCGGCGGGCCGCCCGCATTGGGAATCAGGATGTCGACGCCACCGAGCGCCACGCAGGCGGCATCAACGAACCTGGCGGCGCCGTCGACTGTCGACACGTCAGCGACAATCGGGATACAGCCATGACCGACTGCAACCGCTGCCGCCCTCAACTTTGTTTCATCTCGACCACAGATCGCCACGTGGACACCCTCGGCCGCCAACGCCTTTGCACTGCCGAGGCCGAGCCCCGATGATCCTGCAGCAACAGCCGCCCGACGTCCAGCGATTCCGAGATCCATACGCCGACCGTAGCCAGTGGCGCGCACGCACCGCCCGGTACGGAACCAGGTTCAGTCGGCGCGGAGGTCAGCGAACTGATCGCGCAGCTCGCGCTTGAGTATCTTGCCGCTCGGATTGCGGGGGAGTTCGGTCACGAATTCGACGGCCTTGACCGACTTGAACGGAGCGAGCTTGCCCTTACAAAACTCGATGACTTCTTCGACAGTGAGCGAGTCGTCGCTCGGCACGATCGCAGCGAGCGGCGATTCGCCCCAGCGCTCTGAGGGGATCCCAATGACGCCGACATCGGCAATCTTGTCATGTGCCAGCAAGACGCTCTCGATTTCGGCGGGGTACACGTTCTCGCCACCGGAAATCAGCATGTCTTTCACGCGATCGACAATGGTCACGAAACCATCGGCGTCAATCGTCGCCACGTCGCCCGTATGGAGCCAGCCATCAACGACGGCATCAGCAGTGGCCTCCGGGCGGTTCCAGTATCCGACCATAATGTTCGGGCCCTTCACCAGTACTTCGCCCGACTCGCCGGGCTCGCAATCAGCACCACCTTCGTTGACGACCTTGACTTCGGTGAAGTAGAACGCTTTGCCGGTCGAGCCGGCACGGGCAATTGCATCGGCTGAGCTGATCAGACAGGCGGGGCCACCAGTCTCGGTCAGTCCGTAGACCTGGTGAATCTCGATGCCAAGTGCGTCGTACTGCTCGATCAGCGTTTTGGCGACCGGTGCCGCACCACTCATCACCCAGCGCAGCGTGCTGGCGTCGTGTATTTCGGGGTTCCGCACAGCAAGCATGTACTGCAGCATCACCGGCACCATCAGAGTCGTCGTGATCTTCTCGTCGCGAATCAGCTCCCACGACTGCAGCGGGTCGAACGCCTTCAGGATCGTGACCGAAGAGCCGCCGTACATGCAACAAAGCACCGGGTTGAGAGCGCCGACGTGGAACATCGGCAACGAGATCAGGTACCTGTCACCCGCTTGGAAATCGGCGGTTGCAACGGCGGTCAGAATCGACCAGAGCACCGTGTCATGCGAGTGCATCACGCCCTTCGGTAATCCCGTGGTGCCACTGGTGTACATAATGAAAACCAGGTCGTCCCCGGCGCCGACGGGCGCTGGTTCGTCAGCCGAAGCCGAACTCATCCACTCGTCGTAGTCGACCACGCCGTCGATTGCGTCGCCACCGACCTGAATCCAGGTAGCGATTGCGGTCTTGTCGCCGCGGCTGCGTAGCTCGGCCGCAATATCGGCGAAATCGGAGCCGTAGATCAGCACCGTCACACCGGCATCGTGGAGGATGAACTCGAGTTCATCAGCGACGAGGCGCCAGTTGAGCGGCACGTTGACGGCGCCAACCTTGCCCGCCGCAAAGAACGACTCGACGAACTCGACGCCGTTCATCAGCAGCAGGCCGACGCGGTCACCGAGCAACACGCCTGAATCCGTGAGCGCATTTGCGACCTGGTTCGACCGGCTGTTCAGTTCCCTAAACGAGAAGCGGCGATCGCTCGACGGTTCGAAGATCGCTTCGACATTCGGATCGCGGTATGCCCGCTTGGTCAACAACTGCCCGACGTTCTGGCTCGCACTTGTGCTCATGACGCAATTGTCGCGCAGCGAACCGCCGCAGGAAGAACACGAACGGCGTTAGTCGGTCCGCGTGAGGACGACGACCGACCGGGGGCCCACCCGAAGTGACTCACCAACAGCCTGGCCCGGCGCAATGAAGCCCTGCTCATCCGTCGTGTCGAGAGCAATCCGCCACGTGCCCGGAACCTGCACCGCGAAGTCGAGCGGCTCCCACCACATATTCACCATCACGTAGAGGTCTCCGACATGCCAAGCAAGCGAACGCGAGTGGCTCCCGAGGTCTGGGCCGCCGACAACGCCGAACCATTCGACGGCACTCCCCCACGACTCGGGCTGCGTGAGCGCACGGTGCTGCACCCGGAAGGCGATCAGGCGTTGAACGAATCGCTCATGACCAACGAAGGTGTCCCGACGCTCCCAATTAATCCACGATGTCTCGTTGTCCTGGTTATAGGGGTTGTTATTTCCGTGCTGCGTTCGAGCGAACTCGTCGCCGGCCACAATCATTGGGGTTCCTTGGCTCAGCATCAGCAAGCACATGGCGTTTCGCATCTGGCGTCGACGCAGTACGAGTACCTCGTGCGGGGCGTCGATGTCGCCCTCCCAGCCGCAGTTCCATGACCGGTTGTCGTCGGTGCCGTCAGCGCCGTCCCAGCCGTTGGCGCCGTTGTGCTTCTGGTCGTATGCGAACAGGTCATGGAGCGTGAACCCATCGTGGGCCGTCAGCATGTTGATGGACGACCCTGGCGCATCGAACAGGTCGGGGCTGCCCTGCACCCGTTGCAGCACCGCGCCGACGAGACCGCCCTCACCGCGCAGGAAGCCCCGGACGTCGTCACGGAACTTGCCGTTCCATTGCGCCCACCGTGCGTCTGGGAAGTCGCGGCCAGCGAGGTAGCGAGCGAGATCCCACGGCTCAGCAATCAGGCGAACGCCACGCCGCTCAGCCCAGTCGCCAATCGACCGAATGAATGCGGGGTTGCGGGCGAGCACTGCTGCGAGGTCAAATCTCAACCCGTCGACGCCGAGATCTGCGAGCCGGTCGAGCGACGTGAGTAGCAGCTCCTGGGCAGCGGGTGATGCAGCGTCAATGATGTTGCCGCAACCCGCATCGTTGACGTAGCTGCCGTCGCCGTTGACCACGTAGTACTCGAGGTCGGCGAGGCCGCGCAGGTTGTAGGTCGGACCCTCGCGGTCTTCCTCGGTCGTGTGATTGAGCACAACGTCAAGCCAGACCTCAATGTCAACATCGTGGGCCGCCGAAACGAAATCAGCGAGCTCGGCTGCCGGTGCAGCTGTGTGTGCATAGCTCCGGTGGACGGCGCCAAAGACGAGGGGCATGTAGCCCCAGTAGTTCGGTTCCGCCGGATCGAACTGATGGACCGGCAGAAGTTCAACGACCGACACACCCAGCGAAGCGAGCCTCGGCAGCTCATCAGCAAATGCAGCATAAGTTCCGGCATCAGACCGACCGCGTAGTTTCGTCATTCCCCGAACATGTGCTTCGGACACCGACGAGCGGTCGGCTTGTCGACCGCTGCGGCCTCGGCTCTGGCCACGCTGCGGCGACAGCCCAGGCATCGTGCAGGTGGCGGGTGTGGGCCGGGCCAAACCACACCTCGGTGGCGTACGGATCCACGAGACCGGGCCCACCGTCGATCACAATCTGGTATCGATCGTCGGCCTGCACCGAGCCAAGCCAACCGCTTCCATCCCGTTCAAGCGGGACCGTGACGCCATCGAGAACTCGCACTTCGACTCGGATCGCCCCTGGCGAATAGACCCGAACATCGACCATCCATAAAGTCTGCCACCGCGACCCCCAGTACGACGCGGAAACTCGGGACAGACAGCTGCGGAATCCCCCTGATTCCTCTCCTGGGTTTCACGGAACGGTCGAGTTCTCACCAGTCCGCCGGGTTCTGGTCAGGGCTGCTCGGGTATCGTTACCGTGGTGACCCCGGCCGACGTCAGCACCGCTCTCTCTGCCCAGGGGTACCTCCCTGACGAAGGGATCGCCACATCGGTGTTCCTTGCCATGACGCTCCGAAGGCCACTTCTGCTCGAAGGCGAAGCCGGAGTCGGAAAGACCGAGTTGGCCAAGAGCCTCGCCAAGGCCACTGGAGGCGAACTCATCCGCCTCCAGTGCTACGAGGGGATCGACGCCTCACAGGCCGTCTACGACTGGGACTACGCCAAGCAACTGCTGCACCTGCGCGCAACGGAGGCGACCGGTGAATCGCAGTCGACGACGGCCGATGCGCTTGAGGCTGAGCTGTACGGCGAACGGTTCCTCATCAAGCGAGCATTGCTTCGGGCAATC
>CAJJBX010000024.1 GCA_905182555.1 uncultured Ilumatobacter sp. | reverse complement strand
CGACTGCCGATCCGCTGCCATGCTCGAAATCATCGAGGCCCTGGCCGAACGGATAGAGGTTGCCGACGACAAGACTGATCGGCTCGATGCCGTACTCGGCCATGTCGGAAAGGTGCTCGGGGTCGGTTGGGTCAGCGAGGATCCCCCCGTGCACCTTCGGGTGCAGCGTGACCACTCGATGGCTCAGAATTGCCGGCACGCCGGTCAGATCCGCCACGTCGGTGACGTCGATCCCCTCAGCCGCAATCGCCTTGGCGGTCCCGCCGCTCGAGACGATCGACCACCCCATTTCACGGAGGGCTCGGGCGAAGTCGACGACTCCGGTTTTGTCGTACACGGACAGCAATGCGGTGGGCACGGCACAGAGCGTAGACAGGCGACCTCCCGCGCGCCGACAAACGGCTCCAACATGGGTCGTGATACGTCGCGCTGCCTCGTCCGGAGCGACTACGTTTTGTCTGTAGTCCGTGTGACCAAAAACACAAGGCGGCGTCTGCCGTCTCAGTCTCGACAACAAGTGCTCAGGCAAGTAATCAGGCAAGTAATCATGAAAGGGTCCGACATGGACTTCAGTAAATTCGAGACACCCGATTGGCTCATGACCGGAGGCGGTGCAGCGATGCTCATTTTCGGCTTTGTCCTCGACTGGACCACGATCGACACCGGCTTCGGGAACGCCGGCGGCGATAGCCCCTTCGCCTACTTCTTTACCGGCGGCATCGCCTGGTTGCTCGTGGTCGCGGTGGCCGTCCTCGCCTTCTTGCGTGTGAATGGCACGCTCCCAGAGACCCAGCCGTGGCCGCTCATCTTTCTCGGAGCCACCGGCCTCGCGACGCTCCTCATGGTCCTTCGGGTCATCTTGGGTGCCCGTTTAGACTTTGCATCACGCGGTATCGGTATGTACGGCGCACTGGTCTGGGCGGGCATTGCCGCAGCAGGTGCGTACCTCAATTTCCAGGCTTCGGGCGGCGAGCTGTCCGACCTGACCGATATAAACAAACTCAAGGCGAGCTTCTCGGGGAACAGCAACAATGACGGCGACACCAAGCCTCCCGCGCCGCCAGCCCAGTAACCCACTTCTTGGCTACTTCTTGGCTACTTCTTCGCCACTTCTTCACGGAGGGCGTGAGGTAGCTGCGCACCAGATGCGCACCTGCCTCACGCCTTCGCACGAAAGAGGTTGTTCAGAGGGCGATTAGAGGGCAGCGACGATTTCAGCCATCAGTTCGCCGGCTTCGGTCGGGTTGAGACCGACCTTGACGCCAGCGGCTGCAAGTGCATCCATCTTGCCCTGAGCTGTGCCCTTGTTGCCAGAGACGATGGCGCCTGCGTGGCCCATCTTCTTGCCCGCCGGCGCTGTGACGCCAGCAATGTACGCGCTCATCGGCTTCGTGACGTTGGCCGCGATGTACTCGGCTGCTTCTTCTTCGGCCGAGCCGCCGATCTCACCGAGCATCATGATCGCATGCGTCTCGGGGTCGCTCTGGAACTCTGAGAGGCAGTCAATAAAGTTGGTACCGGGGACGGGGTCGCCACCAATGCCGACACACGTCGACACACCAATGCCCCGCTGCTTGAGCTCGTAGAGCGCCTGGTACGTGAGCGTGCCTGAGCGGCTCACGATGCCGACGTTCGGGCCATCAGCGGTCGGCAGCTGAGCGATTTCACCAGCAGTGATGCCGATGTTGCACTTGCCGGGGCTGATGATGCCGGGGCAGTTCGGGCCGAGCAGGCGGGTACCGGGGAAGTCACGCTTCAGGCGGTTGAACACCTTGGCTTCGTCTTGCGCCGGGATGCCCTCGGTGATGCAGACAATGAAACCAATACCGGCTTCGGCTGCTTCCATGATGGCGCCCGGAGCAAACTTCGGCGGCACGGTGGCGAACGACGCCGTTGCACCTGTTGCCTCAACCGCTTCTGCCACCGTATTGAAGATCGGAATGCCATCGATGTCTTGACCGCCCTTACCGGGCGTGACACCGGCGACAACCTGCGTGCCGTAGTCGCGGTTACGGAGCCCGTGGTACTTGCCCTGGCCACCGGTGAGGCCCTGGACAATGACCTTGGTGTTCTCGTCAACAAAAATTGCCATGGTCAGTTCCTCAGTTCGCGAGCTCAACGGCCACACGGGCAGCGTCAAGCATGGTCGGCTCCGAGCGGAGCTTGTCTTGCGGGATACCGGCGTCGAGCAGGATCTGACGCCCTTCTTCTGCATTCGTGCCGTCAAGGCGGATCACGATCGGCGCCTTCAGGTCGACGCGGCCCATGGCCTCAACGATGCCCTTGGCAACCTCTTCGCCACGCGTGATGCCGCCGAAGATGTTGATGAAGATCGACTTGACGTTCTCGTCGAAGTTGATGACTTCGAGTGCCCCCGCCATGACGTCGGCGTTGGCGCCGCCACCGATGTCGAGGAAGTTGGCTGCGGAGCCACCGACCTGGTTGACGACGTCAAGCGTCGACATGGCCAGGCCAGCGCCGTTGGCAATGATGCCGACGGTGCCGTCGAGGCCGATGTACTGGAGATTCTTCTCGGCCGCCATCTTTTCGCGTTCGTCCATCTCGGTGAGGCCGCGGAACGCGTCCCACTCGGGGTGCCGGAACTCGGCGTTGTCGTCAAGCGTGACCTTGGCGTCAAGTGCGTGCACTTCGCCAGTCGGCTTGAGAATCAACGGGTTGATCTCAGCAAGGTCGCAGTCGCCTTCGTCGTAGCAGCGGTACAGCTTGACGAGGATGTCGGTCGCCCCCTCGATGGCACGCTCGGGCAGCTGCGCGTCAAGGCAGGCCTGGCGAGCAATGGCTTCGGAGAGCCCGTCGACCGGGTCGATGTGCAACTTGACGATCGCGTCAGGGTTCGTTTCAGCAACAACTTCGATTTCAACACCACCTTCGCGCGAGAGCATCATCAGGTGCTTCTTCTCGCTGCGATCGAGGGTGAACGAAACGTAGTACTCCTCGTCGATGTCTGAAGCGGCTTCGACCCAAAGCCGACGTACGACATGGCCCTTGATGTCCATGCCCAAGATGTTGCCGGCGTGCTCGCGCACTTCGGCTTCGTTGTCAGCAAGCTTGATGCCGCCGGCCTTACCGCGGCCACCGACCTGCACCTGCGCCTTGACGACGACGGGGTAGCCGGCAGATGCGGCCTCCTTCACCGCCTCGTCGACGGTGTCGGCCGGCCCGCCCGGGCTCACCGGAATGTCGTAGCGGGCGAAGTACTGCTTGCCCTGATATTCGAAGAGATCCACGTTGGGAGCCCTCTCTTTCTTGTTTGCGGATGTTGGGGGATGTTAGGAGATGTTGGAAATAGTGGAAATAGTGGAAATGGTGGAGCTGACCGACGAGCCAGTCAGAATTCGGTCTCGTCGAGGGCCCCTTCGAGCCATTCGCCAATGGCCTTGAGCGATGAGCCGGGGCCGAAGATTTCGGCAACGCCCTGCTCGCGCAGAGCACGTGCGTCGGCATTGGGAATGACGCCACCGCCGAAGACGAGCACGTCGCCGAGGTCACGATTGCGGAGTTCTTCCATAACACGCGGGAAGAGCGTGAGGTGTGCGCCAGAAAGGAGCGACAGGCCCACGCCATCGGCGTCTTCCTGCAGCACCGTTTCAGCGATCTGTTCTGGCGTCTGATGGAGACCGGTGTAGATGACCTCGAAACCGTGGTCACGAAGGGCTCTGGTGATGGTCTTGGCGCCTCGGTCGTGGCCGTCTAGGCCGGGCTTCGCGACGACGATGCGATAGGTGCGCTTCACAGAGTCAGGACCTTATGCGGCTGGCAAGCCGATCCACCAACCCGTGGCATCGCGAACTGCAACGTTGATGAAGGCGGGCTCAGCGACGGCAGACTGAAGACGTGCCCAAGGAACCTGCTCCTCCGGTCAAACCTCGCTCGCCGCTCGTTCGTGCGCTACTGCCCAATGTCGGCGGCATCGTCATCCTCGGGCTGATCGCCATGATGCTGTGGGGCTTCGCTGGGTTCATCTCGCGTGACGGCACGGCAGCGTCTCAGCGCCTCGCTCCGTCGAATCTTCGAGTTGGGACCGTTCAAAACGCTGCTGACATCGTCAATGAAGACGGCCCGATCCTCCTCGCCGATCTCGCGACGAACCGCGGAGCGCGCACGATTGTGCTCGACCACACCGGAGACGACCCCGCTCTGGGTTGGGTCGTTTACTTCGGCTACCCGGCTGACGGCGACGAAGACTGCATCGTCGAGCAGATCATTGGCACACACCTTGAAGGTGGGCGACGGCAACACCCTCGACGTGAGCGAGTTGGCACCGCCACCGCCGGGCGTCAACCCGGTCGTCGAGAACAGTCGCTTGCTGTCGATCGACCTCAGCGGCGTCACAGAAAACTGATCAATTCAGCGGGTTGGCCAAAAGGCCCGGCCGCTGCAGTCAGGCGTCGAGAGGCAGGCTGTTGGCTGCACTGAGCAACCGACTAGCGAACTCTTCGGTGTGCTCCGGGAGCTTGCTCCGGCTCATGGCGAGGCCGCCGATCACATAGGCACCGGTGTCTCCCAGGGAGCTGGTCAGCTTGTCGAGGCTGTTGCCTGGGTGCAGTGCAAACGTGCAGAACGCGGCCGCCTTCTTGCCGCGCATCGACGGGAGGTTGGCGATGCCGTTCACATTCCAAGGCGCCTGGCCGAACACGAAAGCGCCATGCACCCATGTACCGACCAGCACGATGTCAGCTTCATGAATCGACTGATGGTCCGGCTGTTTGACCTTGGAGAGGCCGGTAATGGTCCATCGCTCCTGCTGCAGAAGATCGGCCACGCTTTCGGCGGCCTTCCATGTGTTGCCCGTCAGACTCTCGACCAGAATTGCTGCCTTCATATTGGACAGTCTGGCACGGCGCAGGGCCAGTCAGCCGATCTTCTTGAGCGGCGCCCAGGCCAAGCTCAGATGCTTCGTGCCAACACCACTGAAATTGATGGTGGCTTCGGCTTTTTCGCCTTCGCCCTTGACGTCGATGATGACTCCGTCCCCGAAGCTTGGGTGCTCGACCCCATCACCGATGCGTAGCCCGAGTTCCTGGCTATTCGATGGTTCAGGCGTGTGCTTCTTGGCAAACTGCAACGCCGCCTCGACCACTCGATCGCGGTGCGTATCCTGCTGTTGCTTTGCGCCGCTCTGGACGTCGGCGTTGATGTCGCGGCCGGGAAGTTCGTCGTCGGCCTGAGCTCGCCGGTACGCAGGTGGCTGGTACGACGAATCGTCGCTGCGCTGGTCGTTCTTGCTATTGGAGTAGTCGGAGCCGTATTTGGAGCGGTAGCTCTGACGGCCGTAGCTCGATTGACCGCTCACGTTTCCCGTCGACTCGATCAGCTCAGCTGGAATCTCGTCGAAGAACCGTGACGGAGGGTTGTACTGCGTCGAGCCGAACAGTTGGCGACTCCACGCATGGCTCATGTAGAGCCGCTGCATCGCGCGAGAGGGCCACGTAGGCGAGGCGGCGCTCCTCTTCCATCTCGACCGGCTCGTTCAGCGATCGGATGTGCGGGAAAATCCCTTCCTCGACACCGACGATGAAAACGACGGGGAATTCAAGGCCCTTCGCCGAGTGCAAGGTCATCAAGATGACGAGGTCTTCAACTTCGCCTTCTGGTAGGTCATCGGTGTCGGCGACAAGCGCGACCTGCTCCATGAATTCGGCAATCACCGTGAATTCGCGTGCCGAGCCAATCAACTCGCCAAGATTCTCCAGCCGCGTGTGGTCTTCGATCGAGTCCGAGGCCTCGAGTTCACCGAGGTAGCCCGATCCGTCGAGTGCCAATTGCAAGAGGTCGGCAGGGCCGTACTGGTCGTCGGTGGCCATACCCGACATGCCGTCGAGGAGTTCAACAAATGAGGCAATGCCGCGAACCGCCGGGCCGGTCACGCCAGCCTCATCGTTTCGACGCAGCGCCTCGGCGAAACCGATTCCTTCGGAAGCTGCGAACGCATCGAGCTTGGCGACGCTGGCATCGCCGACACCACGCTTGGGCACGTTGAGCACTCGCTTGAGGCTGACCTCGTCGGCCGGGTTCACGACGGCCCGCAGGTAGGCCATCGCGTCTTTCACCTCGCGCCGGTCGTAGAAACGGGTGCCGCCAACGACCTTGTACGGAACACCCTGGCGCATGAACGCCTCTTCGATGACACGGCTCTGCGCATTGGTCCGGTACAACACGGCCATGTCGCGGAAGTTCGCCTCGGCGTCGCCCTGGAGTTGCTTCGCGTTGCTGGCAACCCAGTTGGCCTCGTCACCTTCGTCTTCGCCGTGGTACCGGATGATTTTCTCGCCACTCCCACTGTCAGTCCAGAGGTTTTTCGGTCGGCGCTCCGTGTTGTTCTCGATGACTGCATTGGCCGCGTCGAGGATCGTCTGGGTGCTGCGATAATTCTGGTCGAGCACCACCGTCGTGACGTCGGGGAACGCTTCCTCAAACTGCAAGATGTTCCTAAAGTCGGCGCCGCGGAACCGATAGACACTTTGGTCGGTGTCACCCACGACGCAGACGTTGTTGTGGCCGCGCGCCAGCATCAACACCATCTGATTTTGGGCGTTATTCGTGTCCTGGTACTCGTCAACCAGGATGTGGGCGAACCGATCGCGGTAGTGCTCAAGCACCTCGCCATGGTTGCGGAAAAGTTCGACGGTCTTGGCAAGCAGATCGTCGAAGTCCATGGCGCCAGCCCTCAAGAGGCGGGCCTGGTACTCGGCATAGACCTCGGCGTGCTTGCGGTCGAAAATGTTCTCAGCCGCCGCAGCAGCTTCGGCTGGCGCCACCAACTCGTTCTTCCAGTTACTGATGATCTGGTGAACGCCGCGCGGGGTGAACCGCTTGGTGTCAAGGCCGAGATCGCGGATGACGTAGCCGGTCAGGCGATTCGCATCGGCCGAGTCGTAGATCGAGAACTGGCGCGGGTAACCAAGCACGTCGGCGTTCGCTCGAAGAATGCGCACGCACGCCGAGTGGAAGGTCGACACCCACATCGTTTTGACAACCGGGCCAACCAGCTCAGCGACGCGCTCGCGCATCTCGGCTGCAGCCTTGTTGGTGAACGTGATCGCCAGAATCTTCGACGGGTGGACACCCTCGTGAATGAGGTGTGCGATGCGATGCGTGAGCACCCGTGATTGCCGGAACCGGCACCGGCGACCACCAGCAGCGGACCCTCATCGTGCACAACAGCATCGAGTTGGTCGGGGTTCAGACCCTGGGCGAACGGTGACGGGCCCTTGGATCGGCGCTCGCTCTGCACCGAGTAAGGATCCAATTCCGTCGTCGCGACGTCGGCCGGATGCGGAATGTCGGCGAACAGCTCTTCGTCACTCATCAACTGATCACTCTAGAGATGCGCCCCGCCTCACAGCGTTTGCGTCGAAGTTTCAGTTGGCATGAGCGCAGAAACTCCGACGCAAACGGGCTCGGACCTCCGGTGCGGCGATGCTGACGCGACTCAAGCGAGTGCCTTGGCGTGCTGATCCTCACGACGGTCGACGGCAACAGGACATGCGGTGCAACATCTGGCATGTTGCTGGGCGCGATCCCAAACTCGTGATCGACACAGGAATGGGCGTCGCCAGCCTCGTCGATGAAATGCAAGACCTGCTCGCCAAGACCGGGGCCGCTGTCGCCACACAGCGTCACGGCGACCACATTGGCGGCCATCACGAGTTGGATGACACCGTGGCGCACGTGTCGCGAACCGCCGACGTCGTGCACGGCGGTCATGACCCGAGCTTCGGCTGCGCTCACCTCCACGAAATCACCTGCGACTATCTCAAGCTGCGCGCCTGATTTGTCACACCAAGGTGTGACGAGTCGACGGTCAGCTCAGTCAGCTTTCTGAGTCATCGGCCAGTTCGAGCCAAGTTGCTTCGAGTTCATCGAGTTCAGTCTGGGCGGCGCTGAGTTGATTGCCGACCGCCAACAGTTCATCGACAACGACCAGACCACTGAGCTTGTCGGCCAACGTGTCGACCCGCTTCTGGGTTTTGACCATCGCCTGCTCGGCTTCTCGAAGTTGACGACCAATCGTCGAGGCACTCGGTCCAGTACGCGCCGCTTTCGGCTTACCCCCACCCGAGCTCAAACCTGCAGCCTTCGGCTTCGCTGATCCGCTCGGCTTCGTGCCGTCCGACTGCTTGCCGGGCTTCTTGCCGGACTTCTTGCCGGACTTCTTGGCGGACTTCTTGCCAGCCAATGCCGCTCGATCAGCAAGCCAGCCACTGACGCCGCCAGGCACACGCTGCATGGCGCCGAACTCGTCAATTGCCAGCACGTGGTCAGCAACGCGATCAAGGAATGCGCGGTCGTGACTCGACGTGACGAGTGCTCCCGGCCAGTCGTCGAGGAACGCTTCGAGCGAACGCAGTGTGTCGAGATCGAGATCGTTGGTGGGCTCGTCGAGGATCAACAAATTCGGCTTGGTGGCAAGCACCATGACGAGCTGCAACCGACGGCGCTCCCCACCCGACAGCATCCGCGTGGGAGCGAACTGAGCGGTCGAGTCGAACCAAAACTTCTCGAGTAGCGCCTTGTCTTCGTGATCCGGCTCTCGATACGGGCCCGCCACGACCTTGCGCACAATGGCGTCCGGGTCAAGTTGACTGGAGTGCTGATCGGCGTAACCAACCACCACGGTCTGCCCGCGGTCGACTACGCCGGCCACCGGATCTTTGCGTCCCGCAATGATGTCGAGCAGCGTCGTTTTGCCCGAGCCGTTCGGGCCGACAACGGCCAAGCGCGCACCAGGCTCGACCAGCAGGTCGACGTCAGAGAAAACCGTGTGATCACCGAACCGTTGGGTGACACCGGTGAGTTCAATCACCTGATTGCCGAGGCGAGTCGTTCCGGCACCAAGTTCGAGATCGTTGCCACGTACCCCAGCGGCAGCAGGGCCGCCGGCGATGATCTCGTGAGCGCTCCGTAGCCGCGCCTTTGGCTTGGTCGAGCGGGCCGGAGCGCCGCGCCGCAGCCAAGCGAGTTCTTTGCGAGCAAGGATTTTGCGCGTCGATTCCTCCGATTCCTCGCGGTCGATCCGCTCGGCACGGGCATCGAGGTACGTCGCGTAAGCGCTGGTGCCAGCCGCAGCCTGGTGGATGTGCGAACGTCCGTTATCAAGTTCGACGACGCGACTCGGGCCAACGGCGCTGGTCAGTCGGTCGAGGGCGTGCCGGTCGTGCGTGACGAGAACAAGTGCCGCCTTCATCGCGACGAGACGCGCCTCGAGCCATTCGATGGCTTCAAGGTCGAGGTGGTTCGTCGGCTCGTCGAGCACGACCATGTCAAATGCGCCCTGCTGGTCGTCAGCCAACACCTTGGCCAAAGCAACACGCTTGGCCTGACCACCGGAAAGCTCGTCGGTCCGCCGGTCGAAGAGCGGCAACACACCGAGCGAAGTGGCCGCTGCCTGGACTTCCCAGCCGTCGCCGAGCACGTCACGCACGATGCCTTCAGGCAGCTTGGGATCTTGTTCGAGTGACACAATCCGAGAACCGCGGCCGAACCTGACAACACCGCTGTCAGGCTGCAGCGCTCCGGTCATGATGCGCAGCAGCGTTGTCTTGCCCGAACCATTGACCCCGACAACCGCAACACGATCGCCGACCGAGATAGTCACGTCGACATCGCTGAAAAGCACCTTGTCGGGTTGCGCCATGCCAACCCCGGATACGTCGACACAAATCACCCGAGCGACGCTACGCCCGAAAACGGCAAGCGCCGACGAACACCCAGTGACGGATGTTCGTCGGCGCAGAAATCAGCAAAGAAGAAACTCAGTCTTCGGCGGGGGCTCCACCGTTCACCTTGGCGGTGACCCGCTCTACAGCTTCGGCCAGCTTTTCTGCAGCCTCGTCGGCCGTGATCTTGCCGGCCTCGACCGCAGCGTCGACCCGCTCTTGCATCTGATCGACGATGGCGTCAACGAGTACATCAACCGTCACGCCCTGAGCGGTGGCAACCTCGGCCAGGGTGGAGCCAGCCTGCAGTTCAGCGCGCAGGGTGTCGGCGTCAATGCCAAGGAGATCGGTCACAACTTCGGAGCCACCGAACTTGCCCTTGCCACCAAACTTGCCCTCACCACCAAACTTGCCCTCGCCACCAAACTTGCCCTCGCCACCGAACTTGCGCTCGCCACCGAACTCGGGCTCGCCACGGTTACCACGCTTCTCCATCAGCTGCTTGGCAACAGCGTCGGCCTGCGCTGCATCGATAGTGCCGTCGTCGACGAGGGGCTGCAACACGGAGCGGAGGCGTTCGCCAGGCTGCGCTGCTGCATCATCAGCGGGCGCTTCGTCGACCGGGGCGTCATCGACCTGCTGAACAATTGCAGCCGGGACTGCAACGGCGTCTGTATCGACAGCTGCACTGGACATGCCAGGAACGCCAAGCACGAGGCCAGCTGCAGTGCCGCCCAGGAGGCCAGCGGCAAGGCCGATACCCGTCTTCGAGCTGCGGCCCTTGTTCGAGCTGCGGTCATTTGTCATCGGGCCAGTCATCTTCGTCATTGGGGAGTTCCTTTCGAGAACGTCTATTGGGGGATGTCCACCACGATGACGACTGCCGGTGAGACCGAGTCCAGAGGGTTGTAAAGATTGGGTAAGAACGCTTCGTCAGGCTTCGGGCAAAGAGAATGCTCGAAGGCACCGCCACCGTCGCGATGCTCGCACTGACAGTGCCACCACTTCGCTCGACGATCTCACGGACGATGGCGAGGCCGAGCCCTGAGCCCGGCATTGTCCGAGCGGACACCGAGCGGTGGAACCGATCGAAGATCAGGAGCCGGTCCTCCTGCGGGATGCCCGGGCCACGATCGAGCACACGGAGATCGCCGCCACGCACGACCACCTCGATTGATCCACTCGACGTATCGAACTTTGCCGCATTCTGAATCAGGTTGGTGATTGCCCGTTCCAGGCCAGCGGGCGGGGCAAACACGACGCCTGCAGCTGCAACGTCCACTTCGACCACGCGGCCCTTACGACGCGCGACTCGCGCACCCACCGATTTTGCCAACACTCCGAGATCAATGATGTCAGCTGGTTGTTCGGCGAGTTCGCCGGACGCGACCGAAACGAGCTCGTTGACCAGATCAGTGAGTTCTCGCACCTCACCGTCGAGGTCATCGAGAATGCGTTCCTGCATCTCAGAGCCCATGTCTGGGTGTCGCCGGATCACCGAGAGATTCGTGCGCAGGCTGGTCAGCGGGGTACGCAACTCGTGGCCGGCATCTTGCACCAGGCGCTGCTGTTCTGTTTGCGAGCGGCGAAGCGCACTGAGCATCGACTGAAACGCGGCCCCGAGGCGCCCGACCTCGTCGGCGCGCTGTTCGGCCACTGCCAGGTCGAGATTGCCTGAAGCTTCGACTTCTTCGGCGGCCCGCGTCAACCGGCGGAGCGGGGCGGCGACAGTCGATGCGAGGAGCCACCCGATCGCGGCTGCCATCAGCGACACGAGGATCACCAAGAACGTCGTCCGCTGCCGCAAATCGGAAAGCACCCGGTCTGTTTCACCCAGCGACCGAGCAACCTGAATTCCACCTCGCGCCGCCCCGACGGTGTGCACCCTGAATCGTTCACCTTCGAAGGTGATCGTCGCGACGTCGAAGCCCTTGTCGTCTCCGGTGGCCAGCTTCGCTTTGGCGGTCAATTCGAGGTTCTTCTTGAACGACCAGCACCTTGCTCTTACTGGCTTCACCCCGCACCGAGTACACGCCGAGCAAGCCCCGGCCCGGAAGCACGACCAGATCGTCGCCGCTACGGATGTTGACCAACAGCGACGTTGCCTCCTTCATCGATCGATCAACCTCGTCCACCAGCCGCGTACTCGTCGAGCGGTAACTCACCACGCCGACCATCGCCGTGGCTACGAACCCGAGGACTGCCATCGCCACGGCGATCTTGACGCGCAGCGACCTCATTGCGGTCGGCCTATCACGAGGCGCCACTCAAACGCGCCGTGTACCCCACGCCGCGCACGGTGTGCACCAGTCGTTGCTCGTCGCGCTCCTCGGTCTTCCGTCGGAGGTAGCCGATGTAGACAGCGAGGTTCTTCGAATCCGGCCCAAAGTCATAGTGCCAGATGCGTTCGTAAATCGTGGTGTGGTCGAGCACAATTCCCTGGTTCTGCACCAGCAGTTCGAGCAGGTCGAACTCGGTCTTGGACATCACGAGTTCCCGGTCGCCCCGAAACACGCGACGCGCCGCCGGGTCAAGCCGCAGATCACCGAGTGTCAGCGGCGCTGCAGTCTCGGCGGTGCTGTAGTCAGCACGCCGAACCAGTGCACGGAGGCGAGCCAACAGTTCATCGAGGTCGTACGGCTTCGGGAGGTAGTCGTCAGCGCCGACATCGAGGCCGGCCACGCGGTCAGAAGTCTCGGTCCGAGCCGTGAGCATCAGAATTGGCAACCGATTCTCTTCGGATCGCACGACGCGACAGACGGTGAGCCCGTCGACCATCGGCATCGAGACATCGAGGAGCAAGATGTCGGGTTCGCTCGTTCGAACGGCATCGAGACACTCGGCACCGTTGGTCGTTGCGGTGACGCAATATCCCTCGAGTTCGAGTGCTCGAACGAGCGCTTCACGCACCGCACGATCATCCTCGGCGATGAGGACGTGTTGGTTCGGTGCGTTGGCCACCCGTGCAGTCTTGCTGGTCTTGGTGAGAGTCAGGTGTGAATGCGGCGGGTTGCGATCACCCTCAGTCGAGTCGCGTGTGCCCAAAGTCGTCTGCTAGAAGTGCGAATGCAACTATTCGCGGCGCCGACCCCAGTTGGGGGCCGACTCCTTCCAATCGCAGTTGCGCTGGTCGCGGCGGGCGGGGCAATCGGTGCGACGGTGCGCTGGCTGGTCGCAACGTTGATGGAGGCTGAGCCAGCGACCTGGCCGTGGTCAACACTGTGCGTCAACGTCGTCGGCTGCGTGATGATCGGTGTCGCTGCCCGGTACATCGAACGCGGCTCGCAACAATGGGACTTCATCGTTACGGGCCTGCTCGGAGGATTCACGACGATGTCATCGTTCGCCGTTGAGTTGAACGACTTGGTGGACGCCGGCCGATCGGGCCTGGCCTTCGGCTACGGAATCACAACGGTCGTCGCAGGCGCGGGCGTCATCGCTGTCATATTGCGAGGATCGTCGTGACGCCGGTCGCGTTCATCCTTGCGGCAGCAATCGGCGCAGTTCTGCGCTTGTTGATCGGCCTCACCGTCTGCAGCTGGCAGGCCCTGCTTGTTGCGAACACCGCAGGCGCGGCAGTGCTCGGGTACGTGAGCACCGCCGATCTCTCGGCATCGACAATCACCGTGATCGGTGTCGGATTCTGTGGCGCGCTCACGACCTATTCGTCGTTCGCACTCGAAGCGCGATCGCTCGGCTGGCGATGGGGTGCCTTCTATGCGGCTCTGACAATCGGCTGTGTGTGCGCTGCCGCGTCGATCGGATCGACGCTCGCCTGAAGCACCTGGTTTCGGGCTCAGGCGGTTTCGAGAATCCGGACCGGCAAAGCGCGCGGACCGCGGATCTGACCGACGCTCCACGAGACATCACCGGCCAACTCGAACTTCGGGAACCGTTTCACGAACTCTTCGATTGCAACCTTGAGTTCGAGGCGAGCGAGGTTTGAGCCCAGGCAGCGGTGGATACCAAGACCAAAGGCTGCGTGGCGATTGGACTCGCGGTCGATGATGAACTGATCGGCGTCTTCGAATACGCGAGGGTCGCGGTTGGCGGCCGGAAATGGCAGGAGGACCCAGTCGTCCTTCTTCATTGGGCAACCGTGGAAATCAACGTCCTTCGCGACCATGCGGGCCATCGTGACCGGCGCGTAGGCACGGAGGAACTCTTCGAGCGCAAAGGTCATGACCTCAGGCTCGTCGTGCAAACGTTCCAGGTCAGCAGGGGTCTGTGCAAGGTGCCAGAGCGATGATCCGATTGCGGACCACGTCGTGTCGATACCAGCGATGAGCAGCAGGACCATGGAACCACGGACGTGCTCTTGACTGAGTTTCTCGCCGCCAAGTTCGACGTTGAGGAGGTAGTCAGTGAGGTCTTCACGCGGGTTGTCGATGTGATCCTGGACCTGAGCATCGAGATACGCGTCAAGCTTCTGGAAGTTCTCTTGACGGTCTGCCGTCGGGGCGTTGATGGTCTCAAGCGTGTTGTGGACGAACTCGCGGAACAGAGCCTCGTCGGCTTCGGGGAAGCCGAGCATCCGCCCAATCACGTTGACAGGGATGTGCTGCGCGTACTGGATGGCAGCATCGACGACCGTGTCGCCAGGCGTGATGTCACCCATCTCGTCGAGAAGCCGGGTGCACAACGCACGGATCTCGTCCTCCCACGGCTCGATCTGCTTCGGAGCGAACGGCGGCAGCAGCAGACGGCGCGCCAGGTTGTGGAACGGCGGATCGCTGGAAATCGGCGGAACCACACCGATCGGTGCGGGAATGGCGGCATCGCCCGGACGAGCGTGGCTGACCACGACGCTCCGGCTAGTGAAGTTCTCGGTGTCGTAGGCGACATCTTGGACGGCCTCGTGCGTGATCGGCGTCCACATGCCGCCGTAGCGATCAGAGTGGGCAACGGGGCAACCGGAATCGCGGAGTTCCTTCCAGACTTCAGGCGCGTTGGGGTTGTACGCCTTATCGGCGTGATCGAAGTCGGTGGCAAAGTCACTGACCGGGCCGTAGTCGGCAGCGTTGTAGGGAACGCGTTCCCAAGCAATTGCGTTCTCAGGGCTGTCCGACAGCGCCAGCGGCTCAGAAATTGTTGGATCGATCGTGTCAGTCATGGAGTTCGAGCCCTTCAGGAATCGGTAATCGTGATGGCGTATTCGGGGCAGTTTGAGGCGGCAAGCCGAGCCTTGTCTTCGAGATCGGGACTGACCGATCCGTTGCCGAGCAACACCGCCTGGCCATAGTCGTCGACGTCAAACAGTTCGGGAGCCAACGCATAGCAACGGTTGTGACCCTGGCATTTTTCGACATCAAGATGGACACGCATACGTGGACCTTACGGCCAAGAGTTGGGGTGATCCCAGCCGACAGCCATCTTTTTCGCACAGTGTTCCAATGCGTGCCTTCAGCACCTCGGTGATCAGCGGGCTGCAGCACCTTCTCGAGAATCTGGCCCGAGGAGGTCTCACTTGTTCCGGGCGACGTCCCGGAATACCGCAAACGTGCCGAACGGCTCGACCTGAGGTTCGGTCGCGAACTCAACGTCGTGGCCGACCATCAGGTATCAGCGCCGGCGAATCCTCCACGAGTTCGAACCCCATGAACGTGAGCAAGTGGGGGTTGCGACCCCCTGCCCGGGTGTCGTGCCGGACGGGGTTACAGGGGTTACGGGGCTACGGGGCTACGGGGCTACGGGGCTACGGGGCTACGAAAGAAGTCCCTGTGAACTGCACAAGCATCGAGCACGGCACCTACCACGGAGCCTTTCTCTGAGTCCGTGCGACAGCGTCCCGTGGAATGGTTCTACCAAAACGCAGGGGCCGCCGTCCTCAGAGTAACGACTTTTGTGCTCACGTTCTATGCAAAGCGGTTACTCAACCGAAGACAAAGCGGCAGCTGCTATCGCGCGGATGTCAACGTCATACGCGTTCATTGGAGGTAGGTCCAAGGGGTTGAATCCGTAGATGGCATTGAGCCAGATGAGTGTTCCCGCATCTTGGGCCATGCTGGCTGCATGGCCCTTTTTGTCGGTAAACACTGAGGACGTTCTTGCACCGATCAAACCCGTCAGCTCGGGAATCAAACCGTTTTCAAATCTGCTACGGATTTCGTATACCGCTGCGCCGTGGTAGAAAGCGAGTATCTCGGCGCCGCCTGATGCAGCGCTCACGCTTTCGGCGAGCAGTTGGTAACGAGGGTAGGCAGCGTCAGTGCGGGCTCTCTGCGCGGCAGCGGTCGCGAATTCATTTGGATAGTCCTCCCATGGCATCGCTAACCGGAAGCGCGTTTCAGGATTTTGCGCGAGTGCGTAGTCGACGATCTCAACTATTGCCTGGTCACGTTGGAAGTCAGTCTGCATTAACTCTTCCGAGCAGCAGATGAGAACAACGATGTCGACAGCACCGTCATTCAGCTGTTCTTTTATGAGCGCTTGTACCTCTGGGTCTTCCCACATTGCTTGTGGAGCACCGTTTGCTCCTCCGCGGAACACAACTCGCTGCTCGTGCCCGTCGATTCCGGCCAAGCGGGTCACCTCGGTCATGTTCCTTGCGAATGGTTTACCGAAACTGTGTCCGGCATACAGGACCGTAAGACCGTTCGGTCTGGCCTGACGAAGCCGAATAGCGGGTTGGAGATAGCCGTTCGGCAGCGGGCCAGCACTTTGGTTAAAACCGCTGGAGGGCGCTGCGCCTGCTACCTGGCTGACAGCGACGAGGCCTACGGCAGCGCCGAGCAAGAATGCCGCAATGGCTGCAGCGCGAGCAGCCTGCCTGTACATCATGGCGACGTTACCTCCACTCTCTGAGTTCGTGTGACAGCGTCCGGTGAACTGGTGTTACCAGAACGCAGGGGCCGCCGTCCTCAGAGCCACGACTTCCGTGCTCGCGTTTCGTCGCGATCAGCGTGTAATGCTCGATGTCGTCGATCGGCCAGATCGGTGGAAAACCAAGCTCTCGTTCAAGGCGTAACCGGTCCTCATCGCACCATTTGTGAGATGGAACTAGATCCATACTCATGCGGGAGGCTGAAAACTTGGCGAAGAGCCCTAAATAGGTCTGTGAACCAGCTGAGCCGGAAAGTTTGTTGAGAGCAGCAGTCGACTTTGGCCGTTGAACAGGCGGGTTGGAATGACTGATCACGACCGGACCATGTCCGTTCGCTCAGATCCTGCAGTTAAATCCGGTGTTTCTCAGAGATTTTTCAAGGTCGCACTGGAAACGCTCAGGGGTGGCACTAAATCTCTTGCTTGTTTCAAGTGCTTCGACGAAAAACTCGATCGCGGTGTCGTCGTCGACGACGAACGCGCTGTGTTCGAAATGCATCGCCGCAAACGGTAGGCCGTCAAGCTGGCGGTCGCCGGAAGGTCAGCCCGAAGAAACCAATGATGCAGGGCAGCGTGACGATTGCAGTCGCCGCTCCGACCGAGAGCCGCGAGGCGGCCAAGAAACCAACTGTGGTTGGGATCACCAACGACATCAGGCTCGAACCTGAGCGCAACCATGTGAGCGCCACGCCTCGTCGCCCCGGGAACTTGGCAGCGTCGTCGTACAGCTTCGGGAAGAATACGGAAATACCCACACCGGCGATCGAGTAGCCGAGGAGCACGGGGAGTTCGTGCGGCGCAAAAGCAGCCACGGCGAGGCCGATCCCGGACACCACGATGGCACCACGGAACAGCAACGCATCGCCAAGTCGAACCAGCATGGCGTCACCGAAGAGCCGCCCGATCGTCATCCCGACGGTGAAGGCAACGAATCCGAGGCCAGCAAAGCCAAGGGAGGTGTCGAAGTCTTCGCTCAGTCGGAACGCCGCCCAGTCGCTCGACACCAACTCGACGGTAAGAGCGAAACCGCCTGACACCGCCAACACAATCAGCATGACCCAGCGGGCCCGTGTGCGCTTCGGCACGACACCGTCAACGGCGTCGGGTTCGTTGCCACCTTCGTCAACCTGCAGCAGCCCGCGACCAACAAAGACCAGCGCAGCGGCGAGTACGACGGCCACAGTGACCAGCTGTGTTCTGAGCGAGACACCCGACGCGGCTGCTTGCGCTGCGACGAGGCCGCCGGCAACCGTGCCGAGGCTCCAGAGGCCGTGGAGACGATTCATCACCGGGGCGTGGCGCCGGGCACTCAACCAGGAGCCCTGCAGGTTCATTGCTACATCCACGACCCCATCGGCCATCAAAATCGCCGAGAACCCGATGAGGAAGACGACAGGAGTCGACGCAAGCCCGACGATGACGAGTCCGACAAGCATGAACATCACGAGCGCGATCAAGGCTCGACGCGTTCCCAATCGATGGATGATCGCTGGCGACGCCATGCTCGCAACAAGCCCGATTAATGCGCCAATCGTCAACATCACCCCGAGCTCGTCGAGGCTCAGGCCGAGCCGATCGCGAATTTCAGGAAACCGAGGAACAAAAGAAGCAAAGACCGCCCCGTTCACGAAGAACTGCACAGCAACAGACGCAAGCGCCCGCGAGTCAGTCGAGCTCAGTTCCGCTCCTTCCCCAGCCGATGTCACCGCAGCAAACTATCTGCGACCCTCACTCGGCCCCTCCGTGTCACACAGACCCTCTGAAACCGGTCTGACCGAAGTGTGACGCGGTTAGAGCGCTCGGATGCGATCAACAGCGTCAGGTTGGCTGGCATCGATCACTGCGGTGATCGGGCCGTTGTCGCCCGAGACGGCTGCGAGCGGACCACCACGGATCGTGCCGACGGTGAGGACGATCACATCGGTGTCAGGCTCGACCTCACGACAGATTGCCGCTTTGGCAATGGCCTTCCACACATTCTCGATGCGGCTCAGGCCCGGCCGGGCCGGCGTGTTAACTCCGCCGAGTTCGAAGATTCGAACAACGCCCTCGGGGCTCGTCGCTCGGAAATTGACGGTAACCCCAGGCGACACCCGTGCTGGCTCGTTGACATCGGTGTAGCCAGCTTCGTCGAGGAGCGTGCGGGCCATTTCCTTGAGGGTGCGGCGGTCGGGGAGGTCGCGCTGGGCGAGCGACTTCACGCGTTCCTCGGCCTGCTTCACATAACCCGGGTCCGTGTCGTAGCCGACGTAGTGACGCCCGGTGTTCTTCGCCGCAACTGCCGTCGTGCCCGAACCCATGAACGGGTCGAGCACAATGTCGCCTTCGTAGGTGAAAAGATGCAGGCATCGTTCGACCAATGCGACTGGGAACGGGGCGGGGTGCCCAACGCGGGTTGCGCTCTCGGCGGGAATCTCCCAGACGTCCAGCGTGGCTTCCATGAACTCGTCACCTGGCACGGTGGCGATGCCTTCGGTGCTCTGACCGTCGCGGTTGCCAAAGCCGACACGGTCAAAACGTCCCTTGCTGGCAATGATCACGCGCTCAGTCGTGTCTCTCAAGACCGGGTTCGCCGGCGACTGGTAGGAACCCCAGGCACAGGAGCCGCTGGCCCCACGTTGCTTCTGCCAGACAACTTCGCCTCGGAGCAGAAGGCGGAGATCGTCCTGCAGAATCGTGGTGACGTCGGCAGCAAGGCTGCGATATGGCTTGCGGCCGAGGTTGGCAACATTGACGGCCAGCCGACCGCCGGGCTCGAGCGTGCGTGCGCTCTCGCGCAGGACATCGCGCAGCATCGTGAGGTACTCGATGTAGTCGGCCGGCACGTGGCCTTCGCCAAGCGCTGTCTCGTATTCCTTGCCCGCAAAGTAGGGCGGGGAGGTGACGACGAGTGCAACCGAGCCGTCGGGCACCTTTGACATGTCGCGGGCATCGCCGACATACATCACATCGATCTCACCGGTTTCGCCGAGTGTGTCATCGTTGCTGATCTGCGGCGGCGCGAAGCGGCTATAGAAGTCCGAGGAGTCATGTGACTCGCGTTTGCTGACGCCAAACGATGATGTGGAGGTTCCCATTGTAGTAATTCTGCTTTCGATCGCTGTCAGGTCACTTCGGATTCGGCGGCAGCGCCGAGTGCGGTGGGGTTGGTCTGTGTGCTGGCTCGCAGCATCCGTTCGACAGGAATCTGAGCCATATCGTCGTGGGTGAGGATCCAAAATTGGCGGGCACCGACCGCCTCGACGAGGCGGCCTGCGACGTCAGCTGCGGGAATGCCATTGTCAACGCCGGCAGCAAGGACCCCGGCAATCAGCTGGGCGATGGGCGCGTTGACCGTGGCTGGTTCGCTGATCATCAGGTCGGTCTTGACAAAGCCGGGGCAGAGCACACTGACGCCGATCGGCGATCCGGCAGCCTGCTGCTCGAGGTACAGCGACTCGCTCAGGCCAACGACGGCGTGCTTGGTCGCGGCATACGGAGCAAGTCCCGGCACCGGCGTGAGTCCAGCCATCGACGCGGTGTTCACGATGTGTCCAATGCCCTGCTGCTCCATGATTGGAAGGAAGGCGCGGATGCCATGGACGACGCCGTACAGGTTGACGCCGATGACTCGGTCCCAGAGGTCGAGGGTGCCACCCCAGGCGTCACCGACCCCTGCGATACCCGCGTTGTTGAAGAGGAGGTGAGCCGCTCCGAACCTTGTGAGCACTGCGTCGGCGAAGTCACCCATGGACTGCGCGGACGACGTGTCGCAGGCATGGGCGAGCACGTCGGCGCCGCCCTCGGTGAGCCGGGCTGTCACCGCACGCAGTTTGGCATCGTCGATGTCTGCGAGTGCCACCCGCATCCCGCGCGCTATCAGCTGCTCGGCAACAGCCAAACCGATTCCGCTCGCGCCACCGGTCACCACAGCCACGTTGCCGCGCGCGATCACCATCCCAACATCAGTCACGAGCCCAAACCTAGATTCCCACGCGCGCCGAGTGGTTGATGCACGCGCGGTCAGCGCGAGAACGCCAGCAGCGACTCAACTTTGGGCATCTGCGTGGAACACCGAGCCTCGACAGCGCTCCTTCGCGACATACATAGCTCGGTCAGCAACACAGATCGTCTCCGCTAAGGAACGCCGAGTTCCTGTCGATGGACGCCCAGACGCAATGCCGACCGTGGCGCCGATCCCGATGCGATGCTCGCCGCAGTCGAACGGCACAGCGATGCGATCGACGATGCGCTTAGCAAGCCCGACCAGACCGGCAGCGGCATCCGGGTCGCCGGATTTCAGGTCGCAAACGACCACGAATTCATCGCCGCCGCTTCGGTAGACATCGTCACCACGGCGGACAGCGGCAGAGATCCGACGACCCACAAGGGCAATCACCTCGTCGCCGACCGAATGGCCGAACGTGTCGTTGACCGCCTTGAACTGATCAAGGTCGATGAACAGTGCACTTGGATGGCTGGTGTCGTGGCCGATTCGGTCGTTGAGCGATGCTCGATTTCCCACACCAGTCAGTGCATCTCGATGGGCTGCAACTTCCAACTCAGCACGATGATGCGCCTGTTTAAGTACGAGGAGAGTGAGACGCGTTGCTTCGCTGAGATGCGCCTCATGATTCGGGCTCACACGCGACGGAGTCCGCCGCCACACGATGAACACGGCAGCAACTTTGCCTGATGCATGGAGAACTGGACGCACCCACGCAGCCGGCAGGCCGGCACTGGCCATACCGTCACGGCACTGGTCACCAATGCCCGGTAGGCCACAGTCGGTGATGTCTTGCATCTGACCAGTAACGAAGGACCGATGCCACGGCGTTCCAGTTGCGTTGATCAGTTCATCGTCGAGTGGCCACGGGCCGACGCTGCGAAATCGCTCGGCCTCGGTCGACGAGGCGGGCTCAACCACGAGAATCGTGCCGATGCCGTCGAACGGTGCAGCGCGGCCTGAGGTCGCAATGGCTGCAAGGTTGCGCTCGAGTGGTTCGTCGGCGGCAACCGCTCCAACGGCTGTTGCAAGCACGTCGCGTACGGACTCAGCGGTCAGCGTGATCACGTATCCCGGGACGCCGATTTCGGGCGGGCACTCGTACGCCCAGAACTGGGAGTGGTGGCACCCACCGGTGGGGTCGACGTACCGGATGCGACTCGGCCCCATGATCGTCCCGTGATATTCGGAGCCTGCGTTGAGCAGGTCAAGCGCGAATTCGGTGTCACGGGGGTCAATAAATTCAAAAGCTGAGCGGCCGAGGAGCGCTTCGCGGACCAAGCCAACCATGTCGACAAGCCGTTGATTGGCGTACAGAATGTTGCCTGTTTGGTCGATCACGAAGACCGCGACCGGCAACACGTCGATGAGGCGGAACGAATGTTCTCGGATCAGTTCCAATGGCGCCCGGGTCGGCGGACACATGCTCGAACCGTCTTCACCTGGCTGAGAGGCCATTGCCTCCATCTGATTCGTCATTAATCGTCTATCGGTTTGCCGTGACGGGTGCTTGAGGTATTCCGAACGTTGTTCGCGAACCCCACTCGCTCTGTGTGTCGATCAGCAAACCGACGAGGTTCGCCAGCAGCACTGTCCGATACCGGTCTCATCTGCCAGGATCGCAGCGTGATCGACATCGACGTAGCCCTTAGCTCTCTCTCACTCAGCGACAAATGCCGCTTGGTCGCCGGTCGGACCACCTGGGAAACACGCGCCTTCCCCGACGCCAGCATCCCTGCAATCAAGATGTCCGACGGTCCGACCGGCATCCGCGGCGAAGGCCATGGAGGCGGCGGAACGCCTGGCGTGGCGGTGCCCGCCGGCATCACACTCGGTGCGACGTGGGACCCCGCTCTGCTCCGCGAGATCGGCTCGCTGCTCGGTCTGGAAGCACGCCGCAAGAGCGCACATGTTCTGCTCGGCCCGAACGTCAACCTGCATCGCACGCCAGTCGGCGGGCGAACCTTCGAGTGCTACAGCGAAGACCCCGAGCTGACCGCTGCGCTCGCCACCGAGTACGTACGCGGCGTGCAGTCACACGACGTCGCGGTGACGGTGAAGCATTTCGTGTGCAACGACACCGAGATCGAACGGATGACCGTCAACGTCCAGGTCGACGATCGCACGCTGCGCGAGTTGTACCTGCGGCCGTTCGAGGCCACCGTTCGCGACGCTGGGGCGTGGGGCATCATGAGTGCCTACAACAAGTTGAACGGCGAGTTCTGCGCACACCACCGTGGGCTGCTGACCGACATCTTGCGAACCGAGTGGGGTTTCGACGGCTTCGTCGTTTCGGACTGGTTCGGCGTGCACGAAGCAACGCCCGCTGCGAACGCCGGGTTGAACATCGAGATGCCTGCGCCCGTTCGCGTTTACGGCGACAAACTGGTGGCTTGCGTCGAGCGCGGCGAGGTCACTGAGGCGCAGGTCGATTCGTTGGTGCGCGACATCCTCGTGCTCGCCCAACGGGTCCGCGCCGACGAGCGCAGCGCTCACGATCCTGAAGAGTCGGTCGACGATCCAGCCGAACGGGCGCTCACGCGTCGAGCCGCTGTCAGCGGCACCATCCTGTTGCGGAACGAGTCGCTCGATGGCACCCCGGTCTTGCCCTTCGACGCCGCAACACTCACGTCGGTTGCAGTGATCGGCCCCAACGCAACAATCGATCGATCAATGGGTGGCGGATCAGCGAGCCTGGTTCCGTTCGGCCATCGCACCCTGGTCGACGCCATCACCGACCGCGTTGGACCGGGCACATCAACCGACGCAGCGGTCACCTTCGAAGCAGGCGTCCGCATCGACCGGCTCACACCGGTCGCGCTACGGCGCCAGCTCGTACAACCCAACGGCGAGCCCGGCCTCCACATCGAGTACATCAACGGACGCGACTGGACCGGCGACGCTGTGGTCAAGCAGACCGCTCCCTCATCGATGGTCCGCTTCTTCGGCTCGACTCCCGAGGGCGTCGACCCGCGGGGCTTCGCCACACGAATCACTGGATCGTTCGTGCCCGACAGCGACGGCCCCCATGTCATCGGTGTCGTGTCCACCGGACCATTCATCATGGACATCGACGGCGCCACGATCATCAACGACGTCCAGATGGAACTGCCTCGAAGCCAGGAGTTCTTCGGGTATGGAAGCGTCGAAGCCACTGCAACCGTCGAGTGCACTGCCGGTGTTCCGATTGAATTGAACCTGCGTTGGGCCACCTCGGAAATGAACGGGTTCGCGGCGCTTCGTGTCGGGTTCCGTTCCCCCGAACCTGGCGACCTGATGGAGCGAGCAGCCGCTGCGGCTGCCGCGGCCGACGTCGCTGTTGTGATGGTCGGCACCAACGACGAATGGGAAACCGAAGGCTTCGACCGGACCACCATGGATCTCCCCGGGCGCCAGAACGAGTTGGTGCGCCGAGTCGTTGCGGCCAACCCGCGGACCGCCGTGATTGTCAACGCCGGCTCACCGGTGACGATGGATTGGGCCGATGCAGCCGACGCCAGTCCACGACAGACCCTTCGCCGTAGTGCTTCCTGCCCTTCGAGTCCGCCAGGCGAGACTCGTACTCCTCGGCGTCGCCGACCCCGGCGGACGCCTCCCCACGACGATTCCAGTACGGCTGGCTGACCATCCGGCCTACCTCCACCATCTCCCCGACCACGACGGTGCTGGCAACGGCACCCAGGCGTACGGCGAAGGGCTCTTCATTGGGTATCGCGGCTACGACGCACGCGACATCGCTCCACGCTTCGCGTTCGGCCACGGCCTCAGTTATGGCTCGGCAAGTTGGGGGAACGCCGTCATCACATCCGAGTCCGCTGACGGCATCACGGTTGAAGTCCCGGTCGCAGCAACGGGCAGTCGGGTCGCAACCGTTGTCGTGCAGGGCTACATCGCAGCGATTGATGCGCCCTGCATTCGGCCGCCCAAGGAACTGAAGACCTGGGACAAGTTCGTCGTCGAGCCCGGCGCGTCGCATGCGGCTCAGCTGGAGTTCCCACGTTCGGCATTCCGGCGCTGGGATACAGCAACAGGCAGCTGGATTGTCGACGCCGGCGACTACGAAGTCGTGATTGCGGCATCGGCGACAGACATTCGACAGCGTTTACGGGTGACCCTCGCCTGAAGTCGCTACTGAACGGCCAGTGAACGGGTTTGCAACGGGACTGAAAGCACTTACATTGCGCTGTGTATGAGCGAGCCCTTTGCTAGCAGCAATGACCGTCTCGCACATCCCTACGCCCGTCCGTGGTGGAAGGACGCGTTGGTCTATCAGGTCTACGTTCGCTCGTTCGCTGACTCCAACGGCGACGGCGTCGGCGACCTCGCAGGCATTCGCTCACGGCTCGGCCACATCGCGTCGCTCGGCGTCGAAGCCATCTGGCTCAATCCGTGCTACCCGTCGCCGCAGCACGATCACGGTTACGACGTCGCCAACTACTTCGACATCCACGACGAGTACGGCACTCTCGATGACTTCGATGCGCTGCTCGCCGACGCGCGCAACCTCGGCATCAAAATCCTCATGGACCTCGTGCCGAGCCACTGCAGCATCGAGCACCGTTGGTTCATCGCTGCGCTCGCATCCGATCCGAACAGTCCGGAGCGGGCCCGCTTCTACTTCCGAGACGGCAAGGGCGACGCTGGCAACGAACCCCCAAACAACTGGCAGTCGGCATTCGGCGGGCCGGCCTGGACACGCCTCGATGCCGACCCGGCTGCCAACAACGGCAAGGGCGGCCAGTGGTACCTCCACACGTTTGCTCGCGAGCAGCCCGACCTTGATCACACGCACACCGACGTCCATCAGCTCTTCGATGAGATCTTCAAGTTCTGGTTCGATCGCGGAGTCGAGGGCTTCCGCGTCGACGCAGTTGCTGGCACCGGCAAGCATCCGGATCTCCCCAATCAGCCGCCGGTCGGCCCCGAGGTCGGCGTGCTCGACATCACCTGGATGAACGAGTACACGGTGTTCCGGCCCGAGGGCCACGACGTGTGGCGCCGTTTCCGGGCGACGATCGACAACTACGAGTCGGGCCACCCCGGTCGCGAGTTGATGATGGTCGCTGAGGCCTATGCGGTTCGCCGGCCCGAGTTGGTCAAGGCGTTCACCGAGCCGGACCAGTTCCACCAAATGTTCTCGTTCGACCTGATGCTGACCCCGTGGGAGAAGCACTCGATCGAACAGGCGATGCTCGACCCGATCGCAATCCTTGCCAAAACGGGTGTGCCTCCGGCCTGGACGCTCAACAACCACGACATCCAACGGATCGTCACCCGCCTCGGCCGGTCAGACGCACACCTGCCCGAAATATGGACGAACAACAACCTGGCCCTGTCGCGCGCCAACGTCGACCTCGCGCTCGGCGAACGGCGGGCACGGGCGATGGCTGCACTGATTTTCGCTCTCCCCGGCAGCCTGTACCTCTACCAAGGTGAAGAACTCGGCCTGCCAGAGGTCTTTGATATTCCGGCCGACAGGCGTGAGGATCCTGTCTTCGAGCGGACGGATGGCGCCGAGATCGGCCGCGACGGCTGTCGCGTCCCGATGCCGTGGACCAATGACGCATCGTCGTCGTATGGATTCTCCACACCCAGTGCCGATGGCACCGTCGGCGAGCCGTGGCTCCCGCAGCCGGCCGCATGGGGCGAGCGGTCGGTGTCTGAGATCGACGACATCGAGAACTCAACCCTGCACATGTACCAGTCACTTGGCGAGGTCCGTGACGAGTTCGCGGTGTCCCAGCCGCTTGAGGCGCAGACAATCGACATCGGTCCTGAAGTCATCGCAGTCCGCCGCGGCGATCTCGTCGTCGTCGTGAACCCGACCGACGAACCCGTGCAGCTCGACCTCGATCATCGCGAATTAGCAATCACCCAACCGGTGTTCGCCAGCGAGCCCGCCGAGATGCACACCACCGGCGTGATCCCGGCGAACAGCACCATCTGGTTCTCGAGCTGAACCTGGCAACCGGCTCCTGCGAGCATCCGACAAGTCCTCGCGTTCCATCGACCGAAAAGTCTGTCCGGCAGCAAACACGGTCCAGACGTCTCAGAAAAATTCGGCACTGCACAGCGCAAGCCGGGCCGACAAATATTTGTGTGTTGCACGTGTGCTGACGAGATAAAACCGATCTTTGATCTGGCGGTGGAAAGATTGGTATCGGCCAGCATCACAGCGTCCAGAATCAACTCAGCCGCTGGTAACTCCACGCCAGACCAGACGGCGGGAAATGACCCGCCACTCCGCCATCAACGTCAAGTGTCGAGAACGAACCAGTGTCCGAGAGATAACGTCCCACCGGAATGTTGGCCAACATTGTCACTGACCTCACGGACAAACTCGACGAGTTTTCGTCGAACTGGTGGTTCCTGCTGGTGATCTTTGCCGTTGCACTCCTCGACTCCGTCATTCCGGTGGTGCCGAGCGAGACCACGGTGATCATTGGCGGCGTCGCAGCCGGACAGGGCAACCAAAGCATCGCCATGGTAATCTTTGCCGGCGCGTTCGGCGCGTTCTTCGGCGACAACCTGGCCTACACGATCGGCGACAAGTTCAAAGGAACAGTGCAGCGTTGGGCGGCTCGCAAGCCGTCGCGCCAGATACGGCTCGACGGCGCAGGCCGCCAGATCCGCAAGCGCGGCGGAATGCTGTTGATCACCGCCCGCTTCATCCCTGGTGGCCGCACCATCTTGACGGTCTCGTCGGGCGTGACCTCGCAGCCTCGCACGTGGTTCGTTGCCTGGATCGCTTTGGCAACCACGATCTGGGCGTCCTACGCCGGGTTACTCGGCTACCTGTTCGGACAGACCTTCGAAAACAATCACACGCTCGCTTTCTGGCTGGCATTCGCCACGGCGCTCGGCATCACCGGCCTGATCGAACTGGTCCGCTGGCTTCGCGAACGCCGCAACCACGCCGCAGCCTGACGAGCGTCTGCGCTCCGCACGCGTCATCTCCGGTTACCGACCAACGCTCGCCACATACCGCGGCCAGACCGCCCTCAGTCGCTTCGCCCCAACTCCGAGCGAGATGTAACGGAACGGCCTGATGTTCGGCATGATGGACGGGTGCGATTGGGTGAAGCGACATGGAACGAGGTTCAAACACTCGTCGACAACCCCATGTTTGAAGACGGCACCCGCACACCAATCGTCTTGGTTCCCGTTGGCTCGACCGAACAGCACGGTCCGCACCTCCCGATGTCGACCGACACTTTGATCGCTGAAGAGCTCGTCCAGCGAGCCATGCACCTCACCAACGGACTGATGGTCGGGCCCTCACTGACCGTCACCGCGTCCGGCGAGCACGCTGGCTTCCCCGGCACGCTGTCAATCGGCACCGAGGTGATGACGCAGGTCATTCTCGAACTCGGTCGTAGTGCCGATTGGGCTGCTGGCGTTGTGTTTGTCAACGGGCATGGCGGCAACTCGGCAGCGGTCGAGGCGGCCACGCGCACCCTTCGAGCAGAAGGTCGCCACGTTTTGTCCTGGTGGCCGAAATGGCCGCGACGCGCCGACGGCGGGCCGCAAGACCTGCATGCCGGCCGGATCGAAACGTCGCTCATGCTGGCGATCGATCCGGGCCTGGTTCGACTCGAGCTCGCGGCCCCTGGCGTCGACGCCGACATCAACGAACTTCGCGCGCATGGTGTGCAAGCAGTCAGTCCATCCGGTGTCCTTGGTGATCCAGCCGGAGCCTCGGGCACCGAAGGCGACCAATTCATTGTCGGCTTCGTCAACGACCTCGTCCATGCCATTGAGGCCTGGCGGCCGATTGACCCGACGCCGATCGGCAACGTCCGCATCCAAGTCGCCGCCGACCGCCTCGGGTCAACGGATTCCGAACACTCGAGCTGAGATGCACTTTGCCATCGACGGCACCTGGGAGCGCACCGGCCCCGTCGTCGTTGCTGGATCTCCGCTCAAAATCTTCCGGCTCACCGCGCCCGGCGCACGGATCGCCGAGCAGATCGAGCGGGGCGCCGACGTCGCCTCGTCGACGCTGATCGACCGTCTGGTAGATGCTGGCGCGATCCATCCTGAAAGCCATCCCGGGGCAACGAGCGTGTTCACCGTCGACGACGTCACGGTGATCACCCCGCAACTTGGTGGTATCGCATCGACCGACGGGCGAGTCGTCGTCGACGACTCCTCCACCCCGCCGATTGCAGGCGCGACAATCCGGCTCGACAACAACAGTGGTCCTGGCGCCGCGCGCAACGCCGGACGCCCGCTTGCAACCACAGCCCTGCTGGCATTCGTCGATGCCGACGTCGACCTGCTGGGCGACGTGGGCATCGGATCTTGGTTGACGCCGCTTCTCCCGCACTTCAACGATCCAAGCGTCGCGCTGATCGCCCCGCGGGTCGCAGGCGAACCGGGCTCGCCGCTCGACCTCGGAGATAAACCCGGCCGCATTCGAGCCGGCACGCGCCTCGGCTACGTCCCCGCCGCCGCAATCGTTGTGCGGGCCGATGCATTCGATGCGGTCGGCGGATTCGACCCAGCCCTACGTTTCGGCGAAGACGTCGACTTCGTCTGGCGACTGGATCAAGCAGGGTGGCGCTGCCGCTACGAACCGGCGTCAGCGGTGTGGCACGAGCCACGCTCAAACTGGCCCGATCGGCTCCACCAACAAGTCGGCTACGGCTCGGCCGCCGCACCACTCGCGCTCCGCCACCCCAACGCGCTCGCACCGATGCACACCAACGGATGGGCAGTCGGCTCATGGCTGAGCGCGCTTGCCGGCCACCCTGGTGTTGCCGCTGTCACGGTTGCTGCGAGCGTTGCGGCGCTTGCCCACAAGCTGCCCAATGTCTCGACAGCGTGGTCGCTCCGAACAGCACTCAACAGCCACCTCCGCGGCCTTCAGCAACTCGGTGTCGTGCTCCGGCGGGTGTGGTGGCCGCCGCTCGTCCTCCTGGCGTTTTTCTCCAAGCGGATGCGGCTCGTTGCATTCGGTGCAGTTGCGCTCGACGTCGCTGCCACGCCGACCGATGTTGCCTACGGGTGGGGGGTGTGGTCAGGAATGATCCGACACCGCACGTGGCGTCCCCTGAGACCGAAGTTCGTTTCATGGCCCCGACGTTCGCTTGTCCTCGCTCCGACCCGCGAACTCGCCGAGCAAATCATGGCTGAACTCAGTCACAACATGGCCCGCGAAACCGAAGACCGGCATCATGGGCACGGATTGCTGGGTTGAGCGATTACCGTTCGTGCCGTGACAGTACGGCTGACGATTCGCACGACAATCTGGCGGTCGCAGGTCGCCCGTGTTGCCAATGCTGTCGATGGTCTCGTTCCCGTTATCAAGGGGAACGGCTATGGCTTCGGTCGAAACTGGTTGGCGCACACCGCCGCCCAGTTCTGCGACACCGTGGCCGTCGGCACGGTCCACGAACTGGACGGCCTCCCCGACGAGTTGACCCCCGTCGTCCTCACTCCGACACTCACTGCGCCGACGAGCACCAACCCGATCCTCACGGTCGGCGCCGACGAACACCTCACTGCGCTCGCCGGATGGAATGGGCGCGTTCTCGTCAAGTTGGCGAGCCCAATGCGGCGCTTCGGACGCGACGTCGCGTTCATCGACCGTGTCCTTGCTTGCGGGCTGGAGGTCGTTGGGGTCAGCGTCCATCCGCAACTCGCAGGCTCCGGCGCCGAACATGCCGCGATCATCGCCGAATTATTGCCGGCCATCGACCCGGCAATCCCCGTCTGGGTGAGCCACCTCGACCTCGACTCTTATGCCCAACTGCCGACCACCCATTCGTACAGGTTGCGGCTGGGAACGACGTTGTGGCACGGCGACAAGCAGGCGCTGCACCTCACTGCCGACGTCATTGACATCAATTCAGTCAACGCTGGCGACAACGCCGGTTACCGGATGGGTCCTGTCGGCGGCAACGGGCACCTCGTGATGATTGGTGCCGGGACGGCAAACGGCATCACCGCAATTGATCAGGGCGAGCACGGCAGCCTCAGCCCCTTTCATTTCGAACGCACCCGCCTCGCGCTGCACGAGGCGCCACATATGCATACCTCGATGGTGTTCGTCCCCGACGGCTCGCCACTTCCGTCCATCGGTGATCCCGTCGATCTGCAGCGACCGATGCACATGACGGCAGTCGACGAGTACGAATGGCTCTGAACACCAGCACGCTCACCTCGACTTCTGCAGGCTCATTGCGCCGCCTGCCCGGCCCTGACGTCGTCCGAGCAATCGCGCTGATCGGCGTGGTGGTGATGAACTACCACGGCTATCTGATCATCAAGGGTGGCGAGCGAAGCGGCGGATGGGCCAACGATTTGTTCGACCCATGGACCGGGCCGCTGTCGTCGCGCTTCGCCGCCACGTTCGTGCTTGTTGCGGGCGTCAGCGTCACGTTGCTGACGCGCAAGGCGGTGCGCAACGGCGGCGACGACATCACCGAAATGCGCTGGAGGCTGGCCCGACGCGGCGCGCTGCTCTACGCAGGCGGACTGTTCCTCGACACCATCTGGGCGGGCACGATCATTCCCTTCTACGGCGCGATGTTCGCGCTCGCCGCACTGCTGTTCACGTTCCGCAGCAGATGGATTGTGCTCGTCGGTGTATTCGCCGTAGCAGCCGGAGCGCTGCTTAAGGTGTGGGAGTTCCAACAGTTGCAAGCGGGCAAGAGCCCAGGTTGGGTTTTCGTCCCCACTGAAGGTGCGCCAGAGAGCTTCCTGCTCGACGTGTTCGTCAACGGGACGCACCCGCTGCTGCCCTGGCTCGGATTCTTCTGCGTCGGCATGTTGCTGGGGCGCGTGCTCGATACAAGCTGGTGGCGCTTGGCCGCACTCGGCGGCGGGGTGATGCTCTTCGCCGGCGCCTCGATTGCGTCAGGCTTCGCCTCGACTGATTTCCAACAGACGGTGCTCTCCACCAATCCGGGCAGCCGGGGGCTCGTCTACGTTGCCAGCACCCTCGGTACCGCACTCATCGCATTTGCGGCGATCGACATGATCGCCAACCGATTCGAAGACCAGACCGATCCGCTCCGGCGTGCCGGACAGATGACGCTCACCCTCTACTTGGCGCATATCTTCCTGTTCAACTTCATTGTTGACTGGGTCGGCCTGGTTGAGCCCGCCGGGCTCGCGACGTCACTGCTCTTCTCACTCGGCTTCTGGATCGTGGCGATCGCCGCGGCGAACGCGTGGCATCGCCGCTTCGGACGCGGCCCGGCCGAGCGCATCTACCGTGCAATCGGCGGCTAGCTACACCACGTCGATCTTGCACCACGCAAGCGTTGCGTGGCCGGATGTTCGCCGCCTCAAGGGCTTTCAGATCAGACCACTTATCGGCAGCCTCGCCACAGAACTCCCGGAAAAAATCAGTGCACGCCACGCGCTGCACGGCGCACACCGCGCCAACCGACAGCACCTGCACCAATCAGCGGCCCCGAGTCAGCGAGCCGTGACGGCGTAATGCGGGCCCCTCGGCTGTAGGCGAGCTGGACGTTTTCGTCGAGCGCGACCTGGGCAGAATGAAAGAAGGTTGCTGCAAAACCCAGTGCAACGGCGCCACCGACAACCACCAGCGTCAGGTCGAGCGAGTTGCAGATCGACGCGGCTGCCCGACCCACGTAGGTTCCCGTGCGCTGCATGATCTCGTAGGTCGGTTCGCTTGGCGGGCGACCCGTAATCTGCTCGATGGCCAGGCCAGATGCTTCGGCTTCGAGGCAGCCTTGGGCACCGCAACCGCACCGACGACCCAGAGGCTCGACGATGATATGGCCGATGTGGCCTGCATTGCCGGACTCTCCATCCAGAAGTTCCCCGTCGAGCACGATGCCGCCACCGATGCCGGTCGACACGGTCATTGCACAGAAGTCGCTTTGCCCTTGCGCTGCACCCAACCATCCTTCGGCCAACGCCAATGCCTTCGCGTCGAGATCACCAAAAACCGGCATTCCCGTCAGCTCTTGGAGTCGAGCTCGGAGCGGAAAGTCACGCCACCCCGGGATGTTGACCGGCGAGACGGTCTCAAGTTGGCGCGTGACCGGTCCAGCAGCGCCGACGCCGACCGCGCGAACACGCGCACCTTGAAAGACCGCCTGCTGTTGCATGTCGGTAACCAGCGTCGCGAGCGACGTGTAGTGCGACTCCGGACCGACGTCTCGTTCCACTTCGACACGCGACCGCGCAATAAGCTCGCCCCGTGCCGTGACGAGGCCGGCCGCGAACTTCGTGCCGCCGATGTCGACCGCCAGGATCGCGTCAATCGGCGGCTGAGGCTCCACCTCGGGCGAATCTTCAGCGTCGACGGCGAGCGGCTCAACTGCCTCGTCCGCCTGATCGGGGTCAACCATGCACCCGACGGTAGCTCGCGGCCGAGGCGACCGGCTGTGCCGGTTACGGTGCCGCACACTCTCGACGAATTTTTGCTCTCCTTCGGCAACAAATGCGCCGATGAAACTTCTGAGTATCCTGAGCTGACTTTGCAGGGCTCTCGCCCTACCCACACTTCGCCATGACTCCAATCCCGTCCATCTGCCGCTATTCGCCAATGGCTCGGGTCAGCGCCATCGCAGTAGCCGCATTGCTCGCTCTGTCTGCTGCGACAACCGTCGTGGCAAGCACCGACGCAGCGTCAACCGACACCGTCACCTCGACCACCATTGCGCCCGCCCCTCAGAACATCGCGATCTACCCCGACGAAATCGGGAACGTCATGGCAACAATTCGTTACATGGAGTCCCGTGGGCAGTACGGGATCCCGCCAAACCGTGGCAACGCATCAGGCGCCTACCAGTTCATTGGCTCCACTTGGGCCAACCACGGCGGCTACGCCCACGCCTACCTGGCGCCCCCGCACATTCAAGACGAACGCGCCGCCCTCGACGTGGTCCGCTTCCTCGAGCAATGGAACAACGACGTCTCCATGATCCCGGTGATGTGGTACTACCCGCGGGCGTCTCGCGAACCGGCCCTAATGGACGTCGTGCCAGTTCCGTCAGCTGGAAACGTCTTGACCATCCGCGAGTACCAGACTCGGTGGCTCGGCGTGTTTGCCACGATTTCCGGCCAGCCCGTACCGCAGACGCTCTCGCTTGGCGAGGCCGTCGGTCGGCTCGGTGCCCCACCCCTGCTGAACCAGCGCGACGACGGCATGGTTCCCATGGCGTATCCCGTGCTCGGCCCATCACGCCTCGCCACGCCCGACTGCAACGCTCTGGCAAACGATGCCGAAACACAAACAGATACGTCGATCTCCCGTGCTGACATCGAAGCTGCTGGCCTCTGTACAGCGCAGGCTCCAGCAATCATTTTTGGCGTCAAGCTGCAGCCAATCCGTGCCGCCGCAGACGGTGTAGTCACCGCTGTCAACGACCAGCCAAACTCCGATCGACCCATCACGGTGACAATCACCGCGACCAACGGCCTCAGCTATATCTACGCCGGCTTCAACAACGACAACCAGGGCACTGACGATGGGGGCGCGCCTGACCATTTACGCCTGACTGCGCTCGCCGAAGTGGGCCGCACTGTTCGAGCCGGGCAGATCATCGGGTTCATGGGCGACACCGATCCGCTTCCAATCGGCATCCGCGTAGACGTGCCGATCGACTCGACTGTCGTCATCGATCCCAACGTAATCGCTCCGCATCTCCGCCTGTCGGTCATCGACGTTAAGGGCAATCCAGTTGATGCATTCGGCCCAGCCGTCGATGCCTTGTTCGGCTCCACCTGCAAGGCCGGCATCGGCCAGTGGTCGGTCCCCGCCCGACGCACCTCTACTGCAGCCGTCACAGTCGAAACGACCGACAACAACAACGAGATCGAGGAAACGCTGTTAAGAAACGACCGGCCAGGTCCAGGCCAACGGATGGGGCGCATTGATCAGTCCGAACGAGCAATGCACCTGGGTGCCAGCCGAGCCCTACGGCCCCGGCGCTGGTGGCTCAGATCAAACACCTGACAGTTGGGGCCGCGACCTGAATCTTGCTGCCCAGGTATGGGTCAGACTCGCTCTGGCCAGCGACGACGCAGTGCCAGCAAACTTCCTACGCTTCTAACGCTCGATTAGCTGGTGACGCGACGTGCGTCTTCGACGAGATTGATCTCGTAGAGCACTTCGTTGAGCGCATCAGCTGCGCTCATCGCGGAAAAGCGCTGCGGGTTTTCAGGTGTACAGCACGATGCCACGGGCGCCAGAACGGTCCAGGGCCGGGGATGACAGAACTGAACAACGCTGTACCGCTCGCCAGTAAAGCCGGGAGAAGCAACGACGCGATGCCAACCAATCGGGATTGCACCATTGGTCAACCGCTCGAGCATGATGCCGGTGTTGATGATGACACCGTTGTCGGGGGCAACTGCGTCGACCCATTGGTCGTCAACCTTGACCTGCAACCCGGGTGCTGTTGCACGCGGGAGTGCCGTGATGAGGTTGATGTCTCCGTGCTCCGCCGCCCACACGTAGCTCGGAGCGTCGCCGTCGGAGGCCGGAATCTCGCCCATCGACGGGTACCGAATTGCACGCGTCAGGGTTGGCCCGTCCTTGACCATGCCGTCGAAAAAACTCTCGTGGCAGCCGATGCCTTCGGCGATGACATGCAGGAACCGACGCTGGAGGTCGGCGATTGAATCATGGAACCGGTACAACACGTCGGTGATACCGGGCACCACCGACTCGGGCAGCACCTGATCAGGGTACGAGTGCGGGAAGCTCCGCTTCAGCGGGTGGCCTGGGTCGATCTCTCGAGCCCAGTTCAACATCTCTTTCCAGTCAGGCGTATCGCTCGACGCAGCGGTCTCAACGAGGAGGCCCGTGTATCCGGTCTGGCCACTGGCGCCTCGGGCCGTGCTCTGCTGCTTCTCGTCGGGCGTCTTTTCAAAGAACTCGCGCAGCATGCCATATGCCGTGTCGAGGAGGTCCTCGCTGAGGTCGTGGCTGGTGTAGACGAATCCGGTCGCGAGGCTCCGGGTGACGCCGTCGACAACGGCGCGCCGTTGTTCGGAGCTGCCGCGTTCGAAGGCCAGGAGGTCGACGTCGAGGATCTGATCGCTCATGCTAGGAAAGGCTACTGCGCTTGCGATGTGCCACGATCTCATGATGACAACTCCTGAAGCACCCGCTTCGCCCGCAGCGCATCAGTTGAGCCGCACGCAGACGGCGGGGCGCCTGCTGCAGCGGTCAGGCCGCGGTGCTGTTCGCCTTCTTGTTGGTCGCGCCGGCCTTGCTGGCCGGGGCGTTATTGGTGTCTCACGCGGGAGCGGCCGGGGCGCTGTTCGATTCGCGAAGGCAACCAGGGCCACGACCGCGGCGACCAATTGGGCCTCGGCTGGTTCGACCGGATCGATGAAGTCGCTCGGCTCAACGGGTTCCATCCTCTCGATTGGTTCGGCTGGCTCAATCCTCTCGATTGGTTCGGCTGGCTCGATTCTGTCCATCGGCTCCGTGGGTTCAATCGCATCCGTGGCTTCAGTCGCTTCGATCGGGGGCCTCAAAGAGCTCAAGGCGTTCCACACCGATCGCGCCCTCGCGATCATCATCGGCGCACTGCTGGCCGTCGTCGCATTCGTCGGAGTGCAATCAGCACGCCGCGCGTGAGCAACTCGCGCCAGCGTCACACCACCAACCCTCTGAACCCAGTTTGGCCTCGGCGTGACAAGCCAACGCATGACAAGCTCCAGCGGTATGAGTGATGAGACATCTGAGCCGGCCGACCTCTTCGACATGACAGGGCGCGTTGCCGTCGTCACCGGCGGGTCGCGAGGGCTCGGTAAAGAGATGGTGATGGCCTTTGCCAGGCGCGGCGCTGACGTGGTGATTGCGAGCCGCAAGCTCGACAGCTGCGAGCAACTGGCGCAAGACGTCGAGCGGACGACCGGCCGCAACGCGCTGGCAGTCGCGTATCACGCCGGCAGCTGGGACGACAGCGATCGGCTGGCCGAAGTGGCGTATCAGCAGTTCGGCAAGGTTGATGTGCTCGTCAACAACGCCGGCATGTCGCCGCTCTACAAATCGATCGACACGATCACCGAAGAGCTCTACGACAAGGTGCTCGATGTCAATCTCAAGGGGCCATTCCGGCTTTCGGCGCTCGTCGGCACGCGGATGGCCGCGACCGACGCGGGTGGGTCAATCATCTTTGTCTCCTCGATCGCGTCGCAACGTCCAAGCCCGAACGAGTTGGTGTACGGCGCAGCGAAAGCCGGGATCAACAACTTGACCTACGGACTATCGCGCACGCTTGGCCCGAAGGTCCGTGTCAACTGCATCGTGCCCGGGCCGTTCCTCACCGACATCTCCAAAGCCTGGGACCTCGATGCATTCAACGAACGTGCCGCTGAGGCGTATGCGTTGGAGCGTGGTGGAAAGCCGAGCGAAATCGTCGGCGCCGCCCTGTATCTCGCAAGTGACGCATCGAGCTATACGACCGGCGCACTGATCGACATCAACGGCGGGCCGCGTTGAGCGCTGCAGGTTCGCTCGTTATCCGCAACTGCGACGCTCTGATCGACGGTGTGGTCGTCAGCGGTCAAGACATTCATGTCGTCGCTGGCGTGATCACAGTCATCGGGCCGACATCTGCTCAGTCGCTGACGGGAGACGTCGATGCCGCAGGACTGATGGCGATGCCCGGGTTCATCAACTCCCACACACACGCCGCAATGACGCTGCTGCGCGGCGCCGTCGAGGACGTCGCGGTGGAGTCGTGGTTCAACGACCACATCTGGCCAATCGAGGTCAACGTCACGGCTGACGACGTCCAACTCGGCACCGAGCTGGCCTGTGCGGAGATGATTCAGGCAGGCGTCACGAGCTTTGCCGACCACTACTTCCACGCCGACCGCGCCGCTGCAGCCGTCATCAACTCGGGACTTCGAGCAAACCTCGGTATGACGTTCTTCTCGAGCCAGGGCCCAGCCGGGCTTGAAACCTCGGCGTCATTCGCTGCCGACTGGAACGATGCCGCCGGTGGCCGAATCACCACCTCACTGGCACCACACGCCACCTACACCTGCGACGACGCCGATCTCTCTTCCGCAGCCGAAGCTGCCCGCACACTGGGGGTTCGCGTCCACCTCCATGCCGCCGAAACGGTCGAGCAGACCGAGTCGAGCCTTGCGGCACGCGGCATCACGCCGATCCAAGTGCTCGCCGACACCGGGGTGCTCGATGCCGGCGTACTCATCGCGCACGGCTGCGGCATCGTTCCTGACGACCTTGCGCTGCTCGCGCCTTTCGCCGATCGCATCGGTGTGGCGCACTGCCCCAAGACCTACATGAAGCTTGCTACGAACCCGCTGACGCCAATCGATGAGCTGCGTTCGGCGGGTATAGCCGTCGGCCTGGGAACAGATGGCCCGGCATCGTGCAACAGCATCGACCTGTTCGAAAACATGCGGCTCACCGCGCTTGCTCAGAAGTTCATCCATCGCGATGCCACTCGGCTTGGCGTCAGTCAGGCGCTCGCAATGGCCGGACCCGAGTCGGCACGCGCGATTGGAAGTTCAGCTGGCCGACTCGCCGTCGGCGCACCCGCCGACATCATCCTTGTCGACCTCTCCGGACTGCACTGTCAGCCGCTCCACAACCCGCTCGCCGCGCTCGTTTACTCCGCTCGAGCAAGCGACGTCCAGACCACCATCGTCGACGGAATCCCCCTCATGGTCGACCGCGAACTCCTCACGGTTGACGCTGCCGAGTTGAGCGCCCGAGTCGCTGCCCGGGCCCCCCAACTGCTTGATCACGACCCGACGCAGTCGATCCAGACCTACGCCCCCTAACCCCGTTCCCTGCCCCCGCCCGTTCCGGCGGCAACGTGCGCTTTCCCACGGGCAGAACCAGACATCACGCGAGCTGCGAGGATGACGGAATGGCCCACGGCACTCACGACTACGACATCGATCCGCGCAACGTCGACATCATCATCGGCATCAACGACGACCTGTTGCCGCGCGAGAGGGCAATGGTCTCGGTGTTTGACAGTGGCTTCATGCTCGGCGACGGCGTGTGGGAAGGCATCCGGGTGCATGGTGGGAAGCTCGCATTTCTCGGTGATCACCTGCGACGCCTGTACGAAGGTGCCATGGGCATCGACATGGACATCGGCCGCTCCCCTGCCGAGCTGACTGCGATGATTCAGGCGACACTCGATGCGAACGACATGGGTGATGCCGACGGCGTGCACATCCGGTTGATGGTCACCCGCGGTGTGAAGTCGACGCCATACCAGGACCCGCGCTTTACGATCACACCCGCCACCATTGTCATCATCCCCGAGTACAAAACTGCTCGTCCCGAGACCCTGACGCAGGGCGTGCGGCTGTACACCGTGTCCACTCGGCGCGGTCGTCCCGACGTGCAGGATCCGAAGTGGAACTCACACTCGAAGCTCAACTGTATTTCGGCGTGCATCCAGGCAACGAAGGCCGGGGCCGACGAAGCCTTGATGCTCGACCCGCAAGGCTTCGTTGCCACGTGCAACTCGACGCACTTTTTCATTGTGCGTCATCCCGACGGGCCCGATGGTCCTGGCGAGGTATGGACCTCGACCGGCGACTACTGCATGCCGGGCATCACGCGGCGCAACGTGTTGCGGCTGTGCGGACAAAACAATGTGATCTGGCGCGAGAAGAACTTCAGCGTGACCGAGTGTTATGGCGCCACCGAGGCGTTCGTCACGGGCACATTCGCAGGTATTGCACCGGTGACAGAGATCGACGGGCGAATGATCGGGACCGGCGAACGGGGCCCAATGGTCGAGCAACTGCAGCAGTTATACGTCGAGATGCTGGAAAACTTGTGACTCGAATTGCAATGTGGTCAGGGCCACGAAATCTGTCGACGGCAATGATGCGCAGCTGGGAGAACCGCAGCGATACAGCGGTCATGGACGAGCCGCTGTATGCCGCGTATCTCGCCACGACCCGGCTCGACCATCCTGGCCTCGACGAAATCATCGAGGCCGGCCCGGCCGCTTTTGACGATGCGATTACAGCGTGCCTTGCGCCCCTCGCAGCAGGCATCGCGGTCAGCTATCAAAAACACATGGCGCACCATCTACTTCCTGACACTGATCGGTCGTGGATCGGCGGCTTGCGCAACGTGCTGCTCCTTCGTGATCCGCAACGCGTGTTCGCGAGCTACACGAAGGTGCGCGAGTCGGTCACGCTCAACGACATTGGCGTGCCCCAGCAGCTCGAACTCGCGGAGCATTGTGAGCTGATTGTCGACTCCGACGACTTCCTCACCGACCCAGCGGGCTACCAGCGCGAGATCTGCCGTCGGCTCGACGTGCCCTTTGACCCAGCAATGCTCACCTGGCCATCGGGCCGCCGTGGCAGTGACGGAGTCTGGGCTCGCCACTGGTACTCCACTGTCGAAGCCTCCACCTCGTTCGGACCACCGCCCACGCTGCCACCCGCCGCGCTGCCGCCACACCTCGCACCAATCGCCGACGAAGCCGTCGCGATCTACCAAGAGTTACGCGCCAACCGCCTCACCGTCTGACTCTCGGAACCCGGAGACTCAACCTTGCCCTTCCGGGCATGATCGAGTCGGGCGCCAGCCCGAACACCGCTGGCAACGACGCCAGATCGGTGCAGATCGCGCAGCAACGGCCCCAGGGTGACGATCGACACACTGGCGCCGTCTACGGTGGGACCATGGAAATGCACTTCGCCACCGTCTGGGAATCGATCGCTGACGTCATTCCCGATGCTCCCGCCATCACGACCGGTGACACGACTCGGACGTGGGCTGAGTATGACGACAGAGGCGCACGAATGGCACAGGCGTTCACCGCTGCTGGGCTCGGACCTGATTCGAAGGTCGGGCTGTTCATGTACAACTCGAACGAATACATGGAGACTCACTACGGCGTCTTCAAAATGCGTGGCGTCGCGATCAACGTCAACTATCGATACCTCGACGAGGAACTCTGGTACCTCCTCGACAACTCCGACTCAGAAGCAATCGTCTTCCATGCCTCCCTCGCTGACCGTGTTGCTCGAGTCGTGGATCGGCTGCCAAACCTCAAGCTGCTGATCGTCGTGGACGATTTGCTCAACGGAGAGGAGTGGGTCGACGTTCCGGGTGCACAGGCATACGGCGACGTCATTGCTGCCAACGAGCCGATGGAGCGGATTGAGCGCCGCGAAGACGACACATACATGCTCTACACCGGAGGCACCACCGGCATGCCGAAGGGCGTCATGTACGCGGTCGGCGGGTCCACAGCCAGCCTCACCGCTTCTGGTTATCCCCTCCTCGGGATGGTTCCACGACGAGTCGGCCGACCAGATGGCACCGATGGTCAAGCAGCTCACCGATGCGGGCGGGCAATACACGTCGATCCCCTGCGCCCCCGTGATGCACGGCACTGGCTGTTGGCTTGGGTGGTTCATTCCAATGCTCGGCGGAGCCCACATCGTCAACCTCACCGCACGCAGTCTGCGGGCACATGAGGTGCTCGAAAACCGTCGAGCGGCACGGCGTCAACGGGCTCACCATTGTTGGTGACAGTTTTGCCAAACCTCTGATCAAAGCGCTCGACGAAGGCAAGCCCGATGGCTCGATGTACGACATGTCATCGATCAAGATGATGAACTCATCTGGTGTCATGTGGACCACCGAGGTCAAGCAGGATCTCATTGATCGCATCGAGCAGGTCATCCTGATCGACGCGATGGGGTTCGACCGAAGGCTCAATGGGCACCCAGATCACGGCCAAGGGAATGCCCACCGAGACGGCCAAGTTCACGAAGAGCCCACTCGCCAAGGTCTTCAATGAGGATGACGAAGAGGTTGTGCCGGGTTCCGGCGAAGTCGGCATGGTCGCTGCCGGCGGCAACATCCCGCTCGGCTATTTCAAGGACCCCGACAAGTCTGCTCGAACCTTCCGCGTGATCGACGGCGAGCACTATTCGTTCCCGGGCGACTTCGCCACGGTCGAGGCCGACGGCACGCTCGTCCTGCTCGGACGGGGCAGCCAGGTGATTAACACCGGCGGCGAGAAGGTCTTCCCCGAAGAGGTCGAAGAAGCAGTGAAACGAGTCGAGGGAGTTCTCGACTGCCTCGTCGTCGGCATCCCCGATGAGAAGTTCGGCAAACGCCGTGACCGCTGTTGTGTCGCCCAGCCCGGGTGTATCCATCGAAGCCGCCACGATCATTGCATCGGTCAAGAGCAACCTCGCTAGCTTCAAAGCGCCAAAGACAATCGTGTTTGTCGACCAGATCCCTCGCGCCCCCAACGGCAAGGCCAATTACAAGGCCGCCAAGCAGATCGCCGAAGCCGCATAGTTGCGGATGGGGTCAGGCCCCTTTCGCAACTCTGTCTCAGAGCAGCTTTTCGGCAAAGAAGTCGAGGACTCGTTGGACACTCGCCTCGTCGCGTTGTTCGGTGAGCGTGGAGTGGTCACTCTTGGCCGTATTCTGCAGTTCGATCGCGATGAACGCATCGCCAAGCTTCTTCCGGAGCATCGCGAACCGGTCCCCGACCAGCTTGTCGCCGGCGAAGCGGAGACCGAGTACCTGGCAGCCGTCTTGCGCTCGCTGAATGATCGCAGCCTCGTCGTCAGGCGACAGGTTGAGGTTCGCGCCCCGCTCCTTCTTGCCACAGCAAACGGCATCGAGGGTTGTGCGGTCCACGGCGCGAGCATGATGTCGTCGACCATCATTCCGAGTGCGAAGCCGCCCGAGAAGCACATGCCAACGGCGCCAACCCCCGGCCCACCGACCTCGTTGTGGATGTTGCGAGCGAGTGCACGGAGCCAGGCAATGACCGGTGATGTCTTGTTCATCGCCATCGTTGTGAACTCTTTGGCGATGCAGATTTTCATCATCGACTGCGCCATGTAGATCTGCGACGGCGCTTTCCCTGGCGTACCGACAAGCGACGGCATCACCACGGTGAATCCGCGCTCGACGACGTCGTTCGCGAACTGTGCAACCGCCGGGGTGATTCCG
>CAJJBX010000023.1 GCA_905182555.1 uncultured Ilumatobacter sp. | reverse complement strand
CTTGCGGGTGCGTTGACGTCGGTGATTGTGGTGCACCTCGGTACCAATGGCCCCTTCAGTGACGCGTCGCTTGAGTTGCTTATGAGCGTCCTCGTCGACGTGCCAACAGTGGTGATGCTGACCGGCAAGGGTGACCGCTACTGGATGGCTGGCAACAACGGGAAGATTCGTGCGCTGCCCAGAATTTTCCCAAACGTGACGGTCCTCGACTGGGAAGTGATGTCGTCCAGCTGCGAAGGCCGCTGCTTCTACGACGATGGCATCCACCTGACACAGTCGGGTCAGAATTTCTATTCGTTGATCGTCAACCGGCTCCTGGGCTTGGCGTAAGGCCTACTTCTGCTGATCTCGGCCCGACCTGATGTCGGCCTGACAGACAGGGTCCGAGCCGCTGGGCTTGGCCCTGCCACTGCATCGGCGTAGCCTCAGTTGCCATGACTACTCCAGTACGCGTTGCCGTCACCGGGGCTGCAGGCCAGATCGGCTACAGCCTCCTCTTCCGCATTGCATCGGGCACGATGCTCGGCCCAGATACCCCGGTTGCGCTGCAGCTACTCGAGATCACCCCGGCGCTCGGCGCGCTCGAAGGTGTTCGCATGGAACTCGACGACGGCGCATTCCCGTTGCTCGACTCGATCACCTGCACCGACGACGCCGATGTGGCGTTCGGCGACGCCGATGTGGCGATCCTCGTGGGCTCGATGCCGCGCAAGGCAGGCATGGAGCGCGCCGACCTACTGTCGGCCAACGGTGGCATCTTCAAGCCGCAGGGCGAAGCACTGAGCCGCTCGGCCAAGAAGGACGTCAAGATCCTTGTCGTCGGGAACCCGGCCAACACCAACGCAGTGATCGCAATGAACAACGCTGCTGGCCTCGACCCGAGCCGCTTCACCGCAATGACTCGCCTCGACCACAACCGTGCAATCAGCCAGCTCGCCACGCGGCTCGATGCGTCCGTCAATGACATCAAGAAGATGACCGTGTGGGGCAACCACTCGGTCACGCAGTACCCCGACCTCGCGCACTGCGAAGTCGGCGGCAAGAACGCACTCGAACTGGTCGGTGACCAGGACTGGTACGCCAACAGCTACATCCCCACGGTTGCCAAGCGCGGCGCAGCAATCATCGACGCACGCGGTTCCTCGTCAGCGGCATCGGCGGCATCGGCTGCTGTGGATCACATCCGCGACTGGACGCTCGGTACGCCGGACGGCGACTGGGTGTCGATGTCGGTGCCGAGCGATGGCAGCTACGGGGTGCCCGAGGGCATCATCAGCTCGTTCCCGTGCATCTGTAAGGACGGCAACTATGAAATCGTGCAGGGTCTCGATATCGGCGACTTCAGCCGCTCGAAGATCGACGCATCGGCAGCAGAACTGGTCGCCGAACGCGACGCTGTTGCCGAACTCGGCTTGATCTGACCCCCACGCACAGTTGCGAATGGGGTCAGGCCCCTTTCGCAACTCTGTGCCCGCCGGGTGCAACTCAGCGCCCGGCTGGCAATGTCACGAGACGGTGATTGGGTCCGAAATGCGTAGGTGCTCGGTGGTCAGCTCGGGCGAACGTTTACGTACAAGTAGCACGGTGATCCAGGAACCGATGCAAAGCACGGCGATGCCGATGGAGAACGGCGTCGTCGAGTCACTCACGAATGCGCTCACGATCGTGCCGAGCACAGCGCCTCCTGCCATCCGGATCGCTCCGCCGTACGCAGATGCGGTGCCAGCCAAGTGGCCGACCGGGCCGAGGGCAGCGGTATTCAGATTTGGCATCAGGAACATGAACGACGACAACGTGAGAGCGAGAACTGGCATGTAGATCCAGATGCTTGGTTGCCCGCCGGCTGCGATCGAGATGACGCAGAGCACCAGGGTGGCCGGGATCAGTAGTGCGTAAGCCGTGTTGATCAGCCGATGTACACCGACCCGCACGACAATTCGGCCGTTGATGATCGCTCCGGCGGCGAAGAGCAGGGCGACCAATCCGAAGATCAGCGGAAACTGACTTTTCCGGTCGAATACCTCGCTGATGATCAGCTCGCTGCTCGCAAGGTACGTCGTGAAGACGCCTTGCAAGAAGATCGTCGCGTTGGTGTAGCCCGATGTGACCGGGGTGCGCGCGACTTCGACGTAGCCCTTCGTCGTTGAGCGGAACTGCAGTGGCCGCTGGTTCGCCGGGTTGAGCGACTCGCGCATCCGGACGCTCCACAACGTGATCACCACGGCGAAGATCGCGCAGAACCAGAAGATGGCGCGCCAAGGGAGAATGGCAATGATGCCGGCACCGATGGTCGGAGCGAGGATCGGCACGAGCATGAAGACGGCCATTACCTGTGACATTGCCTTGGCCATTTGGCTGCCCTCGAAGCGGTCGCGGATGATCGCAGTGGCAACCACCCGTGCGCCGGCCGCGCCAATGCCCCAGATGAAGCGGCTCAGAAGCAGCAGCTCGAAGGTTGGCGCCAATGCCGAACCGGCGGCGCCAGCGATATAGATGGCGCTGCCGGCGTACAGCACCGGCTTACGGCCGAAGCGGTCAGCGATTGGCCCCCAGGCGAGTTGGGCGATGGCGAGTCCCATAAAGAAGACCGTGATCACCTGCCCAGCGCGAGGGGATGCTTCGCCGAGGTTAAACGTCGTGCGGATCTCGTCGAAGGCGGGCAGCATTGTGTCGATGCCGAGCGCCAGTAGCGCCATGATCGCTGACATCAGCGTCAGCAGTTCCCGCTGGCCCATGCGGTACTCCTGCGCGGCCGGAGCGGCGGTGGCACGATGGGCGGCGAGTTCAGTCACAATTGGACGCTAACGACTCACTTGGGAAGGGTCGCAGGTGAGCGACGAGGGTCACCCCAAGCGAGGACAGCCTGCGGTCACACTGTGCCAGGCACAGTGTGACCGCTACTTCAGGAATTTGCTGGTGGTGTTGTCAGCCAGCACCTTGCCGCCGGTCTGGCAGGTCGCGCAGTAGTTGACTGTGTAGCTCGAATACTTGACGTCTCGGATGGTGTCGGAACAGACCGGGCAGGCCTCGCCAGTGCGACTGTGAACCGCACTTGGACGGTCCTTCGACGAACTCATGTCGCCCCTGGTCCGTTCGTAGGCCAGCCCGTCGGCGACGCAATGGTCAATGGCTGCTGCCACCTTGGCGGCACCGCTGGCGCCGAGCTGCTCGGTCGTGGCGAATGGTGAGATCTGTGCGGCGTGGCAGATTTCGTTCGAGAGTCGACGTCCGATGCCCGCCACCATCGCTTGATGCCGCAGGAAGCCGTGCACGCGCATCGACTTCGCTGCAAACAACTCAGCCAAGTCGGCCGGGTCAATTCCGGCTGCTTCGGGGCCGAGCTTGGCGAGTGGGAGCGTCGATTCCAAGTCGGCCGACGGCACACACCACACCCCGGCGCGCCGCTCTTTGCCCTGTTCGGTAAGTAGTAACGCTGTCTCGTCGATACCGCCGTCGTCGCGTTCGATGGGTTCGAAGCTGAAGCGGGCTTGGCCGCCGCGGGGCTTCGCGGAGAGCTTCGTGTCGGCGAGGAGCCTGCCGCCCTGCATGAGGTGGATTACGAAGCTGATTGGCTCGAAACGCAGAATCAGATACTTGCCGCGGCGGCCGACGCTCAGCAACGGCAGGCCGTATGCCGCGTCAGGCGCAGGAACAGCGGTCTTGAGCGCCGTGAAGTTGAACGGCGCGAACCCGTTGAGTACGCGGCCGGAGAACTGGCGATCGAGTCGCTCGGCATGTGCCTCGATATCGGGCATCTCTGGCATGCGCCGAGACTAAACGAGCCACCGAAGCAGCCGGCGTGTCACTCGTAGGTCGTGCGTTCTTTCACGCGGGCAAACACTGCGTCGAGTGCCCCGAACACCGCCTGGTTGTCGAGCAACTTCTGCTGGTCGCCCCACAGGCGGATGTGACCGCTAATGAAGGCTTCCTGCGCGTTGAGCTCGCCGACCGCCACAGCAACTGCGGTATCCCAAACCTGTTCCATCTTGATGTCTTCGGGGTCTGCCACGCCTGCGCCGAACGAGGCCGAGCCGTCGCCCACCTGCAAGTGATACGTGATGTCGCCCTCGGGGCCGTCCGACACGACCTGCGTGACACCGATCGTGTGCGTCGATGAAATATCCCGGAGCTGTTCGCTTGCTGCCACTTCTGCGGTCAGGGCGTTGATCCAGTCGAGGCTCAGGTATCGCAACACTCCCGTAGTCTGCCTGATGATGGCGGACTTCGCAGCGAACTTTGGTACGGGCGGCCTCCACGACGGCCGACATCCAGGCAGTGTCGAAGAGTGGGTCTTTGCCGCATGGACCGCAGACGCCAGCCTCGGTGTGATCTCCGGGCATCGCATTGTCGGCCGGACGGCCTGGTACTGGGCAGCGCTCGCGCGGGCCGATCGACCGTTGCTCCACATCACCGACTTTGACGTGCCGGTCAGGCTTGCCGACCCATTCATTGTCAAAGGCGAAGCGATGTGGGCCGAACACATGCGTGAAGCTCCGATGGAACAGTGGACCATCGGCAACGAAACCTACGCGGCATCGCTCGATGACCCCGAGGACGCACTCGGTCGGGGCTACGGCACTCCGACGCCGATTGCTTTTGACCTCGAGTGGTACGCCACGGCGGCCGAGCAGCACCTCGCCCCGCAGCCCGACATGTCGACCGGTTACGAGCAGGCAGGCGTCGTGCACGGCTCGATCGAGATCCTCGGCGAACCAGCCGTCGAGCTCACAGAGGTACCCGCTTGCCGCTGGCATCGATGGACTACTGGCGACGACACGTCTCTCGGTCAACTGATCTTGCCGGCCGCCGTTGCGCACAGTGGTGTCCGTGCGCCCTTCCGGTTCCCGGACGGCAGCGAGAGTGACCTCGTCCTGACTGCTGACGGCTGGCACCGCCGAGTGATCACCTGACCGCGAAACGCTGTTTGCGTCGAAGAACCGGGTCGAATGCCAACCGATCTTTCGACGCAAATGGCGCTCCAGCCGTTGCTGAAAGCGTCAGCTCAGCCCGGGTCGGGGGGGGGCGAGGGCGATTGGTTCGGTGCTCGGTGCCTGGTGAGGTCCGGCGCGAGTCGTGTCCGCGCTCGAGAACAACGCGTTGCCCACTTTGCAAGCAGCGGCCGCGTCGGCAGCTATTTCTTCGGCTGGTGCATCGACGTTCGCCGGGTCAGCGGTCGCATCGTTGCTGTCGTCGTTTGAGCCGCAGGCAGACTGTGTCAGAACGGCGGCGAACCCGACCACTGTCAGGCGCGTGATGGCTGTTGTGGTGTGTGTCGTGTTTTTCCCCATGCAAGTTCGACGTGCCGCGACGGGCGCTGGTTCCCGTGTCATGCTGAATGGCTTCGAGTATGAGTTTCAGCGGCGACATCATGGATGAGTACTCCCACGGCGGGATGGGCCGCGCGAAGCCGAAGGAATATCCATCGATCGTGGTCGAAATCGGCATGGTGATCGAAGACCGGTCGAGCCATTTCGTTGGCAGCATCGCTCGCTGGAACGCCGAGGGTGTGACGCTCAAAGACAGCGCGCAGTACCTCCGACATTTCACGTGGAAGCCGGGCGGGTTTCTGATCGACGCCAAGCCAATCACGCTGGTGCGGCCCAAACAGGTCAAGTCGGTAACACAGCGGACGACGGCTTCAGGATCGGTTGCCAGCGATGGACGAGCTCGCGTTGCTCGTGCCAGTCGTATCTGGGTCGAAGGTAAACATGATGCCGAACTCCTCGAGCATGTGTGGGGCGACGACCTTCGCGATCTCGGCGTCGTCGTCGAACCCCTGCACGGTGCTGACGACTTGAAGGCAATGGTCAGTGAGTTTCAGCCGGGCCGCCAGCGCAAGCTCGGCGTGTTACTCGACCACCTCGTGCCAGGGTCGAAAGAGACGCGCATTGCTCAGACGGTGAAAGATCCGAACGTCTTGATCACGGGGCATCCGTTCGTCGACGTCTGGGCTGGCATTCGGCCGAAGGTGATTGGCCTTGACGCTTGGCCCGACATCGCGTATGACCCGGAGGTCACGTGGAAGGAAGGACTGTGCGCTGCACTCGGTGCGCCGTTCGAAGGCTTTTGGCCGCGTCTGCGTAACCAGGTCCACACGTTTGCTGACCTCACGCCTGAGCTGGTCGGCGCGGTCGAGCAACTCATTGACTTCGTTGCTGACACGCCTAACGACGACTGAGCAACCTCGGAAACAACGAAGGGCGGGCCCTGCAGGCCCGCCCTCCGTTCAGTTGTTCAAGTGTTGATCAGACGAAGGCTGATGCGAACACCAGGCTGACGATCGTCATGACCTTGATGAGGATGTTCATCGACGGGCCAGAGGTGTCTTTGAAGGGGTCACCCACGGTGTCACCGACAACGGCAGCCTTGTGCTGGTCGGAACCCTTGCCGCCGTGTGCGCCGGCTTCGATGTACTTCTTCGCGTTGTCCCAAGCGCCGCCGGCATTGGCCATGAAGATGGCCAGGGCGAAGCCGGTGACGAGTGCACCGGCAAGCATGCCGCCGAGCGCATCGACGCTGACGAAGCCGACGACGAGCGGTACGACCACGGCGAGGGCGCCGGGGGCGATCATCTCCTTGAGCGAGGCTTCGGTCGAGATGGCCACACAGCGTGCCGAGTCGGGGATGACGCCAGGAAGGCCTTCACGCAGGCCCGGGATTTCCCGGAACTGGCGACGCACTTCCTCGATCATCTGCGCTGCAATTGCTGGGAGCATGGTGAGCGCAGCGAAGAGGAACGGGAGCATCGCTCCGATGAACAGGCCGATGAAGACATCAACTTGCCCGATGTCGAGATTCAGCACTGTCTCATTGTTCGAAGCAGTGGCAATAGCGAACTCGAAGCTCTTGAAGAGTGCGAGCGCAGTCAGTGCGGCGGAGCCAACGGCAAAGCCCTTGGCGATTGCTGCGGTGGTGTTACCGAGCGAGTCGAGGGCGTCGGTGACTTCACGGACTGACGGGTCAAGCTCGGCCATTTCGGCGATACCGCCGGCATTGTCGGCAATCGGCCCGTAGGCATCGACCGACACGACAATGCCGGTTGTTGCGAGCATGCCGATTGCGGCAATGGCGATGCCGTACAGGCCACCGATTTCGCTGTCGAGTGCCTGCTGGCCGCCCCAATAGGCGACGCCGACGCCGGCGAGAATCAGTGCGACGGAAGCTGCCACTGACTGCATGCCGATGCTGATGCCCTTGAGGACAGTGGTAGCCGGACTCGGGCAGCGAGCGCTTGCCAATGTCCTTGACGGCGCGGTCGAACTTCGAGGTGTAGTACTCAGCGGTCTTGCCGAGCGCCCAACCAATGACCAGGCCACCGATGACGGAAACCGCAAAGCCCCACGGCTTGTCAGACTTGCCGTCACCGCCGAAGATCCAGAACGAACCGGCGAGTACGCCGACGGCGGTGATCCCCATGGCGACGTTCGTGCCAAGGTGAAGTGCCTTGCTGAGGTGCTTCGAGTCGGTGGAATCTCCGCCCTTGACGAGGAAGGAACCGATGATCGAAGCGACCATGCCAATGAAGGCGACCAACATTGGGAACACGAGGAACTCGATGGTGCCGATGTCGCTCGCCTGTTCGGCAGCGAGGCCGCCGGCGGTGGAGAAGGCAATGAGTGAGATTGGAGCAATGATCGAGCCGGCATACGACTCGAAGAGGTCGGCACCCATGCCTGCGACGTCGCCGACGTTGTCACCGACGTTGTCGGCAATGGTGGCCGGGTTGCGGGGGTCGTCTTCGGGGATACCAGCTTCGACCTTGCCGACGAGGTCGGCGCCGACGTCAGCAGCCTTGGTGAAGATGCCACCGCCGACGCGGGAGAACAAGGCGATTGTCGATGCGCCGAGGCCGTAGGCCGTGACGATCTCGAATGCTTGGTCGACCTCGAGGAGCGTGACGAACACGATGTAGGTAGTCATGAGACCGAGCAGCGCAAGGCCCGCAACGGAGAAGCCCATGACGGCGCCGCCACGGAAGGCGACGGGAAGTGCCTTGCCGGGGCCTTGCTTTGCAGCTTCGGTGGTTCGGGCGTTGGCCATTGTGGCCACGGTCATGCCGGCGTAACCGGCTGCCGAAGAGAGGACTGCGCCGAGCAGGTAGGTGACTGCGGCAAGCGGTGCAATGACGACTGCCAGCAGCACCGCCATGGCGGCGCCGAAGACGCTGACCCACTTGTATTCGGCCTGGAGGAACGCCTTGGCGCCCTTCTGGATTTCGGTCATCAAGAAGACCATTCGCTCGTCTCCGGGCGACTCCTTCTCGACTGACTTGTAATAGAAGAACGCGACACCGAGGGCTGCTATGGCCGATAGTGCTGCGAGATATGGAATTGATCCCACGGGGTAATGCCTCCTGGGCAAAGTAGATAGCTGAACGTGCTCGTGCGCTGACGCACGGGCAACCAGACCATGATGGCCGGTCGGCAAGGCTAAATCCCAACTCATCGGTTTCCACGCCTGCCATGCCACCATCAGAACGAGTCACGTCTGCGTTGTGATTCGCTCCTTTCCTGAAGTCTGGCTTTGCTGACCGATCTCCCCCTCGGGCCGGCGATGCGACGGTCGTCACCGGAAATGGTCTGAGGTCGACTGGGCCGCGGCCGGTCGTGGGGGGGTAGCGTCGTCGTCATGGCACAAACGTTGAGCCGCGGCCCAGTCACGGGCACCGCCTTACAGGCGAACGCAGCAAAGAGAAAACCATTCCTACTCGACCTCTATGGCACAGCGGTCGGCAAGAAGTACGTCATGGCAATCACCGGCCTCGTGGGCATCGGGTTCGTGCTGTCGCACATGATTGGCAACCTCAAGGCTTACTTGGGAGTGGTGACCGAGGGCGACGAGCGGATGTACGACATCGATGTGTACGGAGAGTTCCTCCGTGAACTCCTCGTGCCGATTTTGCCGCACGGTTACACGCTGTGGCTGCTGCGCCTCGGCTTGATCGGGGCGCTTGTGCTCCACCTGCACGCTGCGTGGTCGCTCACCCAGCTCAACCGCAAGGCTCGCTCGGTCAAGTACCAGTCGGAGCGTGACTACCAGGTTGCCAACTTCGCCAGCCGCTCGATGCGTTGGACTGGCCTCATTGTCTTGACCTTCATTGCTTGGCACCTGGCTGACCTCACGTGGGGCTGGGTCAACCCGGACTTCGTTCATGGCGCCGTGTACCGCAACCTCGATGCATCGTTGAGCCGTGTTCCCGTCGCGATCTTGTACATCGTGGCGAACATTGCGCTTGGCATCCACCTGTTCCACGGCACCTGGTCGCTTTTCCAGTCGGTCGGTGCAAACAACCCCCGATTCAATAGGTGGCGCAAGGCCGCCGCTGCTGGTGTGGCCACGGTCATCGTTGTCGGCAACGTCTCGTTCCCGATCGCCACACTCTCCGGCATTATCGATTTTGACCCCGACGCGATCACCTGCTGCGTCGACCAGGAAGGACATAGCGAATGACCATCACTCTCGACTCCAAGATTCCTGAAGGCCCGATTAACTAACAGAGGAATAATTACGTTGCCAACCAGAAGTTGGTCAACCCGTCCAACAAGCGCAAGTTCAAGATCCTCGTGGTTGGCACGGGCCTGGCCGGCGCATCGGCGGCTGCATCATTCGGCGAACTCGGTTACGAGGTCGAGGCATTCACCTTCCACGACTCTCCTCGCCGTGCGCACTCGATTGCGGCACAGGGTGGCATTAACGCGGCGAAGAACTATCAGGGCGATGGCGACAGCGTGCATCGTCTGTTCTATGACACTGTCAAGGGCGGCGACTTCCGGGCACGCGAGGCCAACGTTCACCGACTTGCCGAAGTGTCGGTCAAAATTATCGACCAGATGGTCGCCCAGGGTGTGCCATTTGCACGCGAGTACGGCGGCCTGCTCGCCAATCGCTCGTTCGGCGGGGCTCAGGTCAGCCGCACGTTTTACGCACGCGGCCAGACTGGCCAACAGCTGTTGATCGGCGCCTACCAGCAGCTCGCCCGCCAAATCGGCTTGGGTAACGTCAAGCTCTGGAACCGCATTGAGTTGGTCGACGTTGTAACGGTCGACGACAAGTGCGCTGGCATCGTCACTCGCGACCTGATGAACGGCGAGGTTCAGTCGCATGCAGGCCACGCTGTCGTCCTCGCCACCGGCGGTTACGGAAACGCCTTCTACCTCTCGACCAATGCCATGGCGTGCAACGTCACCGCAGCGTGGCGTGCGCACCGCCGAGGGGCGGCGTTCGCGAACCCGAGCTACACGCAGATCCACCCGACGTGCATCCCGCAGGCCGACGACTTCCAGTCAAAGCTCACGCTGATGTCCGAGTCGCTCCGCAACGACGGTCGCATCTGGGTTCCCAAAGATGCCGACGAGACCCGTCCCGTCGCGCAAATCCCCGAAGACGAGCGCGACTACTACCTCGAGCGGATCTACCCGAGCTTCGGCAACCTTGCACCGCGCGACGTGTCATCGCGAGCTGCCAAGCGGGCTGTCGACGCTGGTCAGGGTGTTGGCCCATTGAAGAATGGTGTCTACCTTGACTTCGCTGAGTCGATCAACCGCCTCGGCCTCGACACGATCGTCGAGCGATACTCGAACCTGTTCGAAATGTACGAGCGGATCACCGGTGAAGATCCTCGCGAGTCGCCAATGCGTATTTACCCGGCGAGCCACTACACGATGGGCGGATTATGGGTCGACTACGAACTGCAGACGACGATCCCTGGCCTGTTCTGTATTGGTGAAGCGAACTTCTCCGATCACGGAGCCAACCGCCTCGGTGCGTCGGCGTTGATGCAGGGCCTTTCCGATGGCTACTTCGTGCTGCCGTACACCATTGCGCCATACCTCTCCGATCTGCTCAATAAGCCGATTCCGGAGACGACGCACGAGGCCTTCGTCACTGCCGAAAAAGAGGCGCGAGATCGTTTCCAGGGCTACCTCGACATCGGTGGAACGAAGGGTCCTGACCATTTCCATCGTGAGCTCGGCCGGATCATCTGGGACTACTGCGGCATGGATCGCAGCCAGATTGGCCTCGAGAAGGCGCTTGCCGAGATCCCGGCACTGCACGCCGAGTTCAAGAAGGATCTGCGGGTCACCGGTTCTGGTTCCAGCCTGAACCAGACACTTGAGAAAGCAGCACGAGTCGACGACTTCTTCGAACTTGGCATCTTGATGTGCCAGGACGCACTCACCCGTGAAGAGAGCTGCGGCGGCCACTTCCGTTCCGAGCACCAGACCGACGACGGCGAGGCGCTTCGCAACGATGACGACTTCGCACACGTGACGGCCTGGGAGTGGAGCGGCAACCCGTCCGAGCCAATCGAACATCGTGAAAAGCTCGAGTACGAAGTCGTCCATTTCGCCACCCGTTCGTACAAGTAATCGCTGCAGCCCCATCATCTGATTCGCATCTGAGAAGTAAGAGACACCACGTGAGCAATCTCTCCAACATCAACCTCAAGATCTGGCGCCAGGACGGTCCCGATTCCCAGGGCCGCTTCGAGACCCACCAGATCCCCGAGATCAGTGACGAAGCCTCGTTCCTCGAGATGCTCGACATCTTGAACGAGCGCCTTATCGAAGAAGGCAAGGAAGCCGTGGTCTTCGACCACGACTGTCGCGAAGGTATCTGCGGCACCTGTTCGCTGATGATCGACGGCCAGGCGCACGGCCCGCAGCGCGGTACCGCAACCTGCCAGCTCCACATGCGGCAGTTTGACTCTGGCGCAGAGATCGTGATCGAGCCGTGGCGTGCCTCGGCATTCCCGATCATTAAAGACCTTATGGTCGATCGATCACCGTTCGACCGCATCGTCGAAGCGGGCGGTTACATCACTGCGCCGACCGGTGGCGCCCCCGATGCCAACCTGATCCCGATCCCGAAGCCGGTGGCTGACGCGTCGATGGATGCAGCGGCTTGCATTGGTTGCGGAGCATGTGTTGCGGCCTGTCCGAACGGCGCTGCGAGCCTCTTTACCGGAGCGAAAATTTCGCACCTGAACCTGCTTCCGCAAGGCCAGGCCGAGCGGTACAAGCGCACCGAGGCCATGGTCGAGGAGATGGATTCCCACTTCGGTTCCTGTACCAACCACGGCGAGTGCGAGGCCGCGTGTCCGAAAGAGATTTCGATTGACAACATTGCCACGATGAACGCTGACTACGCGAGGTCGAAGTTCAAGAACCGCAAGGCCCTTTCCCGCTAGACAGGCATTGGTGGCGTTCCAGTAGACCGGCTCGTAATCGACTGGGCCGCCAACGAAGAGATCCCCTTGTTTGCGTGTGATGCATTCGATGGTGGAGTCGCAGTGTGGAGAGCACGCGACGCAAAGCATGTCGCCGATCAGTTGGGCAGCGCGCGCCGAGAGCAGCTGGTCTCCACGCCACACGGTCACGAATGCGCCGAGGTCGTCCTCATCGACCTACCGTTCAATCCAGCGGGCTCCTCGATGAGCTGGTCGTGGAAGCCTTGATCCTCTCTGGCATAGCTGACGAAGACCTTGGCCACGGAGCCATCTTGGCGCGAAGCCGCTGACCCCGCTCAGACCGCCTGCGCTGCGTTTGGCTGCGTTTCAGCTGCCAGGTCGGAGCGTGACTGCGGTGGTATAGCGGTTGTGACTGACCGTGTCGCCAGCGGTCATCGTGAGTTCGATCGAAAGCTCACCGAGCGTGTCGGGCACGGTTAAATCAACCGTGCCCACCTTGACGACGTCGTCGGCGCCGACCGGGCCACCGAAGCGCCAGCGCTGCTCACCAACTGCCCACGAGGCAACGGCGTCAACCACGGCGAAGTCGATCGGTTCACGCAGATCGCTGATCAAATGCACGTCAAGCTTCATCCGGTCGCCCTCGTTGATCCACTCCGGCGGCTGGTCGGCCACGACGAGAATGGACGCGCAGGCGGCTTGCACGACGGCGAAGGCATCTTTCGGGACGCGTTCGTGATCGAGGATGCTTGCCGAAATAACGGGTGCAGGGTCGGCCAGTGCGTAGAAACAAAAGCCACCTGACGGCCGATACTTCAGCCGGCGGAGTGTCTCGATCTGTGTCTTCAACACATGTGACTGATACTGCTGAGTTGTGTTACGCCATTGTTCGTATGACTCGAACGACCCGGGTGGGAACAGCTGCTCGAACTGGTCGCGCTGGTACCCGTACTCGACTTCCAGGCGCGCCCAGTCCAGATTCGGCCAGTCGTGGTTGCGGAGTTGTTCGTCGATGAAGGGCGCCGTATACGGCGGTGCGTGTGCGCCGAATTCCGAAACAAAGCGCACGAGTCGCGGTACTCGCGTGGCGAACCGTGCAAGGTCTTCGGCTTTGCCTCGATGCCAGCCGAACCAGATGTGGGTATCGGTCCCGCTGAGCTGCGGGAAGTGGGGCGGGACTCCGGAGTGCGCGACTGTTTCGCGGCTGGAGTCGGCCTTTTCAAAGGATCGCTTGACCCATCGATCGAGTACTGATTTGTTCCAGGACGGCAATTGCTGTGCGAGCACGGTGCGTGTGCGCTTCTTCCAGTCAGAACGGTCGGCGCCTGTCGTCGCGGCCGGGTCGTTATGGGCTGTCCACTGGATGATCGACGGGTGATGCCCGAGTGCATCAACGGCTGCTTTGGCCTGACCGACTGCTTGCCCGCGCACCGACCGGGCATGGCCCCACTGGAGTGGGAAGTCTTGGAGGATCAACATGCCGAGTTCGTCCGCTGCCCTGTACACCTCGCGGTTCGCGATGTGGCCGTGCACGCGCACCGCGTCGAGACCGAGTTCGACGGCCAGCTCGATGTCTCGTCGGACAGCGGCGTCGTCGGCGTTGGCCAGCCCGGCGCGGGTCGGCAGCACGTTGGCGCCTTTCAGGAAGAGCTGCTCGCCGTTGATCGAGCAGATCCATTTGTCCCACGACACTTGACGTAACCCCGTGCGGCGCATCCGTCGGTCGCTGACCTGCGGCGCAGCGTCAGGCGTATCGGGCGTGACGACTACTTCGACCGCGATGTCGGTCAGCGGTTGTTCGCCGAGTGTGTGCGGCCACCACAGTGCCGGTTCGGAGATGTCGATGTTCCATTCGATCTGGTTCTCACCGAAGGCCAGGACGTGGTCTCGTTCATCGTGCACGTCGCCGTCGACCAAGGTCCGGACGGTGACGGTGCGCTGCGTATCGCTGTCGAGATGCGACGTCAGGCGAACATGGGCGCGCCGGTCGTCGGCGTCGCGGCACAGCACGCGCAGCCGCTCGATGCGGACCGGGCCGGTGTCGTACACGTGGACGGGCCGCCAGAGGCCGCCCGGGTTCCAGCGGCGATCGAGACCATCCCAGTGCTGGAAGACGCCGGTGATGTTGCGCCGATTGTTCGCTCCGGAGTGAGGCGCACAGGTGACCTCCACCGCGAGGACGTGCTGGTCGTCAAGCTTCGAGAGTGCCGTGATGTCGAAGGTGTGTGGGAAGAAGTAGCCCTCGGGGTCGCCGAGGTAGGCGCCATCGAGCCACACATCGGCCTGGTAGAAGATGCCGTCGAGGGTGACCCAGCGGCGCGCTCCGTCGGCTGGCGGGCTGGCGCTGAAGCGATGCCGGTACATGATCGGGCCATCGCTGGAAGCGAACTTGTCGGTGTCGCGCCAGTGTCCGGGGACCTCGACCGGTTCCCAGCCGTGTTCGTCGGTGTCAAGCCCGATGCCGTACCGGCGGATGTCGTCGTCTGCCTCGGTGGCGACCCAGCGGCCGGTGAGTTCACGTCGCGTCGCGTTCCAGCGGTCGACGGAAGCGGAGGCCATGCTCGTGATCGTACGCCCCCAACGCCCGGCCCCGATAGTCACATTGTTCGTTCCGCCGCCTGGCGCAGAAATCGATATCAGAGGTTGCTGGCTCGCCTGAACATGGGCAGAGCGGGCGCGGTAAGTTCCCCGGATGGCAGACGAGACGAACAATCGCGCGACGACACTCGGCGAACTCCAGGCTTCCGGATGGGTTTCGCGACCCGTCAAGCAAGAAGTCCGCGAGCACGCCATTGCCAAGGTCATTGCTGGCGAACCACTTTTTACAGGTGTGCAGGGTTATGAAAATACGGTGATGCCTCAGCTCGAGAATGCTTTACTCGCAGGCCACGACGTCGTATTTCTCGGAGAACGTGGACAGGCCAAGACTCGCATGATCCGTTCGCTGACTGGCTTGCTCGACGAGTGGATGCCGATCGTTGCTGGCAGCGAGATCATGGATGATCCATACAACCCGGTCTCGAAGTACGCAAAGGACCTCGTTGCCGAGCACGGCGATGCCACCCCGGTCGACTGGGTGCACCGGGATCTCCGTTACGGCGAGAAGCTCGCTACTCCCGACACCTCGATTGCCGACCTCATCGGGGAGGTCGATCCAATCAAGGTCGCCGAGGGCCGCTACCTCTCCGACGAACTCACGTTGCACTACGGCATGGTGCCGCGCACCAATCGCGGCATTTTTGCGATCAACGAACTCCCGGACCTCTCAGAGCGCATCCAGGTTGGCCTGCTGAACGTACTTGAAGAACGCGACGTGCAGATCCGTGGTTACAAGATCCGGCTGCCCCTCGATGTGATGCTGATGGCCTCGGCCAACCCTGAGGACTACACCAACCGCGGCCGCATCATCACGCCGTTGAAAGATCGCTTCGGAAGCCAGATCCGCACGCACTATCCACTCGAAGTGCAGACCGAAGTCGACATCATGTTGCAAGAGGCGCAGTCGCTTGACATCGAGACTCCGAATGGCCCCGTGACCGTCAACGTTCCCGGCTACCTCACCGACGTCGTTGCGACGTTCTCCCACCTTGCGCGGTCGAGCACCCAGGTCAACCAACGCAGTGGGGTGTCGGTGCGTCTGTCGGTCAGCAACTACGAAGCGCTCTCGGCGAACGCGCTGCGACGCGGCCTGCGGTCAGGCGAAACGAGCATCGTGGCACGTGTCGATGACCTCGGTGCGCTCGCGGCGAGCTCGATGGGCAAGATTGAAATTGAGTCCATTGACGAAGGCCGTGATGGAGCGATCATGGAGAGTCTCATCAAGGGCGCCGTGCTCACGGTCTTCAAAGAGGTGGTGCCGCCCGCGCAGACCCGTGCAGTCGTCGACGCATTCGAAGAGGGCGCAGTGGCCCATACCGGCGAGACGATGACGAGTGCCGAACTCGCCGCTGTGGCTGAGCAGGTCGATGCGTTGAAGACACCCGTCAAAGTCCTCACCGGTGGCGATGAGTCGCCCGGCGCCGTCGCTGCCGCGGTCGAGTTCATCCTCGAAGGTCTGCACCTCTCGAAGCGTTTGAACAAAGACGCCAGCGGCGGCAGCGCCACCTATCGCAGCCGCACCTAGTGCGGTGCAGCAGCGCGGTCCTGTCACACTCCGGTCTGACCAAAGTGTGACAGGAGCGTGTTGAATCGTGTTGGGTCAGCCGGCTGGCCTCATTGCGGCTGGTCCCGAGCAAGTCAGTCTGGTGCAGCTGGTGCAAGAAATGTCTGTGAGACTGCGCGGGTGACTACTGCTGTGCTGCCGTTTACTCCTCAACCCGGCGGCTTCGAGTGGCTCGAAGGCGAGCCGGAGTTCGACCCGGCTCGGCACCTCCAACTCGAGATGCCTGAACGTGTACGCACGCTCGACGAATTTGGCTACACCACCGAAGAGATCGCCCGCACTGCCACGCCGGTAGCGGTCACGTCGGCTTTTCGGGTTCTCTCTGATGAAGGTGCTGCGGTATTGCTCACCGTGGCCCGTCGGCTCGAAGTGTTTGCCAGGGCCAACCCCCGCATTGAACGCTCCGTGCGGAGCGGTTGCCATCGCTCGAAGTGGTTCCGAGATCTGTGTACGTCGCCCGACGTCACCGAGCACTTCGGTGCGATTTACGGCATCGACATTGCGCCGCATCCGATCACCTCACAACTTGGACATCTCAACTACGCCCCATCTGAGCTGGGTTCAGCTGTGGACAAATGGCATCACGACACACTCGCCCTTGACTACGTGATGATGGTCGCCGACCCGGCGCTGCTCGATGGCGGTGACTTTGAGTACTTCGTCGGAACCAAAGCTGAAGTTGCGGCGCTCGCCGAGCGTGGCGAACGACCGTCGGCTGACCGCTGTGTGAGCGTCGAATGGCCTGGTCTGGGTTGCGCTGTTGCCATTCACGGCAACATGGTCGTCCATCGCGGTGGGCCACTGAGCGTCGCTGCCGAACGGATCACGATGGTCAATGGTTACATCAGCACCGACGTTACTCGTGACGATCAGACACGGCATCAGGACCTATTCCATGTCGATGATCCGCGGACGCTGTCCGCGGAGTGGACCCGTTACGCGGCGTGGCGAGCGCAGCATCGGCTTGGTCGGTTGATCGAGGATCTTCCGCTCGACCTTGATCCGTCGGATGCGGCCGATCGTCTTTCGTCGGCGGTGGCCGACGTGACACACACCGTCAAGGGCCTCACCGAGGGCTTGTCAAGGATCCACCACTATGAGCTCTAAGAGTCAGTCGGCGTGATTGTCGGCGCCGCCGAGGACGGCATTGGTCATCGGTGTCGTCGAGCGAGCCGAGTCGAGGAGCCCCCCAGATGACTCGGGGCCGGTGATTGCAGGGTCGATGAAGGCGGCCCCGATGTACACCCCGTCATCGATTGCTGCGTCGAGTGCGATGACGAACTGTTCTGCGATGAGGCCTTGAACATCAGGATCGTCGTGGCGTGCAGTGAATTGGCTGATCAGCATTGGCGTGTCTTGGACGAGTTCCGCTGAGCGCATCACCTCGTCGTGCATTTGCTCGCGAAGGTGATTGAGTTGTTCGTCGTTCGGTTCTCGGTCGTCGAGGTCAGCGTGCGCGAGCGCGATGCCGACCAGGTCGCAGGTTTCTAGGAAGCTCGCCGCGCTGGCGATGGTGCTGGTTGACAGTGACGCGACAACAGGTGTCTCGCTGCCGTGCAGCGCCGACCATGTGGCGGCCCAGCCAGCGGGGGGAAGGTCAGGGGTGATCTCAGCGAAGGGGACCCAACCGTGGACACCTGTACCGAATCGGTCGGCGACACGCTCGACGAACCTTGGTAGCCACGTGACTGCGACATCAGGGTTGTCGATGCCACCCTCGTTGGTGATCCAGCGCGGCTCGTCGCCGTCATGCAAAGTCGCCCACACGCGAAGTCCGATTGCATCGGCTGCAGTGAGCGTTTGGTCGTACCAGTCGGCCCATGCGCTGTCGAGGTCGCCCGGCTTTGCTTGCAAGCGTGACCAGTCGAACGTGAGTCGGAGGTCGGTGACGCCGATTTGTTGGAGAACGGCGAGGTCGTCGGGCCAGCGCGTCCGAAAGCCGTTGCCGGCCGTGGGGCCGAAGTTCGACATATCGCCGTAACCGAGAGTCGCCGCGGTGGTGAGCGTGGCGCCGCGTGCAAAGGTCATGATGGTGTGGGGCTCGTTGAGCCCGACGTCAAATGAACGGTGTCCGCGTCCAGAGATCGCTGGTCTCGGACTCGGCTGCCATTGGAACACCGCTGAGCGCGACGACGTCGATCGACCCTGGGAACCCACGCAGCTCGACATCGCCGACCGAGGTGGCAGTGACTCCTGCGGGGAGTCGCTCGATGTGCATTGTGGGCATGAGCGCTTCGACACCCTTGGCATGGTCACACAAACGTGATGCCATGTTGACTGCTGAGCCGATGTAATCGTCGCCTTCGAACAGCAGCGCGTGGCCTGTGGCCAGGCCTGAACGAACCGTGAGCGGCGCGCACACTTCGTTGGAGAGGCGATCGAGGTCGAGGACGAACTCGATTGCGTCGCTCTGGTCGACAGCGACCACCATGCAGCCGTCACCCAGCCACTTGGCGATTCGGACGCCTCGCTCGGATGCCACGGTGCGAACGATTGTCCGGAATGCGCTGAGGATTCGCCCGGCCGCGTCGTCGCCGAACGCAGCCGTGTAGTTCGTGAACCCCGAAAGGTCAACAAAGACGAAAGTACGTGGCACCCGCATGACTCCATACTATTTGCACCGCCGAGCTAATGCGTTCTGCGGAGCCGGTTATTGAACGTTTCTGAATCCGTGCCAAAGCGCGCGAGCAGCGCGACGGCGACGGCGGGTTGTGAGGGGAGTAGATTCGGCTCATGGCGTCACGATTCACGTACTCGCGATGGGATGGCACACAGACCGGTTTCGAACTCGACGCCGATGCCGCCTTTGACGAACTGACCGACGAACTGCTGTACCACGGCGACGTCAACGCTGCGCTTCGCAAGATGATGCAGGAAGGTATGCGCGACCGTGATGGCAATCAGCTGCAGGGTCTTCGTGAGCTACTCGAGCAGCTTCGCGAAGAGCGGCAGAATCGACTCGATCAACATGATCTTGGCGGTGTCTACGACGAGATCAACGATGAGTTGAACGACCTGATCGACGAAGAGCGTCACGCCATCGAGAATGCCCTGCGAGATGCCCAGAACTCCGGCGACCAGCGTCGTGCCGACAACGCCGAGTCGGGAGCCGCGGAACGCAATATGCGGCTCGACTTAATGCCTGACGACTTGGCAGGCAAGGTGCGCGAACTCGAGAGCTACAACTTCGAGTCCGATGAGTCGAAGAAGCGATTCGAACAGCTCATGCAGAAGCTCAAAGACCAGCTGATGCAACAGACGGTCGACCAGATGTCCGGTGCTATGGAAAACATGGGCCCCGAAGACTTGGCCGGAGCTCGACAGGCTCGTCAACGAGATGCTCGAGAAGCATCAGCGTGGCGACGATCCCGGCTTCGAGGACTTCATGGAGAAGTTCGGCGAGTTTTTTCCCGAGAACCCAGAAACGGTCGAAGAACTGCTGGAACAGATGGCCCAGCGCATGGCTGCCATGCAGGCCATGATGAACTCGATGACGCCTGAACAGCGGGCGCAGATGCAGCAACTCAGCGACCAGCTCATGGGCGACATGGACTTGCAGTGGCAGATGCAGCAGCTGTCAGGAAACCTGCAGCAAATGTTCCCGCAGATGCAATGGGGAAAGAGCTACGACTTTGAAGGCCAAGATCCAATGGGCATGGGCCAAGCCATGCAACAGATGCAAGAGCTCGGCGACCTTGACCAGCTCGAGAATCTGCTCCGCAACGCAGCGAGCCCTGGAGCGCTGGCCGAAGCTGACATGGACAAAGTTCGCGATCTGATGGGTGACGACGCCGCCAAATCTCTGCAACGGCTCGCCGATCTCACCAAGCAACTCGAAGAGGCGGGCTTGATTGAACAGAAGGAGGGCCGGCTTGAGATGACGCCGAAAGGCCTTCGCAAGATCGGCTCGAACGCCCTTCGGGAGCTTTTCTCCAAGCTCGCGAAGGACCAGCTCGGCCAGCACGAGACCAGCAACATCGGCCAGGGTCACGAGCGCACGTACGACACGAAGCCGTACGAGTACGGCGATCCGTTCCAGCTCGACCTGAACCGCACGATTCGCAATGCCGTTCGTCGATCTGGCGGGGGCACACCGATTCGCCTGCATCCCGACGATTTTGAGATCGAGAAGACCGAGCACCTCACGCGTTCGTCGACCGTCTTGATGCTCGATCTGTCGTTGTCGATGCCGATGCGTGACAATTTTCTGCCTGCCAAGAAGGTCGCCATGGCGTTGCACAGCTTGATCAGCTCGCAGTTCCCGCGTGACTACCTCGGTATTGTCGGATTCTCAGAGACCGCTCGGATCCTGAAGGCCGAGCAGTTGCCGGAGGTGTCATGGGACTTTGTCTACGGCACGAACATGCACCACGGCTTCACGTTGGCCCGCCAACTGCTGTCACGAGAATCCGGCACGAAGCAGATCATCATGATCACTGACGGCGAGCCCACGGCTCACATCACGCCCGATGGGTACCCCTTCTTCAACTATCCGCCGGCGCGCGAGACGATCGAAGCAACTCTGCGCGAGGTGGTGAGGTGCACGAAGGAACAGATCCGGATCAACACCTTCGGCCTCGGTGCTGACGGTTCACTCCGGGCGTTCATCGAGCAGATGACGTCGATCAACCGAGGTCGGGCCTTCTTCACCACCCCGGAGAACCTTGGCGACTACGTGCTCGTCGACTTCATGGAGGGCAAGCGGGCTCTGGCTCGTAACACCCGCCGAGCCGGCTGAGAGCTGGGCCTGCCGCTTGCGGCTTTTGGGGTCGACCCGCGCGTAGCGCGCGATGATCTCGCGCGCTCCGCGCGAATTATCTGATCGGGCACTTGCGGAAGGGAGGTGTGCTCTGGCAGAATGACAATCGTGTAGTTACAACGTTGTTGTCACGGCGTCAAGCATTCACGATTGGTGAGACGTTGCAAGCAATGGCATTTGAAAAAAAGTTCTACAACCCAGACGATTTTTGGACCCACACAGGAAGTCCCTCACATGCAGTTCATTACGACATCGAGCATCACAGTCAGCGCCACGCCGGTCGAGCCGGAGCAGGACTGGCACGATCAGGCAAACTGCCTCGGCGTTGACCCCGATCTCTTCTTCCCCGAACGCGGCGCGTCCACCCGGGAAGCGAAGGAGGTCTGCCGGGGCTGCGAAGTCCAGCATGATTGCCTCGAGTTCGCATTACAAAACGGCGAAAAGTTCGGCATCTGGGGCGGCCTGTCGGAACGCGAGCGTCGGCGTATTCGCCGCCAACGTGCCCAGGTTGCGCGCAGCATCATCGGCGCGTGAGTCGACATTTCTGACGCCCACGAGGGCTCCAAATACAGAACTTGTCGGGGCCCTGCCGGCTGCGCGACCCCATCGATACGACGGTGGGGTAGCCTGACATCATGATCGGATTTACGCTCGGTGGCCCAGAGGGCATCATTCTTCTTGTTCTCGTTCTCGTGCTTTTTGGTGGTTCGCAGCTTCCCAAGCTCGCGAAGAACCTGGGTAAGGCCCAGAAAGAATTCAAGGATGGTCTGGACGAAGCGAACAAGCCTCGTGAAGACGCCAGCTCCGATGCTGACTGAGACGCTGCACCCGCTCTGACCATTTCAGAGTTGCAGGTCACCCGAAAACTCGACGATGTCGCGGCGCTGAGCCGCGGCATCGTCGCGTTTTCGGATCGATGCCGCCGAGTGTTTCAGCGGCGAATCGGTTCCTTTATGGCAGGGTGGCTGTGCGATGCCGTTAAGCCGTCGTGCGTGTCAGGCGCTGGTGCCGACGACTGCATCCTCGCGGCGACGCTTCAGGATGCGACGACGCTCGCGTTCGCTGCAAGCGCCCCACACGCCGTGATCGATCCGGGAATCGAGTGCGTACTCGAGACATTGACCGACGACAGGACATTCCTTGCAGATTTTGCGGGCACGGTCAACGCCGACGCCATCGCTGGGGAAGAACGTGGCTGGCGGGTGCAGGCGACAGTTGCCGTCAGCCATCCATGCTGTTTGTGAGTCCGGGTCATGCGGTGCCGTGTTGAGTTCGATTGGGCGTTCGTTGAGGGCGGCGTGCTCTGCACGGCTGAGGCCCTTCAAAATGGCGTTCTTGGTGGTTTTGGTTCGCTTGATCATGTTGGTGGTCCTTCTTCACGATGCTGTGATGATCGGCCCGAAATTGGCGGGATACCTATTTTGACGTTGCTGGGAGCCGCTTGGTTCCCAATTTTTGTTCGTTTCGACTTGTTTCCTGGATGCCTTTTGTCATGACTGACGTCTCTGTTTTTGGGGCAGGGCGACCGGACGTAGCGCCGTTGATCGCAAACCGTAACACATTCGTAAAGAAACTCGCGGTTCGAAGACAGTTTTGTCAGTGAATCTCGCACCAGGGTTGTGCAGGAAGTGGGTGCAGCTAGAGCGGTTCCGTATGGCTTCACATCAGCATCTCCTTTCGGGCTTCCTGATCATCCCAGACGCAGGTAAGAGCCTGGTGAGGGCCAACGAAACGATCGGGAACTCTGCGCCGTTAGTCTGGACGACATGAGTGATGTCGCTGTCGAGAACCGAGAACCCAAAGCGCACGCTCGGATCGTGTACCACGGCCCGGTGTCACCGCATTGGGAGGTCTACGGCGACTGGGGCGACCGGCAGACCCTCGACGAGTTCCGTGCCCGAGTCTTGGCACGACTCGTGCTACTCCCGCGCGACGACCCGCAGTTTCGCCGCAACCGCGAGCGCATCGTCCGTGACGCCGAGCGGGCATTGATCTCAATCGAATGGGACCTCGGCCGTCCCGAAGACGCGTCCTGAACACCGCGGGCACCACGACACCCGGAAACGGAAATGCTGTGAGCTGGTCGGAGAACGGACAGATTGTTGTCGACGAACGCTTTCTCAACCGTGAGCTGAGTTGGCTGGCGTTCAACGAGCGCGTGCTCGAACTCGCAACTGAGCCCGGAATTCCGCTGCTCGAGCGCGCCAAGTTTTGTGCAATCACGTCGACGAACCTCGACGAGTTCTTCCAGGTGAGAGTCGCAGCCCTGAAGGATCAGATGATTGCCGGCATCGACCGGCCGACGTGGGACGGCCGGACTCCCGCGCAACAGCTCGCCGCGATCTCGCAATGGGTGCCGGGCATGATCGAGCGCCTCGACGAGGCGTTCGTCGATCGCCTCGTTCCCGAGCTGCGCGCTGCCGGTGTCGAGATCATTTCGTGGGAGGACACAACCCTCGACGAACGTGCCGAACTCGATCGCATCTACGAGTCGCGCATGTTTCCCGTGCTGACCCCCCTCGCCGTCGATCCGGGCCACCCGTTCCCGTACATCTCCGATCTTGCGCTGTCGCTCGCCGTCAACGTGGCCGACCCGGAAACTGGCGATCGACGCTTTGCTCGCCTCAAGGTCCCCGATGTGTTTCCGCGTCTGATCGAATGCGCGCCGGGCCGCTTCGTGCCGGCCGAGGAGATCATTGGTGCCAAGCTTGATCGACTCTTCGTCGGGATGGTCGTGGAGAGTTGGGCCGCGTTCCGCGTGAGCCGAAACGGCGACCTCACCGTTGAAGAAGAAGAAGCCGACGACTTGCTCGAAGCAGTCGAGATGGAACTCCGCCGCCGTCGCTTCAATCGGGCTGTGCGTCTCGAAGTCGCCTTCGACATCGGTGAAGAACTCCTCGACCTCCTGGTCCGTGAACTCGATCTCTCCCATGACGACGTCTCGGTGCATCGGTCGCCACTTGACTTGAGTTGTCTGCTCGAACTGATGTCGCTCGACCGCCCCGATCTCAAGGACGAGGCATGGTCGCCCGTCACCGCTGGGCGGATTGCTGCTGCTGACGAAGGCGACCGACCGATTTTTGATGTCGTTCGCCATCGAGCGGTAATGCTGCATCACCCCTACGAGAGCTTCTCAAGCAGCGTTGAGGAGTTCATCGGGCAGGCAGCCGACGACCCGAAGGTGCAGTCGATCAAGATGACGCTGTACCGAGCAGGTGGCGACAGCGCAATCATCCGCAGCCTGATGAAAGCAGCCGACCGTGGCAAGCAGGTCGCCGTGCTCGTCGAGATCAAGGCTCGTTTCGATGAGGCCACCAACGTCCAGTGGGCCAAGCAGCTTGAACGGGCCGGCGTTCACGTGGTGTACGGCATGGTCGGCCTGAAGACCCACAGCAAGGTCGTTCTGGTCGTTCGCGACGACGGCGACCAGCTTCGCCGCTACTGCCACATTGGTACCGGTAACTACAACAGCAAGACGGCGCGGATCTACGAAGACATCGGCGTGATCACCTGCGACCCCGATATCGGGGCCGACTGCGCGCAGCTTTTCAACCACCTCACGGGGTACAGCCGTGCACACGACTACAAAACGCTGCTGGTGGCACCACGCGACCTGCGCCGCCAGTTGATCGACCTCATCGAGCACGAAGCATCCTTTGGCACGGAGGGGGAGATCGTGATGAAGTGCAATTCGATCGCCGACGAAGAGGTTGCCGAAGCGTTGTACGCGGCAAGTAATGCCGGTGTGCGGATCGAACTCCTGGTCCGGGGCATCTGCTGTCTCCGAGCCGGGGTCCCCGGGATGAGCGAGAACATTCGCGTCCGAAGCATTCTCGGCCGGTACTTAGAGCACAGCCGGATTTACCGTTTTAAGAACGGCAATGTTGTCGTTAATGGCAGGTTGCCGGGCGCTGTCACGAACGAAATCCACCTCATCGGCTCCGCCGACCTCATGCCACGCAACTTGAACCGTCGCGTCGAGGTCCTGGTACCAATCGAGCACGAGCGTCATCGGGCGTGGCTCGACCAGGCAATCGAGTTCCAGCTCGCCGACGGCATCGTCTGCTGGGAGCTGCAACCGGATAACCGGTGGGAACGAATGGGTCCAACCGACACGTTTGAGCCGCATGCACAAGAGCGCATGTACCGCTGGACTGTCGAACAGCAGACCCCCGTGGCGCACTGAATCCCACACCCCAACGGGCTCCAACAACAGCTGGGTTCAGCCTGTAGCCCCCGTTGACCGGCTTACGTCCACCTGTTGGTCGTGTCGTTACGAATCGTTCATCTCTCGTTCACCTGTCGCGTCGGACCGGTTCACCTTGCTTGCGTATCTTCGGAGTCGTTCGTTGTCATCCCGGCAACAGCAGCGTGAACCGCACCCAACTTCCCCCCAGGAGTACCAACGTGAACTCTCCCAAGCGCCGGCTCGTTGCCGGAGCATTTGCTCTCACTCTCGTCGCTGCAGCATGTGGCGGCGATTCCGACGGCGGCTCAACCGAGCCCGCTGGTGACTCGACCGAAGCCGCGAGCAGCGAGCCCGCTGCAGGCGGCGGCGTCTCGGGCACCCTCGTCGGTGCAGGGTCGTCAGCCCAGGCTGCAGGCATGCAAGGTTGGCAGGCTGGCTTCCAGAGCCTCAACACCGACGCGACCATCGAATACGACGCTATTGGTTCCGGTGGCGGCCGTGAGTTGTTCCTCTCCGGGGGTTCGGACTTCGCCGGCTCGGATGCCGCACTGAAGGACGAGGAATTCGAAGCCTCGAAGGAGCGTTGTGTCGGCGACCAAGGTGCTATCAACCTGCCGCATTACATCTCGCCAATCGCCATCCCATACAACCTCCCGTCGGTCGACGCGACACTGAACCTCACCCCCGAGGTCGTCGCCGGCATCTTCGCCAACACGATCACCAACTGGAACGACCCGGCGATCGCCGTCACCAACGATGGTGTCGAGCTTCCCGACCTGAACATCAACCCGGTACACCGCTCGGACGAATCCGGCACGTCGGAGAACTTCACCGACTACATGAGCCAGTCGGCGCCCGCCGTCTGGACCTTTGGTGAGATCGAGATTTGGGATGACGGTCCTGGCGGTGGCGAAGGCGCTCAGGGCACCTCCGGTGTCGTGGCAGCTGTTGAAGCCGGTGAAGGCTCGATCGGCTACGCCGATGCCAGCCAGATCGGCAGCCTCCCGGCCGCAGCCGTCGGCGTCGGTGACGGCTTCGTCGAGTTCAGCCCCGAAGCAGCCGGTCGCGTCGTCGATGCATCCGAGCGCAACACGGGTCGCAATGAGTTCGACTTCGCCATTGAAGTCAACCGCACACCCGATTCGGCTGACGTGTACCCGATTGCTCTGGTCTCGTACCACATTGTCTGCCTCGAGTACCCGGACCAGGCGACAGTCGACCTCATCAAGGCATTCATGACCTACGTTGGTTCTGAGCAAGGTCAGGCCGATTCGGCTGCAGCAGCAGGCTCGGCTCCGATTTCTGCCGAGGTCCGTGCTGACATGCTGAAGTCGATCGACGCCATCAGCGTCGGCGCTTAATCATCCCCCCAACCAGAGTCAGGCGGCGAGTCGGTCCCAATTGTTTGGACCGACTCGCCGTCACTCACGTTCCCTGGCACTTCGGTGCTGACGAATTCGGAGATGTGCCGCAGTGACGATCATTGACAACCCGAAGCAACCAACCGAGCCCGACACGCCATTCGGTGACGAAAAGATCTCCAAGACAGGCGACAAGGTCTTCTTTGGTCTCTCCTTCGGCGCGGCCACACTGATCCTGGTCACCCTCGGTGCTGTTGCTCTCTTCCTCGTTAAGGAAGGGCTGCCGGTCTTTACGGCAAGCGACAAGTCCGACCTCGAGCGTGGTGGCGATTCATTCTTTGGATATGTCGGTCCGCTGGTGCTCGGCACGGTCTACATCGCCATGATCGCCCTACTGATCGCCACACCGATCGCTGTCGCAGTCGCTGTGTACATCAGCCATTACGCGCCGAAGCGGCTGTCGCAGACCCTTGGGTACTTCATTGATCTTCTCGCCGCCATTCCCAGCGTCGTCTTCGGCATCTGGGGCATCACGGTCCTGGCTCCGATCCTCTCGCGCACGCTGTATCCCTGGCTCGACGACTACGCCTCGTGGCTGCCGTTCTTCGGCTCCGACGTGAATGTGTCGACCAGCGGCCGGACCACGCTGACCGTCGGCATCGTGCTGGCCGTCATGGTGCTGCCGATCATCACGGCAATTTCTCGAGAAGTGTTCCTGCAGACCCCGCGGCTGCACGAAGAGGCCTCGCTGGCCCTCGGCGCAACCCGTTGGGAGATGATCCGCCAAGCAGTGCTCCCGTACGGTCGCTCGGGTGTGATCTCCGGAGCGATGCTCGGCCTGGGCCGTGCGCTCGGCGAGACGATGGCCGTCGCCATGATCCTGTCGCCGGCCGACGGATACTTCTGGAACATCATTACGAACTCGAACTCGAACACGATCGCTGCGAACATCGCCCTGCAGTTCCCGGAGTCGTCTGGCCTTGAGGTTAATCGACTCATCGCAACCGGTCTGGTGCTGTTCATCATCACCTTTGGGGTCAATGCACTCGCACGTCGCGTTGCCGACACTGGATTCACTGGAGCTGACGGATGATGTTGACCACCGACCATCTCGACCGCGACCGCGACCGCGATCGCGACAACGAAGTCGGCGGCGGAGGGCGACATCACGAGTGGCGAACTTGCCGGCAAAGGCACGTTTGCGGTCTTTGGTGGTGCCGTCGTTCTCGGAGCGCTGACGTGGTTGCCGTCGGGCAGCGTCAACTGGGCACGCTGGGTGATTGTGACGATCTTGGCCTACATCATTGGCACATACGTCGTCTCGCGCATTGTTGAGTCGAAGCGTCATGCGACCGATCGGCTCGCCACTGCGGTCATGACAAGTTCCTTTGCCGTGGTCCTACTGCCGCTCGTCTCGGTTGTCTGGACCGTTGTGGAGCGTGGCTCAAATCGATTCGATTGGACCTTCTATTCCGAGACGATGCGCGGCGTCGTTGGTGAGGGTGGCGGCGCATACCACGCCATCATCGGCACGTTGATCATCACTGCGCTGGCGGCAACTTTCTCCGTACCGTTCGGACTGTTCACTGCCATCTATCTCGTTGAGTACGGCGGCAAGACTCGCTTTTCCAAGCGGGTCACCGGGTTGGTCGACGTGATGACCGGGATCCCTTCGATCGTCGCAGGCCTGTTTGCCTACGCGCTCTTCGTTCTTGTCGATGGCCCCGGCCACCGATCGGGTCTCGCTGGAGCCGTTGCGCTCACGTTGTTGATGACGCCCGTCGTTGTTCGTGCGTCTGAAGAAATGCTGCGCCTTGTCCCAAACGAACTGCGCGAGGCGTCGTACGCCTTGGGCGTCGCGAAGTGGAGGACGATCGCCAAGATCGTCCTGCCTACTGCAATCGCCGGCATTTTGACCGGCATTGTGCTGTCGATCGCTCGCGTGATCGGTGAAACAGCGCCGCTCCTCATCACCGTGGGCATTGCTCAAGGTGTCAACTACAACCCGTTCTCGGGACGCATGGCGACACTGCCCGTCTTCACCTACAACTCCTACGCATTTCCGACGTTGCCGCGTGACGCAAGCCTCGATCGGGCGTGGGCGTCGGCACTCACCCTCGTCATCATCGTGGCGGTCCTTTTCACCGGGGCCCGTATCCTTTCTTCCATCCTCAAGCCCAAGGGTCTGAAATGAACCGCTCGGTAACTTCAAGCCATCTCCTTTCGACTCAGAACGGCGCAGCGACCATGTCCGACTCCCCACAAGCGACTCACGCCGGCACCGGCTCGGCGGTCGAATCTGACCCGAATGCGCCGGTTGACTTGCCGAACCGCATCGACGTCAACGATCTCAACATCTACTACGGAGCGTTCAAGGCGGTGGCAGACGTTTCGATGACGATCAACCCGCAGTCGATCACTGCGCTGATCGGCCCGTCGGGCTGTGGCAAGTCGACGTTTCTGCGCTCGCTAAACCGGATGAACGATACATTGACGGCGCCTACGTCGAAGGCAGCGTCGTCATCAACGACAAGAACCTCTACGGTCCCGGTGTGGATCCAGTAGCGGTCCGACGCAAGATCGGCATGGTGTTCCAACGCCCCAACCCGTTCCCGACCATGTCGATTGCTGACAACGTGCTGGCCGGTAAGAGGCTCAACTCCA
>CAJJBX010000022.1 GCA_905182555.1 uncultured Ilumatobacter sp. | reverse complement strand
GGAGCGGATCTGAGCCCTACGACACGATGGTCGACCATCAGCATGTCGGCTTCACGTGTACCTGCCCGAGCCGCAAAACGCCCTGTAAACATGCCCTGGCACTGTTGCTGCTCTGGGTCCGTGACCAGGTCGTCGACACGCCTCCACCGGCACATGTCAGTACCTGGATTGATCGTCGGTCGGCCAGGCGGACCACGGCATCGCGTTCCGCTGATGGCGACGGTGCAAGCAGCGATGCAGCTTCGGAATCGACCGCGCCAGAACCAGCAGCGTCCGAAACGGTCGAGGCCGGAGATGCGATCGGCGAGAGCGACCCGACTCAACCAGTGCCACAGCCCGATCGCAACACGGCTCGCAACGATCGTGTCGAACGGATGCACGGCGGGCTGTCAGAACTCGATCGCTGGCTCGACGACCGGATCCGCACCGGCCTGGCCGATCCGTCGCTCGCCCGTTACGCAACGTGGGACGATCTCGCCGCTCGGCTGGTCGATGCCCAGGCCGGCAGCCTCGCCAATCGCATCCGCCGCCTCGCCGGCCTCGTTGGAGCATCGCCCGGTTGACACGACGAAGTGCTCGCCGAAAAGGGGCTCCTCCACCTGCTTTCCCAGGCCGGCCGCCACCTCGGCTCGCTGCCCGGACCGCTCGCTGATGCCGTTGCCACGTCGGTTGGCTGGCAGGTCAAGCAAGCCGATGTGCTTGCCGGTGTTCCCGACACCGACCACTGGATCGTGGCCGGGCGGAGCGACGTGCGCGAGGACCGCATCGAAGTCCGTCGTCATTGGTTGCGTGGAACGTCGTCGGGGAGATGGGCGCTCTGTCTGTCGTTTGCTGCCTACCAGCAGAGCCTCGACGCGTCGCTCAGGGTGGGGACCTCTGTTCATGCCGACATCCACCGGTACCCCGGGCCCGCACTGCGATCGCTCGTCGGTGCCCGATACGCATTGCCGGTCGAGCCGGTTTCGCCGCCATCGCACACCATTGCCGAAGGCTGCGATGAGGTGGGCTCGATGCTCGTTAGCGAGCCGTGGCTCGATCGGCTCCCCGTCACGATCCGGGCACGTCTTGCCAGGTCAGGCGGCGTGTGGGCGCTGGCCGATGCAACCGGCAGCCTGCCGGTTCTCGATGCGGGCACACGCCAGTTCGATGCAGGCCTTGCGATGCTGCTTGCAGTGTCGGAGGGCCGCGAAGTTGACCTCACCGTCGAGTGGACGCCGCACGGAGTCGTGCCACTTTCAATCCACCTGCCGGAGCGCACCGTCGACATTGGTCCGCGCGCCAACACGTCGTTTGTGAGCGCAGCATGAAGTCAGTTGATGACCACTGGCAGGCGCTGGTGACCACGGCACTGCTCGGTACCGACCGACGCGAGCCGCCCGAGGCTCCTCAGCTCATTGCCGACCTGGTCGCTGACACCGCACGGACCTCAGCGTCTGAACGGATGCTCGCGCTGGTTGCTGCAACAACAGCGGTGCGTCGCGCCGGCGTCGTCCCTGGGCCACTGCTCGATGAGTTGGCGATACCCGATGGTGACGATCGGCGACCCTGTGTGCCGGCTGCGGTGGATCGCTGGGCAATCACATCACGGTGTCGTGGCCTGTGCTCGAAGACGAATGGATGCTGACGCTCGTGACCGCAGGCTGGCGCATCGCGCCGGAACTGCTGCCCCGCCATGCTGGTCCGGCACCGCTCGGACCCGGTGCGGCGCACGCGCGTCATGGTCGGCGCTGGCTCAACCGGTCGCTGGCTCGTCGGGCGTCTCCCCGACCTCGCAGCCCCGCCACCCGAATGCCACGGTCAACACCCGAGGCGCTTGCCGAGCTGCCAGAACTGCCGATTGCACCCGAACTCGCGCAGCTGGTGAATTGGCCGGGGGCCGAGAGCGGTGGCGTGCTTGCTCAGTCGCTCGAAGACGGCACGCTTGGCCATCCGCATCGCGCCATGCTGATCAATCTGCTCGCTCGAGTCCGGGCCGATGCACTCCTCGACATTGCTGACATCTTGGATGCCGTCGACTCGGTCTCACCCGGTTACGGACTCGCCACCGTGCTTGGCGACCTGGCAACGACCCGGCATCGCATGCTCGACGAACTGTCGACCTGATCCGCGGGTCCAGGCCGCGATTTCAGCCGGTGCTCAGCCGGAATTCAGCCGGAATTCGGCCGGAATTCAGTCGGTGAGTTCGTCGTCGAGCTGATCGATCAGGGCCTGTGGCGCAATGATCCGGAAGCTTTCTTCGATCAGATCGTGCAGCCGCGCGCTCATGCTGTCGTCGAGCCCGGTGATAGGGATGTCGGTCCAACCAGTGTCGTATTGCATGGCGGCAGCGCCATCGAGCGCCGTGGCTTCATCGTGGGACTCCTGGAGCCTGACGCCGATGCTTGGACGGTCCTGGCTGCCGTAGATTGCGAAGATCTTCTTGCGAACTTTGGTGACGCGTTCGTCGTCCCAAGGGGTGTCGAACCAAGCCTCGGGCATCGAGAGCGCGTAGTTTTCGAGTTCGTCTTGAAGTTTCTTCGCACCCCGAGCGCTGATGGCAGACATCGCTCTATTGTCGCAGCAGATCTGCGTGATCGGTCACCTGCAGTACTCATTGTGACAACAGATCACTAACGTCGGTATCGATGAGCGATTCTGAAATCCTGCGGCCTCACGCTGAGCAGCAGTTCGCCCACGAACTGGCGGCATTGAGCGCAAACGATGATCGTCCTCGGCCACCTGGTTGGAAGATGTCGCCGTGGGCCGTGGTCCGGTACTTGCTTGGCGGTGAGCTCGCCGACGGCACGGTGATTTCGCCGAAGTATGTCGGCCAGCAGCGGCTCATCGAGATCGCTGTGGCAACGCTCGCTACCGATCGGGCCTTGCTGCTGCTCGGCGTGCCCGGAACGGCAAAAACCTGGGTGAGCGAGCATCTCGCGGCGGCGATCAGCGGCGATTCAACGCTGTTGATCCAGGGAACCGCCGGGACCACCGAAGAAACGCTGCGCTACGGCTGGAACTATGCACGCCTGCTCGCCGAGGGGCCATCAAGCGAGGCGCTTGTGCCGGGTCCGGTGTATCGAGGCATGCAGCGCGGCGCGCTCGTGCGCGTCGAAGAGCTCACTCGTATGCCGCCCGAAGTTCAGGACGCGCTGGTCACCGTCCTGTCAGAGAAGGTGCTCCCCGTGCCGGAACTCGACAGCGAAATCGCGGCGATCAGAGGTTTCAACCTGATCGCCACGGCGAACAACCGAGACCGTGGCGTGAACGACATGTCGAGCGCGTTGCGCCGTCGTTTCAACACTGTCGTGCTCCCGCTCCCCGCCACGGCCGAAGAAGAAATCTCGATTGTCAGTCGACGTGTTGCCGAGCTCGGTGTCGCTTTGGCGCTTCCCGAGGTTCCTGCTGCCGAAGACGAGATCAGGCGCGTTGTTACCGTGTTCCGTGAGTTGCGTTCGGGGATGACTGCCGACCAGCGGACGAGCCTCAAGGTCCCGACAGGCACGCTGTCGACCGCTGAGGCAATTTCGGTGGTCACCAACGGCCTCGCCCTGGCTGCGCACTTCGGTGATGGTGAACTGCGCGCCACCGACATTGCTGGTGGCATCGTCGGCGCCGTCGTCAGCGACCCGGTTAACGATGCTGTCGTATGGCGTGAGTACCTCGAAGGCGTCGTGGCCGACCGTGCTGACTGGGGCGATTTCTACGAGGCGTGTCGCGCACTCGACTCGTGAACGGTGGGCAAGTGAAACGAACCCACTGCGCCTGTTGTTCACCTACTGGGGATCCGCCACCATGGGCCAGGATCGGCGCGGTCGGTGCTGGCTGCGCTCGCTGTGATCCAGCCGTCGATTGTCCTCGTCGAGGCTCCGGCCGATGTCCAGTCGACGCTGTCGTGGATTGGCCACCCCGAACTCCTTCCGCCGGTTGCGCTGCTCGGCTACGTCGTTGCTCAGCCGGCGCGGGCGATCTTTGCCCCGTTTGCATCGTTCAGCCCCGAGTGGCAGGGCATTGCATGGGCGAACGAGCGAGGCATCGAAGTTCGCGCCATTGACCTGCCACTCACCAACACCTTTGCCGATGCGGCTCGCGACGAGGCCCCGACGCTGGGCCAAGACGTGGCAAAGGATGCAGTTGTCGACCGGGCGCCGCCCGACCCGCTCCGCGCACTCGCCGCAGCGGCCGGCGACGACGATCCGGAACGGTGGTGGGAAGACGTCATCGAGCATCGCGGTGACGGGCCCCCTGCCTTCGCGGCGGTTGCTGAAGCAATGACCGCAGCGCGCCACGGCACGATTCCGTCGCAGGGCGAAGAGCGTCGAGAAGCCCACATGCGGCGCGCGATTCGCGTGGCGAAGAAAGACGGGCACGAAACAATCGCTGTGATCTGTGGTGCATGGCACGTACCGGCGCTCGACCTCGATGCGCACCCGGTCAAGGCCGACGCAGCGACGCTGCGCGGCATGGCCAAGGTCAAGGTCGCAGCAGCGTGGGTGCCCTGGACTCATCGCAGGCTCACACAGTCATCGGGCTACGGCGCAGGGGTGGGCAGCCCCGGCTGGTACGACCACATGTTCCGCAATCCGGGCCCCGACGGGGGTCGCCCGATTCTTCGTCGACGCGGCACACGTGTTGCGCTCGCGCGGCCATGCGGCATCACCCGACCACCTGATTGGTGGCACTCGACTCGCCAACACGCTCGCAGCGATGCGCAACCGGCCGCGCCCTGGGCTGGCCGAAGTGCTCGATGCCGCTGATGCGGTGATGGGTGGCCTCGATGTGGTGCGCAACGAACTCGTCGTTGGCGACGCACTCGGGTCGGTGCCCGAATCGGCCCCGCAGGTACCGCTCGCCCGCGACCTCGCGAAGGCACAAAAAGCAGCTCGCCTTAAACCCGAAGCTGCGACGCGTACCGTCGAAGTCGATCTGCGCACGCCGACCGGGCTGCGTAAGTCGCACCTGTTGCATCGACTGCTGGCCATTGGTGTGCCGTGGGGCGTGCCCGAGGAGGGGCGGGGCTCGTCTGGCACTTTCCGTGAAACGTGGCGTGTCGCCTGGGAGCCCGAGTTGTCGGTGCGTCTGATCGAACAGTCGGGCTACGGCACGACCGTCGCGTCGGCAGCGACCAACCGTTTGATCGAACGTGGTCGGTTAGCGAGCGGCCTGGCTGATCTGGTTGGAGTGCTCGAGTCGGCGCTGTTCGGCGACCTGGCCGACGCTGTCGAGCCGTGTGTTGTGCTGTTCGCCGAGCGTGCCGCGACCGATCCCGACGTCGGCCAATTGATGGACGCTGCGGTGCCGCTGGCCAACGCGCTGCGGTATGGCGATGTTCGCCAGACCGACGCGTCCTCGATGCGTTCTGTGTTTGACGGGATTGTCGTACGGATCCTCGCCGGTGTCGGCGTGGCATGTCGCCAGCTTGATGACGACGGTGCAGCAGTGATGGTCGAACGGCTCACTGGCGTGCAGGCAGCGCTCGCCGTCCTGTCACATCCGGCGCGAGATCAAGCCCTCCCCAACGTGCTTGCACAGTTGGCGGGAGCCCGTTCTGGGCACGGCCTGGTGCAAGGCAGAGCGACCCGGCTGCTGCACGACGGCGGCGCGTGGACCACGCGCGATGTCGAGCAGCGGCTGGGACAGGCGTTGTCGGGCGGAACGCCACCAGCAACTGGCGCTGCATTCATCGAGGGATTCCTCGCCGGCTCCGGCACCGTCCTGGTGCATGATGCCGACCTGCTCGGTGTCGTGGATCGTTGGCTGTCGTCGCTGAAACCTGCCGAGTTTGACTCGGTCTTTGTCTTGCTTCGTCGGACTTTCGGGGCCTTCGAAGCAGCCGAGCGCCGACAGATCATGGCGCTGCTGCTTGATCAGGAAGAGCGATTCCTCTGTACTTTTCGATCTGGGGCGAGATAGGTCGCGGTGAGGCCGTAGTAGGAGTAGGCGCGCCGTAAATTTGAAGAGCGATTCCTCTGTACTTTTCGATCTGGAGCGAGATTGATCGAGATGACCGTGAAGGCGAAGGTGAAGCCGCCGTCCGAGACGCCGCCGAGACCCCGCGCCTCTCCTGCGTGCATGGCGTCGCGCTGAGCGTCGAGTTCGCGTAGAGCGACGAACAGTCGCGCCAGCGCGCGGCCGAAAGCACCGAAAGCACCGAAAGCACCGAAAACGCAGGCGGTTCGGATGATGGCGCCGCAGGCGGTTCTGATAGTGCCGGTAGCGCGGATGGCCTGGACGGCGCCAGCGACGGTTCAGGTGGTGGCCAGGCGCTGGTCGGCGACGATCGCCGGATCGACGCTGCGCTTGGCGCGCTCTATGACCGAGACGACGCAAACGGCACTGGGCCGCGCAGCCGACGCGGCGGTGGAAAGCGCGCCGGCGGGCTTGGGCGATCAAAGCCAGGCGTCGTGCGCTGGCTCGGTGACATTCGCACGTATTTCCCGACGCCACTCGTCCAGATCATGCAGCGCGATGCGGTCGAACGGCTCGACCTCAAACAGCTGCTACTCGAACCCGAGCTGTTGCAGTCGGTCGAACCCGATATTCACATGGTGACGCTGCTCGTCGAGCTGAACAAGATGCTGCCCGACGAGACGCGGGCTACAGCACGCCAGATCATCGCCCAGGTACTTGCCGACATCGAAGCCCGGCTCGTGGACCAGACCCGTCAGGCGGTTCGCGGGGCGCTGGCCCGAAGCGCTCGGACCTCGCGCCCGCGCCCTGGCGACATCGACTGGAATCACACGATTGCAGCGAACCTCAAACACTGGTTGCCGGAACATCGCACGATCATTCCCGAACGGCTCGTCGGCCACGGGCGACGGCAGCGGAGTCTCGCCAAAGATGTCGTCATCGCCGTTGATCAGTCTGGTTCGATGGCCGACAGCGTTGTCTACGCTTCACTGTTCGGTGGGGTGCTGGCGCAACTGCCGGCGTTGCGAACGCAGTTCGTTGCTTTTGACACCTTGATCACCGACCTCACGCCGTTCCTGCACGACCCGGTCGAGGTGCTCTTCGGGGTGCAACTTGGCGGAGGCACCGACATTGCCAATGCGCTGGGCTACTGTCAGCAGCTCATTGAGCGTCCGCGGGACAGTGTGCTGTTCCTCATCTCGGATCTCTGTGAAGGTGGCAACACCGAGATGATGTATCAGCGGGTCGCCGAACTCGTTACCTCTGGCGTGCGGGTCATTGTGCTGTTGGCGCTCAGCGACGAAGGCGCACCTGCCCACGACTACACCAACGCTGCAGCGCTCACAGCGCTCGGTGCCACAGTGATGGCGATCACACCTGGCGAGTTCCCGCAGGTTCTTGCCGAAGCGCTCGTTTGATCGGCATGCTTGCCTCGGAAACGCGCGCCGCTGGTTTGGCCGTGTAGCTTGTCAGCCGTATGGGTCAGCTGGTCGCCGTCACTGAGAAGCCGAGTTCCACTCCAGGTGTGGTGCGCTTCGAGATCAATCGCACGTTGTCAGGGCAGGGGCACGAGCGTTTCCGTTCGGTCCTGGATGCACATGGCAATACGCCGTCAGACGAATTGGCACGACGCCTGTTCGGCACTGGCCAGGTCGCAGGTGTGCACGTGTACGCCAACATCATCACGGTCGACCTCGAAAAAGGGTACGACTCGGTAGGCCTCGCGGATCTCGTTCGCGACCTGCACACGTACTGGAAGCCGGGTGTCAAGCCGCCGTCACCCGAAGAGTTGCAGCCCGATGAGCCAGCGGCCGCTGTTGCCTCAGGTGGCGACTCGGGTGGCGACTCCGGTGGTGTTGCACTGTCGGCTGAAGCTCAGAAGGTTCCGCCGCATCTGCTTGAGCGTGGGCGAGCCGCCCGCACCAAGTGGAACTCCCGTTAATCGTCTGATTTCCGGTTTTTAAGGAGCACGTTCAGCACGCCGTGCCGGCGCGCTCCGTGGAGCAAGCGACTCGAGTTGCGCTTGGTCGCTGGTTTTTCGCGGAACCGTGATCACTGCCACGCCGGCGGGTGAGATATTCGGCCTTGCGATATCGAACGTGTGTTCGATATCATGTCGGAATGGACGTTGCGGTACGAGACATTAACGACGATGTGCCTGGCAATATCGCTGGCAAGCAGGTTAACGACGTGGCCGACCCCGGCACCGGCACCCCGGCATCGCTGGCGTCGGTGTTGGCGGCACTCGGTGACCGAGTTGCGCCGGTGTCGATGGCTCGTGAACAGATGTTGCCGGTCGCTGGGCACGTCACCAAACTCTTTTCTGAAGGCGGCTTGGTGCGCGGTCGTGTCCTGTCATGCCGTGGCATGGCTGCCACATCGGCGTCACTCGACCTGGTTGCTGCGGCAGTGGCGGCAGGATCGTGGCTGGCAGTGATCGACGTGCCCACGCTCGGGCTCGATGCGGCCAGCGAGCTCGGAGTGCCGCTCGAACGCATTGTTGCGATCGACACATCTCTGGGCGGCAAGACCACCGCAGCCAATGTCGCCGAACGCGCAGCCCGGTGGGCCGACGTGGTTGCCGCTGCTGCCGATGGATTCGAAGTGATGCTCACACGGGTGCCCGCCGAGGTCACGGCCAGCACGGTGCGCAAGGTTGCCACCCGTTTGCAGCAGCGTGGGGTCGTGATGCTGGTGCTCGGTGACCCAGGGCCGTTGGTGTGCGACGGCGTGATTGACACCATTGACCAGGTCTGGTCGGGTGTCGGTGCGGGGTGGGGGCATCTGCAGCAGCGCACGGTTGATATGTCGGCATCTGGGCGCCGGGTGCCAGGTCGTCGGTGCGTTTCGCTGGCGCTGCCGTTCGGCGCTGAAGTCACGTCGAGCGAACACGATGCAGCAGCAACTGCTCTCGACAATGAGCCGCCATTGCTCTCTGCGGTGAGCTGATCATGGATGGTCCGCCAATGCGTATGGTCACAGTGTGGCTGCCTGACTGGTCGGCGGTTGCTGCTGGGTTTCGTCCCGAACAGTTGGCTGCTGTGATGCACGCCAACCGGGTGGTCGCGCGTACGGCTGCTGCTGCGGCCGAGGGCGTGGTGATCGGGCAGCGCCGGCGGCAGGCGCAGAGGCGCTGCCCTGACCTCGTTCTTGCTGATCATGATGTCGCTCGCGATGCCCGCGAGTTTGAGCCAGTGGTGCGTGCTGTTGCCGAGTTCTCGCCTCGGCTCGACGTGGTTGAAGCTGGTTGGGTCAGCCTGGCCGCACGAGGCCCGTCGCGATACTTCGGCGGCGATGCGGAACTGTCGGATGTGCTGCTTGAAGCCATTGGCAGCGCGGTGGGTGTCACGGGAACGGGTGTCGGGGGAACAGGTGGGCCCGTCGGTGTCGGCGTCGCTGATGGCCGGTTTGCATCGAGCGCCGCAGCGCGGCTGTCGGTGCGGCGGGGTTCTCCGGTCTTGGTCGAAGCTGGCGGGTCAGCAGCCTTCTGTGCGCCATTGCCGATTGGTTGGCTGCAGACATTGGGGGAGTGCGACCCCGAAATGATCGACCTGTTCATCCGGCTCGGCCTGCGTCGGCTTGGTGACCTCGCGGCGCTCACGGCCAGCGACGTGCTCGGGCGTTTCGGTCATCCCGGTGTGCACGCCCATCAGTTGGCCTCAGGTGCCGATCACCGGTTGCCGAGCACCACTGACCCGTCGCCGGAGCGTCGGCTTGATCACGTGCTCGACGACCCGGTTGCCCAGGCGGCTGCAGTGGTCTTTGTCGCCAAGCAGTTGGCCGACGAGTTGGCGCAGGCCCTGTCGGCTGAAGGTCGCGTGTGTACTCGGCTAGTTGTGCAGCTTGAAACTGAGCACAGTGAGCGATCTGAACGTTCGTGGTTCCGTTCGGCAGGGCTGAACGCCGCAGCGATGGTCGAGCGTGTCCGGTGGCAACTCGATGCGTGGATCAATCTGCCGCGAGGGAGCGATCAGGAGATCACCGGCGGCATTGCCCTCATCAGGCTGACACCTGATGAGGTGCGCGCTGACGTCGGGAGCCAGCTCGGGTTGTGGGGTGGCCAGTCCGAAGCTGACCGGCAGGCAGCGCGGAGTGTTGCCCGACTGGCCATGCTCACCTCTGACGAAGCAGTCACGGTGCCGGTGTGGAACGGCGGTCGACTACCGGCTGATCGCTATCGCTGGGTGCCGGCGTCGATGGTTGATTTTGACCAGCGGCAGCGGGCGACGTCAGCTGCCGGGACGGGAAGTGGGCCAGTAGGTCCCTGGCCGGGTTCGCTTCCGTCACCGTCGCCGGCCACGGTGTTTGCCGAGCCACACCCGGTTGAAGTCTTCGACAAAGCAGGGCAGCCGGTCAAGGTCAGTGGGCGCGGAGTGGTGTCAGCTGGGCCTGCTCAGTTCAGGTTGCTGACCGGCGACGAGGCGTCAGGATGGCGGCGCGGTCGGTTGCGTCAGGTTGCTGCCTGGGCGGGGCCGTGGCCGATTGATGAGCGCTGGTGGGAGCCCGAACGGCATCGTCGATTGGCCCGCTTCCAGATGGTCACCGACGATCAGCGCAGCTACCTGGTGATTGCCGAACACCGACGCTGGTGGATCAGTGCTCTCTACGACTGAGTGACCAGGCAGATGTTGAGATCGAGATTGAGATCGAGATGAAGAGTCAGACGCGACGCCGACGCCGACGCCGACGGCGAGGGGGATCCCGATGGCGTCGGTGATGTCGTTGGCAAGGCGGAAGCCGACACCGCGGACGGTGTGGATCACCTTGGTGTTGGGTGCTGCCTGGTCGAGCTTGCGGCGCAGGTTGGACAGGTGCACATCCACGACGTGGCTGTCACCGACCCAACGCGGTCCCCAGACAGCATCAAGCAGTTCCTCACGTGTGCACACTTCAGTGGGGCGACGGCAGAGCTGCTCGAGCAGCGAGAACTCGATGCGAGTGGTCTGTGCTTCTTTGTCATCAACACGGACTTCGCGGCGCCCAAGGTCAATGGTGAGCGGGCCGACGACAAGCGATGCGGCGCTGACACTCTCGACACGCTGCTGCAGCTGACGCGGGCGGCGGAGCATCGCGTTGCAGCGGGCAGCGAGTTCATCGACATGCAGAGGGGTGGAAATGGCGTCGTCTGCACCGGCCTGCAGCATGACGGAGCGCACGCGATGCTCACCTTCGCCTGCGATGCACACCAGGTATTGCTCGGTTGAGTTGCGGAGCTGTTCGAACAGCGGTCGGCCCTCGGGGGTGACGAGGCGCGAGTCGACGATCAGCACATCGGGGGAGAACGACTGAGCAAGCAGCATGGCTGCTTCGGCATCGGTCGGGGCGCTGACGCAGAAGCCCGAGGAGCGCAGACCAGCAACGGCGAACCGACGCAGGTCGGAATCGGACACCGCAATCAGGATGCGAGGTGCGGGATTGATTTCTTGGTCCATAATTATTTCTTCCGCCAGGAGTGGTCCGCCGACCGGGTTGGGATGCGGTGTTCTGTTCGAGCCACGGAGCGGTTGATTCGTTCGTTCCGGCTTTCATTGAGGTATCGGCTCGAATTGTCTGGAACTCAAGAATTTTTTGACAAAATTGCATCAATGTGACTTGGAACGGTCCGCCAGACGGCCAACAATGAGGTGTATGTCGCTCGATGTGCTTGCTCGATTGCGGTCCGATGTGGTTGAGCGTGTCGCAGTCAATGAACGCGAACAGGTGTCGATTGAACGGTTCGTCGAGGCATTCGACCAGCTCAGGGACCCACTGTCGCAGGAATCCGATCCGATTCACGTCACCGGTTCAGCGTTGGTGGTCGGTCCGCGCGGCGTGATCTTGCTGAAGCACAAGCGGCTCGGCTTCTGGCTGCAGCCAGGGGGACACATCGACCCGGGGGAGACGCCATGGGCCGCTGCGCTGCGTGAGGCTCGTGAAGAAACTGGGCTCGATGTTGCCTTCCTTGACTCGCTCGACGCTGAGGGTGTGCCGCCTCTCGTGCATGTCGATGTGCACGCCGGTGGTCGAGGGCATACTCATCTCGACGTGCGTTACTTGATTGATGGTGGCGCTGCGGACCCCGCACCGCCAGCGGATGAGAGCCAAGAGATCGACTGGTTCGAGTGGGATGCAGCAGTTGAACGCGCTGATCCGGGTCTTGAAGGGATCTTGCGGTACCTCCAAGCCAGATTTGCATCCAGATTCGACTTGCAAGAATAGAACAGGTGTTCGATAATAGGGGGGATGGGGTTCAACAACCCGTCCTGGCCATGGAGCGAACTCGAAGCAACCCTGTCGGGTCAGCCGCCATCATCAGGGCAGCAGCAACACAGTACGGAGCCGATCAACCGAGATGGTCGCGCGCCGGGAAGTCCATCGTGGAATGCCGGTGGCGACAGCCCGGCATGGAGCCGCAAACGGCAGCCATTCAAAACACCTGATGGGTTGCAGAGACCTGCATCAGATGCTGATGTCGTCCCGTACGCAGAGCTGCACTGTCATTCGAACTTCTCGTTTCTCGACGGCGCTTCTCATCCAGAAGAACTCGCCATCGAGGCAGCTCGGCTCGGGCTCACAGCGCTGGCAATCACCGATCACAACGGGTTCTACGGTGTGGTGCGGTTCGCCGAGGCAGCCAAGGCAGTCGGTCTACCTACGGTGTTCGGCGCCGAGATCACCCTGACCGACGGCTTGCTTGCCGGCTTAGGAGTGGCGCGCAGCGAACCGGACACCGACCGCCAGGTAGCCACAGGTCGTGTTCCTGATGCGCATGCGCCGGACCCGCCAGGAACGCATCTTTTGGTGCTGGCCGATGGGGTCGAGGGATACGGCAAGCTCTCGCGGGCGTTAAGCCTTGGTCACCTGGCCGGCGAGAAAGGTGCACCGCAGTTCGCTTTTGCCGATCTGGCCGAGATGTTGGGCGGCCACGTCTGGGTCCTCACCGGCTGTCCGTCGAGTACGTGGGCGCAGCACGTGAGCCAGCCCGAGGCGGCGCGGCGCGCACGTCGACCATGGATCGAAGGATTCGGACAGGACCGTGTGCTGGTCGAACTGTGGGATCACGGCGATCCACTCGACTCGGCACGCAACGATGCGCTGTACGAACTGGCCCAGCAGACGGGGGTCGGTTGCGTGGCGACCAACAACGTTCACTATGCGACACCCGCGCAACGCAAGCTGGCCACTGCACTTGCCGCGGTCAGGTCACGGCGCAGCCTGGCCGATGTCGACGCGTGGCTGCCGGGCTCAGCGGGAGCACATTTGCGATCCGGTACCGAGCAGCAGGCTCGCTTCGCTCGATATCCGGGCGCGGTTGAGCGGGCAGCCGCTGTGGGCCGGGCAGCGGCATTCGACCTCGCACTCGTGGCGCCGAAACTCCCACCGTTCCCATGCCCCGCTGGTGCTGGTGATCAGCCGCTCACCGAGATGCAATACCTCCGCCAGGTCACCGAAGCAGGTGGCACGAAGCGCTACGGGGCTCGGCCGACCCAATCTGAAGATCTGTCGTTGCGATCCAGGGCCTGGCAGACCATCGACCGCGAGCTGGCGCTGATTGAACAGCTCGACTTCGCCGGCTACTTCCTTGTCGTGTGGGATCTCGTGGAATTCTGCCGTCGTTCCGACATCTACTGCCAGGGGCGCGGGAGCGCAGCGAACTCGGCGGTCTGCTATGCCATCGGAGTCACGGCCGCCGATGCCGTGTCGCTCGGCCTGCTGTTCGAACGTTTCCTGTCGCCCGAGCGGGATGGTCCACCCGACATTGACATCGACATCGAGTCCGACCGCCGCGAGGAAGTCATCCAGTATGTGTATGAACGCTACGGACGACATCACACCGCACAGGTTGCCAACGTGATCACCTACCGGGCGCGTTCGGCGGTGCGCGACATGGCCAAAGCGCTCGGCTACGAACCCGGCCAGCAAGACGCCTGGTCGAAACAGGTCGACGGCTGGGGAGGAGTAGCGGTGACGATGGAGCAGCAGGAACAAGAGCAGCGCGCGATCATTCCGAAGACGGTGCTTGAATTGGCGCTCGAAGTCGAAGACGCGCCGCGCCACCTCGGTATCCACTCGGGCGGCATGGTGATTGCCGACCGGCCGGTCATCGAGGTATGCCCGGTCGAGTGGGGCCGGATGGACAAGCGGTCGGTGCTGCAGTGGGACAAAGACGACTGTGCAGCTACGGGCCTCGTGAAGTTCGATCTGCTCGGCCTCGGCATGCTCTCAGCGCTGCACTACGCCGTTGACCTGGTCCGTGAACACCGGGGCTACGAGATCGACATCGCGACCATCCCGCAAGACGACGACGTGTACGCAATGTTGTGCCGCGCCGACACGGTCGGGGTATTCCAGATCGAGTCGCGTGCCCAGATGGCAACCTTGCCGCGTCTCAAACCGCGCCGGTTCTACGACCTTGTGGTTGAGGTAGCGCTCATCCGGCCAGGCCCAATCCAAGGCGGTTCGGTGCACCCGTACATCCGGCGTCGCAACGGCCAGGAGCAGGTGACGTATCTCCATCCGCTGCTCGAAAACTCGCTCGGCAAGACTCTCGGAATTCCGCTCTTCCAAGAACAGCTGATGCAGATGGCAATCGACGTTGCCGGTTTCACTCCGGCCGAGTCCGATGAGCTGCGCCAGGCCATGGGATCGAAACGGTCGGCTCGGCGGATGGAGCAGCTCAAGCAGCGGCTTTACGCCGGGATGGCAACCAACGGCATCGTTGGCGACGTCGCCGACGAGCTGTACCTGAAGATGAAGGCATTCGCGAACTACGGGTTCCCCGAGTCGCACTCGGTCAGCTTTGCCTACCTCGTTTACGCCTCGTCGTGGATCAAGTATCACGAGCCAGCAGCGTTCTGTGCGGCACTCCTCAACGCACAGCCAATGGGGTTCTGGTCGCCACACACATTGGTCCGCGATGCCCGTCGACACGGTGTAGTCGTCCACACTCCCGACCTCAATGCATCGCTGGCCGGCGCCACCTTGGAGCTCTGCCCGCCGAATGTCGACGGCGAGCCAGCAGGAGCGTTGCAGGGGGGAGCGTCGCAGGGGGGAGTGTCGCAGGGCAGTTTGGCAGTCAGGCTCGGCCTCGGTTCGGTGCGAGGGATCGGCAGCGAGTTAGCCAAACAGATTGAAACGGTGCGCAAAGAGGGCGGCTTGTTCACCGACACCGAAGACCTCGTGCGCCGGGTTCCTGATTTGCAGCTTCCACAGCTCGAAGCGCTGGCCACCGCCGGGGTGTTTAGCGAGTGCTTTGCACTCAACCGCCGCGAAGCGATATGGACGGTCGGCGCCACCGTCCAGTCGCGGCCTGGTCGACTGGAAGGCACATCACCGGTGATGCAGCGCCTCGGTTGCCAGGGATGACTCCGATGGAAGAAGCCGTTGCCGACCTGTGGGCCACCGGCGTATCGCCTGAGGGGCACCCCACACAGTTCGTGCGAAAGGAACTGGATGCGATTGGAGTGCTGACGTCGGTGCAGCTGTGGAATGCAGAACCCGACACAGTGGTCCATGTTGCTGGAGTGGTGACGCATCGCCAGCGACCTCAAACAGCGCAGGGGGTGACCTTCCTCAACCTCGAAGACGAGACTGGATTGATCAACGTGGTGGTGTCGAAGGGCTGCTGGCATCGGTTCCGCAAGGTGGCTCGCGAGGCCCCCGCAATGGTGGTCCGCGGCCGGCTTGAGCGGGCCGAAGGTGTGATCAATATCGTGGCCGAACGGCTCGATCCGTTGCCGATGGCTGGCAAAACACAAAGCCGCGACTTCCGCTGAGTGCGATGACCGGAGTCGGTCACGCTCAGAGCCACGCACACACTCGGATCGACCTTTGTCACAGTTTGTTAGCTGAGTAGTTGAGTAGTTGAGTAGCTGAGTAGCTTGAGTAGCTGAGTAGCTGAGTAGCTGAGTTCGGCGCGGAAGGCACTACCGGATCGGAGTGGGGTGCATGCCGAGGTGTAGGTCGGTGGCGTCGTCTGGGTCTGGCACGTACGGGTTTGCCAGGGCAACAGCTTCGTCCAACGCGGTGCCGAGACCGGGCTCGCGTGACGGGATCACGCGGCCGTCTTCCCACTGGATTGGGTTCGTCAGTAGCTCAGCGTGGAAGCCGGTCCAGTCTTGGATGCCTTCGATCATCAAGAGGTTCGGGAGGGTTGCCGCGAGCTGGATGTTGGCTGCCCCAAGGATTGGACCGGAGTAAAGATGCGGTGCGATCTGGCAGCCGGACGCCTCGGCGATCGCCGCGATTTTCTTCGCCGCGAGGATGCCACCGCACCGCCCGAGGTTGGGCTGCCAGATGGATGCGGCCTGATGCCGAGCGAGCGCAGCGAACTCGGTGATCGTGGTGAGCCGCTCGCCCGTTGCCACCGGGATAGTTGTTTGACGGGCAACGCGAGCCATCTCTTCGGGGGCATCGGCAACGGTCGGCTCTTCGAACCAGAGCGGATCGAATTGCTCGAGTTGACGCGCCAGCCGGATCGCTCCGGCAGCGGTGAACTGGCCGTGGGTACCAAACAACAGGTCGGCTCGATCGCCGACGGCCTCACGAATCGCTCCGGTGATCGCCACCGAACGGCTGATGTCATCGAGGCTGGGCATGTGGCCGTCGAACGCGGTGTACGGCCCAGCTGGGTCAAACTTCACGGCATCGAACCCGCGACTCACCTCGAAGGCGGCCTGCTCAGCGGCTTGGGACGGGTTGCTGTAAACGTCCGGCCGTTGGGCATTGGGGTAGAGATACGTGTACGTCCGCAGCGTGTCGTGGACCCGTCCGCCGAGCAGGTCACTGATCGGCTTGCCAGCGTCCTTGCCAACGATGTCCCAGCAGGCCATCTCGATGCCGCTCATGATGCCGACGAGCGTCGGGTCAGGGCGCAGGGAGTATCCACTTGAATACATCTGCCGCCAGAGCAGTTCGATTCGATTCGGGTCTGCATCAAGGACCCACCGCTCGGCGATGTCGTTGACCATCGTCGCCACGGTGTTCGGACCGACACTGGCGACATAGATCTCGCCATAGCCGACCACGCCCGTGTCAGTCGTGAGCTTGACGACGATGAAGTACTTGCCACCGAAGTGCGGGGGCTTATTTCCGATGACGAACGTGGTGCAGTCAGTGATCTTCACCCTGCCACCATGCCAGAGATTTCGAGCGATGCCAGGCCTTCATGACGTGACATCCCTCGGAGTTGGCACGGCACAACGATTTCTGCCACGGTCTCCGCCGTGAGTAAACCGTTTGAATTGCTGGCATTAGAGCAGGGCGACAACCCAACGAGCTTTCGTCTCTTGGCGGCGGCGTCGCTGACCACGCCTTTCGACTTTCTCTACGGCGGCTCCGGCATCGCAGCATCGGTCGAAGCGGCCGAGCGGGTGACCGGTCGCCCGCTGATGTGGATCACCACGCAGTTCCTGGCCAATGCCGCCACATCGCAGACCGTCGATATCCAGGTCGACGTCCCGGTCGCAGGCCGGGCCACATCGCAGGTCCAGGTCACTGCGCGAGTCGGAGGTGCGCTGATGCTGTCATCGACTTGCGCGCTAACGAGCCGACCCAATGGCGATGTCGAGCAGTTTCACACGATGCCGTCCGTGCCATCACCTGACGAGTGCAGCGAGATGGTCGAGCCGTTTGAACCCGGTGGCGACCGGCCCGCAGCGTTCTATGACGCGATGGAGCGTCGAGTCGCTGCCGGCGAGATCGTTTTCGACGACACACGCACGCCGCAACGCGGCCTCATTGCCATGTGGTGTCGTCTCCGTCATGAGCCGATCGGATCGGCTGCAACGTTGGCCTATGTTGCCGACGTCGTTCCGCTGGGTGTGTGCGTCGCGCTCGGCCGACCCCTCGGAGGCACCAGCATTGACAACACGTTGCGGATGGTCCGGACCGACGTGGCAACCGAGTGGGTGCTGCTTGAGATCGTGTCGGACTCGTTCCAACGTTCGATCGGCCACGGAACCGTGCGGGTGTGGGCCGAATCAGGCGAACTCCTGGCTGTTGCGCAGCAGACCTGCATTATCCGCACATCACACATGCCATCACCCATGCCATCACCCATGCCATCACCCATGTAGTGCTGAGGGCGATGTTCGTGAGGCGCCCGATTGATCATGTCTGGTGGTCTTGTATTTAGGATTCAGTGTCGATGGGCGAAGCGGGGATGCCGTCGTTCACGAGCGAGCGGAGCAGCTCGGGGAGGGCGGCCGGAGCGAACCCGACGTCGGAGCCGGCCATAATTTCGTCGTAGCTCCACCACTTCATCTCGTGGACTCGTTCGGCACGCATCTGCTCCCAGCCAATTCCGGGATTTGCCTCGAAATGCTCGGTGCGGATGAGGTAGATCTCGCCGCGCTGGCCGTCGTAGGTGCCGTCGGCGAACGGGATGATGTGCTCACGGGTCCAAATATGTGGACCGATCTCGGGATCGTGCAGCCCGGTCTCTTCGACGAGTTCTCGGCGCAGCGCGGTGACATGGTCTTCGCCTGGGTCGAGGCCGCCACCTGGCAGTGCCCAGACGTGACGAGTTGGAAACTCAAACCGGACCATCAACAGGTCGTTCGCTGGCGTGAGAATGACGGCGCGAACGGCCTGGCGGATGCGCAGCGCTGGTTTGTCGGCGGCGTCGGACACCGTCAGTCTTTCGGGGAATCGCTGAGACCGTCGTTGAACTCTTTGTAGAGCCCGTACATCGCTTTGCACTCCTCGCATACAGGCAACTGCTTCGGGTCGCGCGACGGCACCCAGGTGAAACCGCAGAGCGCCTCGACAGGGGTACCCATGACTCGGGCCTCCAATACGACAGCCGCAGCGTTTTCACCTCGCTTGACTTTGACGATGTGTGCAGCGGTCGGCTCGGCGGTTTCGGTCTGCTCGTCGGTCAGTAGATCAGTGTCGCTTCCCGGCATGGTTTCCAGATCCGTCATATGGCTAGTGAATCACAATACGCAGCCAATGGGGTACGGTGATGGGGTGCTCATCACTATTGTTGTCACCGTCGCAGCAGTTGTTGCTGGTGCGGGTGCCGTGATTGCTGGTGAACGTCGCGACGACGAACGGCGGATACCGATTCCTGTTCGAGTCAAGCCGCAGCGTCGTTCACAGGGCTGACTCGCTGCGCTCAAGGGAGCGATTCGCCGACACATGACACACCACTGCGTGTGCTGGGTATTGCCTCCAATGGGGCAAAGTGATTGAGGTGGCAAGGAATATGAGCAAGACGAGCACGGCGTTTTCGTCTCTCAAAATTCCCGACTATCGGCGTCTCTGGTGGGCTGGAACATTTTCGTTCATGGCTGTCCAGATGCAGTTCCTGCTCCGTGGCATCCTTGCCTGGGACCTCACTGGACGCGATGGAGCGATCGGCCTCATTTACCTCGTATTCGGTTTTACGATGTTGATTGCCACGCCGCTTGGTGGCGTCGCCGCCGACCGGCTGTCGAAGCGAACAGTCATGCTCTGGAGTCAACTTGTCCTGAGTCTCGCCGCTGTCGGCGTGGGAGCAGCGGTCGTCGCCGGCGTCGAGCAGTTCTGGATGCTCGCCGTTGCCGGGTTCTTGCAAGGCTCGGCATTTGGTTTCTACGGGCCGGCTCGAGTCGCGTTTACCACCGAACTCGTCGGACGCGAGCAGCTGGGTAATGCGATCACTTTGTCGCTCTTGAGCATGAATGGCACCCGAGTGATTGCTCCGTCGTTCGCTGGAGCGCTTGCAGGCGTTGCGATCTTCGGGATCGGCGGCGCCTACGTGGTGGCCGGTGGGCTCTCGGTGCTCTCGTTTCTCGCTGTGCTGCGTCTGCCGAAGGTACCTCCGGCAAACCGCCGCGACTCGACGAATCCGTTTGTCGAGATTTGGGATGGCGTCTGCTACGTCGCCGAACGTAAACACCTCCGACGGCTGCTGATCAGCTCATTTCTCGTCATCATGTTCGGCTTCAACTATGTGGTGTTCATCCCGGCGCTGGTCAAAGACACGTTCAATCTTGACAACGACAGCTGGGTTGGCTTGATCAGTTCAGCATCGTCGATCGGCGCGGTTGCCGTCGGATTCTGGCTTGCTAGTCGGGCCGATCAGCCAGGTCGCTGGCGTGTCATGGTGATCACTGGCACCATCTTTGGGACCGGCGTGGTTGCCCTTGCCATCGCTCCCGATTTTTGGCTGGGCGTGGTGGTCGTCGTGATCATCGGCGGTGGGACCAGCGGTTATCAGACCCTGTCGAATGCCATCGCACTCAACCTGGCCGAGCCTTCCCACCAGGGTCGTGTGCAATCACTGCTCCAGCTCAGCTTCGCTGGCTTTGGCATTGCTGCACTTCCATTGGGCCTCCTCGCCGAAGCGATCGGACGACGTCAAGCAATGGTTGTCATGGGGCTCGCAGCGACCGTGGCAATCGTTGTTTACTGGGTACTCGAGGGCAGCGATGCGGAAACGATCGAGGGTGGGATCCCACACGAACCCGCACCGGCACCGAGCGAGAGGCCACCTAGCTCCGTCAGCTACGAATCGACGCGATTTCCGCGCTGACGTTGGCCCTGGCCGACGCTTCCCACAGTTCACGACCGGTGGCGGTGGCGTAGATCGAGTCCCGATCGAGGAAGGCATGCAGAACGGCGACTCGGCCGTCGTTCCATTCGCGATCATCGAGATGGGTGTGCTCGTCCCGAACTGCCTTGGCGTACCGAGCGTATTCGGTCTCGTCAGCGCCGAGGATCGCAAGGTCGGCATCGTTCATCACCGCAGCGTCGCTGCTGAGCGGGTCAAGGTGGGTTTTGGTGCCTTCGATCATCGCGGCGACAGCGTTGGCACGATCATCAGCCCAACCGAGTGCGAGAAGGTCGCGCCGCGCAAGCCGGGCGCTCGCCCGCTCGTTGGCCGGATGTTGGGGTTCGTACACCGCGTCGTGGTACAGCACAGCGGCGATGATGGCGCCCAGGTCGTTGACCTGTTCGCCTTCGGTGAGGGCAGCAATCGAGACCAGTACGGCTTCGACATGGCCAATCTTGTGGTAGCGGCGTTGCCGCTCGCGATAGCGAATAACGAGCCGATCGAGGAGGTCGCTCCCGGTGCCGAGGTGTTCGGCCCAGGCGAGCTCGACCGGTGTCGGCGGCCGGTCAGCCGCGTCAGCTGCAGAGTCGCGGTTGGCGTCATCGTGTGTGGTCACCCGTGCAGTCTGGCAGCATGTTGGCCGTGACCATCCTGATTGACGAAGCGCGCTGGTGGTTCCGCGGCGAGAAGTGGTGCCATTTGGTCAGTGACGTGTCGTACAACGAGCTGCATGAATTCGCTGACCTCGTTGGTATTCCGCAACGCGGTTTCCAGGGGGACCACTACGACATCCCGCAGTCGTACCGGCAGCAGATGATCGACGCCGGCGCGCTCGTGGTGGAGAGCCGCGATCTGGTGCGACGACTCCGTGGCGCTGGGCTTCGTTTGTCGCCGGCGGAGCGTCGAGCACACATCGCGAGCAACTGACGGTCAGTGACGCCACCTCGGCGGGGTGCCAGAGATCTCACGTGGGCAGGTGACACCGCTGCTGCCCAACACGATCCACTCAAGCAGTTCGAGCCCGGCCTCGTCGCACAGTTCAGCAATCTGTTGCCATCGAGCATGGTCGCCGAGTTCTGCACCGCCGCGAGGGCGAACCGATCCGACGATCAGGCCAGCAGCTTCGACCGTGCTGCCCGCAGTTGCCGCGACCCAATCGACGGCGGCCACGACATCGTCAGGTTCGCGCGATTCGACGTGTGTGACGCCGACGCCGCATCGAGTGTCGTCGAGGACGAACAGCACGGTTTCTTCGATCGGTTCGGTGTCGATTGTCGACAGCATGAGCCAGAGCGCCTCCGAGAAGGAGTCGACGGGATCGAGTCGGGCGTACGGGAGTGGACGTTCGCATGGAGGGTAAGACATGTGGGTCTCCTGAGACTGGGTGCGGTGACAGGAGGGGAGTCGGTGATTGTCACCCTAGAGATCGTGTGTCACAGCCGTTCCGCTCCGCCAATTCGAGAGAAGTGCACAACCGGGGTGAAATCGTCGTATCCCAACCGGATATCTTGATGGCCTATGAGCGACTTTGTTCCCACCGCTGATGAACTCGTCGAACTCAACGCAGAGTTCGCAGCCCAATTTTCCGACCACGACCTGCAAGTGGCGCCCACGCGCAAGATGGCTGTTGTTGCCTGCATGGATTCGCGAATGGACACGTTCAAGTTGCTCGGGCTGGAGAACGGTGAGGCTCACATCATTCGCAACGCCGGCGGCATTGTTTCCGACGACGTGATCCGCTCGCTGTGCCTTAGCCAGCGAGCACTTGGAACCAGAGAGATCCTCCTCGTGCACCACACCGACTGTGGGCTGCAAAAGGTCACCGATGACGGCTTCCGCAACCAGCTCGAAGCCGAGCTTGGGATCAAGCCTTGGTGGGCGGTCGAGTCGTTCATCGATCCGTATGCCGACGTACGCCAATCGATGCAACGGTTGAAGGTCACGCCGTTCATTGACGACACCTATGTCAGAGGGTTCGTCTACGACGTCACTACCGGTGAGCTGCATGAAGTCACCATCGACGACTAATTCGTTGGCTGCTCGACGGCTGCCGCGCTGAATCCAATAGCGAATCGGCGGATTTCCGGACGTAACGTGAGATTCATGGCTGACGTTCGGATCTACCACAACCAACATTGAAACTCTTCGGTCAGTGCCGTGCGCATTGCAGAAGAACTCGGTGTCGACTTCGAGACTGTCAACTACATCCACAACCCTCCCGACGCCGACGAGGTGCGGGGTATTATTGCCAAGCTTGAAGATCCGGCTACCAACATGGTGCGTCGTGACAGCAAGTTCAAGAAGCTTGAACTGACCGACGACGACGTGGCGACCGACGACCAGATCGTTGCCATTCTCGTCAAGCACAAGCAACTGCTCCAGCGCCCCATTGTGGTCACGAAGACGCGCGCCATCATTGGTCGGCCCAAAGGGCGGGTCACCGAACTGCTCTCCTGAGTTGTTCGAAGTCCTCCATGACCTCATGACCGAGACGCGCTCCGACACACGCTCCGACACACGCTCACGCTGGGCACTTCTTCGCACGACGCTTGCCACGCAGCGTCGAAATTTGACCATTGCCACGCTCATCGGGTTGCTCTGGATGTGCGGCAAGGTCGCTGTCCCTTGGCTGGTCGGAATCGGCATCGACCGAGGTATCGAAGCCGACGACCGTGTGTGGCTGTGGTCAGGTCTCGTCGCCGCAGCGGGTGTCGCCTCGGGGATCTTCACCGCTTTCCGTCGCTACTACGCCTTCCGCGAAGCGCGCTGGACAGAAACCAAGTTGCGTGAGCAGTTGTTCGGGCACATTCTGCGGCTGCATATCGGCTACCACGATCGGTCACAGACAGGCCAGCTGATGAGCCGCTCGTCGAGCGACCTCCAACAGATCCAGGCATTCGTTGTGATGATCCCAATCACGCTGTCGAACCTTGCAATGGTCATCTCGGTCACCGTCATTCTTGCGCTGACCAACCCGCTGCTTACCGTCGTGGCGCTCGCGCCGTTACCACTTGTCAACTTCGCCGGTCGGCGGTTCTCGTCGTCAATCCATCCGGCCGTACAGGCCGTGCAGCAAGAGCAAGCCGAGTTGGCAACGGTCGTCGAAGAGACAGTCAGCGGTGTTCGAGTCATCAAAGGGTTCGGCGCCGAATCGGTGCAATCAGCGAAGCTCGAAGTCGAAGCTGATGACATTCGGCGGGCGTCAATCGACGCCGCGAAAATCCGCGCCAAGTATCTTCCGGCCATTGAACTGCTGCCACAGATCGGCCTCATTGGCGTGCTCGGTGTCGGCGGCCTGCAGGTCATTGACGGCACCCTCACGCTGGGCGAACTCGTGTCGTTCAACATCTACGTTGCGCTGCTCGTGGCGCCGCTGCGCATGCTGGGTATGACCATTGCCTGGGGTCAGCGTGCCGCTGCGGCGCTCAAACGGATCAACGAGGTACTCGACACGGTTCCCCTGATTACCGATCCCGAGCAACCGACAGCGCTCCCGACGGCCCAGACCGGCTCGGCCCAGACCGGCTCGCCACAGCGCTGCGCGCCAATGGGGGCGGTGCGTTTTGACCGTGTCGAATTCGGCTACGACGACGATCTTCCCGTCCTCAAGAACTTCAACCTCGAACTTGCCGCAGGCCAGTCGATCGCGCTGGTTGGTGGAACTGGATCGGGCAAGTCGACCGTGGCGCGCCTCTTGATCCGGTTCTACGACGCCGAGGCCGGATCAATCACGATCGACGGTGTGCCGATTGGCGACCTCGCATTGCACGAACTGCGTCGTGCCGTCGGCGTGGTGTTTGAGGACACGCTGCTCTTCCATGATTCGGTCGCGGCAAACATCGCGTTCGCCGACCCTGCAGCGAGTCACGACGCAATCGAGCGCGCCGCGCGGCTTGCCGGTGCGCACGACTTCATCGTGGGGCTCCCCGATGCCTACGAAACAGAGCTCGGCGAGCGCGGGTATTCGCTCTCGGGCGGTCAGCGGCAGCGCATCGCCATTGCTCGTGCGATCCTTGCGGACCCCCGAATCCTTGTCCTCGACGATGCAACCTCGGCGGTCGACCCGTCGAAGGAACACGAGATCCGGTCGGCGATGTCCACGGTGATGGATGGGCGCACGACCATTGTCATTGCGCACCGCCCGGGCACCATCGCGCTGGCCGACACCGTTGCGCTCGTCGACGAAGGTCGGGTCATCGCGACTGGTACCCACGACCATCTACTTGCCACCGACGCGCGCTATCGGGAAGTGCTTGCGGCCATGAGCGACGCCGACCGGGCCGCCGCTGGGCCCACCGGATCGGGCCGCAGCTGATGTGGGGCATGAATGCGATCGAGGAAGAGGACCGCCTTGACGCCGACGCGGCCAAGCAGGTCATGCGTCGTGCGGCCCGGATGGCGGCGCCGTTCAAACGAACGGTCCTGTCGGCAATCGGCTTTAGCGCCATTACGACGCTCGGCCTGCTGATGGGCCCGGTCATTGTTCGCTACGGGATCGACGACGGCATCAAACCGGCTGATAGTGGCACGCTGCGGACCGCCGTCATTGCGTACATCATCGTGGTGTCGATTGCCTACGTGTCGTCCCGTCAGCAATACATCTTCATCAACCGGGCCGGCGAGGGTTTCCTTCGGCTGCTTCGTATCCGAGTGTTCGGCCACATCCAGAAGCAGTCGCTTGCCTTCTTTGACCGCAACAAGTCGGGCGTCCTCGTCGCTCGAATGACTGCCGACATCGAGTCGATGGCCGAACTCGTCCAGTGGGGCCTCCTCCAGTTCGTCTCGGCGGCACTGCTGCTTACCTTCTCGTTCATCCTGTTGCTGATCCTGTCGTGGCAGCTCACGATCGTGGCGCTCTTGGTGATGCCGGTCATTGTCATTGCGTCGCGCAAATTCCAGCGTGACTCCAACGCCGCCTACCTCGACGTTCGTGACAATGTCGGCTCGAACCTCTCGACCCTGCAGGAAGGGATCACCGGAGTCCGAGTCATCCAGGCCTACGCCCGTGAGCCTGAGCAGACCCGTCGCTTCGAAGAGTCGAACCGCGGCCTCTTCCGTTCGCACCTGCACAGCCTGCGCGTGTCGACCTGGTTCTTCGGGCTGGTCGAAGCGAGCGGCGTCATCGCATCTGCGCTGGCAATCGGTATCGGCGGCTGGCTCGTCAATCGGGGCGACGTCACCGTGGGAACGGCGATTGCTGTGCTCTTGCTGTTGGCACAACTCTTTGAGCCGGTCCAACAGCTCAGCCAGCTGTACAACACGGTGCAGTCGTCAACGGCCGCGCTCGACAAGTTGTTCGGCATCCTTGATACCACGCCCGACGTGGCCGATGGTGAACTCGCACTACCGGCGTCGGGTGCCGTTGCCGTGTCGGGCGTCGGCTTCCGGTATCCCGAGACCGAATCACTGGTGCTCGACGATGTCTCGATTACCGTCGCAAATGGCGAACGATTGGCCGTGGTCGGCGCGACCGGATCGGGCAAGTCGACGCTCGCCAAGCTGATGGCGAGGCTCTACGATCCGACCGCAGGCACCATCACCTTCGGCGGTGTCGACCTTCGTGATGCCACGATTGGCTCGCTGCGCCAGCGCGTCGTTGTCGTTCCCCAAGAGGGGTTCCTGTTCGGAGGCACGATTGCCGACAACGTCCGAGTTGCCCGGGCGGACGCCTCTGATGGCGATGTGCGAGCAGCGCTCGATGCCATTGGCGCACTCGACCGGTTCGAGCAGTTCGAAGAAGGCATCCACACCGAAGTCCGCGAACGTGGCTCGCGCCTGTCGGCAGGGGAGCGACAGCTGGTGTCGCTCGCCCGTGCGGCCCTCGTTGACCCTGCAGTCCTCGTGTTGGACGAGGCAACGAGCAACCTCGACCCGGGCACCGAGGTGATTGTTGAACACGCACTCGAATCGCTGATGGGCAGTCGCACCACGATCGTGGTGGCCCACCGCCTGAGCACGATCCGGCGGGCCGATCGCATTGCCGTCATCGACGCAGGCAAGCTCGCCGAGCTTGGCACCCACGACGAACTGCTTGCGATTAATGGTCGCTATGCCAAGCTGGCCAACGCCTGGGCTTCAAGTCAGCCCAACTGACTCTTCGTGAGCGCGGTCTCCTCGCCCGATCGCGGCGCCCGCGACAACGCAGAAAACTTGGGATGACTCCGAGCGCAAACCGTTGCGTGCCCTGCCGGGATCGCCAAGTGGGCGCGAGCGCCGGTGGTGGTGGTCCTCGGTCAGAGGATCTGGGAGAGAAAGAGCTTGGTGCGCTCTTCTTGTGGGTTATCAAAGAAGTGTTCAGGCGTGCCGACTTCGACGATCTGCCCGTCAGCCATGAAGACGACGCGGTCAGCGACTTCACGAGCAAAGCCCATTTCGTGGGTGACACAGATCATTGTCATGCCCTCGTTGGCCAACGACTTCATGGTGTCGAGCACTTCTTTAATCATTTCGGGGTCGAGCGCCGAGGTCGGCTCGTCGAACAAGATGACCTTCGGGTTCATTGCCAGCGAACGCGCGATTGCAACACGTTGCTGCTGACCGCCGGACAACTGCCCCGGGAACTTGCGAGCTTGCTCGGGGATCTTCACTCGTTCGAGCAGTTCCATCGCCGTCTTTTCGGCTTCACTCTTGGCGATGTTGCGGACCTGGCGAGGTGCGAGGGTGATGTTGTCGAGCACGGTGAGGTGTGGGAACAGGTTGAAGCTCTGGAAAACCATGCCGGTTTCACGGCGGATCTCTTGGATATTGCGGACGTCGTTCGAGAGTGTGATGCCGTCAACGATGATCTCGCCGCGGTCGTGCTTTTCGAGCCGGTTGATACAGCGGATCATCGTGCTTTTGCCCGAGCCGGATGGGCCGATGACGACGACCACTTCCTTCTCGCCGACATTCATGTTGATGTTCGTGAGCGCCTGGAAATTGCCGAAGAGTTTGTCGACATTCTTCATCTCGATGATCGCTCGGCCAGAGCCCAGGATCTGGGTGGCGTCGGCATTGACGGTGCCAGTTGGAGTGTTGCTCATCGCTGTGCCGGATTCCTTTTGAGAGTGGTTTTCATCGGACGCCGACCCCGAGCTGTTTCTCGAGACGGCGGCTTTCCTTGGACATGGTGTACGCGAACGACCAATACCCGACTGCTACGAACGCGTAGGTCACGAGTTGCAAGCCCTTGCCGAGGAATGCTGGCTGGGAGTTAGAAATGGCCACATATTGAAAGAACTCGGCGACGCCGATCGTTGCGATGAGCGACGTGTCTTTGAACAGCGAGATGAACTGCCCGACCATCGCAGGGATCACTGCACGCAATGCCTGTGGCATCACGATCAGCCGCTGGATTTTTGCTGCAGACATTCCCGACGCTTGCGCCGCCTCGGTCTGGCCCTTTGGTACGGCTTGAAGGCCACCGCGGATAATTTCAGCGATGTAGGCCGCACTGAAGAGGGCGATCACGATCATCGCTCGTGTGAGCGTCTCGGGTGTCTCCACTGATGGCGGGAACAGCAAAGGCAAGATGAAGCTGGAGAACAGGAGCAACGAAATCAGCGGCACGCCGCGGACGAACTCGATGAAGACGACGCAGAACCCCTTGATCACCGGAAGTTTGGAGCGGCGACCAATGGCGAGCAGCATGCCGATCGGCATGCCCGAAGCAATACCGACCACCGTGGCGAACAGCGTGAGGTGGAGGCCGCCCCAGTCTTCCCAGCCATAACCCTCGAATCCGACTGCGTTGACAATGAACAACGTTGCCGCGCCGATAACGATCGGGCCGCCAGTTCGGATTGCTGTCGACTTCGGGTCAGATCCTTCGAAGAATCGTGAAAGTTCGCTCGCTGCGATTGCCAGCGCCACAATGCCGGCGCTCAGTGCAACAAGGCCACTCGTTCCGGCGAGGACCGCCAACGAAACAATGGTTCCGATGGCCATCATTGGGATGGCTCGTGAACGGATCGGCGCGGGAAGCGCCCAGCCGGCAAAGCGTGTCACGACGATGCCGCTGACCCCGGCGATGACGCCCAGGACAGGGGGCCACGTTTTCGCGAACGATACGACCAACGCAACAAATACGAGGATCGGCCAGAAGCGGCTGAGGAGGTCGAGGAGCGACGAACGCTCGATGACGAGGCCTTTTTCGGCGGCGTCGTCGTGTGAGTTGTGTGCCCTGGCGGAGGTTCCGATGCCGAACGTGGCGATCAGGACGAACGCAGAGGTCCAGAGGCGCCAGAGTTGATCGCTGGGGAACTGCCCGATCATGAAGTTGCGGAGGTTGACGCGGATGATCTCCCATTCTTCGTTGGCAATCCACCCGAAGCTCTGGACGAGCAGGAAGACGACAACAACACCGAGCAGGACCGTGATGATCGAGTTCATGACGTTGTTGAAGAGGTTGTCTTTGACCCATTTGGCCGGAGTCGTGTCCGAGTGCAGCGGAGCGAGTTTCGCCGATTCTTTGGCTTCGGCTGTGTCAGTCATGTCAGCGCCCCACAATCTGCAGTCGTCGGTTGATGAGGTTGCCGATGGCCGACAGCACCAGGGAGAACACGAGGTACACGACCATCAAAATGAGGAGCAACTGTGGCGCTGGGCGGGACTGCCCAAACAGGTTCTGAATGACGCCGGTGATTTCGGCAAATCCAACGGCGAAAGCCAGCGACGAGTTCTTGGTGAAGTTCAGGAACTGGTTGATCAGGGGCGGGAATGCGACCCGGAAGGCCTGCGGGAGGATCACGAATCGATATCGCTGGAAGCTGTTGAGTGCAAGCGCGTTGCCGGCCTCGACCTGTCCCTTGTCGACCGAGAGAATACTGCCGCGGACGATTTCAGCAATGTGGGAGGCGGTGTACAACACGAGGCCGATCATCACTGCTGCATAGGGCATGATCATCGTGATGCCGCCGACATATACCCGGTCGATGATCTCAGGGGTCGTGATATCGAATGGGCCGCCGAGAGCAATGAATCCGACGACTGAAATGGCAACGAAGGTACCGAGTCCGTACAGCACTCTGTGGTGTGGTGTGCCGGAGCGATCAAACAGGCGACTGCGCCAGATCCACGCAGCGACGGCAGCGAGCAACGCGAGAAGCACGATGACCTGGAAGGTGCCGAATTTGTCGCCGCCGACAATCGACGGGAACCCGAAACGAAGATTGTTGAAGATAAACGTTTCGCCAAACGGGAGCCACGAAATGCGGACCGGCGGGAATGCGTTGAGAATAATTGTCCAGGTGAGGACGATGACCAAAAGAACGGGAATGTTGCGGAAGAACTCGACGTAGACGGTGGCGATTTTCGACAGCAGCCAGTTTGTTGACAGCCGAGCGATTCCGATGAGCGTGCCGAGCATGACAGCGAGCGGGATACCGACGATGATGATGAGAAACGTGTTCCTATGCCCTGGACCAGCGCTGCGCTAATCGCGGCGCTTGAGGGGGTCAGCAATGGAGATTCCGCTCGGCTGATCGAGGAATCCGAAATCGAGCTCAAGGCCGATGTCGGACGTTCGTGCTCGGAAGTTGGCCCACAGATAATCGGCAGCCGACCAGATAAGGCCGAGCGCAGCAACCTGCGCAGCAACGACGAGAACGCGACTGTCGCGCCAGGGCGGCGGTTCGTCAGCGTTGCTACGAGATGAACTGCGCACCTTCCAATATGCAATGTACAGCGCGGCAAGGACGCCGAGAATAATGGCGAGGCGAAAGAGGCGTTCAAGCATGAGAGCAAAACCCGTCGGGGTGGCCGCACAATTGCGGCCACCCCGACGTCAGTTCAGGATGTAACTATTCCGATCAGCGGAACGGCGGCACGTACATGAGGCCACCGTCCGTCCAAAGGGCGTTCGGGCCACGGCTGAGGCTCAACGGCGCAAGGTTGCGCTCGAAGATCTCGCCGTAGTTGCCGACCTGGCTGATGATGTTGCTCGCAAAGTCGGTGGGCAGGCCCAGTCCGACTTCGGCGATGACTTCGTTGCCATCACCATCGTCGATCGGCAGACCGAGGAACCGGCGGATGCCGGAGTCTTCGCTGTCGGCGAACGAACCGATGTTTGCGGACGTGATGCCGAACTCTTCGGCCTGGATCGTCGCCATGACGGCCCAGTTCACTGCCTGCGCCCATTCTGTGTCGCCATCAGCAACCACGGGGCCAAGCGGCTCCTTGGAGATGATGTCGGGAAGGATGGCCGTGTCAACGTCGAGGGTGGCGGCGAATGCTGCCAGCTGCGACGCATCCGAGGTCCACACTTCGCACTGCTCGGCCACGAAGGCTGGTTGCAGTTCGTCGTTGGACTCGAACTCGAGGGCGGTGAACGGGATGCCACGATCGCCGAGGACGGCGTTCATGTTGAGCAACGTCGTTGTGCCGGTGAGGACGCAGATGGTGGTGTTCGACGCATCGGCGATTGTCAGTGGAGCGGCTAAATGCACCAACATTTCTTTTGGGCAAATCTGCAAGAAGTTGGCCTGCTCAGCATCCCAATGCTGAAGAATGCCCGTTGCTTTACGGCTACCGTTCGCCGGACTGCAGCGTCGGGAAACGCTGAGCAGCGACCAGCGGGGTCACATTGACGGCTTCGGAGTCGCCGAGTACGGCTGCTGCGATGACCTTGCAGAAGTCGATGTCGAACCCGCTGAACGAGCCGTCAGCATCGATGATGCCAAAGCCCGGGAGCGTGTCGTTGCCGCCACACTCGAGCACGCCGGCTGCTTGAACGGCGGCCAGTCGGCCACCTGAACTCTGTGTCACTTCGACATCGTCGGTCTCGCCACCATCGGTGGCGGCTGCGGTGTCTTCGGTGGCGACGCTGTCGCCAGTGTCGCTGTCTGCGTCGCCGTCGCTGCTCGATGAGCAAGCCGTGACTACGAGACCAAGTGCCATGACGACACCTGCGGTGCGCTTGAGCGCATTCCCCCTACGGATCATGTGTTCTCCTCTTAGATTTGCCGGCTTTGACACCGGCGTTGTGGTTGCGTTTGAGCCGCTCTCGTGACCGTGGTCACGTAAACAGCAGGGCATGACGGTAACACCGATTTTGTAATTGACTTCACGAAGCTCGATGAATGCGGCGTTGCTTTATCGTTGCAGGCAGAATGACGTTCATGAACGATGCCAGCGCAACTGTCGCCAACGTCAACGTCTCGATCGCCAGGTCGGCACCGAAGTCAGCAACGGCAGTGGCGTATGCCGTTGCGACCAAGGGCGCGGTCGCTCGTCAGCTCGGACTCAACCGGGCCGCGCTCGAAGCAAACAAGTTCGAGGGCAAGGCCGGGCAGTTGCTCGCCGTACCGAGTACTCAAGGGGTTGTCTACGCGATTGGAGTCGGTGATCCGAACTCGATCGACATCACCGCAGTTCGCCGTGTCGCAGCGGACTTTGCCCGAGCGACGGCCCAGCATGCCGAGATTGCAATCAACCTCGCCGACCTCGGCCACCTCGATGCGAAAGAGGCCGGTCAGGCCGTTGCCGAGGGTGTGCTTCTGGGGTCCTACCGGTACGTCGGCCTGAAGGGTGATGCGTCGATTGGCTCGAAGCTCGTGTCGGTGACCATCATCGCTGGTGATAAGCGATCCAAGGACGTCAAGCAGGGCGTCGAACGCGGCGTGGTCGTCGGTGTCGCAGCCGCATTTGCGCGTGAGCTCGCCAATACGCCGCCGGCGTACCTGAACGCCAAAGATATTGCAGCCAAAGCGGTCGCCCTCGCAGGTGACGCAGGCCTTGAAGTCGAAGTCTTCAACAAAGATCAACTGTTGGCAATGGGCTGCGGCGGCATAATCGGTGTGAACGCCGGCTCGACCGAGCCGCCCCGCATGGTCAAGCTGACGTACTCGCCGAAGAACACCTCGAAGAAAACCAAGGTGGCCCACCTCGCAATGGTCGGCAAGGGCGTGATGTATGACTCGGGCGGCATCAGCCTGAAGCCGAGCAACGCCGATCATGTCGTCATGAAGATGGACATGTCAGGTGCCGCGGCGGTCCTTTCGGCAATGTCGACCCTGAAAGCAATGAAGTGCAAGACCAAGGTCACAGCCTGGTTGATGTGCACCGACAACATGCCGTCCGGGAGCGCGCTCAAGCTCGGCGATGTGCTCACTATGCGGAACGGCAAGACCGTCGAAATTCACAACACCGACGCCGAGGGTCGCCTAATACTCGCCGACGGCCTGTCGCTCGCCGCCGAAGAAGCACCTGACGCCATCATCGACATTGCCACACTCACTGGCTCGGCACTCGCCGCGCTCGGGACCGAGATTGCCTGTGTGCTCGGCACGAACCAGCCGCTTGTGGAGCAGGTGAAGGCCTGCGCCGAAACCGTCGACGAAGCGGTGTGGCAGCTCCCGATGGCCACCACCGAGTACCGCAAGCTGCTCGACTCAGTCGTTGCCGACATGCGCAACATCGGTGGTCCATACGCCGGCACGATCACGTCGTCGATCTTCCTCACCGAGTTCACAGGCGACGTGCCGTACGCCCACCTCGACATCGCCGGCCCGATGGAGAAGAAGAGCGATAGCGGCCTCTATGCCAAGGGCGCCAGCGGCTTCGGTACCCGACTACTTATCGACCTGGCCTGCAACTTCACCGCCCTTCGAATAGTTGCGAAAGGGGCCTGACCCCAAACGCAACTATCCCTTTGCGGCTGCCCACGTGTCTCCCCAACTCACGTTGACTTCGAGGGGGACATCGAGCTCACTCCGACGGCGCGAAGTTGATGCTCGATCACGTTGCGGTCGTCACCGACGTTGAGCATCGTCATGGCGAGTTGGTGGGCCCGGACGAAGGCCTCCTCGCTCCCGTCGCTGCTTCGCGCGTTCGGCAACCAGCCGGCGTGCTCGAGCTGGAGTTGCTCCGGCATGCGTCGCAGATGTCGATGGCCAACCGGCGGGATGCGTCGGCGAACCGCAAGCCCGCCATCTGGAAGTGGGTGCGCCATCCCAAACATCACGCAGCGCTGCAACGCTCGACTGAACGGGCTCGATCGGCCAGTGGAGAATTTGAGCCCCATTGACGCCGCTGTCACTTGGAGATCCAATTCGTAGCCATCGGGTTCGACTTCAAGACCTGAGGCCAACCTGCGGAGCAACCACGTTGCTGTCGGGCCGAGCACGCCGAGCTCCGCCGTGCTCGTGCTCACCCCAGCGGCGTCGTGGCCGCGATCGTCGACAACCGGGTCGATCCACGGTCGAATCGTGACGAGCGTGGCAGCATCGAGTGAGTCGCCCCCGGTGGGATCGTTGGGTTCGGAGGGGCCGGAAGTTTGAGCACGCCCAATAACCGACGGTGGGCCAGATGGAGGGGGTGGCGGAGACGGGGCGAATGGGTTCGGTGGGGTTGAAGGGGTCAGGGAGTGAAGCGACACGAGGACCTCCGCGCAATGGCGACAGATGAGATGAGCAGAAGAAGTCGGCATCGCAACAGTGGGCGGTTCGGTCGACAAATGGGAATGCCAGTGCACCCCGGTTCGTGGAGGTTTCGACGGAGGAGGTTTCGAACGGTGGCGGTCTTCGGGATGGTGGAGGTTTCGATGGTGGAGGTTTCGGAGGCGGTGGTGGAGGCGGCGGTGGCTCTGGTTCTTGGTAATCAGGGCTGCTCTCTGGCTCGGGTGGATCGCCGTAGAAAGTGCCTTCGTGAATGTGAACGTCGAGGGTGCAGAAGCCTGCCGGAGGGCTACGTTCTGGAGCGATGACCGACGATCAAACTCCGAATTTCGGCCGCCGACGCCTCGTTGTCGGAGGCGCAGTGGTGCTGGTTGGCGCGCTCGCCGTCGTCGCACTGGTGAGCGTCAGGGGTGGCGGCGACGAGACGCTGTCGATCTCGGTTCCATCGACATCGACCGCCACAATGATCAGGACCACCACCACGACGGTGCCGGCGAGGACCTCGACGACCTCGACAACCACACCCACCACGACCACGACCACGACCACGACCACGACCACGACCACGATCCCTGTCCCCACCACTCTCGTTGAGAATGGTGTGCCAATCTGGGAACCCTACGAACCCCGCCCTGCGCTCGTCGGCCTTGCAGCACTGACTGGTGAGCCCGTTGGCCAAGAAATTGCCAATCGGCCGATCGTGGCAGCAAAGATCGACAATTACGTGCGGGCACGGCCCCAGTGGGGTCTCGATCAGGCCGACGTCGTTTTTGAAGAGAACGTTGAAGGGGTCACGCGATTCGTCGCGCTGTTCCAGACACAACTGCCCGACCGAGTTGGGCCTGTTCGTTCGGCGCGCACCGGCGATCTTGACATCCTGGCCTCAATGAACCGGCCGATCCTGGCGTGGTCAGGTGGCAACAGAGGCGTGACGAATTGGATCGAATCGGCCGACCAGTCAGGAGTCCTCGTCAACTTTTCCGCACAGAGAAACCCCTGCTACAGCCGTGGTTCGAGTCGTTCGGCCCCGCACAATCTGCAGCTCAGTCCGACGTGCGCCATCGAGAACGCGGCAACTGCGGGCCCGGCTCGCCAGCTGTGGGGGATCGACGCTTCGTGGACCGTACCGGCCGACCTTGGTGCGGTACCCAGCCCCGCCTTCAGCGTGGCCATGGACGGTGTGTCCGTCGACTGGGCGTGGGACGCTGACTCCCAGAAATACCTCCGGTCCCAGAATGGCAACCGGCACCTCGCAGCGTCGGGTAACCAGATTGCTGTCGACAACAAAGCCAAGCAGGTGCTCACCAAGGTAAAGGTTGGGAAAGCCTCACTAATGAAGTGATCAAAGCGCTCAGCGAACAACGTTCGGGGCTAGTTTTTATGCTATGGGGTAAGCCTGCGCTAGCAAAGGCTGCGCTGATCGATGCAAACAACGAGGCGATCCTGCTCGACACTGGATCGACCTTTGTTGAACTGGTTCGCGATCGCGCCCCGCTGATCAGCCGGGTCCGATGTGCAGCTTGGGGCCGCCCGACTGAGGGTTAGGTGGCAACGATGGGGTCGAGCCTGAGCTCGGGTTCGTTCTGCTCGATGCGCTGGAGGGCGTATTTGTTCTCAAACAAGGCGACGAGATCGCCGCTGAATCGAGCGAGGATACGGACGCCTGGCTTCTGTCGGAGCACATCGGCCGACTCTTTGTCGGTCACACGGATCGCCTGATACGACGCCGGCGAGATCTCGATTGGGGCGTTGAACTCGAACTCGAGTCGGTTGGCGAAGACATCGAATTGGAGTTGTCCAACTGCGGCGAGAACGGGCGAGGCATCGCCCCAGTCTGGGTCTTTCAGGACCTGAACGACGCCCTCTTCGTTGAGCTGTGCGAGGCCCTTGCGGAACTGCTTCGACTTGGCGGTGTCGATGGGCCGGGCCGTGGCGAACACTTCAGGTGCGAACGACGGGATCGGCGGGAACTTGACCTCCGGGCCAGTTTCGTCGAACAGCGAGTCACCAATGTTGAGGCCGGTCGCGTTCACGAGCCCCACCACGTCGCCGGGGAATGCCTCGTCGACGGTCGTGCGCTCGGCACCGAACACCGTGGAGGCGTACTTCGTGGCAAATGGCCTGCCGGTGCGTTCGCAGGTCATGACCATGCCGCGGTCGAACTTGCCCGAACAGATGCGTGCAAAGGCGATTCGGTCGCGGTGGTTTTTGTCCATGTTGGCCTGGACCTTGAACACGAATGCCGACACCGGAGTGTCGAGCCCGCGAGGCTCGTTGTTGATGTCGAGCCGCGGCAGCGGGGCTGGTGCGAGGTCGACGATGGCGTCGAGCAGGTGACGGACACCGAAGTTTGTCAGCGCCGAACCGGCGAATACTGGCGTCGACTCACCTGCGAGGAACGACTCGAGGTCGACGTTTGCGCCGATCGCGTCGAGGAGGCCGCTCTCTTCAGCGGCCTTGTCCCACTCTTTGCCCTCTTCGGCTGCGGCGCGCTCGGCGTCGACCTCTTCTTCGGGGGCAATTTTTGAACCGCGAGCGGTTCGCGTGAAGCGGGTGAAGACGTCGGTGCGACGATCGATCACGCCGCGCAGATCACCGAATGAGCCGACCGGCCATGTGGCAGGAGTCGGTCGGAGGCCGATTTGGGTTTCGATCATGTCGAGGAGTTCGAGCGGTTCGAGGCCGGGCCGGTCGAGCTTGTTGAGGAACGTGATGACCGGAAGCTTTTGTGTACGACATACTTCGAACAGCTTGAGTGTCTGGGGCTCGATGCCCTTCGCTGAGTCAAGCACCATCACGACCGCGTCGACGGCTGACAGTACGCGGTACGTATCTTCGGAAAAGTCACGGTGACCCGGAGTGTCGAGCAGGTTGAGTTCGTGTTGCCGGTAAGGGAAGTTCAGGGCGGTTGACGTGATCGAAATGCCACGTTTCTGCTCCATGTCCATCCAGTCGGATGTGGCTGAGCGCCGACCCTCGTGGGCTTTGACCGCGCCGCCCGAGGTGATTGCGCCCGCATAGAGGAGGAACTTCTCCGTGAGCGTGGTCTTGCCCGCGTCAGGGTGACTGATGATGGCAAAGGTGCGCCGGCGTCGCAATTTGCTGCGATGGAAGACCTGATCAGACACGATGGCCCACGCTGGCATGGCGCGGCACCGAAGCGGGAGCCGAGGTTCTTGCTCATCCGTTTACCGTTGCTGGCTGTTGCTGCGCGGATCGAGTGGATCACAGCGAGTTGGTTGGTAGGTATCGAGGTGTGTTCGACGACGATGCATCGGTGCCCAACCTTCCTGTTGGCCACGGCGCTGCTCGTGAGGCGCTCGCCAAGGCCTCACGCGTCGTCGTGCTGACCGGAGCGGGCATCTCGACCGACTCGGGGATCCCTGACTTTCGTGGCCCGAACGGCCTATGGACGAACAACCCGGCAGCCGAGAAGGCATCAAAACTCCAGAACTACCTCAACGAGCCCGAGGTGCGACACGCCGCCTGGCAGAACCGACTGACCACTCCGGCCTGGACGGCGCAGCCGAACCGCGGCCACGCTGCCATCGTCGAGATTGAGCAGCGTGGTCAACTGCATGGCCTCATCACGCAGAACATCGACGGTCTGCATCAAAAGGCCGGCAACGATCCGACCAAGGTCATCGAGGTGCACGGCACGGTGTGGTTTACCCGCTGTTGGGAATGCAAGGACCAGCGGCCAATGGAACAGAGCCTCGAACGGGTGCGCGCGGGCGAGATCGATCCGTCGTGTCTGGAGTGCGGCGGCATCTTGAAGAGCGACACCATCAGCTTCGGTCAGGCACTCGTGCCCGAAGTGATCGACCGTGCATTACGGGTGAGCGAAGAGTCCGATGTGCTGCTGGCCGTTGGTTCGACGCTCAGCGTTTTCCCGGCCGCCAACTGCGTGCCGCGAGCGAAGGCGAACGGCGCGACGGTGATCATTGTCAACGGGGCCGAGACAGGAATGGATCGGTATGGGGACCATCTTCTGGTCGGCCAGATCGGCGAGATCCTGCCAGCGCTGGTTCGCTGACTCGGGCCTGAGAACGGCTGGCGAGGAATGCGCCGCTGATCACGAGCCCGATGCCGACAACAGCAATCGGAGCGACCGTGTCACCGCGAAAAGCCATGCCGAGGGCGAGTGACACCACCGGGATGAGGTAGGTGATGAATGAAGCGCGAGTCGACCCCACGCGGCCGACGAGGGTGCCCATGATGGCGAACGCAATACCCGTTCCGAACACGCCGAGTACGAGTACGGCGATGAGAGGGCCGACTTCCCACTCGGCGCTGCGAATGTCCCACAGGCCATAGGGGATGGTCCACAGCGTTGCGAGTCCAAGCATGCGCGCCATCAACGGCAGCGAGCCGTACTTCTTCTGGAGTGGCGCAGCGAGGTTGATGGCGAAGCCGTAACACGCCGTTGCGCCGAGCACCATGAACACGCCAGAAGCGGCGTTCGAACCGTTGCGGACCGACGGAGCGCTGATCAATGCGATGCCAGCAAAGCCGACGATAAGGCCAAGCAGCAGCGCTCCATGGGCACGTTGTCGAAGCAGCACGGCAGCAACCGTGGCGGCGAAGATCGGAGTTGCGCCGTTGAGTAGCCCGGTGACCGACGAGTTGATGTGTTGCTCAGCAATCGGGAAAAGAGTAAACGGGATAGCAACCCAGATCACCGAAAGCAGGAGCAGCTTGGCCCGGTCATCGGGCTCGATCTGGACGTCGGTGACCGCGCGCCCGACCCGGGTGGTGATTGACCGGGGGAGCGCCCACAGTGCCGCAGCGCCAGAACCCACGCGGACCAGAGTGATCAGGCCCGGCGGAAGCGCATCGAGACCGATGTCGATGAAAACGAACGATGAGCCCCAGATCGCAGCAACCGAGACGAAGAGCGCCCAGTCTTGCGGGGTGAACTGGCCGTCGTTTGACGCAGCGGAGGCCGTGAACAATTTCTTGGAAGCGGTGGGGGCGTTGCTCACGGCGGCACGCTAACGAATGACGAAGCTGATGATCGTTCTGGCTTCAAAACATCCGACGGGCCGACAGGGGCGGGAATTGTTCGGTCGGCGAGTGGGTTGCACCAGACCCCCACTCGATACCCGACCTGATTGGTAGACTTTTCACCATGGCAACGTTCCGCGACCTTCTCGCCGCTGCAAAGTCTGAGATCACCGAAGTCGATACCGAGGGCGCTGCGGCAGCGATTTCCGACGGCGCAATTGTTCTCGACGTCCGCGAGCCCGACGAATACGACGAAGGTGCCCTGCTCGGTGCCATCCACATCCCGCGCGGCCATCTCGAAGCCCAGATCGAGGGTCGTATCATCGACAAGCAAGCGCCAATCGTGGCGTACTGCGCCGGAGGTGTTCGGTCGGCATTTGCTGCCAAGACGCTCGCCGAACTCGGCTACACGAACGTGCTCTCGATGGAGGGCGGCTACGGCCGCTGGAAAGACGAGGGCCGCGAGTGGAAGGCGCCCGTGTCGCTCACGCCTGAGCAGAACAATCGCTACAAGCGGCACCTGCTGCTCCCCGAAGTCGGCACTGCCGGCCAGGTCAAGTTGCTCGATGCAAAGGTCTTGATGCTCGGTGCCGGCGGACTTGGCTCACCTTCGGCGATGTATCTCGCAGCGGCCGGCGTCGGCACGATTGGCATCGTTGACATGGACGACGTCGATGCGTCGAACCTGCAGCGCCAGATTTTGCACAACATCGACCGCATCGGAGACCGCAAGGTTGATTCGGCGAAGAAGACGCTCACCATGCTCAACCCGGACGTCAACGTTGTCACGTACGACACGCGGCTCGATGCGTCGAACATCATGGAAATTCTCGAGGGCTACGACGTTGTCGTCGACGGTGCCGACAACTTCCCGAGCCGCTATCTGCTCAACGACGCCAGCGTCAAGCTCGGCATCCCGGTCGTGCACGGCTCAATCTTCCGCTTCGAAGGCATGGTCAGCGTGTTCCACCCGACCAAGGGGCCGACCTATCGCGACATGGTTCCCGAGCCGCCTCCGGCTGAGCTCGCACCGAGCTGCGCCGAAGCAGGCGTGCTCGGCGTGCTGCCCGGCATCGTTGGTTCGATCCAGGCGCTCGAAACCATCAAGGTCATCCTCGATCTCGGCGAGCCGCTGATCGGGCGCATCTTGACGGTCGACACGAGCGATATGGAGTTCCGGGTCTTCAACCTGAAGCCGAACCCCGAGAACGAAGTGACCTATGAGAACCGTGATCGCATTCAGATCAAGGAACTCGACGGGCTGTGCGCTCCCGGCCTCAGCTGATCGAAATTGCCGTCAGTGTTCGACCCGAAGCGCCCCAGCGCCGAGGGTTGGCGGTCGTAGCGCTACGTTCGGGTGATGGCGATCAACGTGGTCAAGTCGGGACAGGCGTGTGGAGCAACAGTGACCGGCGCCGACCTCTCCGCACCGCTCGACACAGAAACGGTTGCTGAAATTCGGGCTGCCTGGCTGGAGCATCATGTTCTGGCCTTCCCCGACCAGGCAATGACCGACGACGATCTTGAACGGTTCACGCTCGCCTTCGGTGGCTTCGGTGATGACCCGTTTATTGCGCCGATCGATGGGCGTGACCACGTGATCGCTGTCGAGCGTCGTGCCGACGAGACATCGCCGTCTTCGCTGAGGTCTGGCACAGCGACTGGAGCTTCCAAGCCACGCCGCCTTCAGGAACTTGCCTGTTCGGGGTGCAGATTCCTCCGATGGGCGGTGACACGCTGTACGTCAACCAGCACGCTGCACTTGATGCCATGCCCGCTGACCTCCGGGCTCGCCTTGACGGAAAGATGGCAGTGCACTCGGCTCGGGGCGGCTACGCACCTGACGGGACGTACGGTGCCCACGATCAGGCCACCGACCGAAGCATGGACATCCGGCCCTCCGACGAGGCAATGGCCACCCAACTCCACCCGATTATCCGCAAGCATCCTGAAACAGGACGGCTATTAGTTCAGCTGCATTGGCTACATCTGGTACTGTATCATTAGAATTGGCTGCTAAAAAATGCCCTATGATTGTTGCTTACAAAGCTAATTGGATCACAACTAAAATGGTTAAGAAATTAGCAAAAATAGACACAGCTAATTTGATCTGCACCGGGCCACCGGCGGCTACGACGGTCACCACCGGCTGCTGCATCGCACCACCATTGCCGCTGAATCGGCCAGGGGGCCGTGTCAGAAAACGTTTGGTAGCGCGGGAGCCCACGACGTCGGTGTCGACGGCAACTTCGGTGGCGCGCAGCGACGCGTCAACAACGCAGCAACCGGGCGATCTGGCGAGTGCAGATCAGTTGAGGAATTCGGGCTCGCGTGCGACGAGTTCGTCCCAGAACGGCTGGAACTGGAACCAGCCGGCGAAATCTTGGCCCTGCGCCTTCAGGCCGTCTTCGCAGAAGGCTTGTGGGATCTCAATCGGAGTGCCGGCAGCTTCGGCGACGAGTTGGCTCTGGCAGGCGCGCTCAAGCGCAATAAACCACCAGACGGCGGCGTCGACCGAACCGCCCGTAGTGATCAGCCCATGGTTCTGGTGGATCATGGCCTTCTTGTCGCCGAGTGCGTCGGCCATTTTCTTGCCGATCTCCTCGCTGAGCACGACGGCACCGCTGCCGTCGTTGCAGAGGGCGACGTCGTTGTAGAACATCGTCGAGTCCTGCGTGATCATCTTGAGCGGCTTGCCGAGCGTGGAGAATGTTTTGCCGTACATCGAGTGTGAGTGCGCCGCGGCGATCACATCGGGACGAGCCTGGTGAATCTGGCCGTGGATGGCGAATGCTGCCTGGTTGAGCGGTCCGTCACCTTCGACCACTTCACCCTCGTGGTTGACGCAGATGAGGTCGCTGACCGTCATCAGTTTAAAATTGGTGCCGAAGGGGTTGACCCAGAAACGGTCAAGGTGCTCGGGGTCGCGCACGGTCACGTGGCCGGCCACTCCCTCAGCGAGGTGCAAGCGACCCATTGTGCGCAGCGCCGCAGGCGAGGCGTTGCTTGCGATGGAGGCGCTCGGCGGCGAAGCCTCCCGTCGGAGTGGTCGCCTCCTTCTCCATTTCGGCGAGCTTGTCTTCCATCGTGTTGGCCATGTTCAAACAGTAGCTCCGGTGTCAAGCGAGCCGAGGGTCGGCGGAACCTGCGTATTAGGCCGGATCGGTCTGGACAACTCGCTCGACACGTTCGATTTCGTCGCGTTCCTGCATGGCAACGCCGATCAGAACCAGTGCGATGCCAATGACATCGATCGTCGAAGGGCGCTGATCGAGGGCGATCCACCCGACGAGCGATGCGGTGACCGGAAGCAGCGCGAGAAGGAGCGAGAAGCGCCGGATCGGAATGCGCCGCAAGGTGAACTGGTCGATGCCGTAGCCGACGGCGTTGGAGAAGACGCCGACGAGCAGGCACAGACCGAGGAGGAGGGGGGAAACCCAGACGGGTCCGCTCCACGGTGCGCCGATGGGAGCGGTCGCGATTGTGCCGATGACGAGGCCGAGACCGAGGCCGGCGACGCCGCGATCGACGTGAGCGACCCGGGCCCCGAAGACGATGTAGAGCGCCCACAGAGCAGACGCGATCAGGATGAACACGAGGCCTGCAAGGTTGTTGTCGACTTCTACACCGCCGAGTACTACGACGCCAACGATGGCGAACGCGAGCGCCACGCCGTTTCGCACGGACCGTGTTGTGCAGGCTGCAACGAGAATTGGTCCAATGAACTCGATCGTGACGCCTTTGCCCAAGTCGATGCGGTCGATTGCCAAGTAGAAGAAGATGTTCATCAGCGCTGTCGTGATGCCAAACAGCGCAACGCCAACCAACTGTTCCCGCGTCCATTCGCGCCACCAGCCGCGTGAAATGACGAGCAGCACGATGCCTGCGCCCATCACTCGGAACCACGCCACCGTCTGTGGCTCGACTTGATCGAAGAGCAAAACGGCGAGCGCTGCGCCGATGTACTGAGCTACGGCTGACAGGACGAACAGTGCCTCGGGTTGCGCAGTGCTGAGCCAGCGCGAGATCGGCCCGGGTGACTGCCGCTCGTCCATCGTGGCGAGCATAAGGCTGCTGTGCGACGCTGATGGTGTGAACCGCTCGATCAATCCAACCTCGATTGCGGCTCCGGCTGCGAACTACCACCACGCTGTGATCACAGAAACTCCAACGCGCTGGCTCCACACCTCGGGTGTCGTGCCCACTGCGCCTGATGGTTCGACACCGGCTGACGTCGGGGATCAGGCAGCAGTCGTGTGGCAGAACATCGCTGCAATGCTCGACGACGCTCAGATGTCGCGCAACGACGTGGTGTCAGTCACCACCTACGTCGTTGCCGGCCAGCCGCTGGGGCCTGTCATGGCTGCACGGGACGGCTTCCTCGGAGCGCACCGGGCAGCATCGACCTTGGTCACGGTGCCCGAGCTGGCCCGACCTGAGTGGCAGATGGAAGTAGCCATCGTCGCAGCCCGCTGAGAAAGCAACCTGGACTGCACTGGGTCGGCGGGCCTGGGTCGGAATACGATCACCTACATGGCTGACGTTTCCGATCTCCCTCAGACCGACTCCGGCATCCCGATCAGGAAGCTGTACGACGAACACGATCTCGCTGACTGGGGTGCAGCATCGAAGCTCGGAGCGCCGGGGGAGCCGCCGTATACGCGTGGCGTGTACTCCTCGATGTACACCGGTCGCCTCTGGACAATGCGCCAGTACTCGGGTTTCGGCAATGCCGAAGCGACGAACGAACGCTTTAAGTTCCTGCTGAACGCCGGCCAGACCGGCCTCAGCTGTGCGTTTGACCTTCCTACCCAGATGGGTTACGACTCTGACCACGGTCGGGCTGAAGGTGAGGTCGGCAAGGTCGGCGTGGCCATTGACTCGATGGAAGACATGCGGCTCCTGCTCGCAGGACTTCCGCTCGACAAGGTGTCGACGTCGATGACAATCAACTCGACAGCGGCGATTTTGCTGCTGATGTACGAGTTGGTTGCGGAAGAGAACGGTGTGTCCGCCGAACAAATCAGC
>CAJJBX010000021.1 GCA_905182555.1 uncultured Ilumatobacter sp. | reverse complement strand
AGCAACTGCTGCTTCACCGAGGTCGCGTAGCTGACCACTTCCGCCAACAAACACATCGCTCGCCCCCGGAATGTCGGTGAGTCGCCCGCCGACAAGGCCGCCGGTAACCGACTCCGCAACAGCCAGCGTCAGACCGCGCTGGCGACAGAGATCGAGGACGACGGATTCCATGGTGTCTTTGTCGGTTCCAAACACGAACTCGTCGATCTCCTCGCGAACCATTACTTCCCAATGATCGAGCTGGGCAGTGCAGGCGTCAGCGCTTGTGCCTTTCGCCGTGAGCCGGACCTTCAGGCCGTTCCAACCACTCGCCAGAAAAGCGAGCGTCGGCGTGTCCGGCGTTTCCAATTGGTCGATGATGCCGTCCAGACGTTCGTTCAGACCGCTCTCGCTCTCGCCCCAGGTACGCAGAACCCGCGAGGCAATGACGGCGCGTTCGCCGCTGCGCTCGAGCAGGTCAGGAATGATGGCCCGGTGGATCATGTCCTGCATCTCGTGTGGGACACCAGGCACTGCGTAGACCACCTTGGTCACGCCATCAATCATGATCGGACAGATCAAGCCGGGAGCGGTACCTCGGGTCTGCGGGATGATCGACGCGCCGACCGGCACCTCTGCCTGTTGCCGGTTGCTCTCGCCCATCACACGCCCCCGCGACTCAAACATTGAGCGGATGACCTCGACGAGCGCCGGATCTTCAATGAGCTCGACGCCCATCACCGCAGCGATTGCGCTACGCGTCAGGTCGTCATGTGTCGGGCCGAGCCCACCGCACATGATGACTGCGTCGGCATCGGCCAGCATCCGCCGGAGCTGCACTTCAATCCGGCCAATGTTGTCGCCGACTTTGACCTGCACGAGTGAATCGATCCCATGGAGCGCCAACTCGCTCCCCATCCAGGCCGAGTTCGAATCAATGATCTGGCCCAGCAATAACTCGGTTCCGACAGCCAACACATCACAACGCATCCGCTCAGTGTGGCCCAAATTCGGCGCTGCACCAGGCCCCAGCGGTGTATCTCGGCGGGCTACTGCGGATTGCGGGCGTGGCTGAGGTATTGGGCGCCGCTGATCAAAGCCAGCACGACGGCGGTCCAGAGCAGGCCCTTCCACAACCACGTGGCGTCAAGCGCCGTCCATGGCAGGAGTGCGAACCCGACCGCAAGTTGCTGCGCAAACGTCTTGTACTTCGCAATTTTCGATGCAGGAACACTGATGCCCTTACCGCTCACCAAAACCCGGTAGACACTGATGATCAGCTCACGTGCAGCGATGATGACCACCGGAACCACCCAGAAAACGTCGGTACTAACCAGGGTGAACATGGCACCGAGAATGAGCACCTTGTCGGCGAGCGGATCGAGGAATGCACCCGCTGCGGTGGGACCACGTCGCCGAGCGACGTAACCGTCGATGAAGTCACTGAAACACAAGACAAACCAGAGGAGGCAGGCAATCCATGCGCCACGCTGATGATTAGGAATCACCCAGAACATGACGGCGACAACAGTAAACGGGCCGTGGTGATGGCGTTCGCCCAACTGGCGATCGACAAGCCTTGGCTCTGCGTTGCCTCCGTTGTTGCCACTACAGCGCTGCCGATTCCTCGGTGTCGAGCGATGCGACATCGACTCCAGCGGCGACCAGATCAGGCCCCAATGCGTCAACGATCTCGACCTCGGCGAACTCTCCCACCGTTACATCATCGCCGACATGGATGATGCCATCGATCTCGGGCGCCTCACGGTGGCTGCGGGCCACGCCCGGAGCATCGACGAGCACCGACATCGTGGTGCCGATCAGGTCATCGCGTCGAGCAGCAGTGATGTCGTCTTGCATTTGACGGAGTTCGGCGAGCCGCTCGTGCATCAGCCCGGCCGGCACGACGCCTTCACCCTTCTTCACCAAGTCGGCCGCATAAGTGCCGTCTTCGTTGCTGTACGAGAAAAAGCCGCACCAATCGAGCTGGGCCTCTTCAATGAAGCGAAGCATCTGGTCGTGGTCGTCTTCGGTTTCGCCCGGGTAGCCGACGATGAAGTTGCTCCGGAATGCTGCTTCAGGCTCGCGTTCACGGATATCACCGATGCGATTGAGGAAGCGCTGACCGTCACCCCAGCGGCGCATCTTGCGCAGCAACGGCTTGCTGACGTGCTGCAGCGAAAGGTCGAAATACGGAACACCCGAGTTGCAGATCGAATCGATCAAGCCGTCGGTGAGATCGCTCGGGTACAAATAGAGCAACCGGACTCGGTCGACTTGTGCAGCCACGGCATCGATCAACGGCACGATCGAACCGGCACCCATTTCGTCGGGGCGGTCCTTGCCGTACGAGGCGAGATCCTGAGCGACCAACACGATCTCGCGTGCTGCCAACTGTTCGACCTCGGTGAGGATCGATGACACGTCACGGCTGCGCTGCGGTCCACGAAAGCTCGGGATGGCACAGAAGCCACACGAACGATCGCAGCCTTCAGCGATCTTGACGTACGCCCACGGCACGGCTGACTTCGGCCGCGGCAAGTTGAGAAGATCGAAGTCGGGCAGCGGCGCTTCGGATACGGGGATGAGCTTGCGCCCGCTTTTCAGCTTGGGCACTTCAGTGCCGTCACGCTGCTCGGGGCGCATGTTGAACGCCATGCCAAACCCTGCGACCTGGTCGACTTCCGGCAATTCGGCGGCCAGCTCGTCGCCGTAGCGCTCGGCCATGCATCCGGTGACGACGAGCTTCGAACCGTCGAGGCGCTGGGCGTCGAGCACTCGTGCGATCGATTCGCGACGCGCCTCGTCGATGAATGCGCAGGTGTTGACCACCACAAGGTCAGCCCCTGCGGCGTCGTCGGTCGACTCCATGCCGTCTGCAAGCAGTGCACCGACGAGCTTGTCTGAGTCGACATCGTTCTTCGGGCAGCCCAGTGTTTCGATATAGAACCGCTGCACCATGGGCCCGACGCTATCTGGCACCCATTCGGACACACCTCTACCCGTTTGTGCACGTTTGCGTCAACAAATCGGGTGGCATACCAACCAACTCGTCGACGCAAACGACCGAAGGCTGTTACTGGTGTGCGAGTCGCAGCCCAAGACGCGGCCATGGGAAAGAGACGAGCCGACCCGTGCCCGACAAGGTCACGAACGCCGTTGACATGTCGTCACCACCGAAACAAATGTTGGTCGTGAATATGTCGCCGGTGGCGTGGTGCTCGGTGTGCTCTCCGTCGGGTGAGATTGCCGTGATGCCACCGTTGAGCAATGTGGCCACGCATACCCAACCGTCGTGATCCACCGCCAGCGAGTCGAGCAGTTGGTGACCGGACAACCCATGAAGGACGCGCGTCCGCCCGCCCACCGCAAGGCGGCCAGGCTCCTCGATCTCTCGTTCAAACACCCGCCCCGTATGCGTTTCGGCCCAGTACAGCATCGTGCCAGCAGGCGACAAGCCGATCCCATTCGGACCCTCGACCGGGAAAATTGCCTCGGTGATCTCCGAACCATCGCACTTTGCGTGATAGATCGCTGTGAGGTCAGCCGTCCGTGCATCCAGGTCGCGAATGCCGTGATCAGTGAACCAGAATCCGCCGTGACCGTCCATCACCAAATCGTTCGGGGCTCGCAGCGGGCGTCCCTCACACTCGGTGTACAGATCGGTGACCGAGCCGTCGTGTAGATCTACCCGCTGGATCTTGCCGCCGAGGTATCGCCCCGGGTCGTAGCCGCCCGGCTGGAACCGGCCGTTACGTTCGATCGGCGTGAAGCACCCTCCGTTGTTGCACAAATAAATCGCGCCGTCAGGCCCGATGGCTGCTCCGTTTGGGCCCCCCGGTGTTTCAGCAACCCGTTCCTTGGTGCCATCAGGCCACACCCGAGTGAGGCAAGCGGAGAACAGTTCGACGACGATCACCGAGCCGTCAGGCATCGCGATCGGCCCCTCGGGAAAACGCAGCCCGTCAGTGATCTCGGTGAGCTCCGGCGTGAGAACAGCATGGGCCATACGCCCATGCTGGCAGACCGCAGCCCTGTCAGCTATAGCTGGCCGTTCTGTTGGAGTAGTTCGTACTCTTCGACCGTCATCAGCACGGAGCGCGCCTTCGAGCCCTCGCTGGGGCCAACGACACCGCGAGTTTCGAGGAGGTCCATAATGCGACCGGCTCGGGCGAAGCCAACTTTGAGTTTGCGCTGCAACATCGAAGTCGAGCCGAGTTGGCTGCGCACGATGAGTTCCATTGCCTGGCGCATCATGACCGTGTCTTCGTCTTCTTCGCCAGCAGAGAAGGCGTTGGCATCGGAGGTGAGATCCATCGACCCCATCGGAGCAGCGCCGGGAGCACCCAGCGTTGGCGGCACAAGTGCGGGCCGATCGCTGCCGGCGAATCCGTGTGCGTCCAACTTGGGTGCGGCGTCGCCGTCTTCGACATCGGTCGAATGAATTGGTTCCGGCGCTTGGGCACGCCAGTGAGCAACGACTTTACGGACCTCTTCTTCGGTGATGAACGCTCCCTGGATGCGATTAGCGACGGAGGAGTTGCCCGGCAGGAGCAGCATGTCGCCCTTGCCTACCAGCTTGTCGGCACCGGGCTGATCGAGAATGACTCGGGAGTCGGTCAACGACGAAACAGCAAAAGCCATCCGGGCCGGGATGTTCGCCTTGATCACGCCGGTGATGACGTTGACCGAAGGGCGCTGCGTGGCAACGATGAGGTGGATACCAACGGCACGCGCCTTTTGAGCGATGCGGGTGATCGACTCCTCGACGTCGCGTGCAGCGACCATCATCAGGTCGTTAAGTTCGTCGACCACGATGACGATGTAGGGCATGTGCTCATACACCGGCGCGCTGTCGGGGTCCCATCCAACGGGCTGCTCGATCTCGCCCTTTTTGAAGGACTTGTTGTAGCCACCGATGTCGCGGTAGCCGACCTCAGAGAGCACGTCGTAGCGACGCTCCATCTCCTTGACCGCCCACCCGAGTGCGTTCGCTGCCTTCTTCGGGTTGGTGACCGGCTGCGTGAGCAGATGTGGCAAACGCTGGTACTGCCCCATCTCGACCTGCTTGGGGTCGATCAGGATCAGGCGAACATCATCGGGTGTCGTCCGCATGAGCAGCGACGTGATGATGCAGTTGATACCAGACGACTTGCCCGCACCCGTTGCACCAGCGATGAGCATGTGTGGGGTGGATGCGAGGTCGAGGAAGACGGCCCTGCCCGCGATGTCTTTGCCGATCGCGACGTCGAGGGGCGAATCGGCCTTCTTTGCCTCGGGAGACACCATCAGATCGCCAAGTGCGACGAGCTGACGTTGATGGTTCGGCACTTCGACGCCAATAGCCGAGCGGCCAGGGATCGGGGCCAGAATGCGCACATCGGTCGCCGCCATTGCGTAGGCGATGTCTTTCTGCAAGTTCGTGACCTTCGCAACCTTGACGCCCGGGCCGAGTTCGAGCTCGTAACGAGTGACGGTCGGGCCGACGGTCATACCAATCAATTCGGTCTCAACGTTGTGCGAGATGAGCGACTCTTGCAGCGTTTCGCCACGCTTCTCGATGGCCTTAATGTCCATCTTTTGTTCGCCGGCGGTTTCGAGGAAACTGTTGGGCGGAAGGATCCAGTCGCCGACCTGGACACCATCGGTCGCCAGGTCACCCGGCTTGGATCCGGTATTCACCTTGGGTTTCGGTTTTTTCGCCGCGCGTTTGCGTTTCGCCGACGGCCCGCCAGCAGCCACGTCAGGCTCGCTCCACTCGTCACCGTCGTGTTCGAAGTCGTACAACTCGGCTCCGACCTGCAGCGCCATCGGCTCCCCGGCAACCGAACCGGGGACGGCGAGTTCACCCGAGGTAGCCATCCCCGACGAGTCGTAGCTACGCAGTTCGCCGCTCTCGTCGTGGTCGCTGCTCAGTGTCGAGATACTGCTGATCCCGGACCGGGCGGCACGGCCAAGTGGCCGGAGCAGCGTGGAAAGGAACCCACCAGTCGATGTGGCCATCGTGCGCAATGACGTCTGAGTGATGAGGAGGCCGCCAGCAATCAGCATGGCCGAGAGGACCACCACGGCGCCGGGACCGGCAACACCGGCTCGTAGCGGCTCAGCTGCGAGCGCGCCGAACCAACCTCCGGCTGGGCCGAGGTCGTCAGCGCTCGCCGAAATCTTGTCGGGCCCGCGCAGCAGGTGTAGCAGACCAAGCAGCGAGAGGACGATCGCGGTCCAGCCGACCGCAAGGCGAACAGGGCTGTACGAACGACCCCGCTTGACGAACGAGACGCCGGTCACAATGAGAATGATTGGCACGGCGAAGCGCCCAAGGCCCATGAACCAGCCGATCAGCGTCTCGATGCCGCGCCCCAACGGGCCTGCGAGGTCGACATACACGGCGAGCGCACACAGCACGCCGCCGCCAATCAGACCGAGGCCAAGGAACTCGTGCTCGCGCCCGTCAAGGACGCCACGCAGTTCAGCCGTAGCACCATCGCCGCGAATGACCTCGGACGGGGTTTGGTCACGCACGTCCGAGGGCTGTTTCTTCGAGCGGCTTGCTGGCATCACCTCGGTGTCGTCTGCTTTCGACGACGCTCGAGATGTCTTTGCCGTGCGCGACGAACTCTGCAGCAGCCGGACCGCTTGGCGGCCGACGTCTGATTCGCGGCGCGCTTCTTGGCAGGCGGCTTCTTCTTGGACGGACCCCACGTGGACATGACAGCTCCAACCGTAGCAACCGACTGTCACAGCGGTCCCGCATGGTCCGAACAGACAATCATCGACCAAGGCCCGGAGTTCCCGAGCGAATGCCGATCAAAGCAGGTTGACCTCGATGACTGCACCACTGGGAGCAACGACGATGTCGAGCACCCCACCCTGTTCCGAGCGCGCAGACACGACGAAACGCACGAAGCCGCCCGGGCCGCCCTCGACGCTGAATGCGTCGATCGTGGCGTTCGGCAAGTCGTTTTCAACGCCATCGAGCACCGTTGCCTCGTCGAAGTCGATGGCGTCGGCCTTGAAGGTCTGGCCAGCAGCGCCGTCGATTCGCGGCGCCGGCGCTTGCAGCTCACCGTCGAGATAGATGTACGGCACCGCGGCGGTGCCCCCGTCAATGGCTACGAAGACGTTGGTCAGCTGGGGCGTTGCTGTGATTTCGAAAAACTCTTGCGGCCCACCAAGCGCCGCGTCGACAGCTGCAGCTGCTGCTGCGATGTCGCTGACAAACGAGCCTCGTCCGCCCGAGGTTGCCTCGTCGCTTCCGCCTGAGCAAGCAGCGACAACAACCAGCGAGGCAGCAAGCAGCAGCGAGCGTCGGGTCACCTTTGGAGTATGGACCCGAAATCAACGTCCTTCAGCGACTTCTCGATATTTCCGGTCAGGCTTCCATCACGACGGGAACGATCATGGGCTTGCGCTTGGTCCGATCGCTGACGAACTTCCCTGCGGCACGCCGAACCTCGCGCTCCAACTGCTCGACATCGCGGACGCCCTCGGCCAGCACCTTCTCGACGCGCGCAGCAATCGTGTCGCAAGCCTCGTCGAGCAGGTCCTCGGCTTCGGGCGCGTACACCCAGCCACGCGTGATGATCTCTGGGCCGACAAGGACCTTGCCAGTCTGGATGTCGACGGTCACCACAACGACGACCACTCCCTCTTCGGAGAGCTTCTGTCGGTCACGCAGGACGCCTTGGCCGACGTCGCCAACGATGCCGTCGACGTACAGGTAGCCGGCAGGCACACGGCCAACGGGGGCCAGGCCTCGCGACGACAGTTCGAGGACGTCGCCGTCTTCACACTCGATCACCCGGTCGGTCGGCACGCCCATCAGTTCACCGAGCTTGGCGTTAGCAACCATGTGGCGGTACTCGCCGTGAATCGGCACGAACCACTCAGGGTTGACGATCGACAGATAGGTCTTGATGTCGTCGGCCTTTGCATGACCGGTTGCATGCACATCCATGACGCCGGAGTGCACGACGTGGGCACCGCGCCGCAGTAACCCGTCGATCACCTTGTTGACGCTTCCTTCATTTCCGGGAATGGCGTGGCTCGACAGCACAACGGTGTCATCTTCGCCGAGCTGCAGCCACTTGTTTTCGCCGCGCGCCATCAGACCGAGTGCTGACATCGGCTCACCCTGCGAACCAGTCGAAATGATGCACACCTCGCCCGGCTTGTACTTACCGATTTCCTCGATGTCGATCAACGAGGATTCGGGAATGGTGAAGACGCCAAGGTCGAGGCCAAGACGGATGTTCTTCTTCATGCTCAAACCGAGCGTGGCAACCTTGCGGCCTTCGCCGACTGCTGCATCAGCGATCTGCTGGATGCGGTGGAGGTGGCTGGCGAAGCTCGCGGTGATGATCCTGCGACCGCGTTCCTGCGCGAACAGTGAGCGGAGCACTCCCCCGACATTGGTCTCGCTCGACGCGTAGCCCGGCTCTTCGGCATTCGTCGAGTCGCTCATCAGCAACCGGATGCCTTCGTTCTTTGCGAGCTGGCCGATACGGGCGAGGTCGGCGCGGCGTGAGTCGACCGGCGTGAGGTCGATCTTGAAGTCGCCAGAGTGCAGCACGATGCCCTGCGCAGTGTGGACCGCAATGGCGTGCGCGTGCGGCACCGAGTGAGTGACCGGGATGAACTCGACAAGCAGCGAACCGATGTCGATCTGCTCACCGTCTTGGACCGGACGCATGTCGATCTTCGACATGAGGCCGGCCTCTTCGATGCGGTTCCGGGCGAGGCCAAGCGCGAGTGCCGAACCGTAGACCGGGAGCGGTTCGCTCCGCAGGTCGCCAAGCCCGCCTTCTGATCGGTTGCGCATCAAGTACTGGATGGCACCAATGTGGTCTTCGTGGCCATGGGTCAACACGATGGCCGACAGTCGCTCGGCGTTCTCACGGAGATACGTGAAGTCGGGAAGGATCAGATCGATCCCGTGATGATGCGGGTCAGGGAACATCAAGCCGCAATCGATGAGCATCATCGTGCGGTCGGGATCGTCAGGCGCTCCCTGCTCGATGACCATGCAGTTGCGGCCGATCTCGCCGAGGCCACCAAGGAACACAACACGGACGGGCACCTTCGGGTTCAGGGGGACCGTCATCGGTTGGGGGTTGCTCATTTTTGGGATCCTTCACGGGTGGCGAGCAGGTTTTTGTAGACCTCTCGGGCGGCGTCTACGGTGCCGGTTGGGGCTGGGCCCATCGGGAGACGACATGCGCCGACCGGGTGGCCGAGCGTTTGCATCATGACCTTGGGTTGCACCGGGTTCGGTGCGTTGTCGTTGCCTTCGAAGGAGTAGCTCTCGATCAATAGGCGGTTGATCCGCTGTGCTTGCGCGATGTCACCGCGGTTCCATGCTGCGAACATTTTGGTGTGCTCGGGTGCGGCCCAGTGGGTACAGACTCCAACCGCGCCAACGGCACCAACCGCGAGCAGCGGCAAGTTCATCGGGGAATCACCCGAGTACACCTCGAAGTCGCGCGGTGCGCCAGCGATGACCTTGGCGGTCTCGCTTGGATCGCCGGCGGCATCCTTGAGCGCAACGATGTTTGTGACGTCGTTGGCGAGGCGGATCATGGTGTCGTTCGACATCTTGCGGCCGGTGCGCTTCGGGATGTCGTAGATCATCACAGGCAGGTCGGTGGCCGATGCAATGGCCCGGAAGTGGACCTCGATGCCGGTCTGCGACGGCCGGTTGTAATAGGGGCTGACGCCGAGGATCCCAGCGAGGCCGAGCTTGCTCGCTTCGGCGGTGAGGCCGATGTCATGGCGGGTGTTGGAACCCGTGGTGCCGCCGATAACCGGCACAGTGACTGCTGCCGAGATCGTCTCGAACAGTGTCAGTTTCTCGTCGATACTCAGTGTCGCTGACTCCCCGGTCGTGCCGGCAACGACGAGTGACTCGTTGCCCTCGGCGACAAGAAACTTGGCCAGGGCGACAGCCGCATCGACATCAAGTTCGCCGTCGTTGTCGAACGCGGTGACCATCGCAACCGAGACCACACCGAAGCGCGGCATCAGCAAGACCTCAAAAATACAGTGCTGTTCACGGCAAAGAACCTATTGGATGTCGCGCCACTTCATGCGGGTCGTTTGCTCCGACGAGCAGGATGGCGCGCACGCTGCGGGTAGGGAAATGTCGGAGCTAGAACGAACCTTCGGCTGAACGATCGATTCCCTGGGTGAGAATCAGGTCCTCATGTAGCTCCATCCAGGCGTCGTGGTAGCTCCCACACATCACACCGGTGAACATGTTGGACTCACCCGACTGCAAGCGGCTGATTGAAGAAGCAAGGCGGGGCCCGTAGCTGGCGAGGCGGTCAAGTAAGCCGGCCGTCGCAACAAGGACTGGTTGCGCCCGACCGTCGAGATTGACGAGCCGAGCGATCACCGCCGCGTCGTAAGCAGCGTCGGTGTGATCGTTGACCCCGCCATTGCGTAGCTGCCAATCGCCGCAGAGCGTTTTGAACTCGGTGTTCAGTTCCAGGTAGCTGCTATAGAGGGGCGCCAGCGCGACGAGGTCGGCACCGTCAAGATCGGCATCGAGCATGGCCGGGTACGCGGCGCGGCCGTCAGGAGTCAACTGCCACAACGATCTTGCTTCGCGGAACTGGGCGTGCGCCGCCGCTGCGAGGCCATCGAGATGCAGCTGCACCGTCGCTGCGTCAGAACCGGTCATCTCGCCAAGCGTTTCCACGGTCGCAAAACCCTTGATTCGCAATGCGTGGAATGTGCAGAACTCCGGTGTCGATGTGTGCCCCATTTTACTGAGACTAACGACCGGTCGGTTCGGCGGTGAACCCCTCCACCAGGACCGCTGTCGGCTCGGGTGACGTTCTCGTTCGCCGCCACCAGAGATAAAGACCGGTTCCGACGAGGATCGGGAGGACGTAGGTAATAAACCGGTACACGAGCACGCCGGCGAGCGCCACTTCAGTCTGTACGCCAGCGGCCACGAGCGCACCCGTCAGCCCTGCTTCGATCACACCGACGCCGCCCGGGGTCGGAGCGAACGAGCCGAGGATATGGGCGACAAAGAAGACCCGGGCAAATTCAGTGACGCCAAGTTCGTCGCCAACGCCGAGCCCGCGCAGCGCCGTCCAGAGGATGATGACGCCCGTCCCCTGGGCAATCGTCGTTCGCAGCAGGAGCGCGAACGGTCGGCGAGCAGTAGCTCGAAGCGAGCCACGTACCTCGTCAACAAAGGCCACGGCATCGCCGCTTGCCAACCCGGGTGCCGAACCAGCGAACTTGAAGCGCACCCATTCGGCTCGTTCAGTGGCCCAACGGTGCGCTTTCGGCGAGAAGAGAGCAAATGACCAGAACAACGCTGAACCAATCAGGACCGCTGCGGCGGCGGCAATGATCAACAGGTCAGCGAGGCTGGCATCGCGTCGGCTGATGTCAGCCAACGTCGCGACCAACGGATACCCCCAGCTCACAAAGGCCGTCGCCACACCCGACGCCACGAGCATGTGGACGAACGGGCCCGCAGACGTTCCGCTATCACGTGCGATTTGCCACCGCAGCAACGTGGCGAGCGGGCCGCCAGCCGGCACGCCCTTGCTCACTGCCGCTCCGACGTCACCAATGACCTCGGCGCGACCAAGCGATGTTCCGGGCAAGAGCGATCGGATCACGTCGGCTCGCGAGACCCGCTCGATGATCCCGAGCACTGCCAAGATCGCCAGCGTCGATCCCGAGAAGCCTCGAAGCAAACCGATCGCATCGACGATGGTCCGACGCTGCACGATGATTGCTCCGACGAGCAGGGCCGCAATGACCAGCACGGCGAGGCGGCGCACCCGTAAGTCGCTCGCCAACCGCCGCATTTGGTAACGGTAGAACGATCAACCCGCAGCTGCCAGACCGGCCTCGGTTCTTTTTAGCCTGGCTTGTCATCCTCGGCTGTTTTCAGCCTGGATGGTTTTCAGTCTTTGATTTGCGTGCGGCTCACACCATCGGCGATCGCTGCAGCAGCAACTGCCTTCGCGACCGCCATCGACACTTCTCGGTCAAACACCGAGGGCATGATGTTGATCGGGCTCAGCATCTCGTCGGTCACCGATTCGGCGATCGCCTTCGCTGCCGCGAGTTTCATGCCTTCGGTGATGTCGGTGGCCTGTGCGTCGAAGCGCACCGCGGAAGATTCCCGGGAACGCCAACACGTTATTAATCTGGTTCGGGTAGTCACTGCGGCCAGTGCCCATCACGGCGACGAGGTCACCCACGAGCTCAGGGCGGATCTCAGGGTCGGGGTTTGCCATCGCAAACACGATGGGATCGGCGGCCATGTTGCCGATGTCGTCCACGGTGAGCACATCGGGTGCACTCACGCCGATAAACACGTCGGCCCCATGCATCACGTCAGAGAGCGCTCCCTGTTTGCCGTCGGGGTTGGTGTTCTCGGCGAACCACTGCTTCCAGGCATTGAGGCCTTCGCGTCCGTCGTACACCGCACCCTTGCTATCGACACCAACAATTTTACTGGCACCGGCGCCCAGCAGGATCTTGCCAATAGCAACACCGGCTGCACCGACGCCAGAGATCACGATATTGAGGTCGGCCATCTTCTTGCCGGTGATGCGCAATGCGTTTTCGAGCGCAGCGAGGGTCACCACAGCCGTGCCGTGCTGGTCGTCGTGGAAGACCGGGATGTCGAGCGCTGCTTTGAGCGCCTCTTCGACTTGGAACGCCCCGGGTGCTGCGATGTCTTCGAGGTTGATTCCACCGAAGGTTGGAGCCAGCCGGATGACGGTCTCGATGATCTCTTCGGGGCTCGACACGTCAAGGCAGATCGGGAAGGCATCGACGCCACCGAACTCCTTGAACAGCAGCGCCTTGCCCTCCATCACGGGCATGGAAGCCTTCGGGCCGATGTTGCCGAGGCCAAGCACTGCGGTGCCATCGGAGACGATTGCCACGGTGTTCTTGCGAATCGTGTACACGTCAGCGAGACGCTCGTCGGCTGCAATGGCGTTGCATACGCGTGCGACGCCAGGGGTGTAGGCCATCGACAGATCATCCATGTCGCCGACCGGGCAGAGCGACAGCACTTCGATCTTGCCGCCCTCGTGCATCCGCAAGGTGCGGTCGTGCCACTCCTCGAGGTTGACGCCCTCGGTTGCCTGAACCGCAGACACGATCTCGGCTTGGTGGTCGACACTCGAGCAGTTGACAACAATGTCGCGCTCGAGTTCCTTGCCCTTGGCAACGAAGCCTTCAATCGCGAAGATGTTGCCACCCGCCTCACCAATGGCGGTGCAAAGACGACCGAGGACCCCCGGCACGTTGTCCAACGTGACATCGAGCGAGATCGAGTACTGCGTGGCGGGAGGCTGCGACATAAGAGGAGAAAACTATCGCCGACCGCCCCCCGACCGGCATGGCCGGTAGATTCGACGGCCGCGTGAACAACCTCTGAAGGAGATCCCCTATGCGTTCAACCAAACTCATCGCCGTCGCTGCGGCAGCCACCCTCGTCCTCGCCGCTTGCGGCAGCGACGACGCCACCACCGATGCCCCCGAGGCCGCTGGCAATGCATGTTCAAACACGATCGAAGATGGCGTACTCACGATTGCCACGGGTAACCCGGCATTCTTCCCGTGGGTGATCGACGACGCTCCCGAGTCGGGCCAAGGCTTCGACGCCCGCCGCCGCGCTCGCCGTCGGCGAACAAATGGGCTACTCCGGCGACGCCGTCACCTGGGTCCGGACCGATTTCGATGCCGCCATCCAGCCCGGCGCAAAAGACTTCGACTTCAATCTCCAGCAGTTCTCGATCACTGACGAGCGCAAAGAGACGGTCGACTTCTCCGCCCCGTACTACACCGCCAACCAGGCCATCGTTGCACTCAACGGATCATCTGCAGAAGGCGCCACCTCGATCGCTGACCTCAAAGACGTCAAGTTCGGCGCCCAGGCCGGCACGACCAGCTTCGCGTTCATTACTGACGTGATCCAGCCGACACAAGACGTCTTCGCATACGACGACAACGTCGGGGCCAAGGCTGCGCTCGAGGCCAACCAGATCGACGCTGCGGTGTTCGACCTTCCGACCGCGCTGTACGTGTCGGGCGTCGAAATCGACGGCAGCTCAGTGGTGGGCCAGTTCCCAGCCGCAGCCGGCGGAACAACCGACGAATTCGGTCTGCTCCTCGAAAAGGACAGCCCCCTGACCCCGTGTGTCGACGCTGCGCTGCAAGCGCTGACCGACTCCGGTGAACTCGCCGCGATCACCAACGAGTGGCTGTCCGAATTCACCGGCGCACCCGTCATCTCCGAATGACGAAGTAGTTACGTATGGGGTCAGGCCCCTTTCGTAACTCTGCGCACCCTGTGATCCCTATGGACAGTCAGACACGCCGCGAGGCGTACGAACAGCGACAGCGACGGCGATCAATCGTCATCGCGTCGGCGAGCACGGCGGTCGTCATCGCGACGATCGTCGTGCTCGTTCCGAGGGCTCCCCGTTGGGACCGGGTGAAGAAATCGTTCTTCGACGGCGACATCTTCACCGACTCGTTCCCGCGCCTCCTCGAAGCCTTTTGGCTCGACATCAAGATTTTTGCCTGGTCAGTCCCGTTGATCTTTGCCCTGTCGCTGGCAATCGCGGTCTCGCGAAACACCCGCTCCCCCGCACTCTTCCCGCTGCGCGCTGCAGCAGTGATCTACACCGACGTGTTCCGCGGCATCCCCGTCATCCTGACGATTTTTCTCGTCGGTTTCGGTGTTCCAGGCTTGTTCGAATCACGGGCCTGGAGTAACCCCTTAATCTGGGGCTCGGCAGCGCTCATCCTTTCGTATTCGGCGTACGTGTCCGAAGAAATCCGCGCCGGTATCGAAGGCGTGCATGAAAGCCAGCGCGCCGCCGCACGCTCACTCGGGATGTCCAGCACGCAGACGATGGCAAGCGTCATCCTTCCCCAAGCGCTGCGCCGCATCGTCCCGCCGATGATGAATAGTCTCGTCTCGCTCCAGAAAGACGTTGCGCTCGTCAGCTTGATTGGCCCCGTCGAGATCCTCCGCCAGGCCGGGCTCGACAAGTCAAAGTTCGCCAACTTCACCCCGTACGTTGCAGCAGCCGTCATCTTCTTGATGGTCACGATTCCGTGCACACGCCTCGCCGATTACCTCTTGAATCGGGAACGTCGCCGCACCGGAGCAACAACAGTCTCATGACGACTCCCAAGCTCTCGATGCGTGGAGTGCGCAAATCTTTCGGTACCAACACGGTGCTCGACGGCATCGACCTCGACGTCGCTCCCGGCGAAGTGATCACTCTGATCGGCGCGTCCGGTTCGGGCAAGTCAACGCTGCTGCGTTGTTGCAACCTGCTCGAGCCAATCGACGACGGCGCGATTCTGCTCGACGACGATGACATTGCCGAACCCGGCCTCGACGCCGACCCGATTCGCCGCCGCATCGGAATGGTCTTCCAGAGCTTCAACCTCTTCCCCCACATGAGCGTCACCAAGAACGTGGCGATTGGCCCGCGCAAGGTGCTTGGCGTCGACAAGGCCACAGCGAACGCCACCGCGATTGAATTGCTCGCACGACTCGGGCTCACTGATCGTTCCGATGCCTATCCCGACCAGCTCTCGGGCGGCCAGCAGCAGCGCGTGGCTATTGCCAGGTCACTCGCAATGGGACCCGAAGTAATGCTGCTCGACGAGATCACCTCAGCGCTCGACCCGGAACTGGTTGGCGAGGTGCTCGACGTAGTGCGCGGACTCAAGACCGACGGGATGACCATGCTGTTCGCCACTCACGAAATGGCCTTCGCACGCGAGATCAGTGATCGAGTTTGCTTCCTCCACAAGGGACGGATTCTCGAACAGGGCCCGCCCGATCAGATTTTCGGCGAACCGCAAGAGCCGCGCACCCGCGAGTTCCTGCAGCGCGTGATCGATTCCGGCCGCCTCTAACCGTCGAGGTCAGCTCGAAACACCGCAGACGAGACCGCGGTTCAGGCAGTTGGCCACCTCGCCCTCAAGCTTTGTCTGGTCCCAAACGTTCCAAAAGTCGGCATGCGCCGTCTCCACCGCACCCGAGCTGAGCGACAGGTCGGTGGGATCAACAGGCGGATAATCGATCCCGATCATCAACTGCGGCAGCACCACCGGATGGCTTGCAGGGCAGCCGTTGGTCTCGATGCTGCTGTACCGGGCATGCGCCGACGATCCGAAGCCTGTGAGCCGTACGCCGTCCCAGCAATCGGGGAACGTGACGATCATTCGCAGCGTCGAATTTTCGCCGCACTGGAGCGGAGCGGGTTCTCGCACTGCTCCCGTTCCACACGACCAGGCAACGATGTCGGTCGGCTGGGGCTGCTGTGACGAGGAGTTGCCACCAATCAGCATCAATCCTTCGGGATAGGCGACGATCTGTTCGTAGTCGACGCCCTGACCCGGCCGGTAATAGGCCGTCATGCTGATCGGCTCGATGGTGCTCCCCGTCGGATCGAGAAGGGCCGGCGCCCAATAGGACGCTGTGTCCCTGCGCTGTTCGCACGACGTGTCGGCATTCAGAAGTCGATCGTCGTAGACCGGGTTCGAGTCCACTGCATTGTTGCCGAAGAACAGGTGAAGATGGCTCTTGCCCGGCTGCCACGGCAGCACAAGCGGGTCGTCGAACGCAGCGTGGCTCAGGTCGCACTGCACGACGAACTGGGCGAGCCGCCCCTGAGGGCCGCGGCGTTCAGGGTCCGGATCGCGAATGGCGCCCGGCTGCGCGCTCGATCCGCAGGCCGCCAGCACCAGCAATATGGCGATCAGCGCCGCGGATCGAAAAGGCGTCATAGCGCACAGCGTAGAGACCGCTCGGCCCTGCCGAGCAACGGTGGGGGCAACGTTCACCACTGCCTCATCATCGGTTCGATCCCGGGTGTCGAGTTGATTAGACCGGCATGTCCGGCACCACCATTGCGTCGAGGTCGACGTCGACAATGATGTTGGTAGCCGGGTCGACAGGTGCAGTTTCGGCGTCAGGCATGTTCGGTAGTTCCGGCGGGTCCGGGATGACTGCGTCTTTGTAGTCGACCGAAGGCGGTGCGGTCTCGATGTCGACCAACCAGGTGAGCACGTTCAACACACCAAGCGTCCAGTCCCCGCTTCCCTGTCCCTCACACGGTGCGAGGTTCTCGAGGTCTTGCGGCGCCGACGTCGTGAAGATGTTTCCGCCCCAGCAGTTGCCGAGTTCTTCGGTCGCCATTCCAACACCCTCGACAGCAATGTCAGCAACACGGCTGTCGCTGACGTCGTTGAGTGTCACGCGGTTGTACTGTGCTTCCCACAGGAGCGTGCCAGGGATCTCGTCGGCCGGCGGCTCTTCGCGCTGCTCAGCGCAGCCGATTTCCCACTCGTCGGGGGTGGGCATGTCATCGTTCGCGCCCTCTTCGAGGAAGGGGACCAGGCCGATGCCCGTCTTGTCATGATTGAACACGAGGTTCTTCGTGATCGTGTTGTCGATGCCGCCCGGCGCCAGAATGCCATTGCCCATGGCGAGAATCGCCACATCGATAGCTGGCGTGTCGGCCTGGTTGTTGGAGTGCACGATGTTGCTGACGATCGTGGTGTCTCGCTCCGGGTAGCACAGCTCGTAACTGCCCGAGTTCGGTACGATGCCGGCACGGTTATTGCGGAACGTTGAGTTCATGATGACGAGGTTGCCGCCAGAGTTGGTCCCGGAGTATCCGAGCCCGTTGTGCTCAGCGATGACATTGTCGACGATCGAGTCGCAAGGGAAGCATTGTCCGATGTAAAAGCCTGCGTCGGGGCTGCCCGATCCGTACGAGTTGTCGATCTGGCCGTTGATCGAATCGAAGGCATAGATGCCGTAGTCGCCGTTGCGGATCGCCGTGACGTACGAGGCCCGGTAGCCAATCGCAGACGTGAAGAACACTCCGTTGCTGGTGTAGTTCTGCGTGGTCAGGTTTTCGACGACGACCCCCTTGGCCCCAAGGACGCGAATACCATTGTCGAGTTCAAACTCACCATCGAGCACCACGCCAGCGCGGTCGGTGCCACGGATCGTGATCTCGTCGGTGACAACGTTGACGGCTTCGTTATATGTGCCGGGTGAGACGAGCACGAGGTCGCCTGGTGCCGCTGCATCGACCGCCTCCTGGATTGCGCCGAACTCGTTCGGCACCCGAAGCACACCATCGGCGCCGGCGGGAGGAGTCGTTTCGACGGGTGCGTCGGTCGCGACCGGGGCGTCGGTCTCCGCCGGTGCGTCAGTTTTGACGGGAGCATCGGTCACGGCCGGCGCCTCAGTTTCGGCGGCAGCTGTACTTATTCCCGCCGCTGGCGCTGCGTCATTGCTTCCACATGCGGCAAGAATAAGTACAGCAGCTAGCGCCACGGCAAGTTTGCGTTTCACGTTTCCCCCTAGTGTCAGCGACAAGAGTGTCAGCGACAAGCTCGTGCCCGTCCCCTCGTCATTCTGCGTTCCGTTAAGATACTGACAGGTCAGGCGCCCGCTGCAGTAACTGTGACCGAGCCGATCATGCCGGCGGTCTTCGTACCGTGAATCGAGCAGTAGTAAAAATAGATGCCGGGAGTGTCGAAGACGTGGCGGTATTCGTCGCCCGGCGCGAAGTCCTCGGTGTCAACGCCCCAGGCCTCATCCTCGTTGACCGGCAGAACGTTGTGGTCGTTGCGACCGTTGTTAGTCCACCAAATTTCGGTACCCGCCAAGACCTCAGCATCCGGGAGCCGATACGAGTTGTCGAGAGAGCGGACCTGAAGAACCTCGCCGTTCGGTGCGACTGGAGCGATTGTCATCGGCGGCGGCAGCGTCTCACCCGACTCCGGTGGGGGCGGTGACAAGGTGGTCGATGGCAGCACTCGCTCAGTCGTGACAACAGCGTCGTCCACCGGGGCCGAATAGGAATCAGGCCCATCAGGCGCACACGCCACGAGGCTGATCAGGCCGACCAGACCACCCAGAAAGCGAGCCAACACACGGCTCGACAACCTCATTGGTTCATGAAGAGGTCGGCATGGTCGTCACGCAACGTCTTCTTGGAGAACTTGCCGACGCTGGTCTTTGGAACTTCATCAATCCAGACGACGCCCTTAGGCATCTGCCACTTGGCAATTTTTCCCTCGAGATGGGCGATCACGGCTTCTTCGGTCAGCGAATCATTGGTACGCACCACGCAGGCGAGCGCTGCCTCGCCCCACTTGGGGTGCACAATGCCGACGACGGCAGCTTCGGCAACGTCTGGATGAGACATGATCTCGTTCTCCAACTCCACCGAGCTGATCCACTCGCCGCCCGACTTGATGAGGTCCTTGGTGCGGTCGACAAGCCGGATCCGGCCCCGAGCATCGACGGTTGCGACGTCGCCCGTCTTCAACCAGCCGTCGTCCGTAAAGCTCTCCTTCGAGCGCTCGTCGTTGTAGTAGGACGAAGCAATCCATTGGCCGCGACACTGCAGTTCGCCGCTCTGCTCGCCGTCCCATGTAACAGGAGTGGCCGAGCCGGGTTCGACAACGCGAGCTTCGATACCGAACGAAATGCGACCAACCTGGGTCCGCAGATCGGCTTGCTCGTCGACCGACAACAACCGCTGATCGACATCGAGATGGCAGACCGATGCGATTGGGCTGGTCTCGGTCATCCCCCACGCCTGCAAGATCGGCAGGCCGGTCTGCTCTCGGTAGGCCTCGGACAGCGAGCGCGGAACCGCTGAGCCGCCACACGGAATTGACCGCAGCGACGTCGTGTCTCGGCCCTTGAGCTCAGGGAGTACGGCCATCCAAATGGTCGGCACCCCAGCGGCGACCGTGACTCGTTGCTCAACGATCAGATCTGCAAGCGCCGGACCCGAAAGGTCAGCGCCGGGCATGATCAACGAAGCGCCCGTGGCAACCGCCGCATGCGCGAGGCCCCACGCGTTGGCATGGAACATTGGCACGACGGGCAAAATCACATCGGACTCGCAGGTCGCGAGGCTGTCAACCATCATCGCCCCCATCGTGTGCATGAACGTCGAGCGGTGGCTGTAGACGACACCCTTCGGGTTGCCCGTAGTGCCGGACGTGTAACACATGCTCGCGGCTTGGTGTTCGTCGGCAATTTCCGGAAAGTCGATCGGCTCTTCGGCGGCAAGGAGGTCTTCGTAGTTGAGCAATGTGTGGCCCGCGAGATCCTCCGGGATATCGCCTTTGCCATCGTCCATCAACACGAGATGCCGGAGGTTCGTAAACGTCGGGAGGAGCGGCGCGAGGAGCGCCAAAATCGAACGGTCAACGAAAATCACTTCATCGTCTGCGTGATTAACGATGTACGTCAGCTGCTCGGGAAAAAGACGGATGTTGAGCGTGTGGAGCACCCGGCCCGTGCACGGCGCTGCGAAGTACAGCTCGAGGTGGCGAGCGGTGTTCCATGCAAACGTCGCAACGCGGCCGTCGGCGGAGATGCCCAGTGTGTCCAACGCACCGGCCAGCTGCCGGGTGCGTCGAGCGAACTCGGCGTATGTTGTCCGCTCGAGGCCTGTCCCCGTCGACGTAATGATCTCCTTGTGGCCGTGGTACTTCTCGGCCCGGTCGAAGATGTGATTGATCGTGAGCGGTACGTCTTGCATAAGCCCTTGCATATGGGCAGAACGTAGTGGATCCGGCCCCGAAGCTGTGATTCGAGCGGCTACCGTCTGCGCCTGTGAGCGACGTGACTGCCCTCGAATCAAACGAGCAACCGCACGTCCGTCCGGCTTGGGCGCCACTCACCCTGGCGGCGTTCGTCGGCCTCGTAATCTGCTCGAACATTGCATCGGCGGTTTGGGCCCGATGGGTCAACACCAACCCTGAGGGGCTGCTCCTGCTGTCCTCGCGCAACCGATACTTGGCGCTCACGTTGGCAGCCGGTGTCTCTCTGCCGTTTTACGTCGTCATCGGATTTCTGCGTGTCGGTGCGGCGTTCGTCGTCTGCCATCTCGTTGGCCGGGCCTATCGGGACGACGTGATGGGCTGGTTTACCAAATACCTGGGCCTGACCAAAGAATCACTCGACGCCTTCGAGCGTGGCTTCGACAAGGCCGAGTGGGCGCTGATCCCGTTTTTCGCAGGATCGAACATCGTCGCTGCACTAAGCGGCGTGAAGCGGACTCCGCCAGCAAAACTGATCGCCCTGCTGGCAGTCGGCATTGCCGGCCGACTCACCCTGATGTGGTGGTTGGCTCGAACATTCGAAGATCAGCTCGTCGACTTCCTCGAATGGCTGCAGCGCTACCAGTGGTGGGCCGTCGGCGCTTCCATTGGTCTCGTGGTGCTCGTGAACGCCCGCAATCTACGTCGCTGACCCAAGTTGCCAATTCTTCTGCTACAACTACGCCATGGCTCAAGTAACCCTTGGCGGCAACCCCGTCCACACATCCGGCGATCTCCCCACGGTGGGCAGTGCCGCACCGTTATTTGACCTCGCCGCTGCTGACCTCAGCAGCATCGCCAGCGGCGACCTCGTGGGCAAGAATGTGATTCTCAACATCTTCCCGAGCGTTGACACACCGACCTGCGCAACCAGCGTCCGCACGTTCAACGAGCGCGCCGCTGGCCTTGACGACACGGTCGTCCTGTGCGTGTCGGCCGACCTCCCCTTCGCTCAGGGCCGCTTCTGCGGCACCGAGGGCATCGAGAACGTCAAGACCGCTTCGACCTTCAAGTCGACCTTCGGTGCCGACTATGGCGTCACCCTCGTCGACGGCAAGCTCGAAGGCGTCCTCGCTCGCGCCGTTGTCGTCATCGGCACCGACGGCAACGTGAAGCACACCGAGATGGTCAGCGAGATCGCTCAGGAGCCGAACTACGACGCCGCCCTCGGCAGCATCTGATCCAACCCATTCACTGACTCACCGTTGGCGTGAGGTAGATGCGCACCTGGTGCGCACCTGCCTCACGCCTTCGTCATTTTCGCGATCAGTATCACGGTGAGTCGAGGTAGGGGTCGAGGCTGAGAACGAGGCCGGGGTGCATCGCGATCTGCTTGCAGGCAAGCACGACGCCAGGCATGAAACTCGATCGGTCATAGCTGTCCTGGCGAATGGTGATCGTTTGGCCCTGCGCACCAAGAATCACTTCCTGGTGGGCCACCATGCCCTCCATCCGGATCGCATGGGCCCGGATGCCACGTGGGCCCAGTCCCCCGCGCGCCCCGGGGTAGATCTCGACTTCAGTGGGGTCTTCCTTGAAATCGGTGTCACGTGCGGCAGCCATCCGCTCAATCGTCTTCACCGCTGTGCCCGAAGGCGCATCGATCTTGCGGTTGTGGTGGAGTTCGATTACTTCGGCGGTGTCGAACCAGGGTGCTGCCATCTCGGCAAAGCGCATCATCAAGACGGCTGAGATCGCAAAGTTCGGAGCGATCAAACAGTTCGGGCTTCCGGGCACTTTCGCATCGCCACCGAAGGTCGACTCGAAGAGTGCGAGGTCCTCGGCGGTAAACCCTGTGGTGCCAACCACGGCATGGATGCCGTGCATCGCGAGCCATGGGAGCGTCGCTCGGGCTGCGTCGGCAACGGTGAAATCGACGACGACCTCGCACCCTGCGTCGGCGAAGGCGCGCAGCTCGGTGCTGATCTCGATACCTGAGATCGACTGACCAGCACCGTTGCGATCAACCGCTACGGCCAATTCGAGATCGGGGTCGCTCTCCACCGCGGCACACACGGTGCGCCCCATCTGACCTGCTGCTCCACTTACTCCAACGCGCATGCCCGCAGTCTCGCACGTCTCCCGAAAAGGAACCGTCTTGCTGGCCCACAGCGCGAGAACAGTGTCCATTTCCGAGGGCGCAACGGGTGAGGACAGCGGTGAAAACAGCGGTGAAATCGCGGTGAAAGCGTAGTCGGGTGAAGATCGGGCGAGCCAGTCCAGAAAACGACGAAGGACGCCGCGGCACTTGGCCACGACGTCCTTCAGCTGTTCAGGTGCTGGAGTGAATCAGCGATGACGACGGCGTGCGCCGCCGTTACCGTTACCGCCACCGCCACCGCCACCGCCACGACGGTTACCACCGTCACGGTCAGCAGCTGGGCGTTCGCTCTTTGGACCGAGGTCGCCGAGCTCACCGGCGAGTTCGGCGTCAAAGCTGTCTTCGAAGCTCACTTCGACGACGTCGCTGGCCGGAGCGGACTTGTCGCCACCCCGATCGTTGCTACGGTCTTCGCTGCGCTCACGACGCGGTGCACGCTCTTCGCGGCCACCACGGTCCAGCCGCCGCCACCGCCGGAGCCGCTCGTGGCGCCCTCCGGGATATCGAGCTCTTCGGAGAGCATCAGGCTGACCTTGCCCTTGTCGTCGATCTCTTCGACCTTGACCTTGACGACTTGGCCAAGTTCGAGGACGTCATCGACGCTGTTGATGCGCTTGCCGCCACCCATCTTGGAGATGTGCAGCAGACCGTCACGACCCGGGAGGATGTTGACGAACGCACCGAACTTGGTGATGTTCACGACACGACCGTCGTACTCCTTCTCGAGTTCAGCCTTCGGCGGATCGACGATGTTGAGGATGGCCGTCTTCGCCTCCTCCATGCGCCACGCCTCGACTGCACCGATGGTGACGATGCCGCGGGCACCGTCGTCGTCGACGGCAATGTCAGCTCCGGTCTCCTGCTGGATCGTGTTGATGACCTTGCCCTTCGGGCCGATGACTTCACCGATCTTGTCCATCGGGATGTAGATCGTGCTGATCTTCGGTGCCGTCTCGGCGATTTCATCGCGGGTAGCCGGGAGGCACTCGTTCATCACTTCGAGGATCTGGAGGCGAGCAACGCGAGCCTGAGCCAGCGCAGCCGACAACACGTCGGCCGGAATGCCGTCGATCTTCGTGTCGAGCTGCAGGGCTGTGATGGCGTCTTCGGTACCAGCGACCTTGAAGTCCATGTCGCCCATGGCGTCTTCGGCACCGAGGATGTCGGTGAGCGTCACGTACTTGCCATCTTCGTAGATGAGACCCATAGCGATACCCGACACGTGACTACGCACCGGCACGCCAGCGTCCATCAGCGAGAGGCTGGAGGCGCAAACAGAACCCATCGAGGTCGAGCCATTAGAGGCCATGACCTCAGAGACGAGGCGCAGTGTGTACGCAAAGTCTTCCTGGTTCGGGATGGTCGGAAGGACCGAACGCTCTGCGAGGGCACCGTGGCCGATCTCGCGGCGCTTCGGCGAACCAACGCGACCGGTTTCGCCGTTTGCCCATGGCGGCATGTTGTAGTGGTGCAGGTAACGCTTCGTGTCGTTCGGCGACAGCGAGTCGATCATCTGGTTCATACGCGGCATCGCCATCGTCAGAACGGACATGACCTGAGTTTCGCCACGCTGGAAGAGGGCCGAACCGTGAGCGCTTCCGAGCACGCCGGTTTCGGCGCTGACCTCGCGCAAGTCACCAGGCGCACGACCGTCGATGCGAACACCTTCGTCGAGGACGCGGCGACGCACCATCTTCTTCATGAGGCTGCGAACAGCTTCCTTGACCATCTTGTTCTGGCCGGGGAACTCGCCGTCGTCACCACAGAGCTGCGCAATGCAGTCATCAGCAACAGCGTCGACGGCCTGGTTGCGATCGCCCTTATTGGCAATCGTGACGGCCGGGGCCATGGCCTTGGCACCGATCTTTTCGACAGCGTCAAAGATTTCGGGGGTGTAGTCGAGGACCGGGGTCCACGACATTGGCTCGATTGCGCCGTGTGTGGCGATGACCGAGGCAACGAGCTGGCGCTGCAGTGCGATCGACTCTTTGATCCACACCTTGCAGGCTTGGAGGGCGTCGCCGAGTACTTCTTCGGTGACCTTCTTGGCGCCATCGTCGTAGTAGTAGAACGCGTTCTCGGAGCCACCGGCTTCGACCATCATCACGGCGACGTCGCCGTCTTCCAGCTCACGACCGGCAATCACGATCTCGAAGGTTCCCGTTTCGGACTCTTCGAAGGTCGGATGCGGGATCCACTCGCCTTCTTGGCTGTAGGCCAGGCGTACGGTGCCGAGCGGTCCGTCAAACGGGATCCCCGAGATCATCAGAGCAGCGGAGGCTGCGTTGATCGAGAGTACATCGTGCGGGTTCGACTGGTCGGCGCCGAGCACGGTCGTGACGACCTGCGTCTCGTGGCGGAAACCCTCAGGGAACGACGGGCGCAGCGGCCGGTCGGTGAGTCGGCACGTGAGGATCGCGTCCTCGGTCGGGCGACCTTCACGACGGAAGAACGAGCCGGGGATCTTGCCGGCGGCGTAGGCACGCTCTTCGACGTCAACCGTCAACGGGAAGAAGTCCATGCCTTCGCGGACTGACTTCGCGGCGTTGGCCGTGGTCAGGACTTTCGTGTTGCCGATCGATGCCACGACGGCACCCATCGAGTTCGGAGCGAAACGCCCCGTTTCAAACGTGAGTGTCTTGTCGGTCCCTGAAATGGGTCCGGACACGGTAATGGCTTCAGCCATAGTGGTTCCTTTCGATCACGCGACACCCTGCCGCGTGGCTTCTGTGCGGAAAAGGAGCCAGTTCCCAGTTCTGACCCGAGATCGACGGCTTGAAATCAAAGACTCCGCACGACATCTCGGAGTCATCCACCGGCAACAAGCGCCAGAACTCCGTTGACCGGACGATCCGGTCATTTACCAGTGTACCCATGGCGAGCAGCAACCACACGCGGACCCCGAAAACGCAAACCGGCCACTCGCCAAGGCGAGTAGCCGCTTCACTCAATCAGTTGTTCAACCCGGTCTACAGAGACGCAGCACGATCTTGCCCTTCATCTTGGGGTTGGTCTGGAGGAACTTCTCCATCGCCTTGAGCTTGTGCGGGATGCCCTTGACGTAGTCGAGCATGCGACGACGACGACCAACGATCATCAGAAGACCACGACGGCTGTGGTGGTCCTTCTTGTGCATCTTGAGATGCTCAGTGAGGTGGGTGATGCGCTCAGTCATGAGCGCGATCTGCACCTCGGGAGAACCGGTGTCGGTCTCGTGGATCCGGTTGTTTTCGATGGTCTGAACCTTGTTGGGCATAAGACTGCCTTCCTCGTCAGCATGACGCTGACTATGGTGCCGGCTACGGGCCGACCGTTGTGGAGGTCGCAGCCGCCTCGGGTGAGCCGGTCTGCATCACGCCCACGCCAAAGCCTGAACGGACTCTGCAATGCTACGGCGCGACTGACGGAGCCACAACGAGCCGAATCCACGGCGAGCGGAACTGCACCGTTACGCTCGTCCAAGGAGCGGCGCTGTATCCACTTCGAAGGTCTCCAAGACCTTCGCGAGCCGTGGCCGACGTGACCCCGGGCCCGTCGGATCGACGTGCTCTTCCGCCTCCGGCTGCCGGCCGCGCTGCCATCCATCTTCACGACTTGCCGGTTCGCCGTGCGCCTTGGCCTTGGCCTTGTTGTGGCTTTGGCCTTGTTGTGGCGTTGGCCTTGTTGTGGCGTTGGCCTTGTTGTGGCGTACTTCAGCGAAGGGGCCGCGCTGTCGAACGAGGGGCTCAGCGCCGCGGCAAACGAGCCGCAGCATTCAACAACTGGGCCACCGTTGTCACCACCGCAGCGCTCGGCCTCATCGGGCTCTGCACCATCGCCGCGGCTGAGCGTGCGACCCCTCGCTGGCAATTCTCGCAGCGCTCAGTCGTCCGGCGCTGCACCGGAATGCAGATGTGTCGATGGGGCAACAATTCGGTGAAGATCGACCCCATGCAGTTCTGTTATCTACATGATCGTTAAGATTTGTCAATAGGCATGGGCAATAATCAGTCCAGCCGTATTCGACGCTGTCCTTCTGCACCCGTCGAACTTCTAATGGAGATCCACATGCGAACGAGACAGATCACCGCTCTCGCCAGCGCCACCTTCATGCTGCTCGGAGCGTGTGGCAGCGGCGACCCAACCAGCACACTGCTTCGCGATTCCGACGCCGCTGTGTCCGCCAACAATGCAGCTGCCAGCCCTGACGTCATCGCAGGCGAACCCTTCCCGGACGCTCGATGTGAAGCGAACAAGGCTGCGGGCACGATCACATACCTGACCGGCTTCGACTTCGCTGCAGCAGCATCGATCGTCGAAGTCATCACGGCCGACTCAGCCGGCTACTACACCGATCTGTGCCTCGACATTGACATCAAAGCCAGCTTCTCGGTAGCCAACTATCCGCTGATCGCGGACAACACTGCGCAGTTCGCTTCCGGCGGTTCGTTCAGTGAGGTCGTTGCGTTCGCCGCAGCGAACGATGCTGGCTTCGTCGTCACAGCTGTCGAGGGGCGCACAGCGATCGGGGCCGGAGGCCGAGTGGGCGAAGCGGCTGAGCTCCGTCTCGCCGGCTCGACCATCGGCGTGAAGGGCAAGTTGCCCCCCAGTATCGAAGCCATGCTGCTCGCCGCTGGTCTGACCGAAGGCGTCGACTTCCAGACCGTATTGCTCGACGGTTTCGACCCGACACAGCACATCGCTATTCCCACGATCGTGGGCTTCCCAGGTTTCAAGAGCAACGAGCCGGGCGGGCTGAACCGGGCCGGTATCGGCTTCCAGACGTTCGACCCGCTCGACTTCAACATTCCGGGCTCGTTCGGCGCGATCTACACGAACCAAGCCTTTCTTGCCGATCACCCCACGGCCGCCCAAGATTTCATGCGGGCAACGATGCGGGGGCTTGCTGAGTCACTCGCAGACCCAGTCGCTGCTGCCAACCTCGCGGTCGAAAAAGTCAATGCCAACGGCAACCCAAACTTCCTGTCGCCTGAGGGCGAAGTGTTCCGGTGGGCAACCGACGCCCAACTGATCATCGACACGACGCCAGAAGGAACTGCATTCGGCGTTCCGGATGCAACCATGCTGCAGGCCGAACTTGATGCGTATGCAGCAGTCGGCCTGTTCGGCGACAGCGCGACCCCCGACGCTGCGTCACGCCTCGGCAATGAAATCATCGCGAGCGTCTATGACGCCAACGGAACGGTCATCTGGCCCGGCTGACACCGCAGCAGGGCCGCTGCTTACTCGCTGAGCAGTCCTCGTGCGTGGGCGGTGTCGAGGTCAAGCTGATCTTTCAACGCTTCGATGCCATCGAACTTACGCTCGCTTCGCAGAAAATGGGTGAAACGCACTCGTGCTCGCTCGCCGTACAAATCGGCTTCGAAGTCAAGAAGGTGCGCTTCGAGGAGGGAGCTGTCGGCATGTTCGTAGAAAGTCGGACGACGGCCAAGGTTGATGGCGCACGGATGCGATTCGCCGGATGGACGTTCGTACCAGCCGGCATACACCCCGTCAGCAGGTAGCGACGTCGAGTTCGGCACTTCGACGTTCGCCGTCGGAAAGCCAAGCAGTCGTCCACGCTGATCGCCGGTGACGACCGAGCCACGTGCTTCGAATGTATGGCCGAGCATTTCGTTGGCACGGGTGACATCGCCGCCAGCGAGTGCACGACGGATTGCGGTACTGCTGACCGGCTCGTCTACCCCGTCGACCCGCGGCAGCAGCTCGAGCGGCTCGACCTCGAAGTCATGCTCGGCGCCGAGCTGACGCAACAGATTGACATTGCCGTCTCGGTGTCGACCGAAGTGGAAGTCTTCGCCGACGACGATCACCTGGGTGGCAAGGCACTCGACCAGCACCCGTTGCACGAACGACTCGGGCGACTCCCCTGCTTGCTCTGTATTAAACGGCACGACCACGACGGCGTCCACGCCGGTTGCTTCGAGCAGTTCCATCTTCTGTTCAGGTCCGGTGAGGAGTAACGGCGCCGACTCCGGCCGGACCACCGAAGCGGGGTGACGGTCAAACGTCACGACTGCCGACCTCGCTCCCAGCTCGAGCGCACGCTGTACACGTGAGAAATCACGGCCTGATGGCCTAGATGGACCCCGTCGTAGGCACCAATGGTGATGACGGTCCGCTCACCAGCGAACGCGGGAGCGGTTTGTTCGTTGATGATCTGCATCGGGTACAACGCTATCGCTGGGCGTCCATCAGACGCCATTCGAGCGGACTGGCCACGTTACGATCTCTACCCTTGCGGAACGACGACGGCGGGCTTGGCCTCACCGCGGTAGGACTCATAGACCGCTATCAACGAACCGGCCGGATTGAACAGAGCCCACGGCCCATCGCCTTCGAAGTGCGGGAGCACGCGGCCATTTGCAACGACTGCAGCGAGATCGTCGGTGATATCGACTCGATCAAGCGTGCGGACAGCCTCTTCGACGGGGAGCAGCTCGCAGTCGTCCGGCGCTGCCGCCTCACCGATCGTGAACCGTCCAACCGCGGTACGGCGAAGGTTGCGAAGGTGAGCGCCACCGCCGAGCATCTTGCCGAGGTCCGCAGCAAGCGTGCGGATATACGTGCCAGGGGTGCATTCCACGGCGGCGAGAAACACGTTGGCTTCGTCGGTCGGCAACAGTTGGAACGAGTAGATCGTGCACGGCCGTGCCGGCCGCTCGACTTCAATCCCCTGGCGGGCCAGTTCATGGAGTCGCTTGCCATCGATTTTGATTGCCGACACCATCGGCGGAATCTGCTCGATCTCTCCAGTGAAATGCTCGGCGACCAACGCTTGGGCGTCAGCGAGTGACACCTCGCCCATGTCGTAGGTAGCGGTCACCACACCATCGGCGTCGAGCGTGTCGGTCTCGCTTCCGAACACAATCTCGCCGAGGTAAGCCTTGCGTGTCTTCTCAACGAAACGGAGCAGTTTTGTAGCCTTGCCGACAGCGACGACGAGCACCCCGGTGGCGCTTGGATCAAGGGTCCCACCGTGACCGACCTGGCGTTCGTTAAAACGAAGCCGCAGCATCGCGACGACGTCGTGACTGGTGACGCCCGTCGGCTTGTCGACAATGGCGATGCCGTGTGTCGTCGGCGACTTCTTGCGAGCCATATCAGTACCGCAGCGTTCAGTCGGTGGCTTCGGGCGAGCGGTATTGATCGCGCTCGCGGTCAGCGCGCAGAATCGTGTCGATTCGCTCGGCTGACCGGATCACCATGTCCGGCCGGAAGCTCAGGATCGGTGTCTTCTTTGCTTTGATCTGCCGAGCAATCGACGACTGGAGTTTGATGCGGTGTTCGCCGAGCGTTTCGACGATGTCGTCGTCGCCTTCCTCACCGGTGAGCGAGTCGAAGAAAACGATGGCGCGGTTCAGTTCGGGGTCGACATCGACCGAAGTGATCGTGACGAACGCGAGCCGCTCGTCGTCGAGCCGGACGAGATCCTCAGCGATGATCTCGCGCAGCGTCTCGCCGACGCGAGCACTTCTCGGGTATTTCTGGCCGGTGTTGCGGCCGCGTCGCTGTGCCATGTCGGCATCCTCTCATGTCAGTTGCAGTTGGGGTCCGACCCCAACTGCAACTCAGGTGTAGTCGGGTGCGTCCCGGTTGGATCGTTTGAGTTCGGCAACGCCGGACGTGGCAAGCTTTTCGACGGCGTCCCAGAGTTCGGACGCCTCCTCGCCCTTCGGCGCCTTCGAAATGACAGGTCCAAAGAAACTGCCCTCATTGTCACTGCCGGGACGGAAGGTCAGAATCGGCGTACCGACGTCTTGACCTGCACGGCTGAGAGCCAACTCTGTTTCAGCTCTGATGTATCCGTCATGGCTCTCGTCGTCAGCATCGCTCAAGTACGCCGCCGAGAAACCAGCCTCGTCGAGCACGGCTTCGAGGAACGCCTCATTGTCGGCCCGCGCTTCGTCTCGACGGTTGTTGAGATGCAGGGCCTCGCCGAGCGCCGTGTACCACGAACCGACTGCTTCTCCGTCTTCCTGGAGCCGAATCGCATTAGCGATGCGGAGCCCCTTATGGCCGAGAAAGTGGCCGGCGCGGTACGCGGGCGTGTACCACTCCTGCTTGGTTTCTTCGTTGAGGATCCACAACGAAATGAATCGCCAGTCGACCTCGTACGAACGCTGCTGTTGCACATCCACCACCCAACGGGAGGTGATCCAGGCCCATGGTCAAACAGGATCCCAGAAGAAATCGAGATCCGGCTGCTTCGTCGAGTCAGGATGTGCCATGGGGTCAACCTATCTACGAAGTGCGGTCACACTGTGCCTGGCACAGTGTGACCGCCACCACGATCAGCTACGAGGAATTTCGCGATCTTCGAAGGTTTCGATGAGGTCGCCGGGCTTGAGGTCCTGGAAGTCGTCGAGGCCGATACCGCATTCGAAGCCCTCACGGACTTCACGGACATCGTCCTTGAATCGACGCAGTGTTGCGATTGCGCCCTTCCAGATGATCGTTCCGTTTCGGAGGAAACGTACCTTGGAGCCACGTGTGATGAGGCCGGACGTGACCATGCAACCTGCGATTGCACCCTGCTTCGGCACCCGGAAGATCTCGCGGACCTCGCATTCGCCGGTGACGACTTCTTCGTACTCGGGGTCGAGCATGCCGATCAGCGCCTGCTCGATGTCTTCAAGCAGTTTGTAGATGATCTCGTAGGTACGGATCTCCACTTCTTCTTGCTCGGCCAACTTGCGGGCCTTGCCGTCCGGACGGACGTTGAAGCCGAGGATCGTCGCATTGGTCGCGTTGGCCAACGTGATGTCATTCTCGGTGATCCCACCGACAGCACGGTGGACGAACTGCAGGTCGACTTCAGGACGCTCAAGGCGGCGCAGCGACTCGGTAACGGCTTCGAGCGAACCCTGGACATCAGCCTTCAGGATGATGTTCAGCGATGCCCTCTCGCCGGCCTGGATTTGTGCGAACAAATCCTCGAGCTTGGTGCCCGTCTTGACACGGCTGTCTTCACGAAGATGGCGTGCCTTTAAACGGAGCGCACGCGCCTCGCCAACGGTCTGAGCAATTTTCGTGTTCGGCGCCGAGCGGAACTCGTCACCGGCCTCAGGCACATCGGACAGGCCGAGGACCTGTACGGGTGTCGACGGACCGGCGGACTTGATCATCTCGCCCTTGACGTTGATCATGGCTCGGACCTTGCCCCAGGCTCCACCGGCGACGATTGGGTCGCCGATCTTCAGCGTGCCCTTGTCGATGAGGATCGTGGCAACCGGGCCGCGTCCCTTGTCGAGCTGGGCCTCGATGACGATGCCCTTGGCACGGCCATTCGGATTGGCCTGGAGGTCTTCAATTTCGGCAACAACCTGAAGTTGCTCGATCAGTTCGTCGACGCCAACACCCTGCAGGGCCGACATCTCGACGACAATTGTGTCGCCGCCCCAAGACTCGGGAACGAGTTCGTATTCGGCGAGCTGTGTCAACACGCGCTGCGGGTCGGCGTTGTCCTTGTCGATCTTGTTGACAGCAACCACGATCGGCACATCAGCGGCACGGGCGTGGTTGATGGCCTCGATCGTCTGAGGCATCAAGCCGTCGTCAGCAGCGACCATGAGCACAACGATGTCGGTTGCATCGGCACCGCGAGCACGCATCTGCGTAAACGCAGCGTGGCCGGGAGTGTCGAGGAACGTGACTGAACCGTGCTCGTTGTGCACCTGGTACGCACCAATGTGCTGCGTGATGCCACCAGCTTCGCCATCGACGACGTTGGCAGCAGACAGTCCACCAGAGTGGTCTTGCCGTGGTCAACGTGACCCATGACGGTGACAACGGGTGGACGAGCAACTCTTCATCGTCTGAATCATCAAACAACGATTGCAGCTCAAGCTCTTCCTGCTGGCCAGGCTCGACCATGAGGATCTCAGCGCCGACTTCGAGTGCGAAGAGCTCCATCTGCTCGTCGGCAAGCGTCATGGTCGCAGTGACCATTTCGCCATTCGTGAGCAGGAACCGGAGCACGTCCGCAGACGTTCGGTTCAGCTTGGGACCGAACTCCTGCGCCGAGACGCCACGCTCGACGACAACGATGCCGTCGGGTACGGGGACGTCGGACGAGGTGTACTGCATTGCCTGAGGCTGCAGATCGTCTTGATCGCGGCGACGACGACGACGACCAGTGCGCCGTGGGGGTCGACGCTGGCCGCTGGGCCGGTTGCCCGGTCCACGACCGGGACCGCCACCAGGACCACCGGGACCGCCACCGGGACCACCACCGGGACGCGGGGCCCCGGGAGCACCGCCGGGGCGCGGGGCGTAACCGCCCGGACGACCACCGGGACGCGTGTTCGAACCAGGCTGCGGACGAGACGAGCCAGGAGGCGGCGGAATGACCTTGCCGCTCGGCGACAGTGGACGTCCGGGAGGCGGCGGCACAGGTTTGCCGCTGGGCGACAAAGGCTTGGGCGCCGTCGATGCGGGTGCATCGGTGGCGGCAGCTGTCGGAGCGGTCTGCTCAGGCGGACGGCCACTCGCATCGGGCCGTGCGCTCGAGATGACGCGCGATGCCGGCTCGGGTGCTGGCGTTGGGGTCGGCGCTGGCGCCGACTGTGGTGCGGGAGCTGACTGTGGTGCGGGAGCAGCGACGGGCAGGCGGCCTTCCGCTGCGGCTACCACTGCATCGGCAGCGCTCATCGGAGCAGGTGCCGGGGCAGGTTGCGGTGTGGGCTTGGGAGCTGGCGCTGGCGCTGGCGCAGCAACAGGTGCAGCTACCGGAGGTGTCGGCGTTGGCTCCGCAGCGACCGGCGTCGCTGGTGCGGGCTCTTCGGCAGCCGGAACTGCCTCAACCAGTGCGTCAGCGACGGGGGCCTCATCAGGTGCATCGACCTCAGGTGCGACAACGACAGGTGCATCGACCTCAGGTGCAACGACCTCAGGTGCAACGACCTCAGGTGCAACGACCTCAGGTGCAACGACCTCAGGTGCATCAACGGCATCCGCGGCTTTGACGGCTGCGTCGTCAGCGGAATCATCGACCGTGGACTCAGTCTCGACTGCGGCCTTCTTTTTGGCCGGCGCCTTCTTGGCCGCTGCCTTCTTTTTCGCCGCTGTCTTCTTAACGGGCTTCACCTCTTCGGGCTGCTCGTCACGCGTCAACCCATCGCGCTGAGCGCGACGAGTCACCATGTCGGCGTATGCCTCAGCGAGCGACGACGAAGGTCCCTTCGCGGCAACACCGAGTACTCCGCAGAGGCCAAGGACCTCTCCATTTGTCATCCCGAGATCTTTGGCAAGCTCGTGGATTCTTATCTTCTTTGCTGCCACGCTTCGATTCAACCTTTCCCAGTCGTCATTCCCTCGCAGATGTGTCAATGAATGCACATCGCGCGGTGTTCGTTTCACCCGTCAGACCGTCGGATTTCCGACGGCTGGTGTCATGGACGGCTGGATTGTTCTTTGATGTTTGTGATGTCGTCACCACTGACGTCGCTGCGCCAGGCACGAGCAAAGGCTCGTGTGGTGATTGCGGTGTCGAGACACTCCCCCGCAACACCACCGTTTCGTTGATCTCGACAGACCCATGCCCCTCGCCCGCTGCTTGAACCATCGACGGTGATGCCGCTGGGCGACCGAGTGATCCGAACAAGTTCGGATTGTGGTCGCTTGGTGCGGCAGCCGATGCAGCTGCGGACGGGGCCAGGAATCTCAGTCGTCTTCCTCACTTGTCGCTTCGCCATCTGCTGCCTCGGTTGCTTCAGCGGGAGCTGCTGCATCGTCGGCCGGAGCTTCTGCAACTTCAGCAGATACTTCGTCTGTGTCGGCCGGGGCCTCTGCAGACTCGGACGTATCGTCGCCTCCACCGGGCGGCGTATAGCCAGCACCTTCGGCAGCGTCGACGCTCCGGAACCACAACTCAGCCTTCGTCGCGTCGTAGTAACGCGAGCCGGGTACGTGGTACATCTCTGACTGCTCGTTGCCCTTGATCTCAAAGCCCGGGGGCACCTGATCGGGGTCCGACATGGGCATCACCGAGCCGGCCCAGGGGCCAGCCTTGAGCTCTTCGAGCACTTCGGGGATCTCGGCGTCAGCAGCAGCGGCGGCTTCGGCTTCGGCTTGGGCCTCTTCGGCCTTCTTGTTCCACTCGGACTCGGAGATGACGGAACCGTCAGCTGCATGCCACTCGTTCTCGCCGGTCTCGGCGTTCGGGCGCCACTCGCCGACGGCGTACTCGACGTCAGAATCACGACCGTGACCGGCCGGGATTCCTTCAGCGAGTTGCGTCTCGGAGCGGATGTCAACTCGCACGCCAGTAAGGCGGGCAGACAGACGGGCGTTCTGGCCTTCACGACCGATTGCAAGGCTGAGCTGGTGATCGGGCACGATCACGTCAGCAGCGGTGCCGTCCTCGGAGATGTTGACCTGGGTGACCTTGGCCGGCGAGAGTGCCTTGGCAACAAAGTCGGCGAGGTCTTCGCTGAACGGCACGATGTCGATCTTCTCGCCACGCATCTCGTTGACGACCATGCGAACACGACCGCCGCGTGCACCGACGCAAGCGCCGACCGGATCGACGTTGTGGTCGTTCGACCAGACGGCGATCTTTGTGCGGTGTCCAGGTTCACGGGCGCATGCTTTAATCTCGACAATGCCGTCAGCGATCTCAGGAACTTCGAGTTCAAAGAGCCGCTTAATGAGGCCGGGGTGCGTTCGAGATACGACGATCTGCGGGCCTTTCGGCGTACGGCGAACTTCGACGATGTATGCCTTCTGGCGGTCGCCTTGGGCGGGGCGTTCGAACGGCACCTGCTCGGCCTGCGGCAGCAGCGCTTCGGCGCGGCCCAGGTCAAGGAGGGTGTAGCGGGCGTCGGTGCGCTGGATGATGCCGGTGACGATGTCACCCTCGCGATTCGCATACTCCTCGAACTTGCGGTCCGATTCGACTTCGCGGATGCGCTGGCTCATCACTTGACGGAAGGTCATGGCGGCAATGCGGCCCATCTCTTCCTTGCGCGGCGTGTCGTCACGCTCATTGACCCCGTTGCCGTCTTCGTCGACGTCATACGCAATGAAAGAGAACTCCAGCGTCTCAGGGTTGACTTCGACGACAACTTCGTCGGCGGCATCGTCGCGGCGCTTGTAGGCCGAGGCCAGGGCGTCAACGAGGACGTGCAGGAGCGCCTCTTCGGAGAGGCCCTTCTCCTGGGCCAACATGCCAATTGCTTCACTCATGTCCATATTGGTCATGACGTCTGCGTCTCCTTCTGCGTAGCGGTCGAGTTCTTTTTCGCAGCCTGCTTCTTGGCGGGCTGCTTCTTGGCGTCTTGCTTCTTGCCGGCGTTCTTTGGGTGTTGCTTCGGGGCGCCCGGCTTCGGACCCGGCCCCCACTCAAACATCGTGCGCGCTTTATCGATCTCGTCGATCGTGAACGTGCATTCGGTGCCGTCGTCGAGCAGCATCGTGACGTTCGTTTCGTCAGCCGCAGTCAACTGCCCCTCGATACGCCGGGGATCGGCGTTGGGGTCACGGAATCGCACCGTGATGTCTTTTCCGACCTCGCGCTGAAAGTGGCGTGGGGTGCGCAGGTGCCGCTCGAGGCCTGGGCTTGTGACTTCGAGCGTAAACCGTGTGTTGATCGGGTCTTCGTGGTCAATCTCGCGAGAGATCAACCGGGTGGCCAGCGACAGATTGTCGAGCGTGATGCCACCGTCGGAACCGGGTTGTGTGTCGAGCGTGACGCGCACTGTGACGCCTCGGCGCTCGATGTCGTAGACATCAAGGTCGAGGTCGGAGGCGATCGGTTCGACGATTTCACGGACGCGTGCGAGCTCACTGTTCTCGGTCATGTCGATCTGCCTCCTTCCTGTGCTTGTGCTGAACCCCGTTCAAAGAACAAGGCGTGAGGCAGAGCCCCACGCCTTGGTCACGAACCAAATTGCGAAATCCGATGATAGCAGAAGACCGCCCGGTTCGGGCCGGGCCCTGCGGGAGTTGCTACTCGGCAACACCCGTCGCCGAGCCAACGGTGTCTTCGCCGCTCACCAGAGACACACCGCACCGCACGACCGGGACCGACTCGACCTCGCCGACGGCTTGGGCGCCAAGACAGTCGCCGACCTTCCATTGGCGACAGCACGCCCGCTTCGACGACGGCGCCGCTCTCGTCGCGCGTGGTAACCTCCTCGCAAAACCCTACGAATCCTCCATCAACCGATGTCGAACTGTCTCAACAGCCAGCCGGTAGCTTCGTTACGTGCTTCGGATGTCCAATCTCTTCCTGCGAACACTGCGTGACGATCCGTCGGACGCAGAGGTTCCCAGCCATCGCCTTCTGGTACGTGCGGGCTACATCCGCCGCGCTGCGCCCGGGGGATTCAGCTGGCTCCCCCTCGGCTGGGAAGTGTTCCGCAACGTCGAACGCATCGTCCGCGAAGAGATGAACGCCGCCGGATTCCAGGAAGTCCATTTCCCGGCGCTCCTGCCCAAAGAGCCCTACGAGGCCACCAACCGGTACGAGGAATACGGCGACAATCTGTTCCGCCTCACGGACCGCCATGGAGCCGAGTTCTTGCTGGCGCCGACGCATGAGGAGATGTTCACGCTCACAGTGAAAGACCTCTACAGCTCGTACCGCGACCTGCCGCTCAAGATCAACCAGATTCAGACGAAGTTCCGTGACGAAGCACGCCCGCGAGCTGGCCTGTTGCGTACCCGCGAATTCTCGATGAAGGATTCGTACAGCTTCGACCTCGACCAGGCCGGGCTCGACGCCGCCTACCAGGCGCACCGTGACGCATACGTCAAGCTGTTCGAGCGGATGCAACTCCCGTTCGTCATTGTCGCCGCAACCTCGGGCGCCATGGGCGGTTCCGCATCGGAAGAGTTCCTCGCTCCGCTGCCGGTTGGTGAAGACACGTTCGTCCGCTGCACGAACTGCGACTTCGCAGCAAACGTTGAGGCTGTCCACACCCCTGTGCCCGAGGCAATCCCCTTCGACGAATTGCCCGCGTCGATGGTGCACGACACGCCGAAAACGCCGACGATTGCCAAGCTTGTTGACTACGTGAACGGAGTCGGCGAGAGAAGCGATGCAACGCTGCGTCACCCTGAGCGCGACTGGACCGCTGCGGACACGTTGAAGAACGTCGTCGTCAAGTTTATCCCAGCCCGACGGCACCACCGAGCCGCTGGCCGTGGGTCTCGAGGGCCACCGCGAGGTCGACATGAAGCGCCTCGAAGCTCAGGTTGCTCCGGCCGAAGTTGCACCCTTCGACGAAGACGATTTCAAGCAGTACCCGGCCTTGAAGAAGGGCTACATCGGGCCGGGCGTCCTTGGCGCTGGCAACGAGTCCGGCATCCGCTACCTTCTCGACCCACGCATCGTCGACGGCACCCAGTGGATCACCGGCGCCGATCAATACAACCAACACGTTCTCCACCTCACCGCAGGTCGCGATTTCACCGGAGACGGAGTGATCGAAGCCGCCGAGATCCTCGACGGTGACGTGTGTCCATCGTGCGGCTCAGCCGTCGAGATCGCACGTGGCATCGAGATTGGCCACATCTTCCAACTCGGCACCAAGTACGCCGAGGCACTCGAACTGACTGTGCGCGACGAAAACGACAAGCCGGTCACACCCACGATGGGTTCGTACGGGGTCGGCGTGTCGCGCTGCCTCGCCGCTGTCGCTGAGGCATCGCTTGATGACAACGGATTGTGCTGGCCACGCGAGATTGCCCCCGCCGACTTCCACATCGTGAGCGCCGGCAAGGAAGGTACCGCGCACGGGCCCTACGCCGAAGAATTGGCGGCTTTGCTCGAGGCCGCTGGCCTGCGCGTCCTCCTCGACGATCGGCCGAAGACTTCACCGGGTGTCAAGTTCAAGGACGCCGAGTTGATCGGTATCCCGACAATCGTTGTTGTGGGCCGCGGTCTGAACAACGAGGACGATCCAACCATCGAGGTCAAGGATCGTAAAACGGGCGACCGCGAGGACATCTCAACCTCAACAATCGTTGATCATCTCATCGCCCTCGCCAACTAATTACGTATGGGGTCAGGCCCCTTTCGCAACTCTTAGCCGTGGCGCACCAATCCCTGGTCAATCACGACGCGCTCATCGCCGCCTCCGGCTGGCGTTGCGATCGTGGTGAACATCGCTTCGCCGCTCTGAGTCGACCACATGCGGACCGTCAGTGCGTCGCCTGGGATAACCGGTGAGGCAAAGCGACCCTCGATGTGCTGGAAGCGCGCTGGGTCATTGTCGCACAGCGCGCTGAGGAGCGCTCGCGCCGTGAAGCCATACGAGCAGAGGCCATGCAGAATCGGCGTGTCGAACCCGCCCATCGCGGCGAAGGCCGGATCGGTGTGTAACGGGTTGCGGTCACCTGACAAGCGGTAGACGAACGCCTGGTCGCGATCGGTCACGTAGGTGACCTCTTGGTCACACGGTCGCTCCGGCGGCACGTTCTTCGGGCCGGATGGCCCACGTTCGCCGCCCCAGCCCCCTTCGCCACGCATAAACGATGAGCCCACGTTCGTGTACAGCGGCTCGCCATCCATCACAGCAACCGTCTCTGACACCACGACAGCTGCACTGCCTTTGTCATAGATACCAATGATCTTGCTGGTCAAGGTGACCGTACCTTCGATGGGAATCGGGCGGTGCAGCGTGACGGCCTGCTGACCGTGGACCAGCATTGCCGGATTGAACGAGCCAATCTTGCCCATTGCCGAACCTCGGCCCCACCCGACCACAACGGGGAAGGTCGGATACACCAGCTGCGTGATGTCGTTGCTGTTCTCGGTCGTAAAGGCCAAGTCGTCGTGGCCGGCACCGATGCCGACCGCATAGAGCAAGGCGTCCTTCGAGTTCCAACTCGCTTCGATCGGTTCGCTCGCAGATCCGACGGCATCGGGGTTGATTGGCATGATGTTGCTCCCTGGCTTGTTGACGTTTTCTTCGGATTTCCTTGGGTTTCCCGGCGCTCAGCCTGTGACGGTCTTGCCGTCCATGCCGGTTCTCCCGCGGGCGTTGGCGAGCAGCGACTCGACAATCGGCCCGAGCGACTCGGGGTCGTCGGTGGGCCCGACGGCCGGGCCGCGCACCCAACCTTCGGCAACGGCGAGGAACTGCCCGGACGCCTCGAAGACACGACCGGTGACGTCAGCTGCCTCGTCAGAAACCAACCAGGTGACGATCGGGGCGATCCATTTCGGCGATCGGGCCTCGCGCTCCTCGTCGGTCTCCGGCGCCGGGCCGAGGTCTTCGGTCATGCGGGTGAGCGCGACCGGAGCGACCGCGTTCACCGTCACTCCGTAGCGACCGAGCTCCATCGACGTGATCTGTGTAAACGCCGCGATGCCTGCCTTTGCGGCGCCATAGTTCGACTGACCGACGTTGCCGTAAATGCCCGAAACCGACGACGTGTTGACGATACGACCAGCAACCGCGTGGCCCGCCTTGGACTGCTCGCGCCAGTAGGCAGCGGCGTGACGAGCCGGAGCAAACGTGCCCTTCAGGTGGACGTTGATGACGGCGTCCCATTCTTGCTCCGTCATGTTGGCAAGCATCCGGTCGCGCAGGATTCCGGCGTTGTTGACCACAGCATCGAGGCCGCCGAAGGTCTCGATCGCCATGTCGACCATCCGCTTGAGCACCGTCCCAATCGGCCACGTTGTCGCCGTTCGCAATTGCCTCACCACCCCCGGCAACGATCTCGTCGACAACTTGCTGGGCGGGCGATACATCGGTTCCCGTACCGTCGCGCTCGCCACCAAGATCGTTCACGACAACCTTCGCTCCGTGACGAGCCAAGCTCATCGCATGCTCGCGACCGATCCCCCGGCCTGCGCCAGTGACGATTGCGATCTTGCCTTCACAGAGTCGTGCCATGCCGACGACTGTATGAATCTGCCAGCTGATTGGTCGTGTCGAAGGCGACAGCCCGCACAGAGTTGCGAAAGGGGCCTGACCCCATACGTGACCCCATACGTAACTATCTGAGGTTGACGCCGGGTCGTTTGAACAACCTGCGGTGCCATCGAATCGGGGTGAGTGCGACGGCGCGCGGCTCGTCTTCGAACATCCAGCGAGCGAAGTTGCGTTTGCCCCACATACCGCTTGCATCGACAACTCTGATTGCGCCGCGAGCACCCCACGGCTTGGCAAGTACCTTGCCGAGCGCCCGCGACATTTTGTGATCGGCGAACAGGTGATACTCAACTTCCCGCTCGTAAATTCCGGCAGCAACGCTCGGGTGGAGTGCGCCCGCAGCATCAATCGCCTCAGCAGCAAGTCGGCCTGTTAGCAATGCCTGACCAATGCCTTCGCCCGTCATCACATCGGTGGCCATCGCAGCATCACCGGTGAGGAGTACCCGCCCTCGAGCGAGAACTGCTTCGTCGACACGCGCCGGGATCGGCCATGCGGTGTGTCGATCCTCGAGCTCGAAGTCAGCGCCCAATGCCTCGACAATGTGCGGACGTTCGAGCAGGTCGAGCCACAGCTGCTTCATTTCTTTGGTCTTGACTTCCCCACCGCGCAGGACCCCGAAACCGATGTTGAACCGCCCGTTTGGTAGCGGGAACGACCAGGCGTACCCCGGCAGAAGGTCGGCTTCGAACCAGACGTGCAGCTGCTTGGCTGCTGTGCCGGTCGCACCGCGCCCATACTGCCGAAAGCCGTGCCACTCCCCCAGGTATCCCTGCTCGTTGATCCCGAGCGCCTTGCGCACTGGGCTCCACATGCCATCGGCAGCAACCACGTAGCGAGTGGTGATGTGGAGGTGGTCAGCAACGACCTCGATACGGTCGTCGTGCTCGATCATCGACTCGAAACCGTGCCCGTCGCGCACATCGACTCCGGCAGCTCGCGCCAACTCGACGAGTGCGTTGTCGAGTTGGAGTCGCGGCGCAACTGCGGCATACGTGCCCGGTCCGTCGAGCGGAACATCGACCGAACGGCCTGAGGGCGAGCGCAGCGATGCGCCGTCGACCTCAAACCAGTCGTCGACGGTACCCGGGTCGAAGGCAAGCAGTTCGAGCTCACGCAACGCCAGGGTGGTCAGGCCATCTCCACAGCACTTGTCGCGCGGAAAGGCCGCTCGATCGATCAACACAACGTCACGCCCAGACCGAGCGAGGGCGATTGCCGCTGCCGATCCGGCGGGGCCGCCACCTACCACCAACACGTCGGTCGACACGGTCTCGTTCACGTCGATCAGGTTAGAAGCGCTCGCCGACAAGTGCGTGATCACGCTCGCCGATGTGCAAACAGTTACACCTCTGGTTCAGCTCGGCAGCTCGGTGTGGACGTTGACGCCAGCGACTGTCAGGCCGATGCCGTCTTTGTCAATGTCGCCCACTTTTCCCGCGCTCTCCGACACCTCTTCGATGTCGTCTTTGATCTCTTTGCCTTCGTACAGCTCGCTGAGGGTGACCATGGCACCGGCCAACGCTGCACCGAGCAATCCACCCTTGCGACGACCGGCTTCGATCGAAGAGAGTTTCCGTGACGCACGATATTCCTCCCGGTCGCGGATAATTCGCGCTTGCAGCTCGTCATTCGAACCGGCGAGTTCCTGAGCGTCGAGTCGGTCGGAGGTCGCGCTTGTCGCGCTGTCGAGATCTTCGCTCATGCCGAAAGAATACTGAGAAACGTTGCCGCGAAGCAGCCAGGCCCGAACGGCGACGTCGGTGCATAGCAGTCATCGATCCGCGACGCGTCGACCGAGATGCGACCGAAGTCCATCGCCACCGTGGTCAACAATTTCAACAGCGTGCCGGAGGTGTCGTCTTGACTGACACCGCCTTCGATGCAGGTGTGCGATGCAGAAAGCGTTCAACGGCAGTCATCGGCGGCCTCTCAGAAGCGATCACAGCGTCGCAATCGCATTTCGAATGCGCATGAGCACCGAGGTTTCGATCTGATGGATAGTTTCGTGACGTTGCAGCAGGCCGTCGCTGATCATTTCGCTGGCGACGATTTGCATGGAGCGCAGCGGGAGCTTCATGACTGCGGCGATTGCAGCAATCGCGATCGGCTCATCGAAGTCCTCAAGGATCTGCCGCCGCTCGAACTGCACAGTGTGGAGTTTGGCGAGACCGTGAGCGGTCGGGCTGACCATCGTCTCGAGCCCGAATTCCTCCGACATCGCGACGGTGCGCCCTTCGGTGACCATAAATGCCCGGACAACTTCGGCACCCTCTTCGATCTCGTCCTCGTAGTTCATTGCGCCGGGGCGCTCTTCAACTGCTCGAACAGATCTGGTGAAAGCACATCGCTCAGGCGTTGCGCCAACAGGGTCATCTCGTATCCGACCAGCCCGAAGTCGACATCGGCGTTGCTGGCATCGCTCGTCATCGTTTGGTCCTTCGGTGGGATCTCCATGTCACTGTCGGTGTTACTGGCCCTCAGGGTTCGTGCTCGCTGACACGACAGTCGTCGGCGCCGTCACCGTTCCGGCTTCGCTGCCCGACAAGGCCGACAGTTCTTCGGCAATCAAACGCACGACCAACTCGTCAAGCGCGAGCTCTTCGTAGTCGGTGGAGGCAATATCGGTTGCGTCCCGGTCGCCGCTCCGCCTGCTCCGTTGCTCAAGAAAACGAACGGGGCACCCGTTGCTTGCGCCAACTGACGGAACACGGCTTCGGCTTGGTCATCGCTTTCTGACGATGCGACCGGGAAGATCTTTATCCCGCGCTCTATCGCAGTGACGACCGAGTCGGTGTAGGGCGTCGCGACCTGCCGGCCGACCTGGGGCGGGGCATCTGCAACGATAAATATCAGCTGGATTGCCTCGGCCGGATCCCGCCACGCCGGCTTGGCGAGTGCATCGGCGAGCCCTTCGTCGAGTGCTTCGGGGTAGTCGCCGCCACCTTCGGCCACGACATCAGCCAATGCTGCACGAAACTGCTCGACGTCGGATGTGAAATCATAATTGGCGGTGACGAAGGCATCGCCCTCATCACGGTAGAGCGTCATTGCAAAGCGCACGTCAGGCGCCGGGTCGAGTGAAGCGACGCGATCTGCAACGGTGTCGATGGTTTGCTTCAGCCGATCGATCTCGTCGCCCATCGAGCCGGTCGCGTCGAGCAGAAATAACACGTCAAGCGGCACAGGCGCGGCAATCGTTGTAGACGGAGCAACGATCGTAATGTTCTGGCCCGCTGCCGCCGACACAAGTTCCATGTCGGACATGCCCGTCCCAAGACCGAAGTCGACAGTGCCGTCCGTCGACCCGCCGTAGAAGCCTGGGTGGAACCGGACAGTGCCGTCGGCGGTGGTCCGAAGTTTGATAGGAACACCGTCAGGCGTGAGGGTGCTCGACGATGCCTCAACAACTGCGCCCGGCACCGGGTTGCCCGCTTCGTCGACAACGTTGACAATCGTGCGACCGGCAGCATCAAGGTTGCGGGTGACGACGCCGAGCCCTTTGATCCGGTCGAGATAGTCGAGAAAGCCCTTGTAGTCAGCATTGTCGTCGACGCTTCCCGCTCGGAGGGGCGTCGTGTCGACGGGGCGGTCGACCGGGTCGATCGGGTCGATCGGCCGGTCCTCAAAGGGCGCCGGCTCGGCACGCGTACTGGAAGCATCTTCAAGTACGCCAGATTCGGCAGCAAGCTTCGGATCGCCCGCGCCGCCGGACCACTCCGGTTCACCGTAAACCCGAGCCACCGCATCCCGCGCCCTCGGCGGAAATAAGGACGGTCACTACCTCATCATCCTCACCCTCGCCGATACCGACTTCGTCTGCGATTACATCCGCACGCAGCCATCATCAACGTCAGCCCGGCGAACGTGGCCACGAGACGTTGGAGTTGTGTGCGCTGGAGCATCGTCTTTGGACGTCGCAGCGGCCGGGTTGGTTCCCGTCAGTCGATAAGTTCTCTGAGCTGCTCGATCATGGCAGTCGAATCGGCGCCGACCGGGTTGACCGACAGGTGCGTGACCCCAGCCTCTTTGTAGGCCGCGATGCGTTCCTTCACGTAGCTGGCTGGGCCAACGAGGTTCGTGTTCGCGAGCATCTCGGCAGGCACAAGCGAAGCAGCCTTGTCTTTGCTGCCATCGAGGTAGTTGTCCTGGATTGCAATGGCTTCGTCGACGTAGCCGTACTTTTGCATGATTGTGTTGTAGAAGTTCTGGTCACGGGCGCCCATGCCACCCACGTACAACGCCACGCTTGGACGGGCCATGTCGAGGACGGCATTGGCCTTATCGCCCACGAGGTCTTCGCCGATCGCGACCATTCCGCCAGCGGAAATCTGAACGGGACCGAGTGATGGGTCACGCTTGGCAGTGCCCTTCTTGAGTTCTTCGCCCCAGACGTTGTGGAACTTCTCTGGGTCGAAAAAGATCGGGAGCCAGCCGTCGGCGTGCTCGGCAGTTGCCGTGACCGACAGGCCCATCAAGCTGGCCCAGAAGATCGGAACGTGCTCGCGCACCGGGTGGTTGATGAGCTTCAGCGGCTTGCCGAGGCCCGTTCCCTGCCCATCGGGCAGCGGGACCTGGACGGTCGGACCCTCGTACACGACCTTCTCACGCTTGGTGACCATCCGGCAGACGTTGATGTAGTCGCGGATGCGCGGCATCGGCTTCTCATACGGAACGCCGTGGAAGCCTTCGATGACCTGCGGTCCAGAGGCCCCAAGGCCGAGGATGAACCGGCCGCTCGACACGAAATCGAGGCCAGCGGCGGTCTGACCCATGCACGTTGCCGTACGCGAAAACACGTTCAGGATCCCAGCACCGATTTCGATCGTGTCGGTTTTGGCCGCGAGGTAACCCATCTGCGACACCGAGTCGAAGCTGTACGCCTCGGGTACCCAGACGACGTCGAGGCCAGCTTTTTCGAGTTCCTGAACCTTTACGACGTCGGCATGGAAGTCACCGGAGTAGCTGATTTGCATCGAGAGCTTCATAACTCTGACAATACGTGAACGGCCTCGAGCTCGAACAATCGAGCCAGAGTAGACGGGGCAGAATTGGGGCGGCTGCTGAGCGCGTCACCCGTTGAGGTTGCCGCTGCGGAAACCTTCGAGGTCGAGCGTGACGTACTTGTAGCCAGCACCCTTGACGGCGTCAACGATTTCGACACGCCGCTCGACGGCTCCGACAAGCTCTGAGGCTTCGACCTCGATGCGCGCCGTGTCGTCATAGTGGCGCACGCGAACTTGGGCGAATCCGAGCCGATGGAGCGCTGCCTCGGCGCGGTCGACTCGCGAGAGAATCCCGACCGACACCTCGGTGCCGTACGGAATCCGAGAGGCGAGGCACGCCGCTGCAGGCTTGTCGTGCGTGCGTAACCCGAGATATGCCGAAGCTGCGCGTACGTCGGACTTGGTGAAACCGGCGTCGACGAGCGGGAAGACTGCCCCCGCCTGCTCAGCTGCCTGTTGACCTGGGCGATGATCGCCGAGGTCGTCGATGTTTACACCGAGCACGATGGTTGCGCCATCTGCCTTCGCAATGGGCCCCACAACGTCCATCAACTCTGCTTTACAGTGGAAGCATCGGTCGGTGTCGTTCAGCCGGTAGGCCGCTCGTTCCATCTCGTGGGTAATGACCGGCGTCCAGCGCAGGTCCCACTCTTGGGCAAGTGCCCGACAGTCTCGTTCTTCGTCGCCCGCCAACGACGGCGACACGGCCGTGACGCAGTGGGCACGTTCAGCGCCGAGTACGCGCCGAGCAGTAGCTGCCAGGAACGCCGAATCGGCGCCGCCGCTGAAAGCGATGACCGTGTTGCCGAGCTGGCGCAGGCCAGCGTCGAGTGCATCGATCTTCGCTGCGAGCGCGGGGTCGAGCGTGGCAACCATGAGCGGAAGTATGCCCGACCTTGGTCGCTCAGCCCTTACGGGCTTCGTCCTCGGCCTTCAGCTCGTTGTTGACCTTCTTGGTGTGGCGGGCGCGAATCGTGGGGTCAAGCTCGACCTTGCGGATTCGAATGTTTTGCGGGGTCACTTCGACACATTCATCGACGCTGATGAATTCGAGTGCGCCTTCAAGCGACAGCAGCTTTGGCGGCGTGACCTTCACAGTGTCGTCGGACGACGACGCACGCACGTTGGTCTGCTTCTTCTCACGGCAGATGTTGACGTCCATGTCGCCGGCGCGGGAGTTCTCGCCAATGATCATGCCCTCATAGACGTCGTCGCCAGCCTTGACCATCATGGCCGAACGATCCTGCAGGTTAATCATGGCGTAGTTCGTCACGGGACCCATACGGTCACTGACCAGCACGCCCTGCGCACGAGCACGGATCTCGCCAGCCCACAGTTCGTAGCCTTCGAAAATGTGGCTGATGATGCCGGTACCGCGGGTTTCAGTCATGAACTGTGTGCGGAAACCAATGAGGCCTCGGGCCGGCACGAGATAGTCGAGGCGAACCCAGCCGCTGCCGCCCATGTTCTGCATTCGACCCTTGCGGGTGGCCAGCAACTGCGTGACGGCGCCGAGGTACTCGTCGGGAACGTCAATGGTGACACGCTCGACCGGCTCGTGGAGCTTGCCGTCGACTTCTTTGGTCAACACAATCGGCTTGCCAACGGTCAGCTCGAAACCTTCGCGACGCATAGTCTCAACGAGGATCGCCAACTGCAGTTCGCCACGGGCCTGAACTTCCCAGGCGTCGGGACGCACTGTCGGGAGAACGCGGATCGATACGTTGCCGACGAGTTCTTGGTCGAGGCGGGCTTTGACTAAGCGGGCAGTGAGCTTCTTACCCTCGCGGCCCGCGAGCGGTGAGGTGTTGATGCCAATGGTCATCGACAGTGCCGGCTCGTCGACGGTGATCAGCGGCAATGCGATTGGATTATCGATGTCGGCCAATGTCTCGCCGATGAAGATGTCTTCGATCCCGGCGATGGCTGCGAGGTCGCCCTGGCGAGCTGACTCAACCGGCACGCGAGTGAGGTGCTCTGTGAGGAACAACTCGGAGATCTTGGCTCGGGCAATCGTGCCGTCAACCTTGCACCAGGCAACCTGCTGACCCTTCTTGATCTCGCCTTCCATAATGCGGAGCAACGCCATGCGTCCCAGGTACGGCGAGGAATCGAGGTTGGTGACCCATGCCTGCAGTGGTGCACCCTCGGTGTAGGTCGGTGCGGGAATGCTCTCCAGAATGACATCGACGAACGCCGTCAGGTCTTTGCCGGTCACGTCGCCCTTGACAATGGCCTGCGCCTCGTCGAGGTCGAGCGTTGCCCAGCCGTCGCGGCCCGAGCAGTAGACGATTGGAAACTCGACCTGGTCTTCACGGGCATCATCGGACCAGTTCCTCGTCGACAACTTCGGCGGTGCGCGCGTCGGCTCGGTCAATCTTGTTGATGGCGAGGATCACCGGCAGGTTCCGAGCAAGCGCCTTACGCAGCACAAAACGTGTTTGCGGCATAGGCCCATCAACGGCATCAACAACCAACAAAACAGAATCGACCATTGACAGTATACGTTCCACTTCGCCACCGAAGTCGGCGTGACCGGGCGTATCGACGATGTTGATACGATGCCCTCCCCACTCGCTTTGTCGTCCCAGACAAGGGACGTGTTCTTGGCGAGAATCGTAATGCCCTTTTCTCGTTCGAGGTCGCCCGAGTCCATGACCCGCTCGACGACTTCTTCGTGAGCGCTGAAAGCACCCGACTGCTGGAGCATGGCGTCGACCAGCGTGGTCTTGCCATGATCGACGTGAGCGACGATCGCGAGGTTGCGGATGTCAGTTCGCAAAGACAGTCCGTCTGCGAGCGTCTGGGTTGTTTCGGTAGAAGACACGATTGACCACGCTATCCACGTTTCACAACCGAACGATCGATGCGCCCCGCGTCACATCGCGGTCCCAGCAGAACGCGACCGTCGCTCGACGACCTGATCTGGCCTGAGGTTTCACCCAATTCGACCCGAATCAGCCCACGCGCCTTTCACGCCCAACCCAATACGGCTCGCGCAGGTCTTTCTTTAAGATCTTGCCCGTGGGGTTGCGTGGGAGTTCGGTCACCCAGTCGACGGTCGTCGGGCACTTGAACCCGGCGAGCTGTGTTTTGGCGAAGGCGATGATCGAAGCAGCCGTGGCGTCGTCGGCCGTGGCACCCTCGGCTGCGACCACGACAGCCTTGCCAGTTTCGCCCCACTTCTCATGCGGCACGCCGATGACCGCGACGTCAGCAATGGCCTCGTGCTTCATCAGCACATTCTCGACTTCTGCCGGGTACACGTTCTCGCCACCCGAGACAATCATGTCTTTGACGCGGTCGTGGATATAGAGATAGCCGTCGGCGTCGAGGTACCCGGCGTCGCCTGACTTGAACCAGCCGTCGTCGGTGAGCGCCTTGGCTGTTTCTTCCGGCATCTTCCAGTAACCCAGCATGTTCTGCGGTGTGCGCACCCAGATCTCGCCGACCTCACCGACCTCAACGTCTTCGCCGCCGTCGCCGACCATGCGCACCTCGACCCCTGGGCCGGCAACACCACACGACCGGAGGCGATGCTTGTTCGGCCCATTCGGGTCGTGGTCTTCGGGGGGCAGGATTGTCGTGTGTAAAAGTAGTTTCGGTCAGCCCATAGGCCAGCACGGTTTCACGGCTTGAACTTCTCGACGCAGGCCGCCAGCACTTCTTCGCTGATCGGTGACGCTCCGTAGACAAGGATCTTCAAGCTGGAGAAATCAGCACCCTCCATGTTCGGCATCATCAGCATGAACTGCAGCACTGCTGGCACGACGAAACCGTGGGTGACCTTCTCGTTCTGAATCAGGTCGATCAGACCAGCCGGGTCGAGCTCGCGCAGGATCACCGTCGTGCAACCCTCATACATGCCTGCCGTTGCCCAGCCTCCGCCACCGATGTGGAAGAGCGGCATCGCTGCGAGGTTGACCGCATCGCCGGAAAGCTCCCAGATCTCCTTGGCCATCGGGAGCAAGCTGAAGAAGTTGTCGTTGGAGAGCATGACGCCCTTGGGACGGCCGGTCGTGCCCGACGAGTACAGCTGGAATGCGACGTCGCCGCCGACGGCTTCGACGCCGGGGTCTTGAGCATCAAAACCGTTGATCCATGTTTCGAAGTCGTCGTAGCCCCCATTGGCCTCACCGACCCCACCGATGACCAGAATCTTCGTCGTCGACGTCAGCTCATCCTTGATGGCATCGAGGATCGGTACGAAATCAAGCCCGGCAACAAGCACCTTGGCTTCCGCGTCGTTGACGATGAAGGCAACTTCCGGCGGAGCAAGGCGCCAGTTGACGTCGACTGCAACGGCGTTGAGGAGCGACGCACCAAAGAACACATCGAAGTGTTCGATGCCGTTTTTATCGAGGAATGCCACACGGTCTTCAGCACCAACGCCGACCGACGCGAGCGCCTGAGAAGTTCGTTGCGCACGCTCATACACGTCGGCCCAGGACAGACGCCGTTGCCCTTCGATCAGGGCGGTGTGCTCGGGCCTCCCCACACCGTGTGTTCGGACGATTCCGGCGACGTTCGCGATGGCACTCATGACGTGACAATAGGCACATCGAGATCAATGACCCAACTACCAGCGCGACTTCAGCGCGACTTCAGCGCTCGATGCTTCGGTACAGCGCTCGTTAACGACGTCGGCAGCGGTGAGACAGGACTTCTGGGGTTCGCCTCACTTGCCTTCGAACTTGGGGGTTCGCTTCTCGACGAAAGCCGCCACAGCCTCGGCGTGGTCAGCTGAGTTGAAGCACGGCATCTCTAGAGCCATCGACACATCGAAGCTCGTCAGCAACGCTTGCTTCAATTGCTGGTTGACAGCAATTTTTGTGCCCTGCACCGCGAGTGGCGCCTGCGCTGCGATTCGCTCTGCCCACCGGAGGGCACCCGCCCCAACATCGATGGCCGGGCAAATCTCGGCTGCGACGCCGAGGCGCAGTGCCTCGACGGCGGTGAGTGGGTCCCCGAGCAGCAGGTGCCGCTTTGCCGCCATCGGGCCGAGCAGGAGTGGCCAGATTGCCGCGCCGCCGTCGCCGGCGACGAGGCCGACCTGGACGTGCGGGTCGATGATCGCTGCCGTCTCGGCCATCACAATCACATCACACATGAGCGCGATCGAAGCGCCGAGGCCGACCGCTGGGCCGTTCAACCCGCACACGATTGGGATCTCCACATCGAGCTGATCCCAGATGATCTGTTTTCCTTCGCGCCGCAAACGTGTCAATCGATCCGGCGTCCGCAGTTCAGGGAACCAAGCCATGTCGCCACCGGCGGAAAACGCCCGGCCCGATCCTGTCAGCACGATCACCCTCGCCCCGACGAGCAATTCGTCGTCGGCCATCTTGAGCATGCGGAACAGCTCGCCGAAGTCGTGATGCAACTGCTCGTCGACGGCATTCATCGGCGAGTTCGGGTTGTTGATTGTGGCGGTTACCACATGGCCAGTGCGCGCAAGCGAGATCGTCTCCATGCACGGGAAGGTACGCGAGCTGCGCCGTTGCGTTCCCACCGGGCTCCTGCTCCTTTTTGCCGGCGCCGTGAATGGCATGGTGAATGGCATGGTGAATGGCATGGTGAATGGCATGGTGACATGGCATGGACGATGGCATGCCGCCGAAGCGCCCAACGAGAACTCCGGACGATGAACTTGCTGGCGAACTCGGCATCGGCACATCGGCACATCGGCACATCGGCACATCGGCACATCGGCACATCGGCACATCGGCACATCGGCACATCGGCACATCGGCACATCGGCACATCGGCACATCGGCACATCGGCACATCGGCACACGTTGCTCGGTGCGACCGGCGTCAACGACGTCGGATCGGTCATCAACGCCGTCATCAACGATCCGGCTCACCCAGGCTTCGTTGCAGACCGCGTCATCTCCGAGTAAGCGGGCGACCTCGCCGACGCCGACCAGATCCTCGGCAAGCGCTACGACGAGTTTGCACTGCTCAAGTGGCAGGAGCAGCGCAGGAACGACGCGAATTCAGGCGCCAGCCCGAAGACTTCTGAATCTGCGAGGCCAGTCGCAGGGCCGACGGAGTCGGCCCTGCAGCGCAGCTGCACACTCAGAACATTGAAGTATCGGTGTCCTGGCCGAGCAGAAGCTGGCCGATCTTCTCGTTCAGCTTGGGTGCGGTCTGGATGTGCTGGGTAACAACGTGGGCGTCGCGCAGGCACCGGCCGAGCAGGCTGGTGTCATAGACAGCAGTACCGCCGGCCAAGGTAAAGGCGGTGTCGGTGACTTCAGCGCCGACGGCCGCCGCGTTCGTGGCGGCGAGCCGGATGCAGGTGCGCTGCTCGATTGTGGCGCCGTCGCCGGCAAGAACGGCTGCGATCGGCAACATCGGCTTCCACAGCAAGGTGATAGGCGGCTTCGGCGCGGGCGACTTCAGCTAAGCTTCCATTTGCTGCGATGTCGGCTAGTTGAGCCAGGGCGGCCTCTTCGTTACCTGTGCATGTAACGAACACTTAGTCGAGCGCTTGCGCCGCGCGATACCGAGGCCGACCGCGCTCACGGCCGCCGCGAGGAGTGCGAAGTTCGGGAAGCGTGCGAGAGGCGTGTCGACCGCTGGGTGAGTGACGCCGGGCTGCATGGTAAATTCGGCTGGAGCGAACGCTGCTTCAACCGAAAAGTCGAGCGAACCCGATCCGCGCATCCCAGAGGTGTGCCAGGTGTCGTGGAGGGTGACGTCGCTTTGCCGGAGCCGACGGTGACGATCTTCTGGCCGTCGGGCGAAAACTTGACCTTAGCGATGGCGCCGCTGTGGCCCTTTCCGACGTGGAAGCACGCGCCCTCGTCGTATCCCCAAACCTTGACATCCTTGTCGCCGCCGCCGGTGACCACCTGCGGGTCTCCATAGATCTGCTGTGCGGCGCTCGAGGGCAGAAACGCTGCCATCGACGACGTGGTAGAGGCGATCATCGCGCACCACCCGGCTGCGCCGTCGGCGAAAGCGAGTGTGGCGATTGCTTCCAGAAGCGTGAGCGGGTCCGCCTCCGGGCCGCCGTATTGCGCCGGGACACACATCCGCATCAAATTCGCATCGGTCAACGCCTTGACGGTCTCGCCCGGCAAACGCCGGTTGCGTTCCGCAAGATCGGCATGCGCCTCGATGAGTTCAATGAGATCGTGTGCGGCATCAACAAGCGTGACCATCGCTGCACTGTAGGACCCAGCGCGAACCGCTTCACTCAATTTGCATCGACAATTCGGTTGGCATGCGCACCAAAAGCTCGACGTAGAACAGCTTTTCGGGCACGCCAGCCTGATGTGATCTAGCGTCGAGTTCGTGAAGTTTGGATTTGTGATTCCGTGGGCTGACGCCACCGACGTCGGAGATCTCGCGGCTGCCGCCGAACAAGCCGGTTGGGACGGCCTCTTTGTGTGGGAACCGGTCTGGGGTGTCGACGCGTGGATCTCGCTCGGCCTCGCCGCTGTCCGGACCTCCAAGATCAGGTTGGGCACGATGCTCACACCGCCGTCACGCCGTCGGCCATGGGAGTTGGCGAGCCAAGTGGCAACCGTCGACCGCATTTCCGACGGTCGGGTCACCCTGTCGGTTGGCCTCGGAGCGACCAACAGTGGATTCGACACCTTTGGCGAGGAGTGCAACCGCAAGGTGCGATCCGAGCTGATGGACGAGTGTCTTGACGTTATGTGCGGCCTCTGGAAGGGCCAGCCCTTCGAGTACGCGGGCACGCACTACACGGTGCAGTCCACTGAATTTCCAACCATCGGCCACACCGTCCAGCAACCGCGCGTCCCCATCTGGTGCGTTGGAGCCCTCGACCGACCGAAGTCGATGCGTCGTGCACTCAGCTGGGACGGAATCATCCCGCAGGTCATCGACCCGTCGACCGAGATGGGTGTCCGTCAACCGACGCTCGACGAGGTCGCGACACTGCGCGCCGAAATTGCTGCGCACCCCAGCACCGCCAACGACTTCGACATCGTCGTCGAGGGCCAGGGCACCGAGCATTCGCCGAGGGCATACAAAGACGCCGGAGCCACCTGGTGGATCGAATCAATGTGGGGTGCGATGTCTGAACATTCCCCTGCAAATGCGGCATACGACCGGCTAATGCAGGGACCGCCGAGCTAGTTGGCTACCGTCGTTCGGCGTGACGACAATCGACTCAAACCCCACCGAGACGGGATGGAATCTCGCCGACGTCTGGGAGACAATCGCCGAAGGCCTCGGCGATGCACTCGCCCAGCAGCAAGGCGCTCGCCAGATCAGCTGGACTGAGATGAACCGGCGTGCCAATGGCGTTGCGGCTGCCCTGCTCGCTGCGCCTGGAGCAGCGGAGCAGGACAAGATTGCCCAGTACCTCTACAACTGTCCTGAGTACCTCGAGTCGACCTTCGCTGCATTCAAGGCCGGCTGCGCCACGGTCAATACTAACTATCGGTATGCCGCTGACGAGCTCGTTTACCTGTGGGACAACGGCGACGTCACCACCGTGGTCTTCCACGGAACGTTTGTCGACCAGATCGAGGCAATCCGTTCTCGTGTCCCGCGCATCACGACATGGCTTTGGGTCGACGACGGCGCTGGCCCGTGCCCCGACTGGGCAATGCCGTATGAGGTCGCTGCCGTTGCTGGAACCGACGAGAACGTGTCGGGGCCATGGGGTCGCTCGGGCGACCACCTGATGCTCCTCTACACCGGCGGCACCACGGGTATGCCGAAGGGCGTCATGTGGCGCCAAGACGACTTGTTCGGCCTACTCGACGCCAACAATCGCATGCGACTTCCGCCCGAGCAGGACCTCGATGCTGTTGAAGCGCGCGCTACCAAGTCCGGCCCGCGCAACCTGCCGGGGGCGCCTCTTATGCATGGAACCGGCTTATTCAATGCAATTAGCAACCTGATGGTCGGCGGCAGTGTCACCACCGTCGTGGGCCGCAGCTTCAATGCCGCGGAATTCCTCGATTCAGTCGAACAGTACGAGATCAACTCAACGTCGATCGTCGGCGATGCGTTCGCCAAGCCGATCCTCAAAGCTCTTGAGGCCGAGCCCGATCGTTGGGACATCTCGTCGCTCCGCGTGATCGTGTCGTCCGGCGTGATGTGGTCGAAAGAGACCAAAGACGGCCTGCTCCGCCACAACGATCGGCTGATCATGGTCGACGCCCTCGGATCGAGCGAAGCAATCGGCATGGCGACAAACACGACGACCTCCGAGTCAGCCAGCGACCCGAACCGTCAGACTGCTCAGTTCCAACTTGGCCCCAACACGCGAGTCATCACCGACGACGGCAACGACGTCGGTCCGGGCTCGGGTGAGCGTGGTCGGGTGGCTCTGCGCGGCCGCACCCCGATTGGTTATTACAAGGACGAGGTCAAGTCGGCCGAAACTTTTGTGATCATCGGCGGCGAGCGCTATTCAATCCCGGGCGACTACGCCACGGTCGAAGTCGACGGCACCGTCGCCCTCCTTGGGCGCGGAAGCCAATGCATCAACACCGGTGGCGAAAAGGTGTACCCGGAAGAAGTCGAAGAGTGCCTCAAACGGCATCGCGCCGTTGCCGACGCCGCAGTCGTGGGATTGCCAGACGAGAAGTGGGGCGAATCGATCACTGCGCTCATCGAAACTCACCCGGGCGCTTCGGTCGAATCACAAGAGCTGCGCGAACACGTCAAGGCCAACCTCGCTGCCTACAAGGCACCGAAGGCTGTCTTTGAAATCGACACGGTCGGGCGTGCCAACAATGGAAAGCTCGACTATCGCGCCCTCAAGCAACGCGCGATCGACCTCGCCGCCCAGTAGTAACGCAGGAAGAGCAGAAGGCACGGGCGTCTCTTCAACAGTTGCCAAACAGGCCTGACCCGATACACAATTCTGACCGGTCGCGTAGCCTCAACGCGATGGAACAACCGACGGCCGCAACCTTCCGGTGGAGCGACTACGACGCAGTGCTCTTCGACCTCGATGGCGTCATCACTCCGACCGCCGAGATCCACGAACACGCCTGGGGCGAGCTGTTCGCCGACTACGACTACACCAAGGCTGACTACCTCGAATACATCGACGGCAAGCCGCGCTACGACGGTGTCCGGTCGTTCCTGGCCTCGCGTAGCATCACGCTCGCCGACGGCGACCCATCTGACGCTCCCGGCGACAGCACGGTTTGCGCTATGGGTAACCGCAAGAATGCACTCTTCAACGAGGTACTCGCACGTGACGGCATCGCCGCGTATCCGGGTTCGGCGGCCACGCTCAAACTGCTGATCAACGCATCGATCCCCGACGCCATCGTGTCATCTTCGAAAAATGCTGTTCCAGTCCTCGAAGCTGCTGGACTCAGCGACCGATTTGACATCGTGATCGATGGCATTGTCGCCACCGATCAGGGGCTCGCTGGAAAGCCAGCTCCCGATGGCTATCTACTCGGCGCCGAACAACTGGGCGTCGACCCGGCACGAACTGTGGTCGTGGAAGATGCCGCCTCCGGTGTCGCTGCAGGCGCTGCCGGCAACTTTGCGGTGGTTATTGGAGTCGACCGAGGCGCCGGCCCGCAGGCGCTACTCGACCACGGCGCGACATTCGTTGTTGCCGACCTCGACGAACTACTGAACTACTGAACTGACATGGCCAACCCAACTCCCCTTCCCGAATATCGATTTCCCGTCGATCCGTGGCGGCTGACCGAACTCGAATACTGCGATGACGACCTCGGCCACACCGAGACGCTGTTCGCCGTCGGCAACGGCTACATCGGCATGCGCGCCAACCCAGAAGAGGGTCGCAACGCTCACTCCCACGGCACCTACGTCAACGGGTTCCACGAGACCTGGCAGATCAAACACGCCGAGAACGCATACGGGTTCGCGACGACTGGCCAGACGATCGTCAACGCTCCCGATGCCAAGCTGATGAAGCTGTACGTCGACGACGAGCCGCTCCTGCTCGAAAGTGCCGAACTCATCAACTACGAGCGAACACTCGACTTTCGTACCGGCGAGTTGACCCGTGGCTTCGTTTGGCGAACGCCCGGCGGCAAGCGGGTCCGCGTCGCTTCCACGCGCCTCGTGAGCTTCGAACACCGCCACGTCGCAGCGATGACGTTCGAGGTCACGCTGCTCGACGACGCCGCACCCATTGTCATCTCCTCGCAGTTAATGAACAGGCAAGACGGCGAGGACGAATACCACGTTCCGAACGCAGCGCTCGGCGAAGGCGACGGCACTACCGATCCGCGTCAGGCCAGCCAGTTTGCCGATCGAGTACTCGAGCCCATGTTGAGCGAGCACGACGGCGACAACACCGTCCTTGGCTACCGCTGCGTCAACAGCGAGATGACGTTAGCCGTCGGCATGCAACACGTCGTTGAGACCACAGGCGCTGTCGACATCGAGCACAGCACCGAAGACGACCTCGCCAAGACCGTGTTCACCGTCGAGGCGCAGCCGGGCGACACAATCCGAATCACCAAGTTTGCGTCGTACCACTCCTCCACTGGTGTCCCGGCGGAAGAGCTTGCTGACCGTTGTCGACGGACTCTGCAGCGCGCAGCCGACGACGGTCTCGACCAGTTGCGTTCCGAACAGCAGTCGTGGCTCGCCGATTTCTGGGCTGCGTCAGACATAGAGCTGCGTGGCGACGATCGAGCGCAGCAGGCGCTGCGGTGGAACCTGTTCCAGCTCGCCCAGGCTTCTGCACGGACACACGAGCAGGGCATCGCCGCGAAGGCTGTCACTGCCGGCGGTTACGACGGGCACTACTTCTGGGACACCGAGGTATACGTCGCACCATTCCTCGCCTACACCAACCCACAGGCCGCCCGCAAGGTCCTTCGCTTTCGGTGGCAGATGCTCGACACCGCGCGAGCGCGGGCCAAGATGCTCAGCGAGAACGGCGCGCTCTACCCGTGGCGCACCATCAACGGCGAAGAAGCGTCGGCCTACTACGCCGCTGGCACAGCGCAATATCACATCAACGCAGCGGTGGTCTTTGCGCTTCGCCGCTACCTCGACGCAACGGGCGACATCGAGTTCCTCGCACATGAGGGCGCCGAGATTCTCATCGAGACCGCGCGGATGTGGGCCGATCTTGGCTTCTACAACACCAACGGATCGGGCAGCTTTCATATCCACCGGGTGACCGGCCCCGACGAGTACACGACCGTCGTCAACGACAACACGTACACGAACGTCATGGCGCGTTTCAATCTCCGCTACGCAGCGCGCACCGTGCGTTTCCTCGCCGAGTGGAACCCCGAAATGTTCGAACACGTGCAGCGCTCGACCGAGCTCGACCTCGGCGAACTCGATACGTGGGATGCAGCTGCCGACGCGATGCACATCCCATTCGACGAAGAACTGGAGATCCATCCGCAAGACTCCGAGTTCCTCGACCTCGAGCCGTGGGATTGGGAGGGCACACCACCCGACAAGTACCCGCTGCTTTTGAACTTCCACCCGCTGGTGATCTACCGACACCGGGTGCTCAAACAGGCCGACGTTGTCCTCGCGATGTTCCTGCGCGGCGAGCAATTCTCAGAAGACCAGAAGCGACGAAACTTCGACTACTACGACCCGATTACCACAGGAGACTCGTCGCTGTCAGCGTGCGTTCAGGCGATCGTCGCGGCCAACGTTGGCTACGAAGAGCTCGCTGTCGACTACTTCCAGCAGGCCTTGTACCTCGACCTCCACGACTCCCACAACAACACCGCTGACGGCGTACACATCGCATCGGCCGGCGGCGTGTGGGCCGGCATCGTGTACGGCTTCGCCGGGTTGGTCGAACGCGGCGACTTCATCGAGTTCACCCCTCGTCTGCCAGCAGCGTGGGACAGCATCACTTTTCACCTGACGCGACACGGCTCAAAGGTCCGCGTCGACCTCGATCACGACGGTTGCACACTCACCCTGGCCGACGGGCTCGGCGTCCCGCTCCGTGTCGACGGCGAACGCCTCGTCGTCAGCGCCGACAACCCCGTTCGGATCGCCGTACAGATCAACAAGTAGGAAATCTCTCTTGCGAGCCCAAGCGAGGCCGACCACGGGCCGCCACATGGCACAAGGTTGGTCGACCTCGGTTACCCGTGGGTAATGTAAATCTCTATGACTGATCTTGGATTCGACGGCAAAGTAGCGATCATTACCGGCGCCGGTGGTGGCCTGGGTAGGCAACATGCACTGATGATGGCGGCTCGTGGCGCTCTCATCGTGGTGAACGACCTTGGCGGTTCTGTCGATGGTTCGGGCAGCGACAAGGGCGCAGCGCAACTGGTTGTCGACGAGATCACCGCAGCCGGCGGCGACGCCGTTGCCAACACCGATTCGGTCGCCACGCCCGAGGGCGGCGAATCGATCGTCAAGTCCGCCGTCGACGCCTACGGCAAAGTCGACATCGTCATCAACAATGCCGGCATCCTTCGCGACAAATCGTTCCATAACATGACCCCCGACCTCGTCGACCCCGTTCTCGACGTCCACCTCCGCGGGGCGTTCAACGTCACTGGCCCGGCCTGGAAGCTGATGCGCGAACAGGGGTATGGCCGCATCGTGTCCACATCGTCGGCTGCCGGCATCTTTGGCAACTTCGGACAGGCCTCGACGAGCTTCTCACACAGATGGGCCTCGTGGGCTTCACGCCGGCCGACGCTGGTGCGGACGAGGGTCCCGACGCGGGCCTGCTCAGCAGCATGACCGAAGATCTTCTCGGTTCGCTCGGCGAGAAACTGCAACCCGAGCTTGTCTCGCCGCTTGTCACCTACCTGAGCCATGAGTCCTGCGAGTCAACTGGTCGCACGTACTCGGTCGGCGGAGGCCGCGTTGCCGAAGTGTTCATTGCCGAGTGCCAGGGCTACACATCCGATTCGCTCACGCCCGAGAGCTTGCGCGACAACTGGGACACCGTCACCGACCAGACCGGCTACGAAGTTCCCGCCGCAATCGCCGAAGAGACGGCAATGTTCCTCAAGGCCCTCAAGTAAGCGCCCGGTAGGCCAACCTTTCACCGAAAGCGCGGGGTCGGCGCGCACCTGCCCTCGCACCTACATCGCACTTTCGGCGTGTTTGGGTATCTGTTTCTGACATGCTGTTGACGTGCGCGACAACGATCTTCAGTACAACGACCAACCTGGCGCCGCTGGACGCAACGGGCCAGGGCTTTTTTTGGTGCTCACGATTTTTGTCGCGGCGATCACTGCGATGTTTATTTTGCAGAACCGCGAGCGAACTTCGATCGAGTTCCTGTTCTTCGATTTCAACAGTCGGACATGGGTCGCCATCGCCATTTCGATCGGCCTCGGCGTATTGCTTGATCGACTCTTCCTCGCCTGGTGGCGGCGCGCTCGCAAGCGCAAGAACGAGAACTGACCCGCGCGCCACAACGGCGCTCACGATTGGCCCCGGGCCGCCTGGGCGAACGATGATGGCGTCGTGCGGATCGAATCATCAGACGGTATTCAGGTAGCGGTTCACGAGTTCGGCGGCACCGGCCGGAAACTCCTCTGGTCCCACGCAACCGGCTTCCACGCCCACTGCTACGAGCCGATCGCCCGCCGCCTGAGCAACGACTTCACATCCTTCGGCCTCGACCACCGCGGCCATGGCATGACCGCGCGACCCGACGACTGGCAGGTCGACTGGTCCAAGTACGGCGATGACGCTCGCGTCGCAGCCGAAGCAATCGCGCCGGACGGGGGCCTTGTCGCATTCGGCCACTCGATGGGAGGCGCCTCGCTCGTGATGGCTGCCCACGCCAGCCCCGGCCTGTTCGAGACACTGGTCGTGTTCGAGCCGATAATTTTCCCCTCTCCCGACGTTGGTCCCCAGGGTGAGCCCACTCCCATGATTGCCGCCGCCCGAAATCGCCGCGCAACGTTCGACTCGTACGAGGCGGCGATCGAGCGGTACGCATCGAAACCACCGATGCAGTTCTTCGACGCCGACATCCTTCGCGCATACGTCGAGCAGGGCTTTACCCCGATCGGTGCTGGGGCTGGTGTCGAGTTGCGCTGTGCTCCCGAACACGAAGCGCGGACATTCGAAACCGGTGGCACCCATGGCTTCTGGGACCTCCTCCCCGAAGTTGAGGCCAGGGTCATCGTCGTATCGGGCAAGGTTGATGAGGAACGGTCACCCGCGGGGATCGCGGCCAGCGTCGCCGAGCGCCTCCCGAACGGCTCCTACATCGAACTGACTGCGGGCAACCACCTCACGCCCTTCATCACACCCGACGTCATTGCCGACCTACTTCGCGACACCCTCAGCTGACTGCGATCCGGCTGCGACAGCGGATCTGTAGGGTGAGACATATGTCAGAAGCTGCCGTCGAGCCGGCCTACCCGGTGCCGATGACGCTCTCGCCGTCGCGGGTTTCGTCGTTCACATCGTGCCCGATGCAATTCCGTTTCTCAAGCATCCAGAAGCTTCCCGAACCGCCCGGCGTCGCCACAACCAAAGGCACCGTCGTGCACCGGGCTCTCGAGTTGCTGTTTGTTCGCTCAGGTGCCGATCGCACGCCCGACTCCCTCGCCATCGACCTGGCTACGGCGCTCGACGAGTACGCGACACATCCCGACTACGTGGGCCTCCGGCTCGACGAGGCAGGTGCCACATCGTTCCGTCGCGAGTGCGAATCATTGATCGAAAAGTACTTCGGCATGGAAGACCCGAGCACGGTCCGCGAGATCGGCCTCGAACTCTGGATGACCGCCGACGTGGGCAATCTGCAGCTCCGCGGCATCATTGACCGCCTCGAACTCGACGAGCACGGCGGGCTGGTCGTCACCGACTACAAAACTGGCCGAGCGCCGTCGGGTCGGTACGAACAGAAAAGCCTCGCCGGGGTGCACTTCTACGCATTTCTCTGCGAACAGGTCTTCGGCGTGGTTCCGTCGAAGATTCGCCTGATGTACCTCAAAACTGGCGAGACGATTGAAACCACCCCGTCCGCACAATCGGTCAGGTTCATCACGACTCGAACGAAGGCGGTGTGGGCTGCAGTCGAACGTGCGTGCACCACCGGCGATTTCCGACCCAACCAGAGCAACCTCTGCAACTGGTGCTCATTCCAACAGTGGTGCCCCGAATTTAACGGCGACCCCGCCCTGGCCGAAACCGAGGCCAGAGCCGCCTACGAAGCGTTACTTGCGCCGATCCCAGTCAGCCTCGAATCCTGATGGCGGTAACAGACGCAGCGCCGGAATCGATTGCCGACCCACCGCTCGGCGACGTTCCCGGCCAAGGAGCGTTCGGCCCCACCGTTGACGCATTCGATCGACGCGCCGACAAGCTCCTCGAGCAAGTTCGCGGTCACCCAGTCGCCGACAGGGTCTTTACCACCGCCAGCCACGTCGGTGAGTTCAGCCTCATCTGGCATGTAATCAGTATCACCCGGGGCCTCGTCAAGGGCCGCCGAGACCAGGTGGTCGTGCTTGCCATTCTGATCGGCGCTGAGAGCCTCATTGTCAACCAAGGCGTCAAGCGTCTGTTCAAGCGCACGCGTCCGACCACCGATGGCGACGACCGGTTAAAGGTTCGCAAGCCAATGACTTCGTCGTTCCCGTCTGGGCACTCCAGTGCCGCCACCTTCGCCGCCACCATGCTGACCGCATGGGATGGCAAGCGGCTGGGCACCGTGTGGTTCACCCTTGCCGGCATCGTGGGCACCAGCCGCGCCTATGTGCGGATACATCACGCGTCTGACGTCGTCGGTGGCCTCGTCGTTGGCCGCATTCTCGGCCTCGTCGGCCGCCGCATCGCACGACGCCTCCTGCCCGCCTGACAGCAGCGCGATGAGGCCCGAGAGCACCCAGTGGGCTTGGTGCTCATTGCTCGGGCAGACCGCTGCGTTTGCTCGCATATCCTGAGTGGTAATGAGCGACATCGCGTACGACAACAAGATGAGCGACGCTGAGGGCCTGATGTGGCGGCTGGAGAAAGACCCACATCTCTCGTCGACGTTCGCGTCGGTGACGATCCTCGACCGTACGCCTGACTTCGACTTGCTGCGCGAACGCCTCATCCGTGCCAGCCATCGCATGCCACGCCTGCGCCAACGAGTGCACACCGCACCGGGCAACGTGAGCGCCCCGACCTGGGTCGAGGATTCTGATTTCGACATCAATCTGCACGTGCGACACGTCGCGCTTCCCAAGCCCGGCACTGAACGGCAACTCTTCGACCTTGCGACGCTGCTGTGTGCTGACCCGTTCGACCGCACCCGCCCGCTGTGGCAGTTCACCGTCGTCGAAGGACTCAAGGGCAACCGGGCAGCGCTCATCCAGAAGCTCCATCACACCATCGCCGACGGTGAAAGCGGCGTAAAGCTGTCGCTCGAATTCCTCGACTTCGAGCGCGATGCGATCCAGCCGGAACCCCTGACACCTGACGACATCGCGGCCGCCGCCCAGGACCAGCGCGACGACGACACCAAGGCTGCCGATGCCGTCCGAGAGGTCCTCGCCGCATCAATGCGGCTCCCGTTGGGCATCCTCAAACAAGTGAAGGAGTTGCTCTCTGACCCGTCGCAGATCCCCGACGCCAGCATCACAGCAGCCAGAACGTTGCGCGGCATCGTCAACCAGTTGGGCGACACCGACCCCGCTCGTTCGCCGCTGTGGACGCAACGCTCGACGCGTCGCACCCTCGAACATTCTGTGGCACCGTTTGACGCGACGAAAGCTGCGGCCAAGCGGCTAGGAGGAACACTGAACACAGCGTTTTTAACGATTGCGACCGATGCAGCAAGCGCCTATCACATCGGGCAGGGCAGTCCCGTTGAGACGCTCCGGGCATCGATGGCAATCAGCACGCGCACCGAGTCCTCTGGCGCCAATGCATTTTCGCTCGTCCGGATGCTCGTCCCAACCGGCGAAATGTCGCTGGACGAACGATTCCACGAAATCGACCAAGCCGCAACAGCTGCTGTCAGCGCCACGGGCGGCGCCAACCTCGACTCGATGGCAGCGGTAGCCACAGGCCTACCGACGTCGCTACTGACTCGAATGGCTCGCCAGCAGTCGCAGACCGTCGACTTCGCCACATCAAACGTGCGCGGCGCTCCGATGCCGTTGTTCGTCGCCGGCGCCCAGTTGTTGCACAACATTCCGGTCGGCCCGCTGAGCGGCGTGGCGTTTAACTTGACGCTGCTCAGTTACCACGGCAACTTGGACATGGGCTTGAACATCGACTCGGCAGCAATCGATGATCCTGCATTGCTCAAGCGATGCCTCGACGACGCAATCTCGCGTTTTACGAAACTCACTAAAAGGTAGGCCCTTGACGAGGCCGAACCCGTCAGACGGTTTCGCTGGCGACCGGTTCGATCGTCTCGATGACCACGGACGGCTTGTCGGCCTCGGTGGTCAACAGTGTGCGGACGTCGAGCAGAAGGTCGGCGACCTCACCACTGGAGACGAGCTCACGCTGCATCATCCTGGCGAGTGCACCGTCGATTACACCGACAGCCTCGTTGATCACTGCGTCGTTGGCGTTGCGCTGATCAGTCATTATCTGACACGGTACCCGGCGATTGGACACCGAGCGTGCACCTGCTCCGAGTTCAGAAACCTGTCACACAACCGAAGCAGTGCCGACATCGGCTCGGTGGCCCTGTTCGCACGGGATCGTCGCCAGCACCAGCGTCGGGCCTACGATGCCGTGCCATGGATCTGCAGGACAAAAATGTCGTCGTCACGGGTGCTGGCCGGGGTATCGGAGAGGCACTCGCACGCGAGTTCTCACGGCGCGCGCTGAACGACACGGTGTCGCCTCCCATTGCGCTGACGCTGTGGCGGCCTCCCTCGATGGCGCCATCGCCTTCGAGGCAGACGTCAGCACCGAGGCCGGAAACAAAGCCCTCGTCGAAGGAGCAATCGAGGCCATGGGCCACATCGATCTGTTCTTCGCCAACGCCGGTGTCGGCAACGGCAGCGACGTGCTTGCGACCCCGGAAGACGACTGGGAGCTGGCGATGAACGTGAACGTCCACGCCCACCGTTGGGCAGCTCGCTATTTGCTCCCCGACTGGCTCGAACGCGGCGAGGGTTACTTCTGCTCGACCGCATCGGCAGCTGGCCTGCTCGCCCAAATCGGCTCCGGTCCGTACACCTTGTCGAAGCGCGCAGCCGTCGCGTTTGCCGAATACATGTCAATCACCTACGGCGACCGGGGCATCAAGGTCACCTGTCTCTGCCCGCAAGGCGTCAACACCGCCATGCTCCATGCCGGAGACGATGCTGTGTCAGGTGGCAACGTCGTGAAAGCCGCTGGCGATGTCCTTGAGCCGGCCGATGTCGCTGTCCAGGTCGCCGACACGATCGAGCAGGAAACGTTCTTTGTCCTCCCTCACCCAGAAGTCGCCGGCTACATGCAGATGAAGGCCGCCAGTCCCGACCGCTGGCTGGGTGGCATGCGTAAGTTGCAGCGCACGGTCATGGGCGGCTGACCGCCCTCCACCATCATCCACCATCATCCACCATCATCCACCGCCACCGCCGCCACCGCCACCACCGCCTGATGACGATGCAACGTTCGCCTGCCGCTCTCGCCCGTTTGGGCCTGCGACTCGGCGAACCAATCCGATTTCAACAGCACAACAGGGGTCGCTGGATCGTCGGCAAGGTCGAGGGCATCGAGGACGACGGCAGTATTCAACTGCGCGACCCCAATGGAGCAACACGGTCACTGCGCGCAGAGGTTCTCGAGATTCGTCGACCGGGGTCACGTGGTCGCCTGCGCTGGTGCATCGTCAGTGATGTCGCCGTCACCTGGGAGCAACTCGAGATGTTCGAGAAACCACCTGCGGTTGATTCGCCGGTCGGCAAGCGCATCAAAATTCAGCGCGACCGTCCGACTCTGTTTGACGACATCTGAACAATCAATACCGGTATCGCACCAGCTTCAACGCCGTTGCTGTTAGCGACCACCGCTGACGTTCAGGGTCGTCGCAGTGATGTACGACGCCGCTTCTGACGCCAGCCAAAGGATCGTTTCAGCGACCTCTTCAGGCTGTCCGCCGCGACGCATCGGCACGCCGGCAGCCACTCGGTCGACCCGGCCTGGCTCGCCTCCGTTGGCGTGAATTTCGGTGTACACGACACCGGGACGAACTGCGTTCACGCGGATGCCCTCCTCGGCCACTTCCTTGCCGAGCCCCATGGTCATCGTGTCGATCGCGGCCTTCGTTGCCGCGTAGTCGATGTATTCGCCAGGGCTTCCAAGATATGACGCTGCCGACGACACGTTCACGATCGAACCACCGGCGCCACCGTGCCGCGTCGACATGCGCTTTACCGCTTCACGGGCACAGATGAACGAACCAATCACGTTGACATCGAACATTTTCCGCCACCGCTCGACCGACATTTCATCAAAGCGAACTTGGTCCCGAACTATCCCTGCGTTGTTCACGAGACAAACGATTGGCCCCAGCTCATTCACCACCTCGTCGAACATGGCAATGACGTCGACCTCGGACTCGACCAGGGCCTGCACGGCGATCGCTGAAGCCCCGGCGTCTTGACACGCCTTGACGACAGCGTCGGCGGCATCACGATTTGAGGCGTAGTTCACGGCGACGTCGTAACCCGCCGCAGCAGCGAGCCGGCACGTTGCTGCTCCGATGCCTCGGCTCCCACCCGTCACCAGCATCACTGGCCGCGTCATGACTCAGCAATCCACTGCTGGATGATTCGCCCGGCGATCGAAATGTTCGGGGGAATCATCGGGAGGTCGTCTTTGCGGTACCAATTTGCATCCATGATCTCTCCTTCTTCACAAACAATCTCGCCACCGGTGTAGTTCACGCGGAAGCCGACCATCAGGCTGTGCGGGAACGGCCACGGCTGGCTGCCCACGTAGCGGACATTATCGACGTCGACGCCGACCTCTTCCTTCACTTCTCGGATAACTGCGCCTTCGAGGTCTTCTCCTGGTTCGACGAAGCCAGCGAGACACGAATACATCGGCATCGGGAAGCGCACGCCGCGCGCCAACAGCGCTTCCTGGTCCGGGCCGGGCGCACCGCGAGTGATCAGCGTGATCATCGCCGGAGCGACCCGCGGGTAAACGACCAGTTCACACGCCGGACATTTCAGCCCGCGCTCCCCGGCCGCCGGCTCGGTCGCTGTTGCACAGCGTCCACAGAAGCGATGGGTGCGCGCCCACTCGGCGGTCTGCACAGCACGACCCGCCGCCAGCCACTCGCCTTCCGATGCAACACCGAAGTACTTGAACAGGTCCATCGCTGCGCCGTACGACGGGTCGCCAGCTTCGGCAGGAACATCGACAGCCCACCATCCGGCACCACCGACGATGCCAATGAAGTAGTGGCCCCAGTTCTCGGCTCCTGATTCGTCAGACGGCCGGTCGTCGACGAAGACCATGCTTCCAATGACGTGGACATACCGACGCTCGCCGTCGAACCCATCGGGCACCTGGTTCAGCGGGTCGTACAGCGCGGCGGTGTTCATCGACACAAGATTTAGTTCCATGCTCATCGCTGCCACTTGTACCACGAACGGGTCCCGCTCGCCGCAGGCACGCGTACGATCGGGGCATGGCCGACACGTCGTCACCCACGCCCGCACCAGCGCCAGCGCTTCATCCAGACCTCGCCGACGCGGCCGTGCTACTCGGCACCTGGGAGGGCACCGGACGAGGCGAGTATCCAACAATCGCATCATTCGAATACTTCGAGTCGATCACGTTCGGTCACGTCGGTAAACCGTTTCTGGCATATCAACAGCGCACTCGAGCAACCAATGACGGCCGACCACTCCATGCCGAATCCGGCTATTGGCGATTCCCCGAGCGCGGACTCGCCGAAGTCGTCCTCGCTCACCCAACCGGTATTACAGAAATCCTCGAAGGGTTCGCCGCTCCGAACATGCCAGGGAGCGCCACGTTCATGATCGACCTTCGATCCACGACAATCAGCGGGTCGTCATCGGCAAAGACGGTCACTCAGACCGAGCGCACCTTCGAGCTCACCGGCGACACGCTTCGCTACACAGTCCGCATGGCTGCCGTCGGCCTGCCGATCCAACACCACCTCGCCGCTGAACTCCACCGAGTCGGTTGACCGCCCGGCACGCCAATCCCCTCACCTCAGCCCGTCACACTGCGACTCGACCAAGGGGTGACGGTGGCAGCCGGGCTGCAGATGAGACCCGCCGATTTTCTACGATGTCGGTATGAGCCGCTCTGGAAATTCTGTCGTGATCGTCGACGCTGTCCGCACCCCTATCGGAAAACGCAACGGTGGCCTGTCCACAATGCATCCTGGTGAGACCCTTGGGCTCGTTCAAAAGGCATTGATCGAGCGGACAGGCATTGACCCAGCCGTCGTCGAGCAGGTCATCGGCGGTGTCGTCAGCCAGGTCGGTGAGCAGGCGTTCAACCTGACCCGCACCGCGTGGCTTGGTGCTGGCCTCCCGCTCACCACCGCCGCAACCACCGTCGACACGCAGTGCGGTTCCAGCCAACAGGCCACAGGCCTTGCTGCATCGCTCATCGGCTCTGGCGTCGTCGACGTCGCAATGGCCTGCGGTGCTGAAGCGATGAGCCGTGTTCCGATCGGAGCGAGCGGCTCCAAAAAGCTCGGACTCGGCGGCCCTATCCCACCGCTGTACTTCGACCAATACGAGATGACCTCGCAGTTCGAAGGTGCCGAACGCATCGCCGACAAGTGGGGCATCACCCGCGAAGACACCGACGCGTTCGGCCTTGCGTCGCAGCAGCGCGCCATTCAGGCGTGGGAAGAAGACCGCTTCGCAGGGCAGTACATCACCGTCGAGGCCCCCGATGTCGATGAAGAAGGCAATCCAACGGGCACCACCCACGTCGTGGCTCGCGACGAGGGCCTCCGCGAAACCTCAATCGAGAAGCTTGCGACGCTCAAGCCGGTCGGCCGCCCCGACGGCGTCCACACCGCTGGCAACGCATCTCAAATCTCCGATGGAGCCGCCGCCATCCTCATGATGACTGAAGAGAAGGCCGCCGAACTCGGGCTCACGCCAAAGGCCCGCATTGTCGACACCTGCCTGGTTGGCACCGACCCTGAGCTGATGCTCACCGGACCAATCGACGCAACACAGCGGCTCCTCGCCCGCACCGGCCTGACGATCGATGACATCGACGTCTTTGAGATCAACGAAGCCTTCGCCTCCGTTGTGCTCGCATGGGCAAAAGAGACCGGCGCCGACCTCGCCAAAACCAACCCCAACGGCGGCGCTATCGCACTCGGCCATCCGCTGGGCGGGACCGGCGCATTCCTGCTGACCAAGGCGATTTACGAACTGGAGCGGACGGGCGGAAGGTACGGCCTCATTTCCATGTGCTGCGGAGGCGGCCTCGGCACGGGAACAATTGTCGAAAGACTCTGACGACGGCGTCTCGCGCCTTGACCCCGGCGCCGCCCGTTCTCTCTTGATCAATAGTTCAGAGGTGGAGAGAAGATTTACCGTAGCGTTCCATGCGTGACGGACACCTCTGATTCTGAATGGCTACATCTTCTCCCGAAGGTGGAGTTGCATTGTCATCTCGAAGGGTCGATGTCGCCATCCACCGTGAAAGCGCTGGCGGCCGAGCACCAGGCCGACTTCTCTGGGGTGTGGGACGGGGTGATTCCCGACGCATTTTCATTCGAAGACTTTCCGGACTTCGGGAGGCAATACCTCTTTGGTCTGCGGCTACTCAGGAGCAACGGGGCTCTGGTCACAGCGATCGACGATCTGGCGGAGACACTCGCGAGTCAGCACGTTCGGCACGCTGAACTCACCACGACCGCCTACAGCCATTTCCATGGCGGCATGTCCCGGGAGCACTACCGCGAAGAGCTCAATGAAGGGCGTCGCCTCGCGGCATCGCGCGGCGTCTCGATTGGTTGGGTCGTCGACATTCCCCGCGACCTTGAGATGCCCGATTCGACCGACACGATCGACTTCCTCGAAGGCTCGATTCTCCCCGACGGCATCGTCGGAATCGGACTCGGCGGCTACGAAGTCGGCTTCCCAGCGGCCCCGTACGCCGAGCACTTCCGGCGCGGCCGAGCACTCGGACTCGCCTCGCTTCCCCACGCAGGTGAGACCGAAGGCGCCGACAGCGTGCGTCAGGCCATCGATGACCTGGGCGCCGTCCGTATCGGCCACGGCATCAGGGCCCTCGAAGACCCCCAACTCGTCCAACGCATCGCCGACGCCGGAATCTTCTGCGAGGTTTGCCCGACCAGTAACTTGCTGCTCGGCGTCGTCGATGACCTCGCCGACCACCCGTTCCAGGCCCTCCGCAACGCTGGCGTCAAGGTCTGCCTGAACACCGACGATCCAGGCTGGTTCGACACCGATCTCTTCACCGAGTTGGAGATCGGCAGCAACATTTTCGGCCTCTCGCGAGCCGACCACGTCCAGCTCCAACTCGATGCCCTCACCGCGTCGTTGGCCTCCGACGACGTCAAAGCCGCGGTGCGCACCGAACTCACCGCGCTCTGAACCACGTTTGCGTCGAAAAATCCGTTGGTATCTACCCAGGAACTTCGACGCAAACATTGAATGTGACAGAGCGGATAGACAGAGCGGCTGGTGATGATGATGATGATGATGATGGCGATGATGATGCGGCTGGGGATGGCGATGGGGACGCGGCTGGTGATGGGGATGGTGATGCGTTTCGGAGCGATGGCCTCGGTGGCCGTGGCCCTCTGCGCCTGCAACCAATCCGAAGCAGCCGCTACTGAGGCGACCACAACGGTCTCTGCACCAGCTGGCCTGGCCGCCAACGCAGTCATCGACTACGTGGTCGACGGCGACACCGTCGACGTGATCATCGACGGCCGTACAGAGCGCATCAGGCTGATCGGAATCGACACCCCGGAAACGAAGAAGCGCGACACCCCGATCGAGTGCTTCGGGCCAGAGGCCAGCGCCTACACCGAACTGCTACTGCCGGTCGGTACACCGGTGTATATCGAACGGGACATTGTCAACCGAGACGACTACGGGCGCCTCCTCGGCTACGTCTATCGGGCCAACGATGGCATCTTCGTCAACTACGAACTCATGCGCCAAGGCTTTGCGCAACCCATGTCCATTCCGCCCAATGAGGCATTTGCCGAACTCTTCGCCGACGCCGCCAGAGCTGCAGAGGCCGACAACGCAGGCATCTGGGCCGCCTGCAGCGGGTGAGGCGTTAACGTGCGTTCCGTGGCTCCCGTGAAATCACTCGCCGAACGCCTCGGACATTCCGCGGACACCCGACTCGTCATCCTCTCTTGTGATGACCTCGGAGCCAGTCACGCCTCGAACGTGGGCGTCTTCGAGGCAATCCACACCGGTGCCGCAACTTGCGCATCGCTGATGGTCCCCGCACCCTGGGCATGCCACGCGGCGAATAACGTCTTGCCCGACGACGACATCGGCGTCCACCTGACGCTCAACGCCGAACACAGCTGTTACCGATGGGGCCCGATCACGCACTCGCCCTCGTTGCAGTCAGGCGAAGGCGGCTTCCCTCGCACACTCGCCGATCTGTGGGAGCACGCCGATCAAGCAGAAGTGCTACGTGAACTTCGTGCCCAGATTGAGCGAGCTATGGCGTGGGGCGTTGACGTCACCCATCTCGCTCCACATCTCTCATCCATTACGTTGCGACCCGAGTTCTTCGACGTCTACCTCGAACTGGCGCAGGAGTACCAGCTCCCCATCCGGCTGCCCTCAACGGTCAGTGCTGCGCAGGCGGGCTTTCCATTCCGTCAACTCGCCGCCGATGAAGGCGTCATCTTCCCTGATCACTTCGACAACGACTGGCGCGCTGGGAGTCGCGATCGGGTCTTTGACGCCATTGCATCATTGCAACCAGGCGTTACCGAGATTCACGTTCAGCCGGCCGTTGATACACCCGAGGTCCGAGCATTCGCTGGCCAAGATGCTGACGGATGGATCGCCGACCTTGCACTCGTCACCAGCGACGAACTGCCGACGGCTCTGGCCAATTCTGGCGCCGTGATGATCGGCTTTCGCGCCCTGCGCGACGTCATGCGGTCCGCCTGACTTTTCACATTTTGTTCTGACCCGAGCGTGACACGCCAGAGCGTGACGCGAAGGCTTCAGAATCAGACGGTCGCGGCGAGTGCCGTGATGGCAGCTGTCGCCTCGCCTGACTTCAACAGGTCAAGAATCTGACCTGTGTGACCGGCCGCCTTCAACTTGCCACGCATGAATGCGACCGTCGGGTCGAAGTCGTCAGCGGCAGCATCAACCACTGCGACGGTGATCACGATGTCGGCATCGTCAGGTCCGTCGATGCGTTCGTCCTTCTTGGCAACGACAACTCGATACTGCACGCTCATGAGCTGACACTCTCGCGCACTCCGGCGAACAGATCACGCTCGGTGTCGCTGGCAGGAATCGGGCCAACCATCGAGCGAGCCAAAATCCAGTCTTCCCACGGGTAGGCAGCCGAGAGCTGTTCGTCTGTCAGTCCGAACCACCAGCCGGCGTTCGGATCGACCTGCGTGGCATGCGCACGCAGCGAGCCGGTGCGCGCCCACTGAAAGTCGGTGCAGTCGATCTTGGTCGTGACCCGGTGGTCCTGACCCTCGCGGGTCAACCATTCCTCGGAGAACGGCGACTCGCCGACGTGTTCGATCATCGCTTCGTGCACAGCGAGAATCCGAGTGGTGGTCCACACCGAGTAGTACAGCTTCGACGGCTGGAACGGCTCCCCAAGGTCGCGATACCAGTTGGAATCGCCCGCACGGTCGAAGGCAAGCACAGAGATGTCGTGGACACGTAGATGATCGGGATGCGGATACCCAGCCTGGTCGTCGCCGTACGTGATGATGACCTGCGACTTGGTGCGCCGGATGATGGCGACGAGCCGGCCAACGGCTTCGTCGAGATCGGCCTGGTGGAAGCAATCGGGATGGCTGTTTGGTTCGGTCTCGGCCATGCCGGAGTCGCGGTAGCCGAGCATTACCAATTCATCGAAGCCGATCACGTCAACGGATGCGGCAAGTTCGCTTTCTCGCATCGAGGCGACAAGCTCGCGTTCCTGTTCCGGTGAGAGACCGTGAAACGGTTGCCCTTCTTCGCGCAGCGACGGATTCTGTAGGTCGCCCTCTTCGCCGCCGGTGCAACACACCAGCACCGTGTGAACTCCTTGTTCGTGGTACATCGCGAGCGTCGGTGCACCCTTGGATGCCTCGTCGTCGGGATGTGCATGGACGGTCAAAAGCGTCAGACGATCAGCCACCCCGCCAGGGTATCGGCGAGCGGTACGCCACATGCGCCGCCAGCCAGCCACGCCAGCCACGCCAGCCACGCCGTCGACGCCATCGACGCCGAACGCGCCAGCGCTTCGGCGGGGCCTGATTCTTCTCCAACCACGACTCGGTTCCCCTAGCATTATGTCTCTGTGGGCCGGCGTACAGCGATCATCATCGGGTGTCTGGTTCTTGCGGGGTGCGACACCGGAGACGGCAAGACCCTCCGGGAACCAAAGGGCACGCTTCTGCCACAGACCATGCCGGCAGCGACGACCGAATCCCCTCGCGATGGTGTCGGCACCTTGGCGTCGCTTCCCCTCCAGGACCCAGTGCTCGGCGACCAACCAATATTGTCTGCTCCTGTCGCAGGAAATTTCCGGCTGATCGCACCCTGGCTCGATGGTGGGAGCATCGATCTGCGGCACACGTGCTATGGCGAAGGCGTTGCACCGTCGCTCGGTTGGGCCGACGTACCGGCCGGCACCGTCGAGCTGGCTGTCTCGGTCATTGACGACTCCGTCGCCTCGACGACGCCGATCATTCACTGGGTGATCGCCGGAATCAACCCGAACGACATCTCGCTGGCCGAAGCAAACGTTCCGTTCGGCGCCGTCCAAGCAACAACCTCGTTCAATGAAATCGGCTTCTCTGCGCCGTGCCCGATTGCCGGTTCGGGCATCCACGAATACAAATTCACGGTGTACGCGCTCAACCAGCAGGTTGAGTTGGGTGACAGCACTCCTGCAGAAGACCTTCTGACCTTCGTTCAAACCGTTCAGGCCTGAATTCTGGACACGTTCCGACGTTGACAAACAGACTCACTTCATCCGGCACACTCTTTCTCAGGCGCATCACACGTGAAAGACGTGTCGAACAACGAGAGCAACATCGCAAGCCAACCAACCGGCCAGCCCTTGCCCCCGCCGCAAGATTCGACCCCTCGCACTTGCGGTAGGCGAGCCTCCGCCGCGCGAGATGCCAAGCACCGAGCTGTTGCTCGTTCGTTTCGTCAGCGTGAGATCAGCTGACTGAGTCAGATCGGTACGCTGAAGCCGTGCCACTTCCTCCGCCCCCGCCGAGCTCCGGTTCATCCGGTCTGCCGCAGCCGAGCGGCCCGCCCAACAACCCCGGTTCCGGGACACCCCAGCAACAGCCAGCAATGTGTTACCGCCACGCTGATCGCCCGGCTGGTCGACGCTGCACGCGTTGTGGCAAGCCGGCATGCAACGACTGTCTCGTTCAGGCACAGGTCGGAAGCCACTGCGCCGACTGCGTCAAGGCGGCCCGCCCCGACATCGCTACTCGAGCCAAATTCTGGTCGGCCGGAAAGCCGAACCTCGTCACGATGACATTGATTGGTATCAACGTCGCTGTCTTCGTTGCAGTGCTGATCTTCACGCAAGACGGCGGTGCACTCTCGGGCAGTGTGACTGACGCGCACATCAACTTCGCTGTGTCCAAACAGGCCCTGGTGGTCACCGGCGAGTGGTACCGCCTACTCACCTCGGGCTTCATGCACTTCGGCATCCTGCACATTGGCCTCAACATGTACTTTCTCTACATCCTGGGGCCGATGCTCGAGCAGCCCCTCGGCCGAGTCCGATTCGCACTGCTCTACTTCGCCTCGCTGTTCGGTGGATCGCTGGGCGTGATCCTGCTCGACAGCGGCGGGCTCACCGCTGGCGCCTCGGGTGCCGTCTTCGGCCTCATGGCTGCTGCTGCAGTGGGCATGTGGCGCAGAGGCGTCAACCCGTTCCGCACCAGCATCGGAAGCACCCTTCTGCTGAACCTGTTCATCACGTTCGTCATCCCGGGCATCTCCGTTGGCGGCCATCTCGGTGGTGCCGCAGCTGGCGCCATCTGCGCAACGGTGATGCTGGCTCCCGGCCATCAGCCGATGCCAAAGTGGGCGACTTACGCAGCCCCCGTCGCCGTCGGTGTGGCCAGCGTCGTGCTGTCCGTGCTCATTGTTCAGGCCGCATGAACCCGCCCGGTCAACCAGTCCTCCTCCGCTCTTCAATCACTCCTGACTACAGCGCCTGGGGCAAGTCGAACGTTTGCGAGCGCTGCGGGGCGCCGACCTCTGCCTGGCCCGTATCCTGACCTCATGTCTTTGCGCTCGACCCACCTTGACCGGATGCGCGACGGGACCTTCGACACGCTGATCATCGGCGGAGGCATCAACGGTGCAGTCACCGCTGCGTCGCTCGCTGGCCGTGGCGCCAACGTCGCATTGATCGATCGCGGCGATTTCGCCAGCTTCACCAGCCAGGCGTCGTCCAACCTCGTGTGGGGCGGCTTCAAGTATCTGGAGAATTACGAACTCTGGCTGGTCTTCAAGTTGTGCCTGTCGCGGAACCGCCTGATGAAGGCCTACCGAGACAACATCCACCAGATTGGCTTTTACGCGGCACTCGATGAGAAGGGTCCGTACAAGCCATGGTTCGCGGCCTTCGGTGCACTGGGCTACTGGATGATTGGCCTCTTCGGTACGCGGTACCCGCGTCTACTCAGCACGGACGACATCGAAACCGAGGAGCCTGCGATCAATACCGACACGGTCGCTGGCGGGATCGAATATCGCGACGGCATTTTGGTCGACAACGACGCCCGGTTCGTCTTCAGCTTCGTTCGTTCGGCCATCGAGGCAGGCGCTACCGCGGCGAACTACATCGAAATGGTGTCGGCCAAACGAGTAAGCAACAAGTGGGTCGCCACACTGCGCTGCACCGACAGTGGCGAAGAATTCACGACGACGGCCACCACCATTGTCAACGCCGCCGGTCCATTTGTCGACGAGACCAACCATCAGTGGGGCCTCGACACCGAACACCGCATCGTCTACTCCAAGGGCATCCACCTGGTGGTGCCGCGGATCACGACAAAACACCATCACAAGGTGCTTGCGTTCTACGACGACACCGAGCGACTGTTCTACGTGATCCCGATGGGACGACGGTCGGTCATTGGCACCACCGACACCCGCGTTGATACTCCGTTCACCGAAGTCGACCAGAACGACATCGACTTCCTCCTCGGGCAGATCAATGCCCGGCTCGATCTTGCCGCGCCGCTGACCAGAGATGACATCATCGCCGAACGCTGTGGTGTGCGGCCACTGGTTGTTGCTGCCGGCAAGGGCGACCAGAAAGACGTCGACTGGACCAAGTTGAGCCGAAAGCATGCCGTCGAAGTCGACACCGATCGGGGTGTCGTCACGATCTTCGGTGGCAAGCTCACAGATTGTTTGAACGTCGGCGAAGAGGTCGCTGCCGAAATCGAGGCACTGGGCGTCCCGCTCGAGAAGGACCTCCACAACTGGTACGGCGAACCGGCCAAGGCGACTCGCAAAGAGTTCTTCCGCCAGGCCCGCCTCATGCGCTTGGACGACCTTCGAGAGAAGCCCGACACCGAGCCCCTCAGCGACCGCCTCTGGCGTCGGTACGGGCGTCGCGCCTTCGCCATGCTCGAAGAGATCCGCCAAGACCCCCGAATGGCCCAAGACATCATGGGCTCGGCCGACTACCTCCGCGTGGAGCTGTACTCGGCAGCCGACTCCGAGATGATCACCAAACTCGAAGACTTCATGCGCCGCCGCTCGAAAATCGAACTGGTCGTTCGCGACGCGGACATCCGTGACTCCCCCGGTCTGCGCGAAGTGGCGATCATTCTCTTCGGCGACGACGCCGACCAACGGCTTGTCGAATACTTCGGCGGCGAAGACCGCGTCCCGGACGCGGTACGCAACGGCCCGATGCCCGCCGACGCACTGACCTGACCCAACGTGTTCGATTGGCTCAAATCACGACTCTCGAGGCCGGATCCCATCTTCGACCCGAGCTGGCACAACATCCTCAACAGCGGCTTCCAACATTGGTCGACGCTGCAACCTGACGAGCTCGCTCGAATGGAGCTTTTGGTTGCTCGGTTCGTGCACACGATGCGGTGGGAAGCAGCGAACCGGTTCGAGCTCACCGAGGAAATCAAAGTCATGATCGCCGCCCAAGCATCCATGTTGCTGCTCGGCCTCGACATCGATGAATGGCACGACGTCACCTCGGTGATCGTGCACCCGTCGAACGTTCGGCTTCGCGGAACGCATTCCACCGGTGCCGGTACCTTCACCACCTCGCCCAGGGTCATTGCCGGCCAAGCGCACTACCAGGGCCCCGTGCTCTTGTCGTGGGCGGCAACGCGTCACGGGGCCAAGTTTCCCGATCGGGGCCAGAACGTCGTGTACCACGAGTTTGCCCACCGACTCGACATGCTCGATGGCACCGTTGACGGCACGCCTCCACTCGATGACGTCGATGCGCAGCAGCGCTGGGTCGATGTGTGCACCACCGCCTACGACACGGTTCGAGCAGAAGGCTCGCCGGTTCTGCGCGACTACGCCGGAACCAGTACTGCTGAGTTCTTTGCGGTCGCCACCGAAGTGTTTTTCAACCGACCGCTCGATCTCTGTGAACACGAACCAGCTCTCTATCGCGAACTCCGAATTTACTACCGCCAAGATCCGGCAGCACGTCACCGGGCGCTAGCAGGAGGAACGCCGCCCGCTCCGTAACAGCTCTGTGTTTTCGGGCCAGCTGTCTGCCGGATATCGAGAACTCGCGGCATAGTTGAGGCGTGGGTGATGTCCTGCAAGCCTCCGTCGAGTTGCCAACGGTGCTGACAAAGGTCGCGTCGCGCCGCTATTCCTGCTGCAGGGCCCTGATCGCAACATGGCCCGGATTGCCTCTCGCTTCGACCCGGTCATGACCGCCGACGAACTGGCCCGCTGGAACGAGATCCCGACGGCCAGCTCACTACAGCGCTCGCCCAGACAAAACTCGAGACGCCATGCCGCGCGTGCCGCATTGAGATGTCCCAAGATTTCCTCGACCGCCACGTTGACCGGGACAAGCCTTCGGTCAGCAAATCGGCGCCCGAGAAACGTGACCGGACGAGAGCAAGTAGCGTCGGATGTCAATGAATGATTTCGTCAACACGTCCACCACACTGCCGACCCAACAGCTGTACATAAACGGCGGGTACGTTGACGCCACCTCGGGGGAGACCTTTCAGACGATCAACCCGGCCACCAATCGCGTCATCTGCGAAGTCCAGCAGGCCAGCCAGACAGACGTCGACGCGGCGGTGGCGGCAGCGCAGGCCGGCTTCAAGGTGTGGTCGATGATGCCCGCCATGGAGCGCACCCGCATCATGCTCAAGGCTGTGCAGATACTGCGTGAGCGCAACGACGAAATCGCCCATCTTGAGACCCTCGACTCGGGCAAGCCGCTGTCCGAGACGACCACGGTCGACATCGTCAGCGGGGCTGACCAGCTCGAGTATTACGCCGGGTTGATCGCGGATCGCATTTGCGCAGCACTTCGACTTCCCGCCCGGCAGATTCGCCTCGGTCAAGCGCGAGCCGCTCGGGGTTTGTGCCGGCATCGGTGCATGGAACTACCCCATTCAGATCGCCATGTGGAAGTCGGCACCAGCGCTCGCCTGTGGCAACTCGTTCATTTTCAAGCCGGCCGAACTCACCCCGCTCACGGCCCTGAAACTCGCGGAAATTTACACCGAGGCTGGCCTCCCCGACGGCGTGTTTAATGTCGTCCAGGGCGATTATCGAGTCGGCCAGATGCTCTCGCGTCACGAAGGCATTGCGAAAATCTCGCTCACGGGCGAGGTTGGCACCGGCAAGAAGGTCATGGCCGACGCTGCCACAACCCTCAAGGGCGTCACGCTCGAACTGGGCGGCAAGAGCCCGATCATCGTGTTCGACGACGCCGACCTCGACAGTGCAGTCAACGCCACCCTCGTTGCAAACTTCTACTCGGCTGGCGAGGTCTGCTCGAACGGCACTCGGGTGTTTGTGCAGCGCGGCCTGTACGAGACGTTCGTTGCGAAGCTCGGGCCGCGAACCGAGGCGTTGAAGATGGGTGACCCGTTCGACCCCGAGGTCATGGTCGGCCCGCTGATCAGCCGCGAGCACCACGACAAGGTAATGGGTTACATGAACGCAGCACTGGCCAGCGATGCGCGCCATGTGTGCGGCGGCGCCGTTCCCAGACGATCCGGAACTCGCCGACGGCAACTACGTCACGCCGGCGATCTTTGCCGACTGCGACGACGACATGGTGTTCGTCAAGGAAGAGGTGTTCGGGCCGTTGATGTCGGTCCTTCCCTTTGACCACGAGGAAGAAGCACTCAGCCGGGCGAACAACACCAACTATGGCCTCTCGGGCGCGGTTTTCACTCGTGATTTTGCTCGTGCGCATCGCGTCGCCAATGCCATCGAAGCCGGCAACGTGTGGATCAACAGCTACAACGACCTTCCGCCATCGATCCCGTTCGGCGGAGTCAAGCAGTCGGGCTATGGCCGGGAGAACGGGCTCGTCACGCTCGATCACTTCACACAGTGGAAGACGATCTACTCCAACCTTGGCACCTTCGAGGCGTACTACTGAGGTCTCCCGCTTCGGCGGGATGCAGACCCGGTGATCGATTGATCGATGGCAATTCTGCTCGGCGCGTTCGCAGCCGTACTCATTGGTTGCTCGGACTTTCTTGGGCGCTACGGCACACGCCGCTCACACGCCGTCACGGTCGTCAGTGGCGCGCTCATCGGAGGCGTGGCAGTCACTTCGGTGGGCCTCGCCATCATCCCGAGTGAGTTTGCCACGCGTGACCTCGTGCTCGGTGTTGCGTCGGGGCTCTTCGTCGGGTTCGCACTCGCGACGCTGTACGAGGCGATGGCCACGTCGTCGGCAGCGATTGCCGGCCCGCTCGTCGTGCTGGGCACCGCGCTGGTCCCATTCGGCTGGGATCTCGCTTTCGGCGCGGCGCTGTCGCCCTCGATCGCGGCCGGGATCATCATTGCCCTGCTCTCGCTGCTCATCGTCATGTATTCCCCCGGTCTGACCGACCAACACGGTCGAGGGATCCGAATTGCTCTCGTGTCGGCGGTCCTCTGGGGCATTTCGACGACACTCGTCGGCGAGTCTGGCGACGATTCGGGGGTTTGGGCGCCATTCGCCCAGCGCGTCACAGCACTCGTCGTGATGTTTTCCATCGCTGCGGCGCGGTCGCTTCCCAAGGTGCCAGCGCGACCGCTGCTCGGGGTCACCGTGCTGTCAGGGGTGCTCGGCGGTGCCGGGATCATTGCATTCGTCCTCGGCACTCAGCGCGGCTCGCTTGGCTCGGTCGCTGTCACGACGTCGATGTTTCCGGTCGTGTCGTCGGCACTGTCAGCGGCGTTCGACGACGACACGCTGCATTGGTGGCAGATCGTTGGAATCGTCGGCGTGGTCGGTGGCATTGGCGTGCTTGCACTGAGTTAGAAATCAAGAAAACACCTGCTCAAAGGCACTCGATTACTCTGTGACAGGTCATGTTCAGAATGGGAACCATGAAGAACGCATCCGGCATCCAGCAGCTCGCTCTCCTCCCCGACGTCAGCTCCGTCCCAACGGTCAGCGTCCGGTTCCAACTCAGCCAAGACACCCGTGAAATTGGTCGTCGCCACGTCGCTGAAATCCGCCAAGTACTTGCCGAGCGTCAGACCGCTCGAAACAGCAGCAACGTCATCACCATGCCGGCTCGTACCGGCCGAGCCGCCTGATCGGCGCGATTCGAGCCTGATTTTTGCTGAGATTCTCAGCGATATCTCGGCCGAGCGTTTCAGCCAGCGTTCGGTGCGAGATCCTTGACGGCCTGCCAGTGATCGAGCTCCGGGTCAAACGGCAAGATCGCCAAGGTGCTGGTGGTCACGCCGTTATCGAAGTACGCCTGGATCTGTGCACGACACGCCTCGGGTGACCCGTGCACGATGAGATCGTCGACGACCTCATCGGGGATCTCGGCGAGCGCGGCCTTGCGATCTCCGGCCTCCCAGGCATCCCACATCCCTTGCAGTTGTTCGCCTCGGCCCATCCACTGGTGGAACGCCGCGTACACCGGCACGTTCAGGTAGGCCGCTATGGCGTAGCGGGCGGCGGAGCGAACCACTTCTGTGTTTTCACTCGGGCAGCAGAAGATGCGCGCCACAATCTCACGCTCATCTCCACCAGCAGCCTCGGTGACGATCGGCGCAACTTTCGCGACGTCGCCGGCCGACAGCCAGTTGATGATTGCACCATCAGCTTCACGGCCTGCGAGTCGCAGCATTCCCTCACGGAGTGCAGCAACAAGGATCTGCGGCTTCTGTTCCGGGCGAATCGCGAGCCTGAAGCCGTTGATCTCAAAGGTGTCATACGCCTGCTTCACCTTCTCTCCGCTCAATGCGTCGTTCAAGAAGCGCACCACGTCGCGCACCTTCTTGTACGGCTCCTCGAACGGGATGCCGTTCCAGCGCTCGACGATCACGTTGCTCGATGATCCGATGCCGATCGCAAATCGGCCCGGCGCCGCATCAGCCATCGAAGCAACGCTCTGCGCGAAGCATGCGGGCGAACGGGTGTAGGCCGGCACGATCGCCGTGCCGAGCCGCAGTCGCGGCTCCCACGCCGCTGCCAGGGCGAGGGGCGTGAACGCGTCGGCCCCGTCGGCTTCGGCTGACCAAATGTCGGTATAACCCATGTCGGCGAGTTCAGAGAGCTTCGCAGCGTGGGAATGCAGCGGGCCGGGAAGCGGAACAGTCATGCCGGGGCGATGTGGAAGAGCCATGCAGCCGACCGTAGCGAGTCAGCCCGATGCCGACCGGTATCGCAACACGCGGTGGGCGTGCTGGTCAGGTCTTCGACAGCCTCACGATCGCGCTCTGGCTGGCAGTCGCCAGCAACGTGCCGGACGAGCATCGAAAGCCGCCCTTACGCCCACCCGTTGATTCGTCTGTGAACGTGCCGGCACGAAATGAGCCCCGGCCCGTCCACGGACGGTGACTTCCAGAGCACTGACGAGAACACTGAGTCGGGTTGGAAATTCCCGGTTTACATTTGCACCCCGCCGTCAGTCAGCGACACAGCACGAATCAATGTCTCGGATCCTGCAGAGGGGTACGAAACGGTGCAACTACCACTGCCAGAACCCCGGGGACCACTGCTGTCTCGTTGGCTTCGACACCACCCTTGGTGATCGCCACGGTGAAGGCACACTGCCAGGGTGCTGATGCGCCTGCCGGCACGACGAAAAACCATTCCACCTTGTAGAACCCCCGCTGAGGAACCCGTTGGCCTCGCTGTTCAGTTGAGCGAACGCCCCCGGATCGCGAGGAAAGAAGAAGCTGACGGCATCAGCAAAGTTCGGTGTTTTTGCCGTGTCCGCAATCACGCCGCACTTCACCAAGAACCGGTCGAACCCCTCGATCGGACAGCTCACTGTTACCAGTAACGACCCCGGCGCTGGCACTAAATCTCTTGCCTCTTACGCTTGCTTTTGTGTTTGGTGGCACCGAGCCTGGCATGGGCAACAACGGGCAGCTCACGTTCCCCGCCAATGCTCCGAGCCGCTCCTGGTAGACCCGGCCATCACGATGGAACGAAACCGTCCCTGGCCGATGGTCGCGCCCAGGTGACCGTCCTGGTTGGCATGATGGGTCGGTGTCAGATCCGCTGCGCGTCGCCTACACATTGGAACAGTGCTGGCATGACGTCCCAGGCGGCACCGCTGTAGCGGCGCTCGAAGTCGCCAAACGACTGGCCGTGCGTTCCGATATCGATCTGGTCGGTGTTGCCGGCAGGCACCGTGCTGCTCCTCGTCCAGGCTTCGAACCACCGACTTCGGTTGAGCACCTTCCGATCGCGCGTCCTTGGCTCTATGAGACGTGGAACCGGTTCGAGTGGCCATTGGTCGAGCGGGCCACAGGCCCAGTCGATGTCTGCCATTCAACGACAAGTATCCCGGGAGCGACTTGCGCGCCCCACGTGGTGACGATTCACGACATCGCCTTCATGCACTCCCCCGAACGTTTCACCAGCCACGGTGTCAAGGTCATGACCCGCGGGTTGGAGCGCGGCCGGTCTGCTGACCTTGTCATCTGTCCGACCGAGGTCACCAAGGGCGAATTGATCGACGCGGGCTTCGCGTCCAACGCCATTCGCGTCGTGCCGTTGGGTGTGAACACGTTCGTTACCGATGCCGATGCCGCCGAGCAGACGCTTCGGCCGCTCCTGCTACCCGACGAGTTCGTGTTGTTCGTCGGCACGGTCGAACCGCGCAAAAACCTCGCTGCTCTCGCTGCAGCGACCGCAATGATCGACATGCCATTGGTCGTTGCGGGCGCGCCAGGCTGGGGCGACGCCGCTGTTCCTGCCAGTGCCGACGTGACGTTTCTCGGCCACGTACCCGCCGACGTCCTTGATGCCCTGTACGTCACCGCTTCGGTCTTCGCGTACCCGAGCTTGCACGAGGGGTTCGGCCTGCCGGTCCTCGAAGCAATGGCGCATGGCACTCCGGTGGTCACGAGCCGCGGTACGGCGACCCAAGAAGCCGCCGGTGGCGCCGCAGTACTCATTGACCCAGCCGACATCGAGTCGATCGCTACAGGACTCCGCACAGCACTCAACGACGCACCCCGGCTCGTCCGACTCGGCACCGAACGGGCTGCGGCATGCTCGTGGGAATTCACCGCCGACGCCACCGTCGAGTGCTACCAACAAGTCGCCCGCTGAGCCCCGGGCGTTTGCGTGATTTGTTTGCGCCGGATGTCCGCAGACAGATCACGAGATCGCCGAAAGGTGGCCGCAGTTCGGGCCACGTGTGACCGCCGCCATAGTGTGGGTGGTGTATGAAAGTCGCACTCACCGTCAATGACTTCTTGAACCGAGCCGAGCTCGTCTATCCCGACCGGGTTGCGGTCGTCGACGACCCCGATCAGCCAGCTGAGTCGTGGGGCGAGATGACCTATGGCGAGATGGCCAAACGTGCCAAGGCGATGGCTGCAGGGCTCGATGCGATGGGCATCGGCGTCGGCGAACGAGTCGCTATGGTCAGCCATAACTCCGCACGGCTCCTCACCGCACTCTTCGGCGTTTCAGGCTCCGGGCGAGTTCTCGTGCCGATCAACTTTCGACTCGTCGCCGAAGAAATCAAGTACATCATGGAGCACAGCGGCGCCCGCGTGCTGCTGATTGACCCCGAACTCGCTGAGGGTCTGGCGAGCGTCGAGTGCGAGACGAAGCTGATCATTGGCGCCGAGAGCGATGCCGTACTGATGAAGTTCGGCACCGAGCCCGCTGCTTGGGATGGCGACGAAGATGCGACGGCCACAATCAACTACACCTCAGGCACCACTGCACGGCCAAAGGGCGTGCAGCTGACGCACCGCAACCTGTGGCTCAACGCATCGACGTTCGGCTGGCACATGGGCGTCAACGATCGCGACGTGTACCTGCACACGCTTCCGCAATTCCACTGCAATGGATGGGGCATGCTTTACGCCGTCAGTGGCATGGGCGGCAAGCACATCATTCAGCGCAAGATCGACGGCCACGAGATCCTTCGTCGCGTCGAGGAACACGGAGTCACGCTGATGTGCGGCGCACCTGCTGTGCTCAACATGATTCTCGATGCTGCGGCAGAACTCGCGGCTACGGGTCAGCCGATACCTGGCAGCGGTCGCGTCCGCATCGTCGTGGCTGGAGCACCACCGCCGACGAAGACGATCGAGCGGACCGAGACCGAGCTTGGATGGACCTTTCATCAGATTTACGGGCTCACCGAAACCGCTCCTCTGCTGACCATCAACAGCCCGCGCGCCGAGTTCGACAATTTGACACCGACCGAACGGGCAACGAAGTTGAATCGTGCCGGAGTCCCGGCCATTGGATGCACGATGGGCATCACCGAAACCGGCGAGATCACTGCTCGTAGCAACGTCGTGATGGACGGCTATTGGGAACAGCCCGACCAAACCGCAGCAGCGATCTACAACGACTGCTTCCACACCGGTGACGGAGGCTTTATCGACGACCAGTCGTACCTCACGATCGCCGACCGCAAGAAGGACGTGATCATCACAGGCGGCGAGAACGTGTCGTCGATCGAAGTTGAGGACGCGATCTTCCAGCACGCCGACGTCACCGAGGTTGCGGTCATCGGCATCCCCGACGAGAAGTGGGGCGAGCTCGTCACCGCACTCGTGGTCACAACACCCGGCAGTTCACTCACCGAAGCCGACGTGATCGCCTGGACCAAAACCAAGCTCGCCGGATACAAGTGCCCGAAGAAGGTCGAGTTCCGCAGCGAGCTGGCTCGGACCGCCACCGGAAAACTCCAGAAATTCAAGCTCCGTGAGCCTTTCTGGCAAGGCCACACCAAGCTCATCAACTGAAGCGGTCACACTGTGTCAGGCACAATGTGACCCTCGAGGGTGTACGCGCCGCCGCCTATTCCAGAGTTGCGTAGGTGGTGCTGCGGTCTTCGGTGCTTGTACCGCGCACGGCTGAAACGCACTCGGCGAGGTCGGCAAGGTAGTCCTCAATGACGCCGGTATTCGTGTTGCTCACCGTCGAGTGCAGGTTGTCGGGCGGTGTCTGGCGATCGTGGTACCAACCCTTGGCAAGCAGTGCGTCACCGAGCGCAAACACGTCGATACCGCTCCCAGCTTCCGCCGCCATGGCAATCAAGTGAAACTCGCCGTCACCGAGGACTCGGATGCCCTCGATGCCCATGATCCCGGCTCGCATCAGATCAGCATTGATCAGCGTCTGCCTCGTCAATTCGACATAGCCGTCGGTCCCCAGGTGCTGCATCACGGCCCACGCACACGCCATCGGTAGACCCGACCGAGTCCCCTGCATGTTCGGTGAGGCATAGAAGCCACCGAGCCAGTCGTCGAAAACAAAGGTCTGGTACTTTCGAGATTCCTTCGTGTCGTGCAAGATCACCGATACGCCCTTCGGTGCATAGCCGAGCTTGTGGATGTCGGCAGAGATCGTGGTGACTCCGTCAACTCGGAAGTCCCAGGGCTGCACCTCGCGCCCAAGCCGCTCGGCGAAGGGGAGCACGAAGCCGCCCATACATGCGTCAACGTGGCAGTTCGCTCCGACCGACTTGGCGAGCGCAGCGATCGCCGGGATGTCGTCTTGCACTCCCTGCGGATACTGCGGCGCAGATCCAACGACAAGTACCGTGTTTGGCCCGACGGCATTGGCCATGGCTTCGACGTTGGCGGTGTAGTCGGCGTGAACCGGAATCTTGTGGACCTTCAGACCGAAATTGTCGGCAGCCTTATGGAACGCAGCATGTGCAGTTTCGGGCAGCACCATCTCGGGTTCGGTGACGCCACGTTCGGCAAGGGCCCGCTTTCGGGCGGCAAGTACGCCGCAAAGAATCGACTCGGTACCGCCGCTCGTCAGGAAGCCCGACGTGTTCTCGTCACCGTTGAGTAAGTCGGCCGTCCAACCAACAACTTCGGACTGGATGTGTCGGAGCGACGGAAACGCTTGTGTGTTGAGCGCGTTCTCATGGAGATACAGCCGCGCTGCCTGCTCGGCGACCTCATGAACTGTGGGGCCACCGTCGTAAACCATGCCAAAGGTTTTGCCGTCGGCCCACTTGACGTCACCGGCCCGTTTCTCCGTGAGCTCAGCGATGACTTCATCGACCGGACGTCCTTGTTGACCCAAAGCTGCCATGGACAAGTGTCGCGCAGGTTGCCGTGAAGCACGGCACCGCGCCGCCGATCAGGCAGTGGCGGTGTCGCGGATTGCGAGGGAGGCTTCGTGGCGGCGGTCGGTGTCGACGGCAACGCGGTGCATCGTGCGGCGATACTTCGGGTAGTCGGCAACGGCGTAGTGCTGCGATGCCCGATTGTCCCAGATGGCAATCGTGTTCGGCTGCCAGCGCAGACGCACCTGGTGGTCGGGCCGGTTGATCGATTCGAGCAGGTAGTTGACGATCCGTTGCGACTCGGCGGCACCTGTTCCCATGATCCAACGAGAATTTGACTCGCTCACGTTGATGTAGGGACGCCCTGTGACCGGGTGATGCGACACAATCGGCCACACCGCCGAACCAGCTTCGGCCAGCATGTCGGTAATCCCCTGGTTGCCGCCGCGCTCGTACGCCCCGTTTCGGAACTGCCCTGGGTCGTGGCAGATCTCCATGCCTTCCAGGTCGGACCTGAAGCCGGTGTCCAGAGAGTCGTACACCGAATACATGCTGGCCCACAGTGTGTCGCCGCCAACCGGCGGCAGCTCGATCGCCTTGAGAATCGAGGCGAATGGCGGCTTCGGACGGAACGTCATGTCGGTATGCCACTCGGACGCATCGGGACGGTCGCCCGGTTCCCAGGTGAGCACAGCGACATCATCGTTGCCATCGAGGGTCGTGTAGCTGTGATGGCGCGGCGCGAGTTTGCCGAGCCGCCGACCGAGTTCGACATGCATCTCGGGCGAGAGCGGTTGATCGCGAAGAAACAGCACCTGATGTTCGATGAGCGCCCCGTACAGCGCATCGACGACTTCGTCGATCTGTGCGTCGCTCCCGCGCAATGCGGCGTCGAGGTCGAGACAGCGCACTTCAGCGCCGAGCGCAGGCGACCAGCGCTCCACCACGAAATTCTCCATAGGCCCAGCGTACTTCCACTGTCGATCACACGTTGACACCGGTCACGCCCGATTGTTAGGTGTGCTTGACACATTCCGAAAGGAGCTGCCTACACTCGCGGGCATGTCACCTTCTCGAAACTGTGTACGAGTCGCTGCCACTCTGGCAACAATCAGCCTGCTGGCCGCATCCTGCGGGGGCAACGACGCCGGGATCACGCTGTATTCTGGCCGAGGCGAGAAGTTGATCCAGCCGATTATCGATGAATTCGAAGAGGCCAGCGGGATTTCCGTCGAGGTCAAATTCGGCAAATCCGCTGACCTCGCATTGTTGATCGATGAAGAGGGCGAGGCTGGCGAAATCGCAGCCGATGTCTTCCTCTCACAGAGCCCCGGCTCGATGGGCTTCCTCGAAGAACGCAGCCGCCTCGGTGTAGTGCCCGATTCGACCTTGGCCCTCGTACCCGACAACGTGCGCGACGACGGTGGCAGCTGGGTCGGATTCTCTGGCCGCCAGCGTGTGCTGGTCTACAACACCGACGCCGTCGACCCGGCCGATCTCCCGAGCAGTGTCTTCGACATGACCAATCCGCAGTGGAAAGGCCGTGTCGGCGTCGCACCGGCCAATGGTTCGTTCCAAGATTTCGTCACCGCAATGCGCGCCACGCAGGGCGACACAAACACCCTCGAATGGCTCAAGGCACTCGATGCCAACGACCCGGTGCTCTATGCCAACAACAATTCCATTGTTGCTGCTGTTGGCCGCGGCGAGGTCGACACCGGCCTCGTCAACCACTACTACAACTACCGAGCACTGGCAGAAAACCCCGATCAGCCATCCGCCAACCATGTGTTCGCCGCCGACGATCCGGGGGCTGTGCTCATCATCACTGGCGCCGCAATCCTCGCCGACGCCGACGATGTCGAGCCCGCAGCCCAGCTCATCGACTTCCTACTCGGGTCAAGCGGACAGCAGTACTTCGCCACCAAGACTTTCGAGTACCCACTGGCCATCGGCGAGTCACCTGCTAACAACGTGCCACCGATCAATTTCAGCAGTGACGTCAGCAATGCCGGAGGCATCGCCTTCGAAGATCTCGCAGGCGGGCTCGAGGCCACACGTGCCCTCATTGCTGAGTCTGGTCTCGAAAGCTGACGATTGGACCCGGTGGTCGACTTCCATCTCGACGTCGCTGAGGCGGCGCCGAGCGACGAACGATCGAAACGTCGCGTCACCTCTGGGGCCAGACGCTCAAGTTGGGTCACCCCGAGTCGCTTGCTCGGGCTGCTGATCGGTGCCGGTTTTGCCGGCCCCGCCGGCTTCGTTGTCTGGCGCACCGTTCGGCTCGGCGGTGACCTTGCCAACGTCGCGAAAGAGGTACCTGGACCCCTCTGGCGCACAGTGCAACTGTCCGTCCTTGTCTCGGTGTCGGCTGCAATCGTTGGCACTGCGCTCGCCTGGCTCGTTACTCGCACCGATCTTCGAGGGCAACGCTTCTGGCGGATTGCTCTGGTCCTTCCCCTCGTCCTTCCGTCCTTCGTCGGAGCTGCGGCGTTCATTGCTGGCCTCGCACCCAATGGCATCATCCACGACGCATTATCTGCCATTGGCATCACTCCGCCGCGGCGCTTTCGCGGCCTGGGAGCAGCGTGGCTTGTCCTGACGGCATTCACCTACCCGTACGTCTACCTTCCGGTCGCGGCCCGGCTCATCGCGTTGCGGTCCAGCCTCGAAGCGAAGCGACAGAATGTTCTCCTAATTGCGCATCATTAAGCAGAGCAAAGGGGTCCACAGAGAGGGTTCTCTTGTCGTAAGGAGCGAGTTCGGCGCTGTCCAAATCCTTCGCCAGCAACCAAGGCGATTCCTCTGCACCCGCCTCATGAGACAAGCTTCGTAATCCTTCGAGCCACATGCCACCCATTGTGCTTTTTGAGGCCGTTGTGCTGACTTCGAGGTGCCCCGTTACGCTCACTGAGGCCTTGTTGGTATGGGACCCGACAAGGATCAAGCGATTGCGGGCGCGGGTCAGTGCGACGTAGAACGAACGACGCCGTTCTGCCTGTGTCTGTGCCTTGTCATCCCGATCGCGAGCCTTGCCACCTGGGCGCAACGCGGTATCGCCGGGGGTCGCGTGTCGATCAACGACCTCATGCAGCCCGCCATCAGCACCGCGACCGTCGCAGTCATCGCTGCCGTGCTCGCCGTTGCGGTCGTGATGCCAATTGCAATCGCCACGACGCGGCGGCCGCATCGCAGTTCCGACATCGCTGCCGTTTCGGTGATCGTGGGCTTTGCGATTCCCGGCCTTGTGATTGCTCTCGCCCTTGCCGTATTCACCTTGAACACCCCCGTACTTAAGGGGCTCTACCAAACCAGTGCATTGCTGATCATCGCCTATGTCATCCACTTCGGCAGCCAGGCGCTGGCGAGTACCGAGTCGGCTGTGCGCGCTATCCCGCATGCCCTTCGCGAATCCAGTCGGCTACTCGAATCGAACCCGATCCGGCGCTTCTTCCAGGTCGACTTCGCTTTGATGCGCCCTGGCCTGGTTGCCGGCGGCGGCCTCGTCATGCTCTCGACGCTCAAAGAGCTCCCTGCAACGCTCCTTCTCTCGCCCATCGGCTTCTCAACGCTGACCACAGAGATCTGGTCGTCTTACGAAGAAGGTTTCTATGCCGAGACCGGCGCCGCCTCGCTCGTCCTGGTCGCAGTGTCGGCAACGCTGACCTGGTTCCTCGTCTTGCGTCGCAGCGAAGTCGTTCGCGGCTGATCAGTTAGCCTTGGCCACGATGTTGAGCGCACCAGACACCTTCGTTGGAGCGGCGGTCTCACTCAATGGAATTTCAGTCGCATACGCGACTGATAGCGGCGACTCGGTCGTGGCGGTCAACGCTGCTGACCTCAACATCGAAGCCGGATCGATCGTTGCGCTCCTCGGCCCGTCAGGCTGCGGCAAGACCTCGCTTCTTCGTGCGATTGCCGGGCTCGAGGACCCCACGGCCGGGTCGGTCTCCATCGGCGGCGCGACAGTCAGCAGCCAGGGCTCGGGCAAACGACACTGGGTCAAACCCGAAAAGCGCAACGTTGGGATGGTGTTTCAAGACGGTGCCCTCTTCCCCCACCTCACCGTTACCCAGAACATCGTGTTCGGCCTCCGCTCCATGCGTAAAGCACTGTCACGGACCGAGGTGCTCGCGCGCGTCGATGAACTGCTCGACTTGGTCGACCTCCAGGGCTTCGGCAACCGCCTCCCCAACACGCTTTCCGGCGGACAGCAACAGCGCGTCGCCCTCGCTCGGTCGCTTGCTCCCCAGCCAAAGGTGCTCCTCCTCGATGAGCCGTTCTCAGCACTCGACACCTCCCTGCGCGTCCAGGTCCGTGCTGAAGTTGCTCGCATCGTGCGCGACGTCGGCGTCACCACCGTGTTCGTCACCCACGACCAAGATGAAGCGTTCGTACTTGGTGACAGAGTCGCCGTGATGCAGGCCGGCAACATCGAACAGTTCGGCACACCCGACGAGCTCTACCGGTCTCCCGCCACGCCGTGGGTTGCTGGTTTCGTCGGCGAGGCCAACTTCGTCCTCGGCGTCGTCACCGGCAACGACGCCACCTTTGCGGCCACGCCCATCGGCGTCGTCACCATCGAAGACCGACGTACCGATCCAAACAGCAACGACGTACAGGTCCTCGTACGGCCCGAGCAGGTCAACCTGCGTCACGACCCGACAGACGACACCGAGGCCGCAACCATCCGCACCGTTGAGTACTACGGTCACGACGTTCGCTACGAAGTCGAACTCGCCGACGGCACGGTGCTCGCCGCACGCACTCACTCGACCGAGCTGTACGCACGTGGCGACATCGTCTACCCGTCGTTCCAGAGCCGCCAGCGCGGCTCCACGTCGGCGGCATTCTCAGTCGATCACGCCGACGCCTGAGTAGGCCGGGCGGCCGCGTAGTCTGCGTCGGTGAACGAATCGCTCAACATTACTGATCTCCGCATCTTCACTGAACCTCAGCAAGGGGCCTTGTACGACGACCTACTCGCTGTTGCGCAGCGCGCCGAAAAGCTCGGCTACGGCGCGTTCTTCCGAAGCGATCACTACTTGGTGATGGGCGACGGCGACGGTCTGCCGGGCCCGACCGATGCGTGGATCACGCTCGCCGGCCTCGCCCGCGACACCTCCACCATTCGGCTCGGCACGCTCGTGTCGTCGGCGACTTTCCGCCAGCCCGGACCGCTGGCCATCAGCGTGGCGCAGGTCGACCAAATGTCAGGCGGCCGCGTCGACCTCGGGCTTGGCGCTGGCTGGTTCGCCGCCGAGCACGAGGCCTACGGCATCCCGTTCCCCGAACTCGGCGAACGGTTCGACCGCCTTGAAGAACAGCTCCAGCTGATCACCGGTATGTGGGCGACGCCTGCTGGTGCGACCTACTCAAAGCCCGGCGGGCATTATCCGATCACCGACTCGCCGGCCCTTCCCAAGCCAGCTCAGCTCGCACCTCCCATTGTCATTGGCGGCGGCGGCCCGAAGCGCACACCGGCACTCGCGGCCAAATACGCCGCCGAGTTCAACACGCCGTTTGTCACCGCGAGTTCTTCGTCGAGCAAACCAGCCGTGTCCGGGCCGCATGCACAGCCATCGATCGAGATCCTGACGAGCTCGTCTATTCGGCAGCGCTCATCGTCTGCGTCGGCGCCGACGAGGCCGAAGTCGAACGGCGGGCAGCAGCACTCGGACGCGAGCCTGGCGAATTGCGCGACAATGGCCTGTGCGGCACCCCAGCCGAAGTCGCCGAGCGAATGCGATCGTGGCGCGAGGCGGGCGCCGAACGCTTGTATCTGCAGGTACTGGATCTTGCCGACCTCGACCACCTCGACCTCATCGCGAACGACGTCGTGGCAGAGCTCTCATGAGCGAGATCACTGTTATCCCTGCCCGCTCGATCATCACGATGGACCCCAGCCAGCCGGTCGTCGAAGCAGTCGCTGTGCGCGAGGGCAAGGTTCTCGCTGCCGGTTCGTTGGACGAGTGCACGAGCTGGGGACCGCACACCATCGACTCCCGCTTCGCCGACCACGTCCTCACCCCCGGCATGATCGAGGCCCACGGCCACGTGTTCGAAGGTTCTTTCGGGCTACTCCCGTACGCCGGCTGGTTCCCGCGGCATCGCCCCGATGGCAGCATGGCCGAGGGCATCCAGACCTACGACAAACTTTTCGAACTCCTCCGACGACTCGATGAGGAAACCCGGGGCTCCCAAGAGCCGATCGTCGTCTGGGGTTTCGATCCAATCTACTTCACCGGCGAAGAACGCCTGACCCGCGATCACCTCGATCGAGCGTCGTTGGAACGGCCGATTTTCGTGTTCCACGCGAGCGCCCACCTCGCCACCGTCAACAGCGCGATGCTCAATCAGAACGAGATCACCCGCGACTCGACAACAGTTGGTGTGGCGCGAGACGCCAACGGCGAACCCAACGGTGAGCTGCAGGAAATGCCAGCCATTGCGCTCGCTACGTCCGCTATCCATCTGATCATGCGGCTGATGGGCGACCCCGAGGCCATCCGCACGCTCGGCCAGATGTGCGCGAACGTCGGCATCACATCGCTCGTCGACCTCGGTGCCAGCGGCGTCACCCGGCCCCAAGGCCAAGAGCTGTGGCACCAAATCGTCACCGACGACTTCCCTGCACGCATTCATCAGCGGCACCTGATCGGCATGATGCCGGGGTCCAACGACTGGGCCGCCGCTGCCGATCTGGTGCAGCAGTTCGAACTTCAAGACACCGACCGCTTGCGTACTGCCGGCTTGAAGATCGTGCTCGACGGCTCAATCCAGGGCTTCACTGCGAAGATGAAGTGGCCCGGCTATTTCAGCCCAGGGGGCCAAACTCCGATCGACAACGGTGTGTGGATGGTGCCGCCAGAGCAATTGATCGACATGGTCCGACCGTTCCACGAGCGGCGCATCAACACCCACGTGCACTGCAACGGCGACATGACCATCGACCTATGGCTCGATGTTGTCGAGCAGTTGCTCTTGGAGTCGGCATGGCTCGATCACCGCTACACCGTGCAGCACAGCCAACTGACATCGCCAGCCCAATACCGCCGCATAGCCAAGCTCGGTATGTGCGCCAATATCTTCACGAATCACATCTGGTACTGGGGTGATCAACATCACGACATCACCGTCGGCCCCGAGCGCGCCCGCCGTATGGAAGCGTGCGCCACAGCCGAGCGATTCGGTGTTCCGTTCTCGATCCACTCTGATGCGGCCGTTACCCCGCTCGGCCACCTCCACACGATGTGGTGCGCGGTCAACCGCGTCACACCGTCGGGCCGGGTGCTCGGCGAGAACGAGCGCATCTCGGCCGAGTCGGCGCTGCACTCGGTCACCACCGGCGCTGCGTACCAACTCCATGCTGACGACGAGTTCGGCAGCGTCGAGTGCGGCAAAGCAGCTGACTTCACCGTGCTTGAAGAGAGCCCACTCACCATCGACCCGATGGGAATCAAAGACATCGGCGTGTGGGGAACCATTGTCGGCGGACAGCCCAACGAGGCAGCCCACCCCGGCGTCTGACGTTCGGGAGCGCTACAACAGGAGCGCGTCGAATGCCGCGGTCAGCCGAACAGTCAGTGTCTCATCGTTGCCAGCGTCATCGGGTAAAAGGATTGCTTCAGCGCGACTTCCAGCCCGGAGCCCACGCACTTCGTGCACGCTCATGCGGCCGCCCACCACATGCACCTCAAGGTGGTGGCCTTCGACGTCGAGCACAGCCTTGAGCCGCAGTATGTCGCACGTCGCGTCGGCAAGGCCGGCGACACGTCCCGCAGCGACGGTCGTGCCCGACCACGACCAGCGCGCGTATCTCGCTTGCCCGTGCTCTGGCGATGTGTTTGCCGCTGTCGGCCCAGCGCCAGACCCCAGCCGCAGCCCGAGCACCAGATCGATCGGGGCGAGACCATCGACGATGGCGACGCCAGGAGCGTGTTCGCCGAGCACGTCGAACGCCCGCTGCAACCGCTCCGGTGTGCAGAGGTCGAGCTTGGTCGAAATGATGAGATCGGCGCCGGCGAGCTGGCGGCGTACCTCTGCGCTGACGTAGCGGTCGTTGACCTGCCGCCCGATCGAGTCGGCCGCAGCGAGCACGACAACTCCCCCTGGCGCAAACCCCACCGAAGTTCCCCACGCTGCAGCGGCCGACGGATCAGCGATGCCACTGGCCTCGATCACAATCTGGTCCGGCGGGAACTCAACGTCGCAAAGCGAACCGAGTGACGCCATCAGATCGCTACCGAGCGAACAGCACACACACCCGTTGGGCAAATTGACCACTCCGGTGTCGCTGGTTGCGGCCAGGAGCTCAGCGTCGATACCTATCGACCCAAAGTCGTTAACGATCACCCCGAGCCGACGACCGTCGGGTTCACGCAGCAACCTGTTGAGCAATGTGGTCTTTCCGGCACCGAGGTAGCCACCGATGACCGTGATGGGAATGTCAGGACGCGCCACGACGCCATATTGGCATCAACCACCTGCAACCATCTGGCCTATGAACAAACAACCCGCCGGTCCACTTGCTGGCATCAAGGTAGTCGACATGTCGGTGATGATCGCCGGTCCGCTCGCCGCGATGATGCTCGGCGACCAGGGCGCATCCGTTGTCAAGGTCGAAGCACCGGGCTTGGGCGACATGATGCGTCATCTCGGAACGTCGAAGAACGGGATGACCGGGATCTTCATCAACAACAATCGCGGCAAACGATCGATTGTGATCGACGTTAAACAACCAGCCGGCCTCGATGCAATGCGCACCCTCATCGCCGAAGCTGATGTGCTGATCCAGAACTTTCGGCCCGGGGCGATGGATCGAATCGGCCTTGGTTGGGAGGCAATGCACGAACTCAACCCGAAGCTGATCTACACGTCGATCTCCGGGTTCGGTCCTGACGGCCCGATGAGTGGCCGCCGCGCCTACGACAACGTGATCCAAGCAGCATCGGGGCTGGCTGATGTCCAGACAAACCCGGCCAAAGGCGCACCAGAATTGTTCCGCACGCTCGTATGCGACAAGACAACCGCTTACACCGCATGCCAAGCAATCACGGCAGCCCTTTTCGCCCGCGCCATGGGCACAGCCGAAGGTCAACACATCGTGTTGTCGATGCTCGACACCGCCATTGCCTTCCTCTGGCCAGACTCGGCAATGGATGTCTCGCTCACCGACGACGATGTCGACAGAGCACCGACGCTTGCATCCAGCTACACAGCGATCCCGCTCGCCGACGGTTACGCAGCAGCCAGTGCGGTCAGCGAGTCTGAGTTCGCAGGCCTTTGCGCCACGTACGGGCGCCCCGAGCTCGCCGAAGATCCACGGTTCATTGGCCTTGCGTCGCGTGCGATGCACCGCAAGGAACTCAGCAACGCGCTCCGCGAAGCTGCGCGAAGTACGACCGTCGAACAGTTCATGAAGGGCGTCGTCGAACACGATGTCCCGGGCACCAAAATCACACCGTTGAGCGAACTGCATGACGATCCTCAGGTCATCAACAACAAAGTGTTCGTCGAACGGCAGCACCCGGTTGCGGGCATGGTCCGTGAGCCCCGCCCGGCTGCTCGCATGTCGGCGACTCCGCAACACATTGGCGACCATGCGCCGACCTTCGGCCAGCACTCTGACGAGATCGTTACCGAACTTGGGCTCGACGCTGCGGCACTTCGCGCGGCGGGCGTGATCTACTGACCCGAGATGAACCCGGCAGCCTCAAATGCTCGGTTGATGATTGCTTCGAGCTGTGACGTGTCGTCGGGATAGGGACCCGACACCGTGATCGACCAGATCACGCCGTCGCTGCGGTTCAAGACCATGGCGTGTGTGTTCTCAATCGTGCCAGTGTGGCCGTAGCGGCCGTTGCCGTACGAGATCAGCCCGAGGCCGTAGCCACGTTGACCTGCAGCTCCGCCGACAGGGGTCTCCATCAGCGCAACCGTGTTCGGCTCAAGTGGCTTGAAACCGGAAGTCGAGTAGTCGAGCGAGCTTAAGATGGTGACAAGGTCGGTCGGCGAAGCAATCCAACTTCCAGCGCCACCGAGCGTCTCCATGTAATTGCGGTCGGGCGTGGACGGGTGCAGTACTTCGCCTGGGCCAGGGTCGTACGTATTAGCCAGCCGGAGCCCGGACAACCCGAGCGGCGTGAGGAGCTGCTCGTAGACAGCTTCGACGTAGCTCTTCCCAGTGATCGCTTCTATCAGTATCCCAGCGACACAGAAGTTCATGTTGCTGTATCTGTATCCACCGGAGCCAGCGCCCTGCCTGATACCGAGGCGGGCAGCGTCTTCGCAGCTGTTCGCACCGTTGCGGAAAAACTGTGTGTCGTACTTCCCGAAACCGGATGTGTGGTTGAGTAACCGGCGGACGGTCAGCCGACGAGCGCCCGCCGACGGCGTCACCTGGAGCTGGTCAGCAACCAGTTGGCCCACCTCGTCATCCAGGCCAACAGCTCCCGCCTCGACGAGCTGCAGCAACGTGATCGCGGTGATTGGCTTCGAGATGCTTGCGATTCGGAAACGATCACCGGGAACGGCCTCGTCCTCGCTGATGAACGGTGCCCGCAGGCCGAATGCATCCTCGTGCACGACCGCACCGCCAATGGCGACGGCGACCGATGCAGCTGTGTTGCCGTTGCGCAGCAGCGCGTCCTCGAGCGAACGGTCGAACGCCGCCCATCCGGTCGGAGCTGCGCCTCCCGAATCGTCGAGGGCCGGTGCTCCCGGCGCCGCTTCTGCCGATTCCAACACGAACGGGCGGAATGGCTCAACATCGAAAGTCGGATCGTCGGTGCTCAGACCCACCCCATCGAGGCCGGTTGGGCCGCTGTCATCGGCCGTGTCCGCACCGGGCACCTCCGTGTCGACCGGTTTGGTGACCGGCGGTGCGGCCTCTTCAACGGGGTCGGTAACAGACCCGTCAGCGGTAACAGACCCGTCAGCGGTAACAGACCCGGGAGCGGGAGCGACCGGCTGGACCGTGGAGAGTACGAATCCGGGCGATGGTCGGCTCGTTGGATCGGTGTCGGTACAGGCCACCAGCGCAATGACGAGCAGCGCTACGCCGACTCGGCCGCGCGTCGTTCGCTGCACCCGCCTCAGCCTTCGTCAATCGGCTGTGGGACGACGACGTACGAGCCATCGGTAAATCCGCCGAGCAAGAGCGCGTTGTCGACGATTTTCGCGAGGTCGCGGGTCGATGCCGGATAGTCGCCGCTGACGGTCACAGCCCAGGTGAGGCCGTCGGGGCGGCGAGCAAACATCGCGTGTGTGCTCTCGAGCGTGCCGGTGTGGCCGAAGCTGAGCGCTATGTCGTCTTCTGCATCGAAGATCATCAGCCCCATGCCGTATCCACTGGTCGGATCTGGCGGGATCGTCGTCGCGGACGCCGGCCCGGTCGTGCCTTGCGCGTCGACGGGCTTTGGCGGGTCGACCGTGATCGTCTGCATCTGAACCAAGGTCGCTGCGTCGAGCAGCTTCGTGCCGGGAGTCTCCGGGTCGATCGAGTCGAGAATGGTCACGAGGTCGGTCGGCGTAGCGATCCATGCGCCTGCAGCACCGAGCACTTCCATGTAGTTGCGTCCTTGCGTCGACCGGTGTTCGACATCGCCGACGCCGACGTCAAACGTGTCGGCCATCCGCATCCCTTCGATCCCGAGTGGGTCAAGCACTTCGCGCCGGACCACGTTCTCGTAGCGCTCACCGGTCAGAACTTCGATGGCAATTCCGAGCAGGCAGAAGTTCAGATTGCTGTACTGGAATTGGTCACCCGGCGTGCCCTGCAGGCTCTGCGTGAGTCCGATCACGGCAGCCTCGCGGCATGATCCAACCTCGTTGCGGAAGAACAGGTCTTCGTATTGGGCGAACCCGGACCGGTGTACGAGGAGCTGCCTGATCGTCAGCGCAGTGACTCCTGCCGCTGGCGTTCCAACACCCAGGTCGCTCGCCAGCAGCGAGCCAATCCGCGCATCGAGGTCGAGGGTTCCTGCCTCAGCCAATTGCAGCGCGGTGATCGCCGCGATCGTCTTGCTGACGCTCGCCACTCGGAAACGATCCTCTGCTTCGGCAGCGTCTCCGGGCACCCGTTCGCCAAACGCCTGAGAATGTTCAAGACCACCATTGCGCATTACGGCGATCGACGCGGCGCTCGAACCTCCCCGGATCAGTGTAATTTCGAGGTACCTGTCAACTGCTTGCCAGCCTGTCAGCGGGGCGACTGACGCGATCGTGGTCGCGACATCCAACGTCGTCGACGGTTCGGTCAGAACAGAATCGGGCGTTGCCCCGGCCGACGCTTCCGGCATGGTCGTCACCGACACCGCGCTCGTGGCCGTGCTCGATGGCGCAGCCACGGTTGAACGCGGAGCGCTGCCCGACTCGATGGTGGGTGACGAACACGCCCCCGCGACAAGGGCAAGGGTGAACCAAATGAATCCGTGTCGTGCTGCCACGTTCACATAATGCCGCGTTCAGGGAGCGATGTCAGGGAGTGATGCCACAGAGTGATGCCAGGGAGTGATTTCTGCTGCCGAGGTATGTCCCGGCTCGTCGAAATCGCTTGAGCTCACGGTCATCACGGCAGTCAGCGTCATGTCGCCAACCGGCTTCGATCTGGTAAAGCAGTCGGGCACTACCCAGGTCACGATTTTTTGCAAGTTCTGCTTCTGCTTCTGCTTCGGTCTTCGGTCAGGTTCGCCGACATCAAATTGCACCTGACAGGTCGCGCACTTTGCGTACTCACCGCATTTGTGCAGAATGGCAACCCCGTTTTCTTCAAGCGCGAAAACAAGCTTGGTTCCGTCCGCCACCTCGAAGGTCGAAGTTCGGTTGTCCGCCGTTGCTGTGACGTGCGCCATTGCGGAAGTGCCACCACGGCCAGTCCGACGTTGAGAACGCAAGCGGCAACTACGGTCAAATTCATGAACTGGTACGAGATCTGTGAGTGGAACGCCCAGGACGCGACCCGGACGCTGGAACATATCGACGGGCTCCTCGCGCTCTGGACCGCCGATATCGGCGACCATTCCCGCGAGAGCGCTGCGGCCTGCGATCGCATCGAGAACATCAGCCAGTCATGGCGCAAGCACCACGACCAGCCAGCGTTGGCGGCTGAACTGTGGCGACACCTGACAGTGATTGCCGCTGCCAGTCCCGAGATCGCCACCAACCAATTCGGCGCCGTCGCCCAGATCAACAGCTCGACTGGCGGCGTGCCGAAGTCGGCCATCGACACAGCGACCGTTGGCTGGCGCGGCATCGAGGGCGACGTTCAAAAAACCCGTCTCCATCACGGCCGGCCATGGCAGGCACTGAGCCTCTGGAGCGCCGACGTGATCGACCAGTTCGTGAGCGACGGCCATCCCGTATCTGCCGGTGGTGTCGGTGAGAACCTGACGTTGCGTAGCATCGAGTGGAGCGCACTTCGGGCAGGCACGGTGCTCGACATCGGCCAGGTGCGCTGCCAGCTCACCGCCCCCGCTGTTCCCTGTTCCAAGATTGCAGCGAACTTCACCGGTCGCGAGACCGCACTCGTCGACCACGACATCAACCCTGAGAACAGCCGGTGGTACGCAGCGGTCGTGCGACCCGGTCTGGTCGCACGCGGCGACGTGGTAACAGTCTCGCCGTCGAGCTGAACGACGGGTTTAAAGGTCAGGTCTGGTCGAGGACGGCGCGGGCGACGATGTCAGTGCCGAACGCAGTCAGAATCGCCAGGTACAGCAGGCCGGTTGCGGCCATCACTGCGGAGTAGTAGCGCTCTTTCAATGCTGCCCGAGTGACGAGCACGAGGATGATCGTCGAGATCGCACACATCCCCCACATCCAGCCGAGCAAACCGCCCCAACCGTCGTCGACTGTGCCGAGCCAGACGCTGATCATGCCGGTCGGCAGCAGCAGGGCTCCGACCTCGAGCGGCCACAGCCACATGAGCGCAGTGACCATCTCGTTGAGCAGCTTGCGCGGCAGGCCCGGTTGAACGAGATACCAGTGCCCGAGAAGCATGCCATCGCTGATTGCGCCGATAAATGCTGCGCCGATCAACGTGCGTAGCAGTGCAACGGTCAGCGTGGCGAACGATGCACCATTGGTGGCGTCGATAGCAGCCGCAATCAAGCCGATGAAACCGATCGCTGCCGGAACCAGGTCGAGGTTCGGGTTGAACTCGGACCCACTTCGAACTACTGACTCGTCGACATCACGCTCGATCCCAGTCATTGCGGCGACGCGCTCGGTTCGTCGGTCGAACTCGGCATTCTCGCCGCTCACGCCGGCACCCTTGCGGACGATCGACACGACGAGTGCGAACAGACAGGCCAAGGCAACAAGCGCAGAGGAAATGTCGCGCACCGGGTCGAAGCCCAAAGCCAAACCTGCAGCGAGTGCACCGGCGGCAAAACACAGGTAGGTGCCACGCAGGAGCCAGCCGTAGCCGACACCGATCACGCGGCGGCGGGTGGTGAACCAGCAGAACAACATTCCGCCAGTCGCCCATTGCAAGAGCACCGTTGCGGCGTCGAGGCGGATCACGATTTGGGATGGTAACGGCGTACCATGGCGCCGCCATGGCCTTCCCCTGCCGCTCCCGTCACGTCACCTCTCGATCGGTCGCCGTGCTTGTTGCGTGCGCAGCGTTGCTCAGCTCCTGCTTCACTGGCGAGCGGCCCACGGTCGGCGGTTGTGCGTTCGCCGAAACGACTGGGCGCGTCGAGATCGACAGTGTTCTCGATCGGCTCGATTGCGTGTCCCCCGAGCTGTTCACCGCTGACTACACGGTGCTGACACGCCTCGGAGATTTCACGTCAACAGCCCAGGTCGTCCAGGCGCCAGGGAAGCGTTCGATCACCATCAACATGGTTCGCTACATCTACGAGGGCGCATCGATGATCACCTGCGATCTCTCGGAGGGCACGTGTGAAGGCGAGATCAACGAGGCCCGGACCAGCGACGTGCTGTTAACCAGTGAGTTTTACGCCAAGGCAATGGCAGCTCGACTCCGCGTCGACGCCGACCGGCGCATTGGCGACCCGGTTGCTTCTGAAATCACCCAGGGAGGGCAGCAAGCTCTATGTGTCGACATTCCTGTTACCGGTGGCACCAAGCGCTACTGCGCCCTTGAGTCCGGTGCACTCGCATTATTCGACGGCAGCGACCTGTTCATTGAACTGACAGGCTTCTCCGCAACACCCGACAACACCGCCTTCGCAACCAGCTAGCGGTCAACCCGTCTACCCGGCCACCCGTCGACGCGTCTACGCGTCGACGGAGATGAGGTGGTGGTCAGAGTTGTTGTAACTCACCGGGCCATCGTTGGTCGCTGCAGCGATGTCTTCGAGCCGCATGCCCCACTTGCCCGGGATGTAGATCCCTGGCTCGACGCTGAACGCGTGGCCGTGTGCGAGCGGCAGCGCGTTGCCTTCAACGATGTACGGATCCTCGTGCGCTTCGAGGCCAATGCCGTGCCCGGTGCGGTGAATGAAGTACTCGCCGTAACCGGCGTCGTCAATGACCTTCCGGCATGCCCGGTCGACGTCTTGGCACGGCGTGCCGACCGTTGCCGCAGCGACACCTGCAGCCTGGGCTTCGAACAGCACCTCGTATGCGTCGGCGACGTCGGGCGCGATTTCGCCCGTGAAGACACAGCGGGTTGTGTCCGAGCAGTAACCATTCATCGTGCCGCCGAAGTCGGTCAGCACGATCTCATTTTTCTTGATCACTCGGTCGCCCGGGTGATGATGTGGGCTCGATGCGTTCTCCCCGGCGGCAACGATCGCGAAATTGACCTTCTGTGCACCCTCTTCGATGATGCGACGTCCGAGGTGCGCCGACACCTCAGCTTCGGTCCGGCCGACGAGTGGGATCTCGCCGCGCTGGAGTTCACCAGCAATCTTGTCGACAGCAGCACCGGCAGCGGCAAGCGCGTCGAGCTCCGCCTGGTCTTTACTCATGCGGAGGTGGCCAACGACGTCGACTGCACGCGTGTACTCGGCTCCGGGTAGCTGCGGCAGCAATTCGACGAGGAAGCGGGCCCACATCTGATCACCGATCGCGATGCGCTTCGAACCGGCGGCCAACTTGGCGACGATGGCGGTTGGGTCTTCGGTCTCGCTCCAGGGCAAGAGGTCGAAGACCCCTGGCTGCGGTTCGACACGGGCTGATTCAAGACCGGGGATCACCATCGTGGCCGCGCCCTCGCGCGGTACGACAAGCATCGTCAACCGCTCCAGCGGCATCGCGCTGTAACCCGACAGATAGGGCAAGTCGTGGCCGACCGAGACCATGACCGTGTCGACGTTCTGCTCGACCATTGACGCCCGCACCTTGGCGAGCCGATCGAGGTAGACGGACGTGTCGGATGCTGCGCTGCTCGACGTGCTGCTCATGGTGCCAGTCTGCCAGCAGCTCACTCCGGCCGTCACCTCCAGCGACCAGCCTTGGTTCGCGAAGATCAGTGCACCAGCCGGCCCGCTCGACGAGCAGCTTGCTTTGTTGGCCGGCTGCTGTCACCCCGCGCTAGCACCAGAGTCCCAGGTTGCGATCACCGCGCTGCACGCAACGGCACCCTCATGAGGCGAAACCGACTGGCAGTCGATGCTGCGTCTCTACGACGTGATGCTCAACTGGCAGCCAAACGGTGTTCTGGCGTTGAACCAAGCGATTGCCGTCTGGTCGAACACCGCTGAGCTTGCCCACCTCGAAGGTCGGCGGCAAGCGGCCGCTAGCTGAACAGGCGCGAAACTCAGCATGGTTGTTGACGCAAGTGACCCACTCGACTGGGTACGGTTTCTTTCATGGACATGACGAGCACAGCGAAGCAGATCGATTTCTACTGGCGACCCGGTTGTGGGTTCTGCTCGAGCCTCAAGCGTGGCCTGGACAAGCTTGGGGTCGAACGAGTCGAGCACAACATTTGGGACAGCAAAGCTGATGCCGCCATCGTGCGCAAACACGCGAATGGCAACGAAGTCGTACCCACCGTCGTCATCGGCGACAAGGGCCTCGTCAACCCGTCTGCTGGCGAGCTCTTAGCTTTCCTGGCCGACAACGCGCCCCACCTGCTCCCCGAAGGCGTCGAAGCGCCCCAGCCGGGCAAGGTTGGCCGGATCGTTGGTCGCGCCCTCCGAAGCTGAACAAGTCTCGCCGCTGAGCTCTGCCGGGATGTCAACTCACCTTGTACTGTTCGCGATATGACTGATACATCGCTTCCCGCTTGGGACGCCGACGGCATGGACATCGCCGAATCAATTCTTGACCTGATCGGCAACACGCCGATGGTGCGCATGAAGCGCGTCAGCGAGGAGCACGGCGTCCGCTGCACATTGGCGATGAAGCATGAGGTCACCAACCCAGGTGGTTCCTCGAAAGATCGACCGGCACTTGAGATGATTCTTGCGGCCGAAGCAAGCGGCGAACTCCAGCCCGGCGGCACGATCGTCGAGCCCACGTCGGGCAACACCGGTGTCGGACTCGCCATCACGGCTGCCCAGCGGGGCTACAAGTGTGTGTTCGTCATGACGAACAAGGCTGGCAAAGAGAAGGTCGACCTGCTGCGTGCCTACGGCGCCGAGGTCGTTGTCTGCGACGTTGCCGTGGCACCAGAAGATCCGGATAGCTACTACTCCGTGGCCGAGCGGCTCACCCGGGAACGCGGCGCGTTTCGCCCGAACCAGTACGCCAACCCGCACAATCCCGAAGCCCACACAAAGACCACCGGCCCCGAAATTTGGGAGCAGACTAAGGGCCGCATCACGCACTTCATTGCGGGCGCGGGCACATGCGGTTCGCTCACCGGTACCGGCCGATACCTCAAGTCGAAGAATCCCGACATCAAGATCATCGCCGCTGACCCCGAAAAGTCGGTATTTTCCGGGGGTTCGGGACGCCCATATCTCGTCGAAGGCGTCGGCGAAGATTTCTTCCCAGCCGCTTATGACGGTGACCTCTGGGACGAGGTCATTCCGATCAGCGACGAAGAGAGCTTCCTCACGGCCCGCTACGTCAGCCAGACCGAAGGCATCCTTATCGGAGGCTCAGGCGGCACTGCCGTGGCCGCGGCACTGAAGGTCGCCAAGGAAGCCGACGACGACGCAGTCATCGTCGTCTTCAACCCTGATTCGGGCCGTGGCTACCTCTCGACGGTGTTCAACGAGCACTGGATGATGAACTTCGGATTCCTCAAAGAGTGTGATCAGTGCGTCGGCGCCGTGCTCGACACTCGCAACGCTTCGATCGAGAACCTGCTCTATGTCAACCCGTCGGCGCCGGTCAGCGAGGCCATCGACGCTCTACGACGACGGCGCCGCGCCCGAGACCAAGGAGAAGGGCACGCTGCGCCGCGAGCTGCTCTACGTCAACTTCATCAACTCGCTGCGCAACCGCAACCCCGGCGCCATGGGTACCTCGGTCGAAAAGGTGATGGGCACAAAGCTCCCAACGATCGGGGTCGGCCAAAAGGTCGAGCTCGCTGTCGAAATGCTCGAAACCGCCCCGGCACTCCTCGTGCTGTCAGGCGGCCAGCCGCTCAGTGTGCTCACCCGCACCGACCTGCTCTCCTACTTCACCGCCATCGCAGAGGATGCAAACAACCGTGACTGATCCAACTCACCCGGACGACACCCCAACCGCCCACCCGGACGACAACAAGCAGATCAATATGTCCGCTGGCTTCTCCACCCGGGCAATTCATGCCGGCCAGGAGCCCGACCCGACCACTGGCGCAGTCGTGGTGCCGATCTCGCTGTCAACCACGTTTGCCCAGGACGGCGTCGGCAACCACAAGGGCTTCGAGTACTCGCGGTCGGGCAACCCGACACGTTCCGCGCTCGAGACACAGATCGCCTCGCTTGAAGAGGCCCGACACGGCCTCTCCTTCGCCAGCGGTCTCGCTGCCGAAGACAACATTTTGCGGCTCCTCACCGTCGCCCCCGAAGGCAGCGGCAAGCGCGTCCTGCTCGGCAACGACGCCTACGGCGGAACCTTCCGCCTGATCGCCAAGGTCTGGGGTCCAATGGGCTACCCGTGGACCGCAGTCGACCTCACCGACCTCGACGCGCTCCGTGCCAACTGGCCCGACGACACCGGGATGATCTGGTTGGAAACCCCGACCAACCCCTTGCTCACGTGCTTCGACATCGAGGCCATCGCATCAATTGCCCACGAGCGCGGCGCAATCGTTGTGGTCGACAACACGTTTGCCACCCCGTACCTCCAGCAACCAATCAACTTGGGCGCCGACCTCGTCGTGCACTCCGCCACGAAGTACCTCGGCGGCCACAGCGACGTCGTCGGTGGATTCATCGCAACGAGTAACGACGAACTCGCCGAGAAGCTTGCCTTCACGCAGAATGCTGCGGGCGCCGTGCCAGCGCCGTTCGACAGCTACATGCTGCTGCGCGGCGTCAAGACGCTTGCGGTTCGAATGGATCGCCACTGCGAGAACGCTCGTGCGATCGTCGACCTGCTCGTCGATCACCCCGCAATCGAAAAGGTGCTGTACCCGCAGCTGCCCGATCATCCCGGCCATGCTGCGGCTGCCAAGCAGATGAAAGACTTCGGCGGCATGGTGTCCTTCCAGGTCAGGGCTGGCCGCGAAGCTGCGATGCGTGTTGCCGATGCAACGTCGGTCTTCACGTTGGCAGAGTCGCTTGGTGCTGTGGAATCGCTGATCGAGCATCCCGCTGCCATGACCCACATGTCTGCCGCCGGCTCACCGCTCGAAGTCCCCGACAACTTGGTCCGCCTCTCCGTCGGCATCGAAGACAAGGCCGACCTCGTTGCCGACCTCGAACAGGCCCTCGACTCGATCTAATCGTCAATGACTGTCACGCCCCACGTGCCACACCGAGGTCTGACCTTGGCGTGACAGTTGCACCACGTTCACGGCGATTCTCAGGTTTCGACGGGCACCGAGCTCAACGTTGTCGAAGCCGGTCGGCGCGTCGAGGCTGCTGGTTTTGACATCTTCCTGGTGTCCGACCACGTCGGGCCGGGTCGCTCCCCACTGCCCCAACTAGCGGCCGTCGCAGCGACCACGTCGACCTTGCGGATCGGCACGTTCGTGCTCAACTCCGACATGCGCAACCCGGTGCAACTCGCATGGGAAGCAACGACGCTCGACCATCTGTCGAACGGTCGTTTTGAACTCGGTCTCGGTGCCGGCCACACCCCGCACGAGTACAGCCAAACCGGCATAAGTCTGCTTCGCGCTGCTGGGCGCAAAGCAGCGCTCCTCGAGCGGGTAGAGATCCTGCGGCGCCTTCTCGACGGCGAGACGGTCGACTGGGACGGCACCCACCATCAGCTCACCGGAGCCCACATCGACCGGACGGTGCAGGAACAGCTCCCGATCCTGGTCGGAGGCAACGGTGACACACTGCTGCGCCACGCGGCCCGGCACGCCAACATCATTGGCCTCCAGGGCCTCGGCAAAACACTCGAAGACGGCCACCGCCACACGATGCAGTGGACCACCGAATACCTCGATGACCAGATCGACTTCATTCGTGCCGAAGCAAGCGGGCGCGAGATTGAGCTCAACGCACTGGTCCAGGTCGTTGTCATCACCGATGACGCTCAGACGGCCGAAGACGATCTGGTCGAGCGCGTCGACGGCCTCACACGCGAAGCACTCCGCTCGCTCCCCTACATCCTCATCGGAACAGTTGACCAGATCGTTGCCAATTGCCATGCAGCGATCTTGTCACGTCGCGAAGGCGGGCTCTCCGACTGAGCTCCAGAGCGTGAGCGAGTCGGGCGACACCAGCGTCACGCTCCGGTCAGACCAAAGTGTGCCAGTCGCTTTACGCGGCGGCGCGAGCTGCTCCAGCTGCTCCAACTACTCCAACTACTCCAACTACTCCAACTACTCCAACTACTCCAGGGGTCAGGAGCCGAGGAACAGCTTGTAGGCCGGGTTGTCGGACTCGTTCCAAAAGCGATAGCCGATGTCATCAAGGAATCCCCGGAACGCATCTGCGTCGCTTGTCGGTACCTGCATGCCCACCAGCACCCGTGCCAGGTCGGCACCGTGGTTGCGGTAGTGGAACAACGAGATGTTCCACGCCGGGTTCATCGAGGTGAGAAAGCGCAAGAGTGCCCCAGGCCGCTCAGGGAACTCAAAACCGATAGAGCACCTCGTCGGACGCATGAGTTGACTTGCCGCCCACGAGGTGACGAACGTGGGCCTTCGCGAGTTCGTCAGACGTCAGGTCGATGGCGTCAAAGCCAGCCTCGTCGAATGCATCGGCCAACTCAATCGTCTCGTGGCGTGACGACGCGGCAATGCCGACGAAGACGTGCGCCTCCGCCGAGTCGCTGATCCGGTAATTGAACTCGGTCACGTCGCGCTCGCCGATGACTTCGCAGAACCGGAGGAAGCTCCCAGGCTGTTCGGGAATCGTGACCGCGAAGATTGCCTCGCGCTGCTCGCCGTAGTCGGCGCGCTCTGCCACAAATCGCAGACGAGTGAAGTTCATGTTGGCACCGCACGCAATGGCGACAAAGGTCTGGTCGACTGCGCCGGTCTGCTGGACGTACTTCTTCATGCCAGCAATCGCGAGCGCCCCTGCAGGCTCGAGGAGCGACCGGGTATCGGTGAACACGTCTTTGATCGCGGCGCATGTTTCGTCGGTGTCGACAATGATCACGTCGTCGACATATTCCTGGGCCAGCCGGAACGTCTCCGTGCCCGGCCGCTTCACCGCGGTGCCATCGGAAAATAGCCCGACTTCATCGAGGGTCACGAGGTGGCCAGCTCGGAGCGAGTCAGCCATGGCAGTCGACTCGTCGTGCTGCACCCCGATGATTTTGATGCCCGGCCGAACCTGTTTTACGTACGCTGCAATCCCAGCAATCAAGCCACCGCCACCAATCGCCACGAAGATCGCGTCGATCGGGTTGCCGTGCTGGCGGAGGATCTCCATGCCGATCGTCCCCTGACCAGCGATCACGTCGGGGTCGTCGAATGGGTGCACCAGGGTGAGACCACGATCTGCTTGGAGCTGAAGTGCGTGCCGGTATGCCTCGTCGAAGCTCTCGCCGTGCAATACAACCTCGGCGCCACGCTGACGCACAGCGTCGACTTTGAGTGACGGTGCGGTCGTGGGCATCACGATCACGGCGTCACAGCCGAGGCGGTTGGCCGCAAGAGCGACGCCCTGGGCGTGATTGCCCGACGAGCAGGCAATGACTCCACGCGCCCGGTCCTCAGGGCTCAGGCTGCTCATCTTGTTGTAGGCGCCGCGGATCTTGAACGAGAAGACCGCTTGTAGGTCTTCTCGTTTGAAGCTTAGGTTACAGTCAAACATGGAAGAGTATTGCTGATTCCAGCGGCGTCTCAATGGCAACGTCGTAGACCTTCGCATTGAGAATCCGAAGGAGATAGTCGACGTCGCTCACGTCACCCAGTCTGGCCGGTATTCAACGGATGCCTGGCGATCTCGTCGTCAGCGTGAATTTTGTTGAGCCGCTGAGCGCGAATGCTTGCTTCGAAGCAACGCCTTCGTTTTGGTTCAAGTCGGACATCGTCGAACTTTTCGCCCGGGCCGAAGGAGAATCAGGTAAACAATTTGTATGACAATCGCAGCCGACGAACCGTCGACCACCGCACCTCAGGCTGCACCAATCCGACCGATCGTGATTGCCGCCAACCGGCTCCCGGTGATGCGCGACGATACGACGGAGAACGGATGGGCTCCAAGCCCGGCGGCCTAGTTCGGGCGCTCCTGCCCATGCTCCGATCATCGGGCGGCACATGGGTCGGCTGGACCGGCACGCCCGACGACCCGACCGAGCCCCTTCACCGTCGACGGCGTTGACTGCCACCCGATCGACATCAGTGCCGAAGAAGTCGAGCTGTACTACGAAGGCTTCTCAAACGACGGCCTGTGGCCGCTCTACCACGACGCGCTCCGCGAGTCGACCTACGACATTGCTCAGTGGGAGGCCTATCAGCAGGTCAACGAACGCTTCGCCATCACTCTGGCGAACATCGCTCCCCCGAACGCGATCGTTTGGATCCACGACTACCAGCTCCAGCTCATCCCGGCGATGCTCCGCAAGCAGCGTCCCGACATCACCATTGGCTTCTTCCTGCACATCCCGTTCCCGCCCTATGAGCTGTTCTCGCGGTTGCCATGGCGCAACGAAATAATCGATGGCCTCCTCGGCTGCGACCTCATCGGTTTCCAGCGACCGAAGGGCGCAACCAACTTTGCTGCATGCGCAAGCCAGTTGCGCCAATCTGACATCGGCGAAAACGTCATCCACAATGCCGGGCACCGAACCCAGCTCGGGGTGTTCCCGATCTCGATCGACTTCGCCGAGGTTGAGGAAATGGCGGC
>CAJJBX010000020.1 GCA_905182555.1 uncultured Ilumatobacter sp. | reverse complement strand
GGACACCTCGTTTCCGATATTCCCGCCGGTGCCGGTCTGTCGTCGAGCGCGGCACTCGAATGCGCTGTCGGGCTTGCGCTTGGCTTCGACGGAACGTCCCTCGAACTCGCGCAGGCCGCGCAACGCGCCGAGCACGCTGCCACGGGCGTGCCAACGGGAATCATGGATCAACTGTCGATCGCTGCCGGAGTAGCAGGGCACGCCACGCTGATCGACTGCCACAGCCTCGAAGTCACTCCGCACCTGATTCCCGACGACATCGACATTGTGGTCAAGTTCATCGTCCATCGTCGGCTGGTCGGCTCGGCCTACGCCGATCGCGTTGCTGAATGCGAACGGGCCGAGGTAGACATCGGCCCGTTGCGGCTCGCTTCGCCCGACGATGTCGCGCGCGTGACCGACCCAATCGCCCAACGGCGGGCCCGGCACGTAATTGCTGAGAACCGTCGCGTCATGAAGTTCGCCACGGAACTGGCTGCAGGCAACTACGTCGCTGCGGGTCAGATCATGGTCGATGGGCACGCCAGCCTGCGCGATGACTTCGACACCTCGACCGACCAGATGGACGCTGCAGTCGGTGCGCTCAACGCTCTCCCGGGCGTGTTCGGGACACGGATGACCGGCGGTGGATTCGGCGGATGCATCGTTGCGATCTGCGCGCCGGGTGCAGTCACCGATGGCTGGGTTGTCAAGCCCTCAGCTGGCGCCCACCACGTCGCATAGCGCTTCGCCGAGTCGAATAATCGCTCCAGGGGTCCTGCCCCCCACCAAAACAGATCTTGCCCATCGATGCGCACGACCGCACTCGTTGGGAACGCAACACGAAGCTCATCGAGATGATCGTCGGTGAACTCATAGGGCTCAGACGGAACAGCAACGACGTCGGGTGCTTCAAGGTCTGCGAGTTCGACCTCGGGATACGCGGTCGGCGCACCGTTGGTCACCATGCGCCAGCCGAGGTGGGCCAGCAGCGATCCGCCGTAGGTGGCTGCCGAGATGCTCATCCACGGACGACGCCAGATCGGTACAAAGACGGACAGGCCCAATGGCTCAACATGGCGCGGTCGGTCCACCTCAATGACCGTCGGGCCACCAACGAGCGCAGACAGTTCGGCCACAACGATCATAGCCGAGGCCACGTCGGTGACATCGCTGACGAAGAGTTCGATTCCCGCCGCCTCCAGCGCTTCGGCGTCCTGTCGGCGATTTTCTTCTCGGTCGAGCACGACGACATCGGGCGCCAGGTCGATGATCGCTTGAATGTCAGGGTTCTTTGTGCCACCGACATGAGCGATATCTGGTTGCTCGCAGAACTTCGTACACGCAATGACATCGCCGCCAAGTCCGAGCAGTGGCGGCGGTGCTTGACGGCACCAGGCTGATAATTCGGCGTCCAGACGGCACGTCAGCCCCCCAGCAGCTTGTTCTTCTGTGACTGAAATTCCTCAGGTGACAGCGTGCCGCGTTCGACCATGCCTTCGAGCTTCTCGAGTTGCGTGGCCACGTCAGTCGTTGAGCCACCCGTACCCACCGTGAACCGGCGCTTTTCGTTCTCTTCCATCTGCGAATGGATAAGATTCTGCACGCGATCGGGGCGGCGAATGTCGGTGAAACGTTGCTGGCCGCCTTCGCCGCCGGACTCGATCAGCAGGTCGCCCGAGCCGGTCATCCGTTCAAAGATCGTCTGACTGAAGTGGACGTTGTTGACTCGTTCGAGCGGGATCTCAATACCCATCTTGGCGATCACGCCAGCACGGAAGATGAGCCGGTCCGAAGTGATGACAAAGTTAGTGGTCATCCATTTGAGGTATCGCACAACGACCCAGATGGCGCTGACGACGATCAGGATGATGACCAGCCATTTCAAGAGGTCACCGAAGGTGCCTCTGACGTCGAACACAAGTGCGAGGATGCCGAAAATAATTGATCCGACGAGCGCGGAGACCGGTTCGGCGAAGTGCCACCAGTGCGGGTGGAGGTCGACCGCAACCGTTTCGTAGTCGTTCAGCAGCTTCTTGGGATACGACATATACCCAGGTTACTCAACGCTGCAGTATCGTTGAAAGATGACCGACGGTCCGGGGAGCTCGTTCGTTCATGTGCCGAGCCTTGATGGCCTCCGCGGGGTCGCTGTCGCCGCCGTAGTCGTCTACCACCTGTGGCCCGACGCCTTGCCCGGAGGTTTCATCGGTGTCGACGTGTTCTTCGTCCTCTCGGGCTTTCTCCTGACGTCGCTTCTCGTCAGAGAGGCCGAGGCCAGCGGATCGATCCGCCTCGGACAATTCTTCATTCGGCGAACGCGACGGCTACTTCCGGCAATGCTGCTCATGGTCACCACGCTCGCGATATATGCCGCTGTGTGGGCGAACGCGGTCGAATTGGAACGACTCCGTCGCCATGGCCTCGCTGCGCTGTTGTACGTAGCAAACTGGCTATTCATCAGTGATGGCACTACCTACACCGATGTCGTCACCGGCGCATCACCGCTGCGTCATGTCTGGTCGTTATCGATCGAAGAACAGTTCTATGTCATCCTCGCTGGAGCAATCGCGCTTGCTGCAGCGTTCACGGCGACACGCCGGTCCACTCGGCGATGCGTGATTGTCGGATCGGTCGTCCTCGGCGCAGCGAGTGCTCTCTGGATGATCATCGCAAACTTCAACGGCAGCTCGCTCGACCGCCTGTACTTCGGTGCCGATACTCGAGCACAGGCGCTCCTCATCGGCGCAGCCCTCGGCGCAACATTGCGGGGGGTCCCCGTCGCAGGATCACGCCGGACGTCGGCTGCTGCACTGCTGTCCGTTGCCGTGTTGGTCGCCGTCTCCGCCACAGCGTCGGAGAATGTCACCTGGATGTACCGCGGTGGCTTCACTCTGGTCGCACTCGCTGCAGGCATGGTCATCGTCGGTGGGCCAGCGACCCCGTGGATCCGCCGGGTGCTCGAATGGCCACCTCTGCGCCTCCTCGGGGTCATTTCGTACGGTGTGTACCTCTGGCACTGGCCCATCCTCGTCATTCTCGATGAGGCTGCACAGGCTACGTGACTTCGCCCATCGCATCGTCGTCCTCGTCGTGACCCTGATCGTCGCAACCCTGTCGTACCGACTACTCGAACGGCCCATTCGACAGGGCGCGATCGGAGACCGCTGGGGCCCTCGGTCCATCGCCATCGGCCCTGCCTGCACCGCCGCTGTAGCCGCTGCCTTGATCGTCGTCACCGCCGGACCCGCCACCCTCGGGGCCGAAGACGACGAACCGACCGTCAAGATCGGCGCGACGATCGCCTTCGAGCAGCCGCGCCCGATGTTGAATCTTCCGGACACGACCGAGACCACCTCGCCAACCGCCGTGGCCCAGACAACTGTGCCGACCGCGACCAGCGGGTCCACCAGTACCACCAGTACCACGGCGCTCAATCGCTTGGCTGGGCCAACTCGCGTCGCTGTTGTCGGCGACTCGGTGATGCACACCATGATCGGAGGCCGCCTGCTGAGCGATTTACAATTCGAACCGTGGACGGTTGCCGACACAGTCTTTGAGACCGACCGCATCCAAATCCGAAACGTCGCACGACCGGCGTGCTCGTTCCTCCCTGGTGATGTCGCGTTCGAACAATTTGACGGAAGTTACGAGTCCGTCTCATTGGCACAATTTTGCGGTGACTGGCGGAGCGACCTGCGCGACGCAATCGAGATCGGTACAGACCCTGTCGACATCGTGATGTTGCTGCTCACCAACGACCTCGAAGATCGCCGGGTCGGCGAGTCAATTGTCACGCTCGGGTCTGGCGAGCACACCTCGCTCATTATCGACTTTGTCGATGAGATCCTGGCCCAGACCGCTGCAGTCGATGCGGCCCTCGTTCTCGCCGTACCAGCGCCGCGGATGGAGATCGGCACCACCGATGCCATGTGGGACCGAGAGGCCAGGGTTCGTGCCGTGTTCGAGAGCTACGCCAGTACCCACTCCGACGTATCCATCATCGATGTCGGCCGCGTCCTCTGCCCCGGAGGGAACTGTGCGGAACCGCTCGGAAACTTCGATCCCAGCTGGCGGTACGACGGGCTGCATTTCAACCGCAGCGGAGCAATTTGGATGGCTAACTGGCTCACGGCTCAGCTCGAAGAGATTGCCGCGTACAGTTAACAACGTGGATGCCGACGCGCTGATCGCTGACCTCGATGCCGACCAGCGCGCCGCGGTCACTGCCGAGTCGCACCTGGTTGCTGTGATCGCTGGCGCCGGGTCGGGCAAGACTCGCGTCTTGACCCGTCGCATCGCGTGGCGCGTCGCCACCGACAAGGCCGATGCGCGCCACACTTTGGCGCTCACATTTACCCGCGAGGCTGCTGGGGAGCTCCGGCGGCGGCTGTCGCGTCTCGGCATGCGCGACCGCGTTGAAGCTGGCACGTTTCACTCGGTCATGCTTGCTGTGCTCCGGCAACGGTGGGACGACACGAACCGTCGGCCACGTACGGTCGTTCCTGAGCGCCGGCGACTCGTTGGCGACGTGATCGACGCATCACAGCGCCGCGGCATCGATGGCCTTCTCGGCGAGATCGACTGGGCTACCGCCCGCGGCATCCGCGCAAGCGACTATGCCGGCCGGGCGCGCCGGGCGCAACGAAGCCCATCAGCTGGTATCGAGCGCGCTGCCACCGTTTTCAATGACTTCGAACAGCTGAAACGTAAGCGTGGCATCATTGATTTCGATGACGTCCTTTCGCTGGTGATCACCGAAATGGAATACGACACTGGGTTTGCTGATGGGTTGCGGTGGCGATTTCGACACCTCCTCGTCGATGAAGCCCAAGACCTCAACCCCTTGCAGCACCGCCTTGTCGATCTACTGCGGGCCGGCCGCGACGATCTGTTCATCGTGGGTGACCCGGCACAGGCCATCTATGGGTTCAACGGCGCCGACCCGACGCTGCTCGTCGACGTCGAGCGCCGCTTTCCCGGCGTCGAGGTGGTCCGGCTCCCTGTCAACCATCGCTGTACGCCACAGATCGTGCGCACCGGCGTCCAGGTACTCGCCGCGGCCGAACACCCGACTGAGCTGGTGTCAAACCGTGGTGACGGACCGGTCGTCGAACGATTAGCAGGAGACGACGAAGACGCCGAAGCACGTTTGGTTGCCAGCTCGATTGTCCGGCTTGATCCGAACCTGATTCGTTCGGGTGCGGTGGCTGTGTTGGCGCGGACCAATGCCCAACTCGCCGCATTCGGCACCGCGCTCGGGTCACTCGGTATTCCGGTGCGCCGCTCGGCCACAGCCTCCGGGACCCCGCTGCAGGTCGCAGTTCGTCAGGCCTCGATGCTCGGCTCTGCTTCCCAACTGCGGGCGTGGGCCCACGACATGCTCGACGCACACGACGCTCTGCTGACCGTGCAAGCCGAACAGGCCATTGCCCACGAGGGAGTCGACCGCCGCACTAAAGCCCAAGCCGACCGAGCCGTCGACGAGCTTGAGGCCGAGCGGCGCGTCGCCACGGTCGTACTCGACTATCTCCGTGACCAGCAGCTGGGCGACGGCGCCGGTTTCCGATCCTGGGTCGCAATGACCAACCCATTCGACGATCGATCGACCGACGGTGTGGATCTCCTGACATTCCACGCCTCCAAGGGGCGTGAATGGCATGCCGTGTACGTCACCGGAGTTGAAACGAGCCTCGTGCCGCACAAGTCAGCAACGACAGCAACAACTCGGGCCGAGGAAGGCCGGTTGCTCTACGTTGCCGCGACGCGTGCATCTGACCGACTGACATTGAGCTGGGCCGAGCGTCGAGGCGGTTATGCCCGCAAGCCGAGCCCGTTCATCGGCAACCTTGACCTCAGCGAGCCCGAGGCAATGCCACCACCGAGCGCGCTTCGCCGGCGACGCGCCCGGATCGACCCACTGCTGGCAGCCCTGCAGGAATGGAGAGACGAAGCAGCGCGCAAGGCCGACGTGCTGCCGAGTCAGCTGTGCAGTGACCGCGACGTGAAGGCGATCGCTGCGAGCAAGCCGACAACCGTCGCCGAACTGGCGAACGCGACGTCGTTCGGAGAGATTATGGCTGAACGGCTGGGCGCTCAGATCCTGCCGCTCGTTGCTCAGTCGAAGTCGACAATCACCGGCGCATGATCGCTTGGTGACTTGCCCTTGCGGGCGTTCCGATCGACGACACACCAGGTGGTCCGATCAATGACCGACTGGCTGCACATCAACATGTCAATGCGCATCCCACGCCCCTGGTGGAAATCGCCGCCGCGATAGTCCCACCATGAGTACATGCGGTCTTCGTCGTGCAGGTGGCGGAACGCATCAGTCAACCCCCACTGCTCAAGCTCGCCAAGACGGTCGCGTTCCGCCTGGCTGACGTGCGTCATACCGGTGGTCTTGGCGGGGTCGTGGACGTCTCGGTCGTCAGGAGCGATGTTGTAGTCGCCACCGACAATGACGTCTTGATCAGCCGACGTGTCGGCCTCGAGGTGCTGCACCAGCCGGCCGAGCCAGTCGAGCTTGTATGTGTAGTGATCGTCATCGAGCGATCGCCCATTCGGGACGTACACACTGCTGACCCTGACCCCACCGCAGGTGGCAGTAATGATCCGTGCGTCCGGGTCGGGCTTGATGGCTTCTGCAAAGTTCGTCACGACATCAGTCAGACCGACCTTGGAGAGGATGGCGACACCGTTCCACTGGCCTTGGCCATAGTGGGCACACGTGTAACCCATTGCCTCAAATGCCAGCATCGGGAAGGCGTCGTCGGCAAGTTTGGTCTCCTGAATCAAAAGAACATCGGGCTGCACTTCTTCCAGCCACGCCTCGACTCGCTCTTGACGAGCACGCAACGAGTTGACATTCCAGGTCACGACACGCATATCAGGCTCCCTTCGCTGGAGCGGACTTCTTCGTCGCTGCGTTCTTGGCAGGAGCCTTCTTCGCTGGCGCCTTCTTCGCTGGCGCCTTCTTCGCTGGCGCCTTCTTCGCTGGCGCCTTCTTCGCTGGCGCCTTCGTGACTGGCGCCTTCGTGACTGGAGCCTTCGTGACTGAAGCCTTCTTGACCGCGGCCTTCTTGGCCGCAGTCTTGTTGACCGGTGCCTTCTTGGCTGCGATCTTCTTGGCTGCGATCTTCTTGGCTGCGATCTTCTTGGCTGCGATCTTCTTGACCGGAGCCTTCTTGACCGGAGCCTTCTTGACCGGAGCCTTCTTGACCGGAGCCTTCTTGACCGGAGCCTCCTCTTCGGTGCTGCCGCCTTCTTGGCCGTCGTCTTTGTGGACGCCGTCTTTGTGGTCGCCGTCTTTGTGGTCGCCGTCTTCACCGCAGCATTCTTGGCCGGCGCCTTCTTCTTGGGCGGCGTCTTTTTCGCTGCTGCCTTCTTCTTCGCTGCTGGCCTCTGACCGGCTGTCTTTTTTCTGGAAGGGCCTTGCCGCTCGCTCGTTACCTCAGCGGTTGTCTCATCGTTTTCGTCAGCCTCGGCTGCTGCTTCGGCGATAGCCCGATCAGCCATGTCAGGGACGGCACAGTCGATGCTGCGGCGAGAACCATTAAAGCTCACGACGACGAGCGTGACCGACGAGTCGATCTTCATGATTGATTTTGCGCTACGCGGTGTCGGCGAGGCCATCATTCGGAGCGGGACATAGCCCCGCACACCGGTGCCGGAAATCGTAATATAGGCGCCGTGGGATGAGTACGCGTCGACGGTGCCGTTGATGCTCGTTCCGACTGGGTGATGCTCGACGAACTCGAGAAACGGCATCAGTTCGTTCACTGGGTCGCCGCCTCTCGGTGCTGCGCTGACATCCGCCTTCGGCTCGCTCTGACGCGCTGCAGTCTGCTTGCGCGCTGGCGGCGGCGTCTTCGGCACCGGCATCGGTGCATTTGCTTCGACGCTGCCCACGCGTGCCTGGTTCTCGTCTTGCTTTGTGCGACCACGGCCACCACGTGACCGACCGCCGCCGCTACTACCACTGCTGCTCCCTGAGCCGCGGGTGGCCTTGCGGCTGACCGGGCCACGAACCGGGGTGCGCGCCACCCACACCCAGCCGACATGCGGCACTGGCTTACCGCCGATCAGGCGGCCTTCGTCGAAGAGCCATTCGTATTGGCCGTGGAACTCCTGAAAGGAATCATTCGATAACACCGTGGAGTTCGCCTTGTTGGCGATGCCTAAAACAAAGGCGTCACCGCGACCAACAGCGCCGGCTGGCGGCGCAACGAGCTCGTTGTTCGAGATGCCCTCTTCGAACTCCTTGGTCTCTTTCTTGTCAATCCGGTGCCCGAAGGTCGCATCGACCACCACCGTTATCTCGGTGTCGGGGTTGTCTTCCATGAAGCTCATGACGGCTTCGTTCAGCTGCTGCAGGCTGGGCAGCGACCGTCCTTCGGTCGCAAGGTTCGACCCGTCGACCACGACGTGGGCTGGGCCGTTATTGGCATTCATTATCAGTTGTCTCGTTCCTGTTGACGGGGCTCGACCATTCGAGCCTCCGTGTCGCCGATTACGGCGAGCTGCACGCTGTGTCGATCATCGCTGCGGGTACCGGTCGTGTTCGCACCAGGTGACCCGAAGTCGAATCGAGACTTTGTACTGCCCCATCGTAGGCTCTCGAACCATGCCAACCCCAACCATTGTGCGCGCAGTTTTTTGGGACTTCGGTGGAGTCGTGCTCTCCAGTCCCTTCGATGCCTTCAATACATACGAAGAAAATCATTCTCTACCGAGCAACTTCATCCGCTCGGTCAACACCCACAACCCCGACTCAAATGCGTGGGCGCTGCTTGAGCGAAACGATGTCGGGCCCAACGAGTTCGACTCCCTCTTTGCCACCGAGTCCGAGGCGCTCGGCCATCGTATTCCCGGCGCCGACATCCTGGCGCTCCTTTCCGGATCGGTCCGCCCCGAGGTCGTCATCGCGCTCGACGCGGTGATCGCAGCCGGCTACATCACGGCATGCCTCACAAACAATGTGGTCTCCGACGACACCGCAACACAGCGTCGCCCCGACGTGGCCGATGTGATGGCGAAATTCGACCATGTGGTCGAGTCGAGCAAGGTCGGTGTCCGTAAGCCCGAACCTCGCTTCTATGAGATTGCGTGCGAACTCGCCGGTGTCGAGCCGACCGAATGCGTCTTCCTCGACGACCTTGGGATCAACCTGAAGCCGGCACGGGCGATGGGCATGCAAACCATCAAGGTCGCCAAACCCGGCCCGGCGCTCGACGAGCTCGCGTTGATCCTCGGGATCTCGCTTTCCGCCTGACCGAATTAGTCCTCGGTCGTCGCGAACAACTGATCCATGAGCTGCGCAAGCTCTTGGTCGTGGATCGCCTTGCTGCCAGTAGCTGGGCTGCCCGACGGGGCGCGAGCCACGTGGCGGAGGTCGTAGCCCTCGTCTTTGATGCGCCACACATTGTGCTCGATGAAGTTCCACGCGCCCATGTTCTCGGGCTCTTCCTGCAGCCAACGAAGTTCTTTGGCGTTCGGGTACTTCTGCAGCAAGTCGCGCATCTGCTCGGTTGGCAGCGGGTACAGCTGCTCGATGCGAACAATGGCAACGGCAGCGTTGCGCTGGTCGCGTTCGGCTATCGCGTCCCACGCAACCTTGCCTGAGCAAAACACGATACGCGTGACTGCGTTGACGTCGACTACGCCCAAGTCGTCGAGCACCTCGCTGAACGATCCGGTCGTCAACTCCTCAACAGACGAGCGAGTCTGCTTCATCCGCAGACCAGACTTCGGCGAGAACACGATCAGCGGCGTGTTGCGTTCCGAATGCACCTGGCGACGCAGCAGATGGAAGAAGTTGGCCGCCGTGGTTGCATTGACGATCTGCATGTTGTCTTCAGCAGCCAACGTGAGGAATCGCTCGATGCGTGCCGAGCTGTGCTCCGGGCCCTGACCCTCATAGCCGTGCGGCAGAAGCAGAACGACACCGTTCTGCTGCTTCCACTTGTCTTCGGCGGCAACGATGTACTGATCGATGATGATCTGCGCGCCGTTGACGAAGTCACCGAACTGCGCTTCCCAGAGGACGAGGGCGTCACGGTTGGCATGGGAGTACCCGTACTCGTAGCCCATTGCTGCGTACTCGGAAAGTAGCGAGTCAAAGACCCAGAAGTTTGCCGAAGCATCGTCGAGGTTGTCGAGCGGAATCCACGGGCTGCCGGTGTTGTTGTCGATCAATGCAGCGTGGCGATGGCTGAACGTTCCGCGACGCGAGTCCTGACCGGCAAGCCGCACGGGGTGGCCTTCTTGCACGAGTGAGCCGTACGCCATTGCCTCGGCGAGCGCCCAGTCAACTTCGCCATCTGCGTACATTTTGGCACGCGTTTCGAACTGCCTGCCAAGCTTCGGGTGGACGGTGAAACCCTCGGGGTAGTCGGTCAGCTTGTTGAAGATGCTGTCGAGCTTTGCTCGGTCGACTCCGGTCGGGATGTGCGGCAAGACACCGAGCGGCTTCGGCGGGCGAGCGGCAGTCACGTCACCCGGATCTTGCGCTCGGGTCTCGTCAAGCGCTGTTTGCAACTTGTCGTGGAAGTCACTGAGCGCCTGCTCAGCCTCGTCGATTGTGATGTCACCGCGTCGGACCAACGTCTCGACGTACAGCTTGCGGACCGTGCGACGTTCGGCAATCGCCTTGTACATAAGCGGCTGGGTATATGACGGATCGTCACCCTCGTTGTGTCCGTGACGCCGGTAGCAGACCATGTCGATGACGACGTCTTTGTGGAACTCCTGGCGGTACTCCCAGGCCAGCTCGTCGCATAAACAACTGCTTCTGGGTCATCACCGTTGACGTGGAAAATCGGGGCCTGCACGGTCTTCGCGACGTCGGAGCAGTACAACGACGAACGTGAGAACTCCGGTGACGTGGTGAACCCGATCTGGTTGTTGATGATCAGGTGGATCGTGCCGCCAATGCGGTAGCCGCCGATGTCGCTCATTGCGAGGCATTCAGCCACGATGCCCTGACCGGCAAACGCTGCATCGCCATGAATCAGGAGCGGGAGCACAGAGAACGAACCGGGTGGTTCGATCTGGTCCTGCTTTGCACGGACCATACCCATGACGATCGGGTTGACAGTTTCGAGGTGGCTCGGGTTTGCGGCCAATTCGATCTTGATGTCGGCACCCGACGGGCTGACGTATTTACCCTTCGTCCCAAGGTGGTACTTGACGTCGCCGGACCCCTGCACCGACGACGGATCGAGGTGACCTTCGAACTCGGAGAAGATTGCCTCGTAGTCCTTGCCCATGATGTTGGACAACACGTTCAGGCGACCGCGATGCGCCATGCCTAAGATCGCTGAGTCGAGGCCGTCGTCGGCTGCATGACTGAGAATCTCGTCGAGAATCGGGATTGCCGACTCGGCACCTTCGATACCGAAGCGCTTGGTCCCGACGTACTTGGTAGCGAGGAACTTTTCGAACGATTCGGCTGCATTGAGCCGCTCAAGGATGCGGTACTTCTCGTCCTTCGTCGGTTCGGGGTAGCCACTACCTCGGTTGCCGTTCTCGACGTGCTCCTGGATCCAGCGTTGCTCGTCGGTGCTCTGGATGTGCATGTACTCGACACCGATTGTCCGGCAGTACGCGTCGCGCAGTACCCCGAGTAGATCGCCGAGGCGCATCTTGTCGACGCCACCGACGCCGTCAGTGAGGAACTCTCGGTCGAGGTCCCAGATGGTCAGGCCGTACGTGGCTGGATCGAGCTCGCGCGGCATGTGCGGCTGCTTCCAGCGAAGCGGATCGGGTCGTCCCCGCCGCGGACGCGGTGCACGCGAATCAGCTTCGCGACGGCCATCTGCTTGGCCAGCATCGTCTCTTCCCGGTTCATCGGGCTGACGTCTGGACGCCACTTAACTGCTTCGTACGGCACTCCAAGCGAGGCAAAGATCTCGGCGTAAAAATCGTGCTCACCGAGGAGCAGTTCGTGGACATGCTTGAGGAAGAGACCCGATTCGGCGCCCTGAATGATGCGATGGTCGTAGGTGCTGGTGACGGTGACGACCTTGCTGACGCCAAGCGAGCTCAGGTTGCGGTGGTCGGAGCCTTCGAATTCGGCCGGGTAATCGATACTGCCGACACCAACGATCAGGCCCTGGCCGGGCATCAGTCGAGGCACCGACTGCACGGTGCCGATGCCACCGGGGTTGGTGAGGCTGATGTTGGCACCCTGGAAGTCGTCAACCGTGAGCTTGTTGGACTTGACCTTGCGGATGATCTCCTCGTAGGCAGCAAGGAAACCCATGAAATCGTTGGTGTCGCAGTCACGGAGCACGGGAACGAGCAGCGTCCGGCTGCCGTCCTTCTTCTGCACATCGACCGCCAGGCTCATGTTGACATGGTCGTGCACGATGAGGCGTGGCTTGCCATCGTCGCCGACCGCGTAGGAGTTCTTCATTGCCGGCACGGCGTCAGCGATCGCCCGAACAATGGCCCAGCCGATCAGGTGAGTGAAGCTGATCTTGGTTTGCCCCGACCTGGAACGGAAGCCGTTGATCACCTTGCGGTTGACTTCGAGCAGTTTGGCCGGCACATTACGGAAGCTGGTGGCCGTCGGCACCGTGAGGCTGGCTTCCATGTTGCGCGCAATTGCGGCACTCGCACCACGAATTGGCTTGCCCGGTTCTTCTTCTGGCGGCTTTTCAACCGGCGCAGGCGTTGGAGCGGCCTCGGCTGTTGGCGTCGGCGCGGGCAACGCGTCGATGGGCGACAAGGTTCCGTGGATCTCTGCGTTGGCCCTGACTTGTGGCGATGCAGCTGCCGCAGCGGCAACACTCGGCGCCTGAGAGTGGTAATCAGCAAAGAACTCTTGCCAGCTGTCGCTCACCGAGCCGGGATCAGCGACGAATCGCTCGTACATCTCCTCGACGAGCCAGGAGTTGGCTCCAAATCCGGAACCACTTGCTTGATCGGCTGGTGCTGACACAGCCAGCATCGTAACCGCGACCTGCTCACGGCTTTGATTCGAAAAGACCACTCAACCGAACATCTTCGCAACATTGCCGGTAGCCGGTTGATTAGATCCGATCGAGTTCTTCGGCATCGAACAACGGCGTGATGCCTTCGGCTTCGATGTCGGCCCGCATCTCGTCAGGTGTTGGAGCAGTGAGATCGCCGGATGCGGCCTCGACGATCACGGGTAGCTTGCGCGCATCACTCGTGGTGTTCAAGAAGAATTGCTCGTTCGAAAGCACGTAGCGGACCGCACGATCGATCGGTTCCGGGTCAGTCAGCGGGTCGTACCAGCTGAACTTGCCCGGTCCACTGACCTCCCCGTCGGCCCACCGCCCACGCGCAATCGATTTAATGGTCTGCACGGCGACGCCTCGTTCAGCACAGAGCGCGAGGAGCGCCTCGACGTCCATGCGATAGGCCGGGTTGTCGAGCAGGATGAAGTTTATTGGCAGCAGGATCGATGCGAAGTCAAACGCCTGGAGGCTGCGCAGATGCATACCGGCGATTCGAAGGCCGTGGCCGGTGACGCCGACATGAGAGATCAAGCCTTCGTCGCGAGCCGCAGCGAGTGCCTCCACCGCGCCACCCGGAGCATGTGCTCGCTTCCACTCGTCGTCTTCGACAAGATTATGGAGCTGCACCATGTCGATGTGGTCGACGCCCATTCGTTCAAGCGACTTCTCGAGTTCTTCGCGGGCCCCAGCACCCGAGCGTCGACCGGTTTTGGTTGCCAGAAAAACGTCGGCACGGTGGTTGGCAAGCCACGGCTTGAGCCGATCTTCCGATTCGCCGTAGGACGCAGCTGTATCAATGTGGTTAATGCCCCATTCGCCAACGGACGCCAACGTCGCATCGGCGCGCTCCTGGCTCATGCTTCCGAGCGCTGCTGCTCCGAAAATCACTCGAGTTGATTGGTGGCCCGTGCTGCCAAAGGGTGCGGTGGGGAGCGTCGTCTCGAACATGGTCCGAACGTAGCCGCCCATCAGGAACTTGTCAGGCTGCAGCGACGCCAGGCGGAGATTTTGTCGGCACATGCTGTCTCTTCGTTTTTCGCCGGACAGTACGAATGTTTCGCGACACATCCAAACGGACCGGCGCGGTCGACCCCGCCGTCGCAGCCGCGCCGGCCGCGTTGACTGCCGCCGGGTTCAGCCCCACCAGCAGTCAACGCCCGTCACTCATGGTCAGGCGGACGAGCCCACGGATCAGTCCAGGGTGCCGATGTCGGCGTTGGTGATGCCGAAGGTATCCCACGCCGGCTGCAGTGCGGCACGGACGGCATCGCCGCCGCCGTTAGCGCCGGGTGTGCCGTCGAGTGCGTAGATGGCATTCATCGTGTCGCCGTCAGCGCCAGCGGGGGTGACGTATGCCTCGATAACTCGCCAGAAGGCGAGGCCCTCAGCAATGTGCTTGGTTGCAGCCGCGTCGTCGCCTTCGGCAACATCGGCTTGGATCTTGGTCGCATAGCGGATGGCCGCCTGGCTGTAAGTGACCACAACGTTTTTGATGACGTCGGCGGAGGCAGCCTTGGCGCCTTCTACGTCACTTGCCAGAAGCGCGTCTCGACCCGACACCATCGCGGCGAGGATCGCAGCGTTTGCCACCGAACCACCGTCGTCAGTAAGCGTTCCGAAGTTTTCACCGCGCTTGTCTGCCGTTCCATACGGACCACACCCTGGCTCGGCGCCAGCGTAGAACGCCCATCCTTCATCCCAATTGTGAACCGCTCCCTTGGCGATGTCGAAGTTGCCCTCCTCCGCTTTGCTGACGGCGGAGTTCAGTTCGTGAACAACCCAGGCGACCATGTTTTGGTTCTGGGTTCCCTTTTCAATTCCTTGAGCGCGGACGTCGTCGGTCGCTCCCTCGAACAGGCCGGTGCCAACAATTGCCGATGAAACGAAGTCGTTAATCGGTGCTGGGACTGCATAGAACTCTGCCAGGCCGTGCTTTTTGCCTTCGCCCGATGCGAATCCGCCAAGCGTTCGGAACCCGTCGCCTTTCACTGAGTTTTTGCCGTCGGTGTAGAGCGCGTTGATGGCGTCGTAGTCGACCGTCTCGGCGTCCAGGAGCTCTTTCACCTCGCAAATGTCTTTGACCACGAGACGGTGGCCATCGACATTCGAAGCGTAGGCATACCCGGCGTCTGCCGGGGTTGCCTCAACGGCTGGTACTTCAGTGGCTGCCGCCATTGGTGCGCCCGTTGTCGGCGTTTCCGCGGTGGGCGCGTTGGTGCTGGGCGACTCAGCTGTCGGTGCGTTCGTTGTCAGGCTCTCATTGCCGGTGGAGTTGGCGTCGTCGCTGCCGCATGCGGCCATCGTTAACACCGCTGTAATTCCTGCGGCGAGGAACCGGGCGCGTGGTGATTTTAATCTCATAGTTAGGCCACCCTAACAAGAACTTTTTAAAATGTTAGGCAGAATTAACAAAACCTAGAACTGTGTCTTAACAACCGAGGTGTCGGCGGTGTGCCATGTCCGGTAGAAAATCCGCCTTCAACGAACCAACCAGCTGCGGTTGCGTCAGGACTGTTTGTTTGGCCGTTCGTTCAGAGTTGCTGGCCAACCTCCACTGACGCAATGACCTGGCGCAATGACCTGGCGCAATGACCTGGCGCAATGACCTGGCGCAATGACCTGATTGCAAAGATCACTCGGCCAGGTCCGTTCGCTGGCCTCGTTGCGACGGTCTCGGCCCCCGACAACGCCTGGACGGCATCATCGGTAACCTGCCCCGCCATGGCGCACGAATTTATTTACCAGGCCTACAAGCTCTCGCGGGTCTACCCGCCGGACAAGACGGTTCTCGAGAACATCTCGCTGTCCTTCTACCCCGGCGTCAAAATCGGCGTGCTCGGCAGTAACGGCGCCGGCAAGTCGTCGCTCCTCAAGATCATGGCTGGCCTCGACGACGGCTTCCAGGGCGAGGCGCGCCTCACTGCTGGCCACACCGTCGGCTATTTGGCACAAGAACCTCAGCTCGACCCGAACAAGACGGTCCGCGGCAACGTGATGGACGGTGTCTCCGAAGTGCAGTCGATCATTGACGACTACAACACCGTGATGGCCAAGTGGGCCGACCCCGACGCCGACTACGACAAGATCGGCAAGCAACAGGCGATCCTCGAAGACAAGATCGCCGCCGCCGACGCATGGAGCCTCGACCGCAACGTCGAGATCGCCATGGACGCACTGCGCTGCCCGCCCGACGACGCCGATGTCACCGTGCTCTCCGGTGGTGAACGCCGCCGCGTTGCGCTGTGTCGCCTGCTACTCAGCCGCCCCGACCTCCTCCTGCTCGACGAACCAACCAACCACCTCGACGCCGAAACCATTGGCTGGCTACAGAAACACCTGACGAGTACGCTGGCACCGTAGTGGCGGTGACTCACGATCGCTACTTCCTCGACAACGTGGCGCAATGGATCCTCGAACTCGACCGCGGGCGCGGTATCCCGTTCGAAGGCAACTACTCAAGCTGGCTCGAACAAAAGCACGATCGCCTCGCTCGCGAAGAGCGCGGCAATGAGGTCCGCCAGCGCGCGCTGGCACGCGAACTCGAATGGGTTCGCCTGGGCCAGAAGGGTCGCCAGGCCAAAGGCAAGGCCCGCCTCGCCGCCTACGACAAGCTGCACGCCGAAGCAAAGGAAGCCGAGACCCAAGACTCCAAGCTGCAGATCACCATCCCAGCTGGGCGGCGCCTCGGCGACCAGGTCATCGAAGTCGAAGGCCTCAGCAAAGGATTCGGCGATCGCCTCCTCATTGAGAACCTGTCGTTCACGCTCCCGCCAGCCGGCATCGTCGGCATCATCGGTCCGAACGGCGCCGGCAAATCAACGCTGTTCAAGATGCTTGCCGGCCGTGAAGAGCCCGACTCTGGCTCAATCAAAATCGGCGACACCGTCGACCTCAGCTACGTCGACCAGGATCGCGACAGCCTCGACGCCGACGCAACCGTGTATGACGAGATCACAGGCGGCGGCGAAGTGCTCGAAGTCGGAGGCCGCGAGATTCACGGTCGCACCTACGTGTCGAGCTTCAACTTCAAGGGAACCGATCACGGCAAACGCGTCGGCGACCTCTCCGGTGGTGAACGCAACCGCGTTCACCTCGCCAAGCTGTTGAAGTCCGGCGGCAACGTGCTGCTCCTCGACGAACCGACCAACGATCTCGACGTCGACACACTGCGTGCCCTCGAGACCGGCCTCGAATCGTTCCCCGGCTGTGCCGTGGTGATCTCCCACGATCGCTGGTTCCTCGACCGCATTGCCACACACGTGTTGGCGTTCGAAGGCGACAGCCATGTCCGCTGGTTCGAAGGCAACTTCAGCGAGTACGAAGCACGACGCAAGCAAGAGCTCGGCGCCAGCGCCGATCAGCCGCACCGCATCAAGTACAAAAAACTCAGCTGACGCTTTTCGTGATATGTCTGCGCACCCCAGTGCACAGACATATCACGAAAACGTCGACTGGAACGTTGACGACACGGCCTCGGTAACAGCGGCCCACATCGCAGACTTCGGCGCGAGTGCGTCGACGTGTGTCTCGTCAGGAACGAAAACTGCGCTGGCTCCACCGATATCGACGAGGCGTTTCGAGTTCCACGGATACACCGTGGTGTCGGCCTCGCCGTGCACACACAGGACAGGCACCTTGAACGGCAACATCTCGACGGGTGACGTCAGCCTCCAGCGGTTGGCTTCAGGAGCGTTCGCCACGAGTGCGTCGACCGTTGCGGATCCGTTGGCTGAGATCTGCTCAAGGTCAGTCGGGCCTGCCATCGACACAACGAGTGCCGGAAGCCGACGGCCGCTCGTGCCGACGGCACACAGCGCGAGGTGCGCCCCAGCGGAATGCCCAACAATGACCACTCGAGCAGGGTCGATCGCATCGCCACGGCCGTGTCTGCCCTCGGTGATCAACTCGATCGCGTCGCGGACGTCATCGAATGTCTGTGGCCAACCCCCGCCGCCACCGAAGCGCCCCAGCTTGCGATACTCGACGTTGAAGGTCGCCCAGCCCCTACGGCGTGCATCGCGGACCAGCAGTCCCATCACCCAGCGGTTGTATGGCATGGCCCAACTGCCGCCGTGCACGAAGACAACGATCGGCTGCGGCGTCGCAGGTCGACGGCAGGCCCGAAGCACGCCGAACTGATTCCGCTCACTGCCGTATTTCACCCGTTGTCCGCCGAACATTTCGTTGAGTGTGGCAGGTCAGCGCACGGTCGGGCGCTCTTGCATCCAAGGTGCATCCAAGGTGCATCCAAGGTGCAATGGTGTGAGGCAGCACTGATCGCTGCCAGAATGCGGCGATGCCTGAAACCGATGCCGAGCTCGCTACGCGGCTCGCCGTCCAGGCAGGCGAACTCCTCGTGCAGCTCCGTGCCGAGATGTTCGCTGCTGGTGCATCGATCTGGGATGTCCGCGACTCGGGTGACGCAGCAGCACAAGACTTCATCGCCGGCGAACTCAACACACACCGCCCTGACGATGCAGTGCTGTCGGAAGAGGGCGTTGAAGATCCACGCCGCTACAACGCCGACCGGGTCTGGATCATCGACCCACTCGATGGCACCAGGGAATTCGGCGAACAGGGCCGCAGCGACTGGGCTGTGCATATCGCACTCTGGGAAGATCAAACTTTTGGTGCCGCTGCAGTGAGCCTGCCCGCCGTCGACATGGTCTTTTCGACCGACCCAGCACCGCCGATGCCAGTCCTGGACCGCGACCGTCCACGCCTGATCACCTCACGACACCGGGCCCCGTACGCTGCGGTGCTGGTTGCCGAGGGGTTGGGCTGCGACGCTGTACGCCTCGGATCGGCCGGAGCAAAGGCGATGGCCGTGGTGATCGGCGAAGCTGACATCTACGTCCACGACGGTGGCATGTACCAGTGGGACTCCGCAGCTCCTGCCGCTGTTGCCATGGCCGCTGGCTTCCATGCCAGCCGACTCGATGGGTCGCCGCTGATCTACAACGATCGCGACGCATGGCTTCCCGACTTCTTTGTCTGCCGACCAGAACTGACCGAAGGCGTACTGAAAGCGATGTGGGGATGAGCGACACAATCCGATGCGACATCGACGGGCCTGTGGCAACGGTGTCGCTGCATCGGCCACACCGCCACAATGCGTGGACTGGTCGCATGCATGCCGATTTCCGAACGGTCATGGCCGACCTCGAACATCGTGATGGGCTTCGTGCGGTAGTGGTCACCGGCACGCCACCAGCGTTCTGCGTCGGCGGCGACTCGGACGCGTTGGCCGGCCACGTCGACAAAGGCGGCTACGACACCGGTCTCCCACCCGAACCGGCACAGCCCGGAGCCGGCGACATCTTCCAAGGGCGGCTCAACGCCGACTTCGCTTGGCAGCTGGGGTATCGCCTTCCAATCATCGCTGCGGTGAACGGCGCCTGTGCCGGGGTCGGGCTGGCCCTCGTCACCTTCTGTGACGCACCAGCTTTCCGCGCCCAAAGACCGCGGCGCCGAAGCTCGGCCTTCCCGCCGAGTACGGGATGAGCTGGACGCTTCCCCGGCTCGTCGGCGTGACCCGTGCCAACGACCTCCTGCTATCGGGCCGCATTGTCACCGGAGCCGAAACCGCTGACTGGGGTCTATGGAACGGCGTCGAAGCCGACGGTGTGCAGACGTTGGCTGCCGCGCAGGCTTATGCACAGCTGCTCGCCGCATCGACCGGGCCGAACGCCGTGACAGTCACCAAGCAGCAACTTGCAGCCGACCTACTCCGGCATGACCCTGCTGCGTCTGTCCGCGATTCGATTCGGTTGCTGGATGTATCAATGGGTACTGCCGAATACGCCGAGGGCGTCGCCGCTCTACGCGAGAAACGTCCACCGAATTTCTGAATCGGTGAGCTGGATCGTCAAGCGCTAGGACGACAGCGCGTCGATGACGGCCGACGGCGCCTGAACCAGCTCGATCAGGACGCCTTCGCCTGATCGGGGTGACTCATCGTTGCCCTTCGGATGGAGGAAGCACACGTCGTACCCCGACGCCCCCTTGCGAATACCGCCGGGCGTGAAACGCATGCCCTGCTCGGTCAGCCATGCCACCGCCGCCGCGAGGTCATCGATCCAGAGGCCGACGTGATTGAGCGCAGGGCTGTGGACCTTCGGCGACTTGTCCGGGTCGATCGGTTGCATCAGGTCGATCTCGACTGCGTGCGACCCTGAGCCGAGCCGCAGAATATTTTCATCGACGTTCTCGGATTCGGCCACGTAGTCGCCCACCTTCTCGACGCCGAGTAAACCAGTCCAGAGCCCGGTGAGTGCCCCCTTGTCGAGCCCGCCGATGGCGATCTGCTGAATACCGAGCACGTTGAACGGTCGTTCTGTCATTACTTGATGTTGTCACCCGCAAGGAGCCCGCGAGCAATTCGCCGGTGTTGCTACCGACTCAGCGAGTACCGCTGGCCTCCAATGGACGCAGCACCTCACGCTTGCGGAACAGCCGCTTCGCAAAGACGGACACGACACACACGGAGCGACAGCGAAGACGATTGCGCTCATTCAGAGTCATTAACCGCTGTGACATTTTTCTTGACTCTGATTTCTGTCAGTCTCAGCGATGGCGAACGACCAAGATTCCGGCATCCTTAGAGGATGTCGTCATCGTCGACCACTCCGAGCGCCCGGTCCGACACGGACTGGGCAGCGTTCAGCCAGGATGGCCCCTGGAACGTCCGCCGCGAAGAAGTTCGATGGGTGGAACTGGCAGCGACGTTGCGGTCCCAAGCCCAGGCCGAGGTCCCCTCGCTCACCAAGCCGTCAAAGCTCCCTCCAGGATCTCGCGTTGTGAGCGTCTCGACCCGACTCGCCAGGGCGATTGGGCCGTGGCTGATCTCGCAGAAGCGCGGGAAGTTCGATACGACTGAGGCCAGTCGTGCAGTGATTTCTCGTCGGCTGCGCGAGGCTGCCGAGATCCTCGGGCCGACCTACATCAAGCTCGGCCAGATCATCTCATCGGGCGACGGCCTGTTCCCGGCCGAGCTGGTCGAAGAGTTCAAGAAGTGCCGCGACCAGGTTCCAGCTGAACCTTTCGATGTGGTCCGCCGCACGGTCGAAGAAGATCTTGGTGCCCGGCTTGAAGACATCTTCGAATCATTCGAGGAAACCGCGCTGGCCGCAGCGTCCATAGCTCAGGTTCATGTCGCCCGCCTCAAAACGGGTGAGGAAGTCGTTGTCAAGGTCCAGCGGCCGACCGTTTCGGCCTACGTCCGCAAGGACCTCCGCGTCATGGCGTGGCTCGCCCCGCACCTGGTCGGCCGTATTCCGGTCGCGGCGCTCGCTAACCCGCCGTCGCTCGTCGAACTGTTCGCCGAAACGATTGTCGAAGAGCTCGACTTTCGCATGGAAGCGGCGAACATGCTCGATGTCGCAGCGATGCTGCACGATCTCGGCCAAGAGCGCTACGTCGTCCCGCGCCCGCACCCTTCGCTCGTGACTCGACGGGTACTCGTGATGGAGCGGTTCCATGGCTTCAACTTCGACGACGTGGTCGGCATGCAAGATGCTGGTATTGACACGGTCGACGTTGTCCGGACGGCAATGGTCGCGTTCATGGAGGGCGCTGTCGTCGAAGGCATCTTTCACGGCGACCTCCACGGCGGCAACTTGCTTGTCCTCCCAGACGGCCGAACCGCCCTCCTTGACTACGGCATCGTCGGCCGGCTCAGCGGTGGGCGCCGCAATGCATTCCTGCGTTTCATGCTGAGCGCAACGACCAATGACGTGAAGGGCCAGATGGCCGCACTCCGCGACCTTGGGGCGCTCCCCATAGACACCGACCTCGACGCCGTCATCAGCGACCTCCGGCTCGACGAGGCGACGATCGACCCCACGACCTTGAGTGGCGAGGAGATGGTCCATGAGGTGCAGCGAATCGTAAAGGCTCTGCTGGGTTACGGCGCCAAGCTCCCCAAGGAACTCATGCTCTATGTCAAGAACCTCGTGTTCCTCGACGGTGCAATCGCGCGCCTTGCGCCGGAACTCGACCTGATTGGTGAAGTCGCGAACATCTCGATGCTGTTCGCTTCGAAGCACGGTGAGCGCCTTGGCCGCGAACTCGGAATTGACCCGACCGCCGTCGAGTTCGACATGGACGGTGTGAAGAAGAGCATGGGGCTCGATTCGAGCGTCAACTCACTCACCTACAAGGAACTGCAAGAACGTCGAGCGCTCATTCAAAAGCGCATGCAGGACCACGTCGAATCCGTTCGCTAATTCGGTTCGCTAATTCGGTTCGCTAAGACGGCTGCGGCGGTGTCTGGCGCGGCCGAGGTCACACATGGCCGATAGCGTTGCATTCCGTGCGTCTGCTCATTGCTCGGTGTTCCGTCGACTATGCCGGCAAGCTTGCTGCCCATCTCCCTGAGGCCAATCGGCTGATCATGGTGAAGGCAGACGGCTGTGTGGCCATTCATGCCGACGGCGGCGCGTACAAGCCGCTCAACTGGATGAACGCCCCGAACACGATCGTCGAAGAGAAGGATGACGCTGCCGACGGCGGCGGCCATCGCTGGATTGTGACCAGCCCGAAGAAGGAAACTCTGACCATCACGCTCCATGAAGTGATGAGTGACGTCGAGGCCGAACTCGGCACCGACCCTGGCCTGCAAAAGGACGGCGTCGAGGCCCATCTCCAAGAATTGCTCGCGATTTCGCCCGACGCCATTGAGGTCGGCCTCAAGCTGGTGCGCCGCGAGTATCCGACGGCGATTGGGCCGATCGACCTCGTCTGCCGCGACGAATCCGACCAGGTCGTTGCCATCGAGGTCAAGCGCCGCGGGGAAATTGACGGCGTAGAGCAGCTCACGCGCTACATCGAACGCCTCAAGCTCGACTCCTCGCTCGGATCAATCCGTGGCGTGTTCGTTGCCCAGGTCATCAAGCCGCAGGCGAAGGTTCTTGCCGAGTCACGCGGGTTCACGTGGGTCGAAGTCGACTACGACGAACTCCGCGGCATGAAGCCCGACGACCTTCGCCTCTTCTAGCCCCTCCCCGGCTTCACTTTCAGCCAGACGTTCCAATGTCGCCACATCGGCGAGCGCAATCGAAGCGTTGGCCGGCCAAACGAGCACAGGGGTATCTACGGATTCAGCAACCGCTGCAACCGCTGCAACCGTGAAGAGATACGCATCCGGCAGATAGACCGCAAGTGGGCCGAGATTTTCGGCGCCGTCAGGTAGTGCTGCGCTTTCGTCTGCCGGCAATCCGCCCGCAGAATTCAGCACTGCTGGGCACATTGCGAAGAACGACCTGCTCCCAACGATTTCCTGGCACCACAAGGCCTCCGGCAAAGGTACCTCACCCTGTGCGCTCAGCGACTGCGCGTGCGATACGTTCTGCGACATGAGTCAGGAAGTACGCGGAATCATTGCCAAGGCCAAGGGCGAGCCAGTCTCGATGGAGACCATCGTTATCCCCGACCCCGGCCCGGGTGAAGCCGTCGTTGCCATTCAGGCGTGCGGCGTCTGCCACACCGACCTGCACTATCGCGAAGGTGGCATCAACGACGAGTTCCCGTTCCTCCTTGGCCACGAGGCCGCAGGGCTCGTCGAATCGGTCGGAGAGGGCGTCACGAACGTCGTCCCCGGCGACTACGTGATCCTCAACTGGCGCGCCGTGTGCGGCAACTGTCGAGCGTGCAAACGCAGCGAAGCGCAGTACTGCTTCGACACCCACAATGCCAAACAAAAGATGACACTCACCGATGGCACCGAACTCTCGCCGGCGCTCGGCATCGGTGCATTCTGCGAGAAGACCCTCGTCCACTCGCTGCAGTGCACCAAGGTCAACCCCGCTGCTCCCCCCGAGGCTGCCGGCCTGCTCGGCTGCGGCGTCATGGCGGGCCTCGGCGCAGCCATCAACACCGGTCAGGTCACTCGCGGCCAGAGCGTTGCGGTGTTCGGTTGTGGCGGTGTCGGCGACGCGGCAATCGCCGGCGCGCAGCTCGCTGGCGCGTCGAAGATCATCGCTGTCGACATCGACGACACCAAGCTCGACTGGGCGAAGAGCTTCGGTGCCACCCACGTGTGCAACTCGAAGAACACAGACCCCGTCGAGTACATCCGATCGGTCACCGGCGGCAACGGTGCCGACGTGTGCATCGAAGCAATCGGTCACCCGGTGGTCTACAAACAGTGCTTCGAAGCACGCGATTTGGCAGGCACGGTCGTCCTCGTTGGCGTGCCGAACCCGGAGATGACCATCGAACTCCCCTTTATCGAGATCTTCGGCCGCGGCGGCTCGCTCAAGTCCTCGTGGTACGGCGACTGCCTCCCCGAGCGCGACTTCCCGATGCTCATCGACCTGTACCTGCAGGGCCGACTCGACCTCGATGGCTTCGTGTCAGAAAAGATTGGCCTCGGCGATGTCGAAGAGGCTTTCCACAAAATGGAACGCGGCGAGGTGCTGCGCTCGGTTGTCATGATTGAGAACCAATGAGCATCGAGCTGGTGACAACCGAGGGCGTCTTCGCGCTTGGCGGCGGCGAATGGGAAGTCGAAAACAACATCTGGCTCGTCGGCGACGACAAGGAAGTGTTGATCTTCGACGCCGCACACGACCATCAACCGATCATCGATGCAGTGAATGGTCGCAACGTCAAGGGCATTGTGTTGACGCACGGCCACAACGACCACATCAACGCCGCGGTCGCACTGCGTGACGCTGTCGATGCGCCGATCATGCTCCATGAGTTCGACCGCTTCCTGTGGGACGTCGTCTACCCCGAACACGACTTCGATGCACCCATCGAACCTGGGCGCACGCTGCGCGTCGCTGGTCACGAACTCGCCACCCTGCACACGCCTGGCCACTCGCCCGGCTGCTGCTGCTTCCACGACGTGGCCACCGGCGCCGTTGTCAGCGGTGACACGCTGTTCTGTGGAGGGCCCGGCGCCACCGGCCGGGTGTATTCCGACGAGCCGACGATATTGGCGTCGATTCGAGACGTGCTGCTCGCGCTCCCTGATCACACCATCGTTCACACCGGCCACGGGGACACGACCACCATCGGCAATGAGCGCGACCGAGTGCTCGAACGGGTCGCCGAGTTGGGACTGAACTGAACAATGCCAGTCCGCGTCATAGAGGGAGTCATCCAGCACTACGCGTGGGGCGACCCCGACTTCATCCCGAAGTTGCTCGGCGTTGCCGGCCGCGGCCAGCCCTGGGCCGAGTTGTGGCTCGGGACCCACCCGAACGGCCCCACGTTGCTCGAAGACGGCAGCCCGCTGTCTGATCTCACCGGCAAGCTGCCCTACCTTGTAAAGGTCTTGTCGGCAGGCGAACCGCTCTCGCTGCAAGCCCACCCGACCACAGAGCAGGCCATTGAGGGCCACGCCAGCGGCGTCTTCGCCGACGATCAAGCCAAGCCTGAACTCCTGGTCGCATTGACAGAATTCGAGGCGTTATGCGGATTCCGCCCATACGGCTCCACTATCGACTACCTCCGACGCCTCGGTGCTGAGCAATTCGCCGATTTCGTGCAGGAGCACGGCGAAGACTCGCTCGCTGATCTGTATCGAGGTGCCTTCGACGCGACCGCTACGGTCACTGGCCTCAAATCGATTGACGACCGTCAGGCGCGATGGGCCTGGACTCTGGGCGAGAAATACGGTCACAACGATCCGAGCGTCGCTGCGACCCTGCTGCTCAACTACCTCACGCTGCAGCCGGGCCAAGCCCTCCACCTCACGGCCGGAAACCTCCATGCGTACCTACGTGGTTCGGGTATTGAACTGATGAACGCCAGCGACAACGTGGTCCGCGGCGGGTTGACGCTGAAAGAGGTCAACGTCGATCTACTCCTCGAAGTGGTCGACCCGGCTCCGCTGCGCGACCCAATCATGAAAATCACCGACGGTCGATACCCCTTGCCCGAAGTCGGCGTGCAGTTGCTTCATCTGGCACCTGGCGACAGCCATACTGCGGTTGGCCACGAGCTCGCAATAGCGCTCGACGGCACCACGGTGTACCTCTCACCCGGCACCCCGGTCTTCGCCGACAGCGCGACTTACGTTGTCACACCGTTATAAACCCACCCGCCACCTGAGCAGTTCTGGACCGAAACACCCGGCTACTTCGGCAGTACCCGGCTACTTCTTGCGGATCTGGACGATCTTCTCGTTGGCGTTGTTGGCATCGTCGCCCTGCTCTGCGAGCAACTTGGCACGATCCTTGTCAGCCTCACGTGCTGCCTTCTTCAAGTCGGCACGAGCGAGCGCTGCGTCGGTGCCGTGCTCGTGGATGAACTCGGCCCACTCGACGAGCTGCTCGACCATCTCGTCTTCCGGCACGACTGCAACATTTTGCCCTTTGATGAAGAGGTGGCCGCGCTTGTTGCCTGCAGCAATGCCAATGTCAGCGTCGCGTGCTTCACCGGGCCCATTGACCACACAACCCATCACTGCGACCTGGAGCGGCAGCTGACGATCGCCGAAGGCCTTCATGGCGTCGTTCGCCACTTTGATGACATCGACCTCAGCGCGGCCGCATGACGGACATGCAATGAGGTCGATGTTTTTGCGCTCGCGTAGACCGAGCGCTTCGAGAAGCTGGCGACCGGCCTTGGCCTCTTCGACCGGATCAGCCGTGAGCGAGTAGCGGATCGTGTCGCCAATGCCCTCCAAGAGCAGCGTGGCAATACCAGCGGTTGCCTTGAGCAACCCGGCCGGCGGCGGACCAGCTTCGGTAACACCGAGGTGCAACGGATAGTCGGTCACTTCGCTGAGCGCCCGGTATGCGTCAACCATGAGCGGCACGCTCGATGCCTTCACCGAGATTTTGATCAGGTCGAAGCCAACCTCTTCGAAGTACGCCATTTCGGTCAGGGCAGACTCGACCATTGCCTCAGGCGTCGCACCGCCGTATTTTTCGTAGAGCTTCGGGTCGAGCGAGCCGGCGTTGACACCGATACGAATCGGGATCTGGCGATCTTTGGCCTCCGCAGCGACTGCCTTGATGTGCTCCGGCTTGCGGATGTTGCCCGGGTTAAGGCGTAAGCCATGTACGCCGGCCTCCATTGCGGCCATGGCCATCTTGTACTGGTGATGGATGTCGGCAATGATCGGCACCGGCGACCGGGGCACAATCTGAGCGAGCCCCTCGGCTGCCTCGATCTCGTTGCACGTACACCTCACGATGTCAGCGCCTGCGGCCGCGAGCGCATAAATCTGCTGGAGGGTGCCTTCGACGTCAGCAGTCTTCGTGATCGTCATCGACTGGATCGTGATCGGCGCATCTCCGCCGACCTTCACATCGCCCACCGAGATCTGACGAGTGACCTTCCGAGGAACCGAACTCACGACCTGCATCACCACAAGCTACGCCGCTCTCACCACCCAAGCGGTCACGAGCAGCCAATCAACCCAAGCCATCCCGCCAAACACCCGCTCTCAGAGCGGCTTGGTGATATCGAGGTAGAGGCCCGCGAACATCAGCATGGCTAACACCGTGACCACGCCCATGGCAAAGGGCATCAGCCGTTCGACGTCGGCGAAGTACCGCTGCTTGCCACCGCGTGCGCCTTCACGTACACGCTCGTACAAAGCAATAGCTGCGTGACCACCATCGAGCGGCAGCAGCGGGAACATGTTGAACACTCCGACGAACACGTTGAGGACTGCGAGCAGCAACAACATGCCTGCCCAGCCGGAATTCTCACCAACGTCGTCGGATATTCCCGCGACACCAACCAGCGTCGTGGGGCGGCTCGACAGGTCGTCGTTGGAGCCTGTGAGGTGCGTGAGAATGTTGACCGGGTTGAGGACCTTGATGACGCCCTTGGTCGACTCCCACGAGAACGGCACGATGTCGGCAACAGCATTGCCAGCAGCTGCTGGGACACTGTGGTCAATCGTCTCGAAGATACTGGAACTCGAAACACCAACGAGAGCCCCGCCGGTATCGCTCACGCCGAGCATCACAGGAATCGATTCCTCGACGCCGTTGCGGAGCACGGTCAAGGTGATTGCGTCGCCAGGATTGTTCGAGCGGATCAGCTCACCGAACTCGTTCGAACCCGTAAATGACTCACCGTCGACCGATCGAACGATGTCGCCGGCAAGCACGCCGGCAGATTGCGCCGCGCCACCGTCGACGAGTGTTTGGACTTCGACACCATCACGAACCGTGTCTTCGCCAGCAATGGCGTACACGCCAAAGAGCAGCGTGACGGCGATCAGCATGTGCATCAACGACCCGGCCGAGATGACCAGGAGGCGGCGCGGAAAACTCTTCTGACGGTATGCCCGAACTTCATCGCCTGGTTCGACTTCGTCCATCCGGTTCATACCAATGATCCGGACGAACGCACCAAGCGGAAGAGCCCGCACGCCGTATTCGGTCTCGCCGCGACGGAAACTCCACAGGCGAGGACCAAAGAAGAGGAAGAACTGGGTGACCTTCATGCCGGTCCATTTGGCTGTCAGGTAGTGACCGAGTTCGTGGAGGAAGATCGAGATAACGACGCCGACAACAAAGACAAAGATCCAGAAGTTGGCGAACCCGAGCCAGGCGAACAGGCCCAGAATGACAAGCATCGACAGGGCGCCGCGCATGCCGCCGGCAAGCTCGTCTTGCTCAAGGTTCTCGGTGACAGCGCCACCGGCCATGATCTCGCTGGTGAACTTCGACCGGCCCGGTGCATCTTCTTCGGTTGGCGGTGTGAGTTGATCAGTCATCGTTGTAATACCTCTTCGGCAATCCGTCGAGCATCTTGATCCGCCTGAATGACATCTTCGACGGTGTGGGGGATACCACCATCATGGCGCTCCAACACTGCTTCGCACACTTCAGCTATCTGATTCCAGCGCAAGTTTCCCAAAAGAAAAGCCTCGACTGCTGCTTCGTTGGCCGCACTCAGCCACGCCGGAGCGGTCCCGCCCCGACGGCCCGCTGCATACGCAAGGTCAAGGCACCGGAACGTTGCCCGATCTGGAGCTTCGAAGTCGAGAGATCCGAGGGTGGCCCAGTCGATTGTTCCGAACGGTGTGGCGAGGCGATTGGGGTACGCGAGCGCATAGCCAATTGGCAACTTCATCGTCGGCATCGACAGCTGGGCAATGGTCGACCCGTCGGTGTATTCGACCATCGAATGGATGACCGACTGAGGATGCACGACAACATCGATCTGGTCGTATGGAGTGCCATACAGTTCGTGAGCTTCGATCACTTCGAGGCCCTTGTTCATCAGCGTGCTCGAATCGACGGTGATCTTGGGACCCATTTTCCAGGTCGGATGCTGCAGTGCATTCTCGACCGACACCTCGGCGAGATCAGCTTCGCTTCTCCCTCGGAACGGCCCGCCACTCGCTGTCAGGATTAATCGGGCCACTTCACGGCCGGCGTCAAACGACGACCGCAGGCACTGGTGGAGAGCACAGTGTTCTGAATCGACAGGCACGATTTCGGCACCCGGAGTTGAACGCAACGGCTGCACGACCGGGCCAGCAGCAATCAGGCTCTCTTTGTTGGCCAGGCCGAGTCGTTTGCCTGAGCGCAACGTCTCGGTCGTGACGAGAAGACCAGCAAAGCCAACAACGCCATTGATCACGACATCGGCGTCGTCGATCAGCGCAGTGGGGTCAGCGTCAACGCAGACCCGACCGGTTGCTGCGACCTCGGAACGAGCGTCGGCGTCGTCGACGACAATCAACGGAATATCGAACTCTGCGGCTTGAGCCAGCGCAGCGTCGCCTGAGCGGCCGACGCTGATCCCAGTCACCACGTATGAGCCGGGGTGGCGTTTGTTTTCAGCCCGAATAACCTCAAATGTCTGGGTACCAATCGAGCCGGTCGAGCCGGCGATGGCAACGCGAACCGGCCGTTGCGTCATCTGGTCAGACGCTGAACGTGGTCCACGGTTCGATGACGAGCATCAAGTAGTACACCGCAGGGAGCGCGAAAAGGAACCCGTCAAACCGGTCGAGCACGCCCCCATGGCCCTTAATGAGTGACCCAAAGTCTTTGACGTCGAGGTTCCGCTTGAACATCGACTCGGTCAGGTCACCGAGGGGTGCAAAGATCGCAATGACGATGCCAAGCATCAACAGATGGCTCGTGTCGGACCAAGTATCGCTGAGATCGCGCAGACCGACCATCAGCATCACGACAAGCGTCAAGATTGTGCCTCCGAGGAAACCCTCGACCGACTTGTTCGGGCTGATCCATGAACGGAGCGGTGTTCGCCCGAAGGCGCTCCCGACGAAGTACGCACCGACATCGTTTGCGACCACGCCAACGGCCACCAGCACAATGGTGTCGGTACCGATGGTCAGATCACCGAAGAAGTTCGAATAGCGGATGATCAGGGCGGCGAATGAGCCCATAAGGCCGATCCAGACCACGCCGAGCATGGTGATTGCCATGTTCGGCATCGGGCCGACTTCGATGGAATCCGAGCCGATAAAACCGAGCGAACCAGCAAGGAATGCAAAGACCAACACCAACGGGATGAACCGTTCGCCGACCCAGTACGCAACCAGCGGACACGCGACGCATGCGGCCACGCCAGCGGCCACTGCGGGGCGGTAACCCTTCTCAGTGACCTTCGAAAAGTACTCAATCGCAGCGAGCCCGAGAGCAACCGTGACGAAGGCGACCGCAGCGGCTGGACGCCACATTGCCGCAGCAAGGAATACTGCCGAGAGCACGAGGCCTGTGGCCATTGCGACCGGCAGATTGCGCTTGCCCCCTCCGGGCGCACGGGACCCTGTTGCGGGAGGCCGTTGCGGCGATCCGCCTCGGCGCTGCGGCGGCGGCCGCCTGGGCATGCCTGAAGGATCGGTACCAATGGTGATGCGCGCTGGCTCGCGTGGCGGCGCGGCGGCGCCCGGCACGACGTCGTGGAGCGCGGTTGCTCCCTGGTCGACGTCGACGCCTGACTGCGCTGCGATCGGCGCGTCCTCCCAGGAGATCTCGCTGGTCGGGTCGGCTGGCGACGCTGCAGGAACTCTGCCCGAAGGCCTGTCGACGGCGTCGCCTTCCTTCCACACTGGCGTATCGGTGGTGAATGTCGACCAGACGTCGAGGTCGTCGGTCGGCTCAGCCGCTGGTGCGGGGCGTCCAATAACAGGTACCTCGCCCGTGGCATCTTCGGTCCAATGCTGCATCGAACCTGAATTGTCGTCCATCTGTAGGCGGCCAGAACCACCGGACCCCGACTGAGGTATTTCGCTCGTAGTGCTGACGACACCGATGGGCTCAGCAACCGCCTCGGTTCGCGGTTCGGGCGAAGCATCAGCAGCAACGACGGCAGTCTCAGAGGTGTCGCCAAAAAGCGGTCCTCCAAACTCGGATTCGTCGTACGCGTCCATCTCGGCTTCGAGTCGGCCCGGGCGTCGCCGATCGGCCTTTCCCTCGTCGTCGGGTCGCCAAATGTCGTCGGTCATCGTGTTTCCCTCAGCATCTCAGACTTCGATAAGTTCGTGCTCTTTGCGGCCAAATGCAGCGTCAATTGCATCAACACGCTCGCCCGTGACCTTGTCGAGTTCCTTTTCGGCACGTGCGAGCTCGTCTTCGGACACCTCGCCGTCTTTCTGTTCGGCTTCCATGTCTTTGCGAGCGTCGCGGCGAATGTTGCGCAGCGTGATCCGGCCGTCTTCGGCCATACTTTTGGCCACCTTGACGTACTCCTTGCGGCGCTCCTCGGTGAGCTGCGGCAGCGACAGCCGAATCGCGATGCCGTCGTTGTTCGGATTGACACCGAGATTACTGTCGCGTATTGCTTTTTCGATCGCCTCGAGCGAGGAACGATCGTGCGGCTTGATCAAAAGCTGCCGGGCCTCGGGCACCGAAATCGACGCGAGCTGCTGGATCGGCACCGGTGCTCCGTAGTACTCGACTGTGATGCGCTCAACGAGCGCTGGGCTGGCCCGACCGGTACGCACCGTGCCGAACTGGGACTGGGTGTGTTCAACAGCCTTGTCCATCTTGTCCATCGCTTCGAGCAGTGTGTCGTCAATCACGATGTCCATCGTACCCAAGACAGGCGGGTCAGACGGGGCATCATGCGTGAACGAGCGTTCCTTCGCTGCCGCCCTGAACGATGCTCCGCAACGAACCTGGCTTCGACATGTCGAACACCACGATGGGGATGTCGTTGTCACGGCAGAACGCGATAGCCGTCGAGTCCATGACCTTGAGGTCTTTCGTCATCACTTCCATGTAGCTGACGGCGTCGTACTTGACTGCATCAGGGTTGGTTCGCGGGTCAGCGCTATAGACCCCGTCGACGCCCGAATGCGTTCCCTTGATCACCACTTCGGCTTCTATTTCAGCGGCACGCAGCGCGGCAGCTGTGTCTGTGGTGAAAAACGGGTTGCCGGTACCAGCAGCAAAGATGACGACTCGGCCCTTTTCGAGGTGGCGGACGGCGCGACGCCGAATGTAGGCCTCGGCGATCCGTGGCATCTCGATTGCCGACTGGACTCGCGTTTCCTGCCCCTGCCGCTTCCAATGCTGCCTGGAGAGCGAGTGCGTTCATCACCGTGGCCATCATTCCAACATAGTCGGCTGTAGCACGGTCCATCCCACGGGCGCTGGCACTGGCCCCTCTCCAAAAATTTCCGCCGCCAACGACGACCGCAACGTCGACGCCGAGGTTCTGGCGCAAATCAATGATCTCCGCTGCTGTCGACTCAAGCGTGGCGCCGTCGAGCCCCACTCCCGACTCGCCAGCCAGCGCTTCACCTGACGGCTTGAACACGATTCGTTTGAAGCTCGGACGTTGTTCTCGTTGCGTCATTCAATTGTCTCCGGAAGCAGTTGGGTCGGGCGCGAAACAGCCCCGCCGAACGTACTTGACGCGCAGCGAGGCTGTTCAATAATTCAGGTTTTCATTCCGAATCAAGTGGCGATCCAGAACTCAGATCGCTGATTCGAGATCGAGCGATCTGGACCGAATCAGCCGATTTCGACTTGAGCGAAGGCGATGACGGAGGCGGAGCCGATGAACTGGCTGACCGACTGCTTGTCGTCCTTCGCATACGGCTGATCGAGGAGTGCGACGTCTTTGAAGAAGCCGCCGATCCGGCCTTCGACGATTTTCTCGAGTGCCGCTTCGGGCTTACCTTCGTTGCGAGTGATCAAGGTGAGCGTCTCGCGCTCGGCTGCAACGACCTCGGCCGGGACGTCGTCGCGGCAGAGGTACTTCGGACGGGCGAATGCCACGTGGACGGCAACGTCGTGAGCGAGCTCTTGCGTGCCATTCGCGATCTCGACGAGGACGCCGTTGACGCCGCGCCCACCCTGAATGTGCTGGTAGCTGTCGAGAATGTTGCCCTCGGCGGCTTCGATGCGGGCGACCTGGCCAATGCTGATGTTCTCTTTCAGCGTGACCTTGAGTTCTTCAAGATTGGTTTGACGTTCCGAGATCGAATCGACGCCCTTCTCGGTCACGAGTGCAACGAGTGCGTCGGCCTCAGCTTTGAACAAGTCCGAACCGGCGCTGAAGTCAGTCTCGCACTTGAGTTCAACGATGGCGCCCACGTTGCCGCTGATCGACATGCTGACCACGCCTTGAGTTGCATCGCGGTCTTCGCGCTTGGCGCTGGCGGCCAGACCCTTTTCACGGAGCCACTTTTGGGAGGCCTCCATGTCGCCGTCGTTTTCCTGCAACGCTTTCTTGCAGTCCATCATGCCGGCGCCTGACGCTACGCGAAGCGCCTTCACGTCTTGTGCAGTGAATTCCATCTGTGATCAGCCTTCCGTGGTTTCGGCAGGAGTCTCAACCTGCGCGGCATCGGCGGCTTCCGCCGGAGCGGCCTCAGCCGGTGCAGCGGCTTCCTCTACAGGTGCGGCCTCAGCCGGTGCATCTGCGGCAGGGGCGACAGCAGCCGGAGCGTCCTTAGCAGCAGAGAGCTTGGCGTCGCGGGCGGCCTGCTGGGCAGCAGCGGCGTTACGAGCGTCAGTCTGAGCTGCATCGAAAGCGGCGACTTCTTCAGGAGTCTTCTCAGCAACCGGTGTGGGTGCGGGGTTGCGCTTGTTGGCAATAAAGCGACCTTCGGCAACGGCGTCAGCGATAACGCGAGCGAAGAGGCTGTTCGAGCGGATGGCGTCATCGTTGCCCGGGATCGGGTAGGTGATGACTTCCGGGTTGACGTTGGTGTCAACAACAGCCACGACCGGGATGCCGAGCTTGCGAGCCTCGGTGACTGCAATGTGCTCTTTGTTCGTGTCGAGCACGAAGATCGCGTCGGGAGCCTTCTTCAAGCTGCGCATACCGCCGAGGTTGCGCTGCAACTTGATCATCTCGCGTTCGAGGAGAAGCGCTTCCTTCTTGATCATGACTTCGAACTCGCCGGACGCCTGCATGCGCTCGTATTCGAGCATCTTGTTGACGCGCTTACTCATCGTTTCGAAGTTCGTGAGCATGCCGCCAAGCCAACGCTCGTTCACGTAAGGCATGCCGCACTTGTCGGCGTAGCTCTTGATCGGGTCCTGAGCCTGCTTCTTGGTGCCGACGAACAAGATGTTGCCGCCACCGGCGACGAGATCACGGACGTACCCGTAGGCCGTCTCGAGGCACTGGACCGTCTTTTCGAGGTCGATGATGTAGATGCCGCCCTTATTCTTCATCAGGTAAGGCTTCATCTTGGGATTCCATTTCGGGTCTGGTGGCCGAAGTGTGCTCCGGCTTCCAACATTTGACGCATGCTGATAACAGCCATGTGTTGCTCCTTGTGCGGTTGATCCCGACGATCGGCGCCCGTTTTCAGGTCGGGCGACCGCTTACTTGACCGTCGAGACAGTGATGGGGAGTCGATTCGGATGAATCAACCGAAACAATGATAGCTGCGCCTGAGGACATCTCAACTCACGCTCGCCGAGTTCAAACGCAGCGTCCGCGACCGAGTTCACCCCAAGTGGCGACAACGCCAGACCGATAGCGACGCCGACCGGTGGCGCGAGCCGTCGACAGGCACGAGACGGGGGCGGCCGGCCGGGCGCCCGAAATAGGGCGTTGGATCCCGATACTCACCGCCAATCCGCAGACCAAAGTACATTCGGCCCGTCGCCTGACCGACCCGCGATCGAGCCACCACCCGGTCGCCCCGCCGCAGATCAGACGACACCAACTTTCCGTAGGTGACTTTCCACCCGTTGCCATGTCGGACCACGACGTACATGACGCCGGAGATGGTTCCGCTGTAGGTGACGGTGCCGGCGGCGACAGCACGTACAGCCGTCGACGAAGCAACCGCGTACTCGATCCCCCGGTGGCCAGCGCAGTACCAACAGGCTGGGGCGCTGAACGGAACTGCAACCGTTCCGCCGACAGGGGGCTGCCAGCACGGCGAGGCCATTGCAGAGGTGGGCTGGACCAGCATGAGCCAGACCAGGACAATCGTTGTGACAGAGACGACGCGTCGTCGCATGATGGTTCCTCTCGACAATTGGATTCCGATGGACGCCGGAGCGTCGAGAGGGGCCGTTCGGCCCGAAGGGTTCGAATCAGGTGAGGCCGGCGGCCGACATGCGCGACCGGAGATGCAGCACGGATTTGGTGTGGATCTGCGAGACGCGGCTCTCGGTGACACCGAGTACTTCGCCGATTTCAGCGAGTGTGAGGCCCTCGTCGTAGTACAGAGACAGAACCAACTTCTCGCGTTCGGGAAGCTTCTTGATTTCGACGCGCATGAGCACGCTCAACTCACGTTCTTCGACGACCGCCGATGGCGAGCCGGACACGGCATCGTCAGGAGCCGACGGCTCGGCACCTCCTGCAATCGCGCGATCAAGCGGACCGATTGTTGTTCTGGCAATGGCCGACAGCCATTTGGTCAGATCTTCGGGAGTAATACGCAGATGCCCTGCCAGCTCTTCGTCGCTCGGGCCGCGACCCAGTTTGTGTTCGAGTTCCGAGATGGCTTTCTCGACGTTGCGCGCTCGGCTGCGGACCGAGCGGGGGACCCAGTCGAGTTGTCGCAAGCCGTCATAGATCGCGCCGCGAATTCGCGGCACTGCAAACGTCTCGAACTTGACGCCAAAATTGGTGTCGAAGCGCTCGATCGCGTCGATGAGGCCGAACATGCCGGAGCCAATGAGGTCGCCCGAGTCGACACTGCTTGGTAGGCCAGCACCCACTCGACCCGCCACAAACTTGACCAGCGGCGAGTAGCGAACGATCAGATGATCGCGCGCTGCAGCGTTGCGCCGGTTGCTCCAGCGCGTCCACTGCATCTGGAGGTCGGCGTCTTCGGGAACAATGCTCATGCTCTGGGGTGGGCCTCGCGGTACGCAGCCGAAAGTCTTTCTCGACTGACGTGAGTGTAACGCTGAGTGGTTGCGACGTCTGCGTGACCGAGCAACTCTTGCACAGCTCGGAGATCCGCTCCTCCGTCAAGTAGGTGCGTCGCAAAACTGTGCCGCAAGGCATGCGGATGCGTCGGAGTGGGTGAACGTCGGTCGATGATCCGTCGAACATCACGCGGCGCCAATCTTTTTCCGCGCTCGTTGCCGAACAAGGCGTCGCCTTGATCCGGCGTGACAACGTCTGGCCTGGCCCCCAGCCACCGCCGCAGAGCGCGAACCGCTGGCTCGCTGAGCGGAACCCTTCGTTCCTTGCTGCCCTTACCCCAGACGGTTGCGGCGCCGACGGCCAAGGCCAACGATGAGACATCCATGCCACAGAGTTCGCTCACACGCAGCCCAGATCCATACAGCACTTCGAGCACGGCGTCGTCACGAGTGCGGCGCCATTCGGGCTCGTCGTCGCCGACCGCGCCGTCAAGCAGGCCAGAGATCTCTCGACCGTCGAGTACACGCGGCAACCGGCCAGTGCCAGCTGGAACGGAGACGCCGCTCGTCGGATCGACTGTTGCGAGACCATTTGCCACCAACCACTTGAAGTAGCGGCGAATCGCGGCGACCTTCCGCGCAATCGTTCGGCGAGCGAATTGTCGTGTCGTGAGATGAGCGAGATATCGCCGAATAGTTGCCCGCGTGACTCGATCTGGATCGACGAGATCGCTTCGGCCGCACCATTCACCGAAGAGGCGAAGGTCTGACGAGTAGGACACGACCGTGTTGTCCGACAACGACGTCAGCGACAGAGCGAAGTCATCGATATGCCAGGAGTCCACAACAGAAATGATATTGCCCCTCGGCAACAAAATTCTGGATGGTCTGCCGACAGCACGTTGCGGCTCAGAGTGAGCTCGTCATGTCAGATCGGCCCATTCGTCGACGACTTCGAACCAGCCGCCGTTCTCGATGATCCATCCGTCGCGTTCGAGCCGCGCCAACGCCAACGCCATATCTCCGAGCGCGAGACCGGTGATCAGCAGCAAACTGTCGAGAGTCCGCGGTTCGTTGCGGCAAGCCGCAACGATGTCTGCCTGTGGCTCACTCGGCTGCGGACGAGCGTCGAACCTCTGGCGTCCTGCTCGACGACCATCAAGCCCGAGCGCCATCAGGATGTCCGCTGTCTCGAGCGCCGGCTGCACGCCGTCGGCGATCAGCGCGTTGGTTCCGGCCGAGGCCCGGCTGTTGACCGCGCCGGGAACCGCCATCACAACGACCGACCGGTTGATCGCCTCGTGCACGGTGATCAGGGACCCGCCCTTTTCGCGACTCTCGACGACCACCAGCACTTCACAGAGCGCTGCGAGGATCCGATTGCGGAGTGGGAATCGGAATGCATCGGGACGGGTGCCTGGAGGCCACTCCGAAATGAGTACACCTCGTTCGGCGACCTCGTTCCAGATGTCTGTATTTTGCTTTGGATACGGGGTGTCCAACCCATTCCCGACAATGCCGACCGGTCGACCGGTGGGGGCATGCAGTGCACCACGATGCGCAGCAGCGTCGATGCCGCGCGCCAACCTCGACACGACAACGATTCCGGCATCTGCAAGTTCGGCACCAAACCGAGCTGCGGTCGCACGCCCCTGCTGCGTTGCGTTGCGGGTGCCAATGATCCCGACCCGTCGCGCATCGAGCACGCTCAGATCGCCACGAACGAACAACACCGCAGGGGCGCCCGGATCGCCCCGCAATTGCGCCGGATAGCACGCATCCGATTCGCCAACTACCTGTACGTCGGCGCCAGCACAGGTCGCAGCCCAGAAATCGGGCGGATGGTCTGCTCGCTGCTGACGCCACAGCCTTGCAAGCCCCTCGTTCTTTCGGAAAATCGTCGCCAACACCGGGGACGGATCAGCAACACCGGTCGCCATGTCGAATGCCTCAACGGCGGTACGGTTATGGAGCACGTGCCGCAACCGATTTGGGTTCATGAGCTGCAACCCGGCGAGCGCAGCGAGGTAGCCGTCGGCGCTCATGCAACTCGTCCGACGCGCATCGTGGTATTCAGCGAGGCTCGGAGCCCGAGCGCGACCTGAATCGCCTCTTCGTCGATCTGGAGCGACGGAGCGGACCGCAAGTCGACGAGCGACCGGGCGACTCGTCTGATCCGGTGGTAACCGCGAGCACTGAGGCGGTCGTGCTCGAGTTCGTACCGGAGCACTGCCCTGCCTGCGTCGTCGATCGGAGCGAACTCGTCGAGTCGGCTGCCAGACAATCGGCTGTTCAGACAACCTTGTCGTTCCTCGGCCAGCCTGCGAGCCTCTGCGACGCGCTCAGCAACCACTGCGCTCGATTCACCCGGTTCATGGCTCAGCAACTCTTCGACCCCCGGACGGTGGACGTTGACCCGGAGGTCGAATCGGTCGAGGATAGGCCCGGACAACCGGCGAACGTAGCGCTGCAGGTGAGCATCATTGCACTGGCACGCCCCTGGCGCCCCGCCCCCACACGGGCACGGGTTCATTGCCGCCACGAGGAGGAAATCGGCAGGGAGTCGAACATGAATTCGGGCGCGAGACACCGTGATGTAGCGATCTTCCGAGGGCTGCCGCATGTTGTCGAGGACTTTGGGAGCGAACTCGGCAATCTCATCCATGAAAAGGACGCCGACAATGCGCCATAGACGCCTCGCCCGGCCGCACAACGCTCGACCCACCGCCGACAAGCGCTACCCCCGATGTGGTGTGGTGTGGAGCCCTAAATGGCGGACGCGTGATGAGCCCACCGGCCGGAAGTTGCACCCCAGCTGCGGAGTTCACCATCGTGGCCTCAAGGGCCCGTTCACGATCGAGAAGTGGCAACAACCCGGCAAGGCGAGACGCGAGCATCGTCTTGCCTGCGCCGGGTGGGCCGACCATCAGGAGATGATGGCCCGCCCGCTGCGGCGATTTCGAGCGCAGTACGTGCATGCGGCTGCCCTTGTACATCGGCAAGGTCGGGCGCGAACACCGCCTCGACGGGCGGTTCGGGTGCCTCGTGGTCGGGCCACGGCATGTCGCCGTTCAACACCGCGACGAGTTCACCGAGACTGTCGATCAGACGAACCGTGCCGAGCGCGGCCACGCGCGCCTCGATGGCGCTGCCAACCGGCACAACAACGTCCCTATCGCCGAGTGCTCCGACCATTGGGGCGACCCCAGGAACGGGGCGGAGCGAACCGTCGAGGCCGAGCTCTCCAATGAACGACAGCTTCTCGACAGACTCGGGTGGCACGGCGCCGCTCGCTGCAAGAATCCCGATCGCGATGGCCAGATCCATCGCTGACCCGGACTTCGGTTGATCAGAAGGTGCAAGGTTCAAGGTGACCTTGATCGTCGGGAACTGCAACCCGATACTCAGAATGGCGGCGCGAGTTCGGTCACGCGCCTCGCGCACCGACTCGTCGGGTAAACCGCCGATGCTGAAACCCGGAAGGCCCTTGCCCACATGGGCTTCGACTCGTACGGGATACCCCTGTGCCCCAATGAGCACCGCTGATGAAATCGACGCGAACATGCCGCCTCCTCGGTAACGCGGCAGAACCGCAACTGACTACAAGGAGGGGCTGACCGACCCGACAACGGTCGACGCCCGCAAGCGCACGTCGATAGCACCGACACTAGCTATCTGGTGTCACAGTCGGCGTGACGCCATGGCCGGTCGCGTGCCAAAGCGCAGTGGTTTCACGCCGACAATCTGCAACAATGCCGACCGTGCGCTCTTCGCTGATTCTGCTTCCGATTGCGATTGCACTCGTCGGCTGCGATGGAGGCGACGGCGGCGGAAGCGCCGAGCGGTTCTGCGGCGAGATTCAGCTGCATTCCGAACAGCTCACCCAACCGAACCTGCAGTTCGAGGACGATATCGAACCGCTCCTCGATCTGTATCGAGAAATCGGTGAGCTCGCTCCGCTTTCGATCGAACCTGAATGGGATCAGCTGATCGGCGCCTACGAGACTGCGAGCACGGTGGTTCCTGGCAACCCGGATTCGCAACAGATGGCGCTCTCTGCGATCTACTCGACCGAAAAGTCAGCAGCGGCTGTCGACAAGTGGCTCGAAAAGACCTGTGCGGTCGACATTGGACCGGTGTTCACGATCGTTGCTCAGGAGCCCTGAGCAACGATCGCTGGTCAGAAAATCAGAGGATCTCGCCGCGCTTGCGGATGACCTTGTCGCAGAGTCCGTACTCCTGCGCTTCTTCAGCAGTGAACCAGCGGTCACGTTCGGAGTCGGCCTGAATCTGCTCAACCTCGTTGCCAGAGTGGAAGGCAATCAGTTCGGCCATGCGCTTCTTGGTGTAGCGAAGCTGCTCAGCCTGGATTTGGATGTCGGAGGCCTGGCCACGCAGACCGGCGAGCGGCTGGTGCATCATGACGCGGGCGTTCGGGAGCACGTAACGCTTGCCGGCTGCACCTGCGGTGAGGAGAAACTGCCCCATTGAAGCGGCGAGGCCCAGGCACACGGTTGCGACGTCGCAACCAACGAACTGCATCGTGTCGTAGATCGCCATGCCAGCGGTGACCGAGCCACCGGGGCTGTTGACGTACAACCAGATGTCGGCGTTCGGATCTTCGCCTTCGAGATAAAGCAGCTGTGCACAGATCTGGTTGGCGATGTCGTCGTTGACATCGGAGCCGAGCATTACAACACGGTTCTTGAGCAGTCGATCGAAGACCGCTGAGCGCTGGTCGAAGCCGCCTTCGAGTGCGAAGGGAGCCTGCGGGGTGGAGAGTTCCGACATGCCCCTCAGGCTATCGGGAACGCGCCAGGGCACGGCTGCCGTTCGACCTCGTGAATGAGTGATCTCTCACCCACTACTCTGCCCAGCATGACGGTGACTGCAACATTTCAACCTACGTCGCTCGCGGCCACAGCTGGCGTCCCAGCGACACTCGCACTGTGCGTGCACAACGATTCCGAAACCGAACAAATCGTCCGCCTGAAAGCCATCGGCGAACTCGCTCAGCACACGGTGCTGCAGTCCGAAACCATCTATCTCGCGCCAGGTGAAGAATTCGAAGTCCCGGTGCTCGTCGACATCGGCAATGCGCTGCCCGCTGGCAACCATGCATCCCAGATCGAAGTGGCTACCCCAGAGCAAGGCCTCCTCACTGCCGAAGCCACGATCTCCGTTGTGGCGTCATCGACCTATTCCGTTTCACTCGCGCCGATCAATCGAATTCTGCTGCTTTGTTGACGATTGCTGCGCTCTGGGCGTCTGTGGGCACGCCGACGGTATCGACCACGCCGATCGCGACGAGCCGAATACTCCAATGGCGCCCACCCGGGCCCAGGCTGAAAATGAGTGCTCAGACGTGCGGCAAATGCTACTCCAGTGCCAATAACTGGGGGGCTGCTGCCAAGAAAGACTCGTTGCTACCTCGAACTCAGCCGAACGAGGCGATTTCCGAGACAACCTTTACTGTAAATAGTCCTTCAGCGGGTAACGCCGCTCAACACAACAACGACATTCTCGCTCGCTGCAATGTCGTCACGCATCGCGAGCAGTCCGGCAAGCCCAGCGGAACCCGTGGGACTCACGTTGTAGCCGGCTTGGCGGCCGAGCCGATGTGCTTCTTCGATTTTGGCCTCAGACGCGACGACAGGAACACCGCCGTTTCGACGCATCGCTTCGACCACGCCAACCCAGTCGTACGTCTCGTCATCGAGGATGCCGTCAGCCAACGATGCCGGGTCGTCCCAGACAGTCATTGCCTCGGCCCACACCTTGGCGACCTGATCGACGCCGGCTGATTGGTTCCAGGCGCGCTCGAGCGGTGCGCAGCCAGCGGCCTGGACCGCATACAGCGGCACCGCGCCGTGAATCGCATCGAGCCCCTGGCTCGCAGCTGTAGCGAACGCGCCTCCCCCGACTTGAACGAAGAGACGATCGATGTGTTCGCCGGGGAACTGCGTACCGATCTCCCAGCCGAGCGTTCGGCCACCATCAAGACAGAGCGCGTTTTCTGGCCCTTGCACGGTGAACGGGACAGCCCCGGCGGCGACCGCGTCGCGGAATCGGAACATTGCCGGGTCGCCCGGCGGATCATGGTCACGCCGTTCGCTGCGGTGAACTCGCGCTCCGAGCGCATCGAGACGATCACCGAAACCATCGCTCATCCAGGTCGGGACGTACACGTCGATCGGCCAGTCAGCGGCCTTTGCCAAGGTGGCCGCAGCCAGCGCTGCATTTCCGCACGATGCAATTGCGAGCGGTGGCCGCTCGGTGAGGTGACCCAACCGCTCGGCGGCGCGCAGGTGCAGCAAGATCGAGAACAGGAATCGGGCCTTCTGGCTGCCGCCGACTCCCCCGGTTTCGTCTTTCACCCAGACGCCGCCCTCGGCAGCCATTCCCAGTTCGTCAGACAGGACCGCCGAACGTTCGAAGCGCGTCGCAACGAAGGTTGCACCGTCGATCGCTTCGATCGCTGCGTTGAGTTCGCCAATGAGCGCAGCTCGGTCGCCGGCCGACATGCCGTGAGCGTCGGCGTATGCCGCCCACGCCAGTTGCAGGTCGGCTGCGACGAATATCGAGTCGTTGTCGGCAAGTTTGACGGGCGCGTCGTCATGCACGATTTGCAAGACATGACGCGGGTTGTCCGCGGACGCGTCCGGACATCTGAACGGCATCGGTGTCGAGACGGCAAGCTCGGCGCTGCATGTCGCGCAACGCCAGCCCGTGACGTTCATGAGTCGCTCAGGTGCCGTCGGCGACGCGGGCGTTGAAGTCGTCGATCATGCCGTCCCAGATGCCGGTGTAGCGACGAAGGCCACGCCAGAAATCTTGCGACCGGCGAGCCTCAAACAGGTCGAACGGAGTGCCCTGCTGCTCAACCCAGGTGTAGTACCCGAGGTTGAAGAGTCGGCGACGGTCGAGGTCGGTGCACTCAATCATGTGTTCGGTCGACGCAGCGTTGAGGTGTTCACCCACAGCAACAGCTGCATCGGTCGTGGTGAACTCGTTGCCGTACTGGCGTTCGAGCAGCTTGGCCCGCTCGCTCGGGTAAAGCGCTGCACCATCGGTGGCCACAGTGATCAGGGCCTGGTTCTCACCGAGGTTCAGCAGCTTCGCCGTTTTGATCGCGGCCAGAACGTTCGCGATCGACGAGAACCCGAAGTGTTCGAGTTTGTCGACGAGGCTCTGCGATACGCCCATCGACTGGGCGAGGTACTCCCGCCCGGCTTCGGTGTTGAAGGTGAGGTCCAACTCATCGGTTGCCTTGTCAGAGATGCCAACGACGACGTCGGTGTTCGCGATGTTGTGGATCAGTGGGATGTGCTTGTCGCCGATGCCTTGGATGTTGTGCTCGCCGTAGCCGTTCTCGAGCATTGTTGGGCATTCGAGCGCCTCGATCGGCGACGATCTTGGCCCCGTATTCCTCTTTGAGCCGGTCACCGGCTGCGATGGTGCCGGCCGAACCGGTGGCCGAGGTAAATGCGGCGAGTTCGAGTTCACGTCCGACCAAGCCGTACTCAGCCCGGACGGTCTCGAAGACGTGGCCGAGTGCCCGACCCGTGACGTTGTAGTGGCCGAGGTGATTACCGAATTCGGAGAACTGGTTCAGGATGAAGTTGCCCGGGTCTTTGTCCAGTTCGTTACATGCGTCGTAGATCTCTTTGACGTTCGACTCGGTGCCATGAGTCTTGATCACGTCTTCTTCGGGGTTGGCACACCACTCGTCGAGCCAGTCGAAGCGCTCTTGGCTCATGCCTTCTGGGAGGATTGCCACACCGCGGCTTGCCATGATTTTGGAAATTGCGATGCCGCCGCGGGCGTAGTTGCCAGTCGATGGCCACACCGCCCGGTGCACGGTCGGATCGAACTGGCCCGTGACGACACGAGGAGCAAAACACGAATAGGCAGCCAGCACCTTATGGGCCGTGATCATCGGGAACCGGTCGCCGAAGACAACGATGATGGGCGACGCGACGCCGGTCAGAGTCGAGGGGAGCACGACGTGTTCGGGTACGTCGACGCGGTTGCCCTGCAAGTCGTTGTACCAGTGGCATCGCCAGAGGTTGCGGGCATCAGGGCCCTGCGGGTCAGCGTCGCCGACTTTCTCATCGTGGTCGAACGTCGACGGATCGGCCAGCTGAGCAAAGGTTGGCAGCGTGATGCCCTGCTCGCGAAATCGCTGGATGCTGTTCGCCAGCGCTTCTTCGTTGACCACGCGGTCAGCAAGGCCGAATTGGTTTTCGAGTGCGTCGGTCGTTGCGGGGTCAGTCATCGTCACCTTTACATTCTGTCAACTTTTGAGACGAGTACCCAACACCAGACCGCAGAATCACAAAGTCTTTCCACAAAGTCTGTCAATAACGACAACTGATCTCGTCTCAGAAAGCACGGGCGGCGGGTGCTTCAGTTGACTGACCGACGTCGGAGTCGAGCCTGTCGGTGAGAGGCTTGGCGCGTTCCT
>CAJJBX010000019.1 GCA_905182555.1 uncultured Ilumatobacter sp. | reverse complement strand
TTAGAGCGCGTTTTAGAGAAGGGGAATGCCGCGGTTCGCGGCCGCAGCGAGTGCTTCGCCCGGCCGGCTGGGGCTGATCAGAAAGCCGGTCATGTGGATGGCTTTGCCGCCCGGGTCTTGCGGGGTGAACGCAAAGACAGTCGTGACGGTTTCAAGTGACTGCACTTCGAGGGCATAGCCGCTGGCCGGGCCGGTGAGGTCGGCCGCTTCGGTGTCGACAGGGGCGAGGCGCATGCCGCCGAGCTGGTCGGAACGAACCATGAGCGTGTCGGCCAGGACGACGGGGTCGTGGACCACCAGGCCTGCAGGGACCAGGACGAGCCAACGACGTGAGAACCGATGCCAGCGAGGGACGAGCAGGATGAGGCCGGCCAGGCCAATCGCGCTGAGGAGCCCGCCGAACAGGTACGACTTGGCGGCGAGCAGAAGTGGGCCGAACACGATGCTCGGCGCCCACATGACCCACGTGACGATGGCCGCGGTGCCCGCTGCGACCGGAAAACGCAGGGGGAGTCGCTCCTCGTCGCCATACGAGGACGCTTGGACGAACTGGCGGCCGACGTCGGCGGTGAAAATGGCGAACAGAGCAATGCCTGCAGGAAGAGCGAGAGTCGCAACCTCGATTGCCTCAGCGCCGCCGACGGCTGCGCCGATGGTGACGGGAAGGGCCAATGGAGCGACCACGCGAGCGATGGTCAAAGAACGCACCGAGGGGATCGCCAACGTAAGCATCACAGCGCCCCACGGCGCCCAACCGCCGATGGCAGTGGTCCAGCGCACGACGTCACTCCGGCCGGCAACAGCGCCCTGCAGGGCTGCTCCGCCGAACACGGCGACAACAATCCACGCGACGCGCGCTACCCATGCTGCACTGCGCGCGCTCAGCGCGGTTATGTCCACCGAAGCCATGTACACATGTTGCCGGGAACTGAGGGCTCTCACGACAGTTGCCGACAGATCATTTTCACAGTCAGTCGGATTCGGTTGTAGGGGCTCCTGCGTGGAACGATGAACGCGTGATCGCAAGGGACAGCCGTTTTGCCAACGGGGCAGCGACAAGCGTCGGCGCACTGCCGCACCGCGACGCGGCAGCTGCCGCGGCTTTTGCTATGGGCGAATTCGAGATTGCCACGATCCCGTCGCTGCCGAACGTGGCGGCGTTCACTGCCGACGCACTGGCGACGGAGCGCCTCGACGATTCAGCGTTCGCCGGGTTGCACGCCTTCCTCAACCTGGCCCGCAATGTGTCGCTCGACGGGCTTCCGGTCACCTGGCACCTTCCTGGCCCGTTGACGATCGGCGCATCGCTCTACGCTGCAGGCGTCGATCCGGCCGAAGCGTTTGCGCTGGCGATCAAGGTGGTTCGGAGCAAGTTGCGCGACGTGGCTGCGGAGATTTCCGGTGCATTGCCCGCTTCGCCGCAACTCGTCATGCTCGACGAGCCGGCGCTTGCTGACCTGATGTCACCCGACTTTGCAATCCCGCCTGATCATGCGATCGACGTGATCTCCAGTGCGATGGCATCGCTGCCCGTGGACGTCGTCGTCGGCATCCATTGCGAAGAACTCTGCGACCTTGCCACGATGCTTGCTGCCGGCCCAGGAGTTATTTCGGTGCCGGTCGACGAAAAGCTGCTCGACTGGGCCGGATATATCAATCGGTTCCTCGACGACGGTGGCGTTATTGCTTGGGGTGTTGTTCCAACCGGGGGGCCGCTCGCTTCCACCTCCGAACGGTATTGGCGTCAGCTCAGCGAACTTTGGTGCGAACTGGTGGCGCGTGGATGCGACCCGGTGGCGCTGCGTCGTCAGAGCATGGTCACGCCTGGCGGCAGTCTTGACGCACACGCGGTCTCGGTGGCCCGTCGGCTCGCCCGGATGACGGCTGAAATCTCCAAGCGGGTGAAAGACCAGGCCAACGCGACGCGCTTCGCGCTTGGCGCCTGACCGGTTGAGTCGCCGGTTGAGTCGAGCGGGATGCCGTTCCAATACGCTGCGATCTGATGAGCTCTGGCGCGACTTCCCCGCAACAACGTGTTGGCGAACTGCGTGCCCAGGTCGCCCATCACAACGAGCGCTATCACACGCTTGACGACCCTGAGATCGACGACGCCGACTATGACGCACTGGCACGAGAACTCCGCGCGCTCGAGGCCGAGCACCCCGACCTGATCGTTCCAGATTCGCCGTCTGGTCGGGTTGGCGGATTGATCAGCACAGCGTTTTCTCCCGTCGAGCATCGGGTTCCGATGACCAGCCTCGATAACGCCATGGATCGCGACGAACTGCGATCCTGGGCCGATCGTGTTGCCAGGGGTCTCGATGGTCAGATCCCGACCTTTGTCTGTGAGCTGAAGTTCGATGGGCTGGCGATGAGCATTCGCTACGAGAACGGGCAGTTCGTTCAGGCCGCCACGCGCGGCGATGGTCGTGTCGGCGAGGATGTCACTGACAACGTCATGACGATCGCCGATGTACCGCACGAGCTGACCGCACCGCATGCACCAGGTGGCAGCACGTTGTTTGAGGCCGTCCCGCCGGTCGTCGAGGTTCGTGGCGAGGTGTACATGCGGACCTCAGCTTTCGATCGGTTGAACGCCCGCGCCGTCGAGGCAGGGCAGAAGCCGTTCGTCAATCCTCGGAACTCGGCAGCGGGCAGCCTTCGTCAAAAGGATGCGACCAAGACCGCCGAACGCGAGCTGTCCTTCTGGGCGTACCAACTCGGTGAGGTGATCGACGGCCCCGAGTTTACGAGCCACGTCGACACGCTCAACTGGGTCGGCCAAATCGGCTTCCCGATCAACGAACACGTCAAACGATTCGACACCATCGACGAGGTCGCGACGCACTGCAAGCAATGGCAGGACGAGCGCCATGCGCTCGACTATGAGATTGACGGCGTGGTGATCAAGGTTGATGACCCGAAGCAGCGTGACATCCTCGGGTTTACAGCGAGGGCACCCCGCTGGGCTATTGCGTACAAGTTTCCGCCGGAGGAACGCACGACCACGCTGCTCGACATTCAGGTTTCTGTCGGACGAACCGGACGCGCCACTCCGTTTGCAGTGCTCGACCCGGTGTTCGTAGGCGGCTCGACGGTTGGAATGGCAACACTGCACAATCGCGAGCAGGTTGCGGTCAAAGATGTGCGACCCGGTGATTTGGTGATTGTCCGTAAGGCCGGCGACGTGATCCCCGAGGTGGTCGGGCCTGCAGCTCAAAACGTGCGGCGGAAGGAAAGCGTGGCGTGGGAGTTCCCCGTCGACTGCCCGGGCTGCGGCGTTGCGCTGATCCTGCCCGAGGGCGAGGCTGACACCCGCTGCTTCAACCCGGATTGTCCGGCGAAGCGGATCCAGAAGATCGCGTATTTCGCGGCCCGCGTCGGGATGGACATCGAAGGTCTCGGTGCGCAGATGATTGAGAAGCTGGTCGGTGTCGGCCTGATCAATGACGCTGCTGACCTGTATTTACTGACGGTCGATCAACTGATTTCTCTCGATCGAGTCGGTGAGACGAGTGCCACGAATCTGGTCGACTCGATTCAGGGTTCAAAAGACCGTCCGCTCCATAAGTTCATCCGGTCATTGGGCGTCCGCCATGTCGGTCCTTCGGCCTCGCAGGCGCTCGCCGACACATTTTTCACGCTGCGCGACATCATGAGTCGTTCGGTCGAGGAGATGGCGGCCGTCGATGGTGTGGGCGAGGTCATCGCCACGACGTTCAGTGAATGGTTGGCCGCTCAAGCCAACCGAGAATTGATCGATCGGTTCGAGGCTGCAGGAGTGAACCTCGGCGATCCCGATGCGGCTGCACGTGCAGCAGAAGCGAAGGCCGCTATTCCGCAGACACTCGAAGGCAAGGCCGTCGTGGTGACTGGCACGCTTGCCGGTTACAACCGTGAGGAAGCAGCGTTGGCCATCGCGTCACGTGGCGGCAAGAGTCCGGGGAGCGTCAGTAAGAAGACGTTGGCACTCGTCATTGGCGAAAGCCCGGGAGCGAGCAAACTGACGAAGGCCGAAGCGCTCAACGTGCCAATTGTCGAAGCCGATGGTTTTGAGGCGTTGCTGGAAACCGGCGAAGTGCCGGGAGCAGCATTGGAGTCGCACGATTCCGAACTCGAGTCGGAGCTCGAATCGGGTTAGGTCAAACGACGACGAAGGTCCAGTTGTACGATTTCGCGTTCGCGCGGCCCTCGTCGAGCCGCCAATACTCAACTCGAGCCGTGTGGAGACCTTGCGTCAACTCGGTGATCGCAGCATTCTCGTTCGGGACGAAGGAGATCACTGCATTGCCTGGGTCGAAGATGGCCGTTGGTGGCAGTACGAGCTGCTCGCCTGGTTGAGCTTCGAGCCGTCCGATATTTGTCGTTTCGAGTTCGGTTCCGTCGAGGATGAGCACGGCTTCGTAGCCGAACTCGAGGTCGACTGCGATGCGTTCCTGCTGCAGGACCTGCACAGCGTTCTCGACGGGAGAGACTGATTCGATGGCGAGAGGACGCTCGATACCTTCGTCGCCGGTGATCGCTGTGAAGAATCCCCAGATGATCAGGGCTAGCCCCCCGGCGATGACGAAACTTGCGATCAGCAGGCCGCGGTCAGGCCGTCGACGACGCGGTGTCGCAGTTGCTTGCTTGATCTCGTCGGCCGGCAGCAAGGCACTGGCCTGGTCAGCATCGGTTGCGTCGATGTCGGTCACCTCTTCAGTATGCCGGACCAAGGCGCCCACACACCGCTGACATAGACGCTCGGTGCCAGGTGCCACTCGGTGAGCCAGAGAAGGTAGATTTTGAGCGTTATGGCTGCCGACGATTTCGATGCAACTGAGGCTGTCGACAACAGCGAGCTGACAGGTGGCGCTCTGGTTGGCCGCGTGCTTGCGGACCGGTATCGCATTGCCGAAGTCGTCTCGGCAGGAGCGAACACGATTATCGCGAATGCTTTCGACATCGAAGGGAATCAGCCCGTCACCTTTAAGATCATGCGTTCCGAACTTGCGAGTTCCGAAGAATTTCGTCGAGATTTCCGCAAGCAGGCAGAACTTGCAACTGCATTGAGCCATCCAAACATCGCTCAGGTTCTTGACTGGGGTGACGTCGATATCGACGGCGAGTCAGCGCTTTTTTGGGTTGTCGAATACCTGAGCGGTGGCAGCTTGCGTGATCTTCTCGACCGAGGCCGGCTCCTTGAGCCGTCACAGGCGCTCGTGGTCGGCCTCGAAGCCTGCCGAGCGCTTGATGTAGGGCACCAGCGCGGGCTTGCCCATACCGAGGTGACTCCATCGAAGCTGGTATTCGGCGAAGACCGCCGTGTCCGAATCGTCGACTTTGGCATGGCAGAGCTGATTGGGCGCAGCGCCTGGGCTGAACCGGCCACCGCCGCGACGCACGTTGCTCGTTACGCTTCGCCTGAGCAGGCGCTCCGCGTCGACGTTGGTCCAAAAACTGATGTCTACTCACTCGCCCTTTCGCTACTCGAGGCCGTGACCGGCGCGGTGCCGTTCTCGGCTGACTCGACGGTGTCGACGCTCGCCGCCCGAGTTGGCAAGCTGATGCCGGTGTCTGCCGACCTCGGCTCGCTCGCGGCAGTCCTCGAACGTGCAGGGCGTCCCGAAGCAGACGATCGCTTCTCCGCAGTCGAATTTGGTCTTGGCCTCGTTGCTGCCGCCGAGGCGCTGCCGCGGCCCGAGCCGATTCCGATCGTCGCAGCCACACTCTTTGACACGTCCAAAATGCGCCGGCCCACAGATCCGATGAGGCGTGGTTTGTGTCCGCCGCTCATAACGATGACGATCTTGCAATTATCGAAGCTGCCGCTGATGCTGCTGCTGCTGCTGGAGCGTTTGCAGCACGACCGCCAACATCAGTGGTCGAAACAGCCGGCGCACCCGGTGTCGCCGTCACCGGCTCAGGCGCCGATTCGCAAACTGTCGAGCAAACTGTCGAGCAAACTGTCGAGCAAACTGTCGAGCAAACTGCCGACGAGGCCTTGATCACCCTGCCTGACGCTGCTGATCTTCCAACGGGCGCAGTCACGGTGGCGAGTGGGTTCGACCGAGCGGCGTCGGTGGGCGAAGCAACAACGCAGATCGCGGCGAGCGCGCTGACTATCTCGAGTTCGCCAGCGACCGAACAAATGCCGATCACACAGCTTGCAGATGCCCCGGTAGCAGCGACCCTGTACGACGACGAGCGTCCAAAGAGGCCGGTTGGCGCAATGGTGACCCTGTCGCTGTTCGTTCTCGCCGGGCTTGCGGCGGTTTGCTTCGCGGCGTTCTTCCTCCTCCGAACCAAGTCATATGAAGTTCCTGAACTCGCTGGAGTTGACGAAGCAGTCGCGCTGAACGAGATTGCTGGCAACGACTGGCTGGTCTTTACTGAGCTTGAACGGAGCCAAAGCCGATATTAATTGGGTTTTTGTTTCTGCGGGACTCAGCGCCCTAGAAGAAGGCGACGAATTTCGCATTTACGTCAGCGAGGGGCCGCTCTTTCGCGTACTCCTGGAGCTGACAGAACTCCCGCTTGCTGACGCGCAGGCGCGGCTTGAAGCAATTCAGCTGACGAGCTTTGTCGATGCTGAGGTCTTCGACGAAACGCGCTCGATCGGCACGGTCCTGGGATGGCGGGTCGTCGGCGCCGGAACGAGCCTCGCCGGAGACCAGGTGCTGCCGGGTACGAGCATCGCCCTCACAGCATCGAAGGGTCCAGCACCGCGTGTCGTGCCCAATGTCGTCGGCTTGACGCTGGAAGACGCACAGGCTGGAGCGGCTGCTGCGCAGCTCAGTGTGGTGGCTGGTGAAGATGTTTTCAGCAACGACGTACCCGTCGGCATCATTGTCAGCCAAGACGCAGCCGCTGAAAGCGAATTGCCTCGTGACGGCTCGTTCACGGTGGTGCGCTCGAAGGGTCTCGACCTCATTGCACTGCCCGAATTAGATGGCCTGTCGTTCTCCGATGCGCAGAACGCACTCATCGAGGCCGGGTTCACCATTGGAAGCTTGCTCGGCACAACCGAAGGGTCGTTTGAGTCGATCAGCATCTTGGCTGAGCCTGTTGGCGACCTGTACCGGCGGGGCACAGCGGTCGATCTGATTTTCCTGTAATCCGAGCGGGCAGCCCTCGTCAAGCACGGTCAGTAGCAGTAGCAGTAGCGGTATCGATAGCGGTATCGATATCGATATCGAATATCAGTACCGAGTATCGATGCCGAATTTGGATGCGGGAATGATGCGGATTGCAATGCTGCCCTTGCGGTGCGCGGACGCGGCGGTGCGCGGATGCGGCGGTGCTCAGAAGGTCATCGCGATCAAGGCGGAGGGCATCGAGACGCCATTGGATCGACTCAAGGAACTACTTGAAGGGCAGAGTCCGCTCGCGCGCTGGAGAGCGACGATCTCCAGGATGTCTACTTGCTGTGACGTCGTGACGACCTGGCCGGTCGAGATCGATTCATTGATCCGGTGTCGTTTCGTTTCATTCGGGCTGGAATCACTAGATTCGCTCGCGTAGCCCGGCGTTGGTGCTGGGCCGGATGACAGTAGGAGAATCAATGGCTTCGCTCGACGGACGTGTAGTGATCGTTACTGGTGCTGGTCGTGGGATCGGTCGGGAGCACGCGTTGTTCTTTGCCCAAGAGGGGGCCCACGTCATTGTCAATGATCATGGTGGAGCGAACGATGGGTCAGGCGGCAACACGACACCTGCTGAGGAAGTTGCAGCTGAAGTCCGAGCGCGTGGCGGTCAAGCGATTGCGAACACCGATGATGTGTCGAGCTGGTCGGGTGCCGAGCAGATGGTTGCAACCGCAATCGAAGTCTTCGGCGATCTGGATGTTGTTGTCAACAACGCAGGCATCTTGCGTGATCGCACCCTGGCAAACATGACCGAAGAGGAGTGGGACTCCGTGATTGCGGTCCACCTCAAAGGTCACTTCGCACCGACCCGCCACGCGGCTGCCTATTGGCGAGACGAGCATAAGGCCGGGCGCTGCAAGCGTCGCAACCTGGTCCACACGTCGAGCACGTCTGGGTTGTTTTCGAACCCCGGTCAGGCCAACTACGGCGCTGCCAAGTCGGGAATTGCCACGATGAGCCAGATCGCTGCCAAAGAACTGCAGCGCTACGACGTCGTGAGTAACTGCATTGCGCCGGGGGCACGTACTCGACTCACGTTGGCGACACCGGGCCTCGAAGACATCATGGCAGCACCGGACGCTGGCTTTGACAACTGGGACCCAGCGAACGTCTCGCCGCTGGTGGCCTACCTGAGCACGGAGGACTGTCCGTTCACCGGCGAGACCTTCTACGTAAAGGGCGGAGTGGTCAAGCGTGTGAAGTCCTGGGAAATGGCCGACCGAATTGAAAAGTCTGGCGCCTGGACCGTCGAGGAGTTGGCCGACACGATGGCACCGATGGCGCAGAAGCCGCCCGTCGTTGCCGATATGGACTGACAGCCGATTTCCGCTCTGAACGCTATTCGGCTGCGGGCGCCGGCTCGGTGATGTTGGCGATTTCTTGAGTGATTTTCTCGGTGAAGTCGTTTGCTGGGATCGCGGTTTGCATCGCCATCATCTTCATCATGTCGCCTTGGACCTTGATTTTTCCTGACATGAAGGCTTGCATGGCAACGGTCTGATTCTGCTCGACGAACAGCGCCTGAGCAGTGGCGTAGTCGGTGCTGATGGTGGCATCGGGCTCGTCGAGTGCGCCGAGCTCAAGCTGGAGCGCTCCGGTCGAGGTATCGAAGTACGCATCAACCTGGCCGTCGCCGAAGGGCACTTCGATGATCGACAGGTTGATCTGGATACTGACGTTCACCTCGGGTACCTCGTCGGCGTACTTCTCACGAATCGATCGTGCCGCGGTCATCCAGTCTTCGCTTAAGAACGCATGGGTCATGGACCGCACGATACCTGTGACCTGCGCGGCAGGGAGAAACGCGAAACGAAGGTTTGAGCGCGCCATTATGTGGCAATGACGCGACGCGTGATTTTGGTGATGGTTGCAGCGACGCTGGTTGCGTCGAGCTGCTCGGCTGGCAGCGATGACGTTGTCTCCGAGGCTGCTGCGGGTGACACCGAAATCGAAGCGGAACTGATCGATGACACTGAACTCAACACTGAACTCAACACTGAACTCGGGGACCCCAATCAGCAGGTCACCGGCTTGAACGATGCAGACCTCGCACGTTTTCTCGCCGAACTGAGCGATGATGAGTTCGAGGATCTGCTGCTTCAAGTCGATGACGGCAGCTATGACCGGATCCTCGATGTCCTCGATGCGACCGAGCCAGACGGTGGTGGGTCCAACGACGCGCAGGCCGACAAAGTGGCTGTGTCGGCTGCCGACTCCGCAGCAGCTGGCCCGGACGAACTCGATGAAGACGCGCAGGCAATCCTCGATGAACTTCTGGCAAACGGCTTCTGTGACCCGGCCGACGTCGAAGAGGATGGCGTGGTCACCGCCATGCACTTCGTCGTGAAGGGTCAGGTGCAGCCACCTTGCTCAGGTGAGGTCGACCCTCGCCTCGACGCAGCCTGGACTGCCATGGCCGACGTGACGCCGGTTGCACTGCTGAGTGATATCTCGCTCCTGGCAGGTTTTGAAGGGTGCGATACGTGCGACGCGCTTGCGTTCGTGACCACGCTCGACGAGGACGCTGAGTTCTTTCTCATGGCCATTGACATTCAGGCCGGCGCTGAAGACCCCAACGAACTCGCCCTGACCATGCAGCATGAGCTGACGCACGTGTTCACCCAGGTTCCTGGGACCCAGCTCGACATTTCGATCTCCGCTGAAAAGTGCACGACGTATTACAACGGAAGCGGTTGCCTCCGCGAAGGCGCCTACACGTGGCAATGGATCCAGCAGTTCTGGGACGCAGAGGCACTCGCCAGCATTCCGGCGGATGGCGACGTCAACGAAGAAGCAGGCGAAGCGCGATGCGTGACCGACGCTCCGTACACCGGCCCCTATGGCGCCAGCAGCCCTGAAGAAGACATCGCAGAGGTGTTTGCGGCTTACGTGTTCGACGTCGATGTCACCACAGCGCTCGACGAGAAGTTCGCCTTCTTCGACGAGTACCCAGAGTTCCGCGAAGTGCGTCAACGCGCCGAGGCGCTCGGGCGCCACGACGCCGACTACTCATTTGAGGGCTGCTGATCGGCCGAGGGCTGCTGATCGACGGAGGGCTGCTCAGGCGGAGATAGCGGCGGTGGTGATTCGGTCGAGGAACGACTGGTCGATGTCGAACCCGAGGCCGGGTGATCGAGGGACCGTGACGTGGCCGTCGTGGATGGTGATTGGGTCGGTCACGATGTCTTGTGCGTAGAAGCGGGTCGAGGCGCTGATGTCGCCCGGCAGTGTGAAGCCCGGGAGCGATGCAAGGACAGCATTGGCTGCTCGCCCAATCCCCGTTTCGAGCATTCCGCCGCACCACACCGGGATGCCAACGCTGACACAGAGGTCGTGGATCCGGACTGCTTCGAGGTAACCCCCGACGCGCCCGGGCTTGATATTCGCGATCTCGCAGGCGCCCAATGCAATGGCATCGGCAGTTCCTGAAGTTGAAACAAGCGATTCATCGAGGCAGATCGGCGTTTCGACCTCGGCGGCCAACTGGGCGTGGCCGATGATGTCGGCCTCAGGCAGGGGCTGCTCGATGAGCAACAGGTCATAGGCGTCAAGGCGGGCAAGATGTGCACCGTCGGTCCGTCGATAGGCCGTGTTGGCATCGACTTGCAGCGGTGTGTCGGGGCCGATGAGCTCACGAACCGCAGCGACGTGTTCGATGTCGGAGCCGGGCTCGATCTTGAGCTTGATGCGGACGTAGCCGTCGTCCATGTAGCCCTGGACAGTTGTTAACAATGAGTCGACCGTGTCGTGAATGCCGACGCTGACGCCGCTCGGAACCGTCAGCCTGGTTGCACCGAGGAAGTCGGCAAAAGAGGTGCCCGTCGCCCGCAGCTGGGCATCAAGGATCGCCATTTCGATGGCGCCCTTCGCCATTGGGTGGCCGTGGAAATGCGCCATTGCTCGGGTCGCTCCGGCAGCATCGATCTGGCCGGCGTTACGCACCGCTGGAATGAGGTGCGAGAGCATCACGTGTTGAGCTCCGTCGACGTACTCGGGCGAGTAGGTCGGCTCAGCAAGTGCCACACATTCGCCCCAGCCCTCAGTTACGGCGCCATCGCTGCCGATCAACTCGACACGTACAAGGAGAATGTCGCGGTCGGTCTCGACGCCAAAGCTGGTACGGAACGGCGCAACAAGGGCGAGCGCGATTCGGCGGAGCTCGATGGCTCCGAGAGTGAAAGTCGGTGCGTTACTCGGTGCGTTACTCGGTGCGTTACTCATGTAGACACCACGTAATCACCGTCACGCGTGAAACCGACGATCTGAGAACCAGACGCGAGTCCCTCGGTCAATGCTGTTCGTGTGGAGCCGCGCCATCGAGCAACTTCATTCAGGTCAGTCCGGCGCAACGTCACGATGTCGTCCGGCGTCGGGATCAGCGTGACGCCTGGCTGGCCAAGATGTGTAGTGCCGTCACGGGGCGCGTCGTCGGGATTGGTCGCAGTCGACCACGCCATCAAGAGACGGTCGGAGTCGTCGCCGGCGTTGATCGCATCGGTCATTGTTCCGTAGAAGTGGGGCAGGTATTCGTGTACCTCGGCTCCGAGGATCGCAATGTTGAACCAGGCGTTGCGCTGGACGAGCGGGTCGAAGGTCCAGACAATCCATTCGATTCCGCGGTCGAGCGCCCATTGCTGTTGATGCAGCTTCATTGCCCGGCCAAGGCCCGTGCTGCGAGCCCCGGCCAAAATGCCGGTGACATGGCTGTGCAGCGCAGGCTGGCCATGGTGGACGGCGAGTACGCCGACGGAAGCGCCGAGGATCTCGCCGCGGTCGTCGTGACCGCGACTCATGTCGAACGCTCCAACCACGTAGCCGCCGGCGTGAGAGATCGCCATCAGCATCTCAAGGCGGATGATCTCGGTCGCGGAGCCCCACACCTGTTGGAAGACATCGCCCAGCACGACCATCTCGTCGGCGACCGTCAGTTCGCGGATCTGGATCGTGGACGGTGGCGATGACGGTTCTGTGCCGGCAGCCGGAGTTTCGCCGTTCGCAGCGTCGATGGTGCTCATGCCTGGACTTCCTCCGCAGCGTCGTTTGACGCCCTCGGAACTGGTGTTGGGGTCGCTGTTGCAAGCGCCGACTGTGGATGGGTTCCTCGTGCGACACGGTACGCGCTACGTACCGCTAGCGCCTCGCGAACCTCGGGTCCGACGTCGTCAGCGAACTCGGTGCGGTAGGTGTCATCGGTGGTCAGAACGACGGTGAAGTACATGCCAGAGAACGATCCGAGGAATACCGATACTCGGAGCAAGGGCTCGGACAGGATGAGCGGGCGGCCGCCGAAGGACCAGTCGGTGAGGGCATGGACCTCGTCGAGCCGGGTCCAGCCGAGGGTGGTGGTCTCGGTAATGGCGAAGAAGCCGAAACCGATGAAGAAGCCGGTCAGCGCCACCGTGACCAGGGTGATCTGCAAGGCCTGTCCGAATAAGACGATCAAGCCAATGTTGAACCGCTGGCGCAGGCGCAGCCGGTCTTCGACAAGTTCGCCAGTGGGGGTCGCCAGCCCGGCCGCTGGAGTCCCTTGCAAGTGCTCATCAATGTCGCTCCATGATTCGAATGACCGCATCGCGCGGATCACCCCCGGGACCCGGCTCAACGCGAAGGCCACTCCAAGCGACGCGAACGTCAAGATGACCACGACGTAGGCCCAGCCGTTCAACGTGCCGGCCATCTCCCAAACTTCTGTTTTGATGAACAAGAAGGTATTGAAGAGTAGGAGCAGGGGAAGGGCCCGAGCGACAAGGGAACCCAGGCCGGTTAACTGGTTGCGGCCACGACGCAAACCCCATCGTGTGAGCGGCCCGAGGCCGTATGAAGACCAGATGTAGATCGCGGCAAGAAGGACGGCTGCGGACAGGACGCTCTGGATTGCATCGCCGGTCTGCGCGAACAGCAGTGCTGGGACGGCCGGGACGAAGAGGAAGAGCGCGAGTTCCGGCGCATCGATATCGGTGGGCCGGGCAAAGGCTGGGACGCCGCGTAGCCGATTGGACAACACCCAGGCGGCCAACAGCATGGTGATGACCGCCACAGCGACGGAGAGATTCCGTTCGAAGGACCACTCGGCCAGGTTCAGCGCATTGAGACCCTGCAGCAGATAGGCGACAACGAGGAGCGGTAGAGCGCGGGTCCAGGCATCGAGCGCTGATCCATCCGTTTTTCGCTCGACGAAGTGCGGAACGCCGCGTTCGACGAACCAGAACTCGATCGCCCGCAGATCGGGTTGAGCGGAGTGGTCATCGGACACGTCTCGCACGGTACTTCGTCGGTGATCAGTGGATGCAGCGAGGAACGATGCAAACGGTTCGTCAAATTCCTTGGAAGGGGGACCGGAGCGCCGATAGGCACTATCTATGGCTCGTATCCTGGTGACTGAAGAAATTGCTGACGGTGGACTCGAACGGCTTCGTCAAGCCGGTCACGATGTCGACATCCAGATCGGCAAGTCTGCCGAAGAACTGCTCACGATTATTCCTGGAGCGGCGGCACTGATCATCCGCTCAGCGACACAGGTCAATGCAGAGTTGCTCGCAGTTGCGAACAATCTGATGGTGGTCGGCCGTGCAGGGATTGGCCTCGACAACGTCGACGTCGCTGCCGCCACCAAGCAGGGAGTCATGGTCGTCAACGCGCCGCAGAGCAATATCGTGTCGGCTGCTGAGCACACGATGGCACTCATCCTCGCCACGGCGCGCAACGTTCCGCAAGCCCACGCCGCCCTCGTCGCAGGTCGCTGGGAGCGCAGTCGCTGGACGGGCGTCGAGCTTGTCGACAAGACCCTCGGTGTCGTTGGCCTCGGCCGCATCGGCAAGCTGGTGGCGGACCGTGCCAAGGCGTTCGGCATGCGGATCGTCGCCTATGACCCCTTCGTCTCAGAAGAACGGGCAAAGGTGATGGGTGTCGAACTGATGGCCCTCGATCAAGTGGTCGCCGAGTCGGACTTCTTGACGGTTCACCTCCCGAAGACGCCGGAGACGCTTGGTCTCATCAATCGTGACCTGCTGCTCAAGGCGAAGCCTTCGCTGCGCGTCATTAACGTGGCCCGCGGCGGCATTGTCCACGAAGGCGATCTGGCTGACTGCATCCGCGACGGCGTGATTGCCGGTGCCGGTATTGACGTGTTCTCGACCGAGCCCATGACCGAGTCGCCGCTGTTCGAACTGCCAAGCGTGGTCGTCACCCCGCACCTCGGTTGCGAGCACCAACGAAGCCCAAGACAAGGCCGGCGACACCATTGCCACCATGGTCGAACTCGCGCTTGCCGGCGAGTTCGTGCCGTTTGCGGTCAACGTCGATGCGGCCGAAGCGAACGAGACGATTCGTCCGTACCTGCCGCTCGCTGAGCGCCTCGGTGCGTTGTTCGTTTCGCTGAACGGATCGCTCCCCAAGACGCTGGAGGTCTGTACAGAAGGTGAAATTGCTGGCTACGACACCCGCATCCTCGAACTCGCTGTACTGAAGGGATTCTTCGGGGCAATTTCCGATGAGCCTGTCACCTACGTCAACGCACCGCAACTCGCCAAGGAACATGGCGTCGAAGTGCGTGACGTCAACTGCGCCACGGCCGCCGACTACGTCAATCTCTTGACTTTACGCGGTGGCGAGCATTCGATTTCGGGCACGCTGTCGGGCCCGCGGAATGATCAGCGCATCGTCAACATCGACAACATCCCGTTTGACGTGCCGCCCGCCGACCACATGGTCGTCATCACCAACGACGATCGCCCAGGCGTCATTGGTACCGTCGGCACGCTCCTCGGTAGTGCCGAGGTCAACATTGCCGACATGGACGTCAGTCGCGTCGAAGGCTCCGGCACGGCGGTCATGCTGATCGCTCCGACGGCTGTGGTCCCCGAGGCCACGCTCGCTGCGCTGCGTGCCGCCCCCGGCATCATCGACATCAAGACTCTCTAATCATTCAGGTCATGTCACATTCAGGTCATGTCACATTCAGGTCATGTCACATTCAGGTCAGACCAAAGCGTGACAAGAACATCACGTTCGGTTTGCGCTGATCGTGAGTGATGCTGCGGTGCGCTGCGCTTCAGCTCGGGCAGCCACTGCAAAGTCTTCACCGCTGCTGGCGTAGAGCACAGCTCTCGAGGAGCTGACCATCAGCCCGCTACGTGCGGCGTTGGTCCCGTGCTCGACAACGGTCGCGGCATCGCCCCCCTGAGCTCCGACGCCGGGCACGAGGAACGGGATGCCGGGTGCAGCGCCGCGCACCTCGGCGAGTTCTTCCGGGTAGGTCGCACCGACGACCAGACCGCAGTCGCCGAGCTGGGACCATTCGTTAGCGACCCGCTCGGCCACATGCATGTAGACAGGCTTGCCACCGTGCTCGTCCGCCGTGACCAGCGATTGGAAGTCGTCGCCTCCGGGGTTGCTCGTGCGGCACAGGGCAATGACTCCGCCACCACCGTCGCCAGTGTGATGGAAGAATGGTTTAACCGAGTCGGTCCCAAGGTACGGGTTGACGGTGACCGCATGGGCTGAGTACCGGCCGAATGCCTCGCGGGCGTAGTGCTCGGCGGTTGAGCCGATGTCGCCGCGCTTGGCGTCGAGAATCAGTGTGACGTCGGGATAAGTCTCGCGAATATACGTGCAGATCCGTTCGAGCGCAGCTTCTTCACGTTGGCTCGCGAAGTAGGCGATCTGCGGTTTGAACGCGCACACGAGGTCGGCGGTCGCGTCGACGATTGCTCGGCAAAACCGCTCGATCGCGTCGGGAGCTCCTTCGAGCGAGGTTGGCATCCGGGCTGGATCAGGGTCGAGGCCGACACAGAGCATCGATGACGATGCGGCCCACGAACGTTCAAGTTGTGCGTGAAATCCCACGTTGGCAACCTAGCGAGAACGTCCCGCAGCAGCGGAATTTCGGTCGAAGCGACGGGGATTACTCGACCGTGATAGCTGCGGTCGGGCACATGTCGGCTGCCTCGTTGACCTTGGCGGCCAACTCGGGCCCCGGATTTTCCTGCAGGATGTAGAGGTAGCCATCGTTGCGGACCTCGAATACTTCAGGGCACACCTGCATGCAGGCGCCGGTAGATGCGCAGCTGTCGAAGTCAACGGTGACCTTCATGGTGGTTTCTCCTGTGCAGTTCGAGGTGCAGTTTGGGGTATTCAGGAAGCGTGTTGAGGCCCGTTTAAGCCTTCGCCGGACGGTAGCCGTCTGCAACGGCGTCGGCCGCACTGGCATAGCAACGCTCGGCCTTGGTGCGGTCATAGAAGCGGCCGCCGGGAACGTGGAAGATCCCTGAGTTGTCGTTTGCTTTGATCAGGTGCGAGTCGGGGCATGAACCGTCAGCCTTTGGCGCCAACCTTGAACCGGTGGCAGCATCGGAACGTCCATCCGGTGAGTCGACGAGAGCATTGGCTCCTGTCTTTGTTGTCGCCGTTGTCGCCGTTGTCGCAGTTGCCGCCGTGCTCTTCGACTTTGGCCGGCTTAAGTGGCGGCCATTGCGGCGGTGTTGGAGGCGTCGGCGGTGCGGTGCGGTCTCGCCACCATGACCAGATGACTCCGCCAGCGGTACCGATCAGCACCAGCCAGAGGGATCGACGAACCGCTGTCACCATCCAGGTCATACCAACAACCTAGTCAGAGCGTTCGGTCTCACAGCGACGGCGTGATGGTTGTGGCTCAAATTGGCACCAGAAACATGACGCAGACGAGAGGCTGGCAGGATCGTGGTGTTATCGACGCTGGCGTTGACGTTCGAACGCGGCGAGGACGGCGCGCAGCGAGGCAGTGGTGATGCTTGGATCGGTGCCAAGACCCCAGCGAACGTTGCCGTTGCCGTCGACCGTCTCGAGGTACGCGACGGCCCGTGCGTCAGAGCCTTGGCCGATGGCGTGCTCGGCGTAGTCGAGCACGTCGAAATCGCCGCCGACTGAGGTACCGAACTCATCGGTGAGCGCGGCGACGAAGGCTTCGACCGGCCCATCACCCGTTCCGTGCAACGAATGCGCCGCACCTTCGACCTCGAGTTGCACTTGAATTGTGGTGGTGCCGCCATCATCGCCGGAGGCGCTATGCAGCTCATGGCTGCGCAGTTTCATCGTGGGTGTTGCGGGCATGTACTCGTCCTGAAATGCATCCCACATGACGCCGGGGGTGATCTCGGTGCCTGAATCCTCGGTGATGTGCTGAATGGTCTTCGAGAATTCGATCTGGAGCCGGCGCGGCAAGTCGAGCCGTGCTCGGTCTTCATGACGTAGGCGACGCCGCCCTTACCGGACTGGCTGTTGACGCGGATGACTGCTTCGTAGGTGCGGCCAACGTGCTTCGGGTCGATCGGCAGGTACGGCACGGCGAACATTCGATACTCGCCCGAGGTTGTGTCCCGAGTGGCGTCGAGGGCATCGAGACCTTTTTTAATAGCGTCCTGGTGGCTCCCGGAGAACGCGGTGTACACGAGGTCGCCCACGTAGGGGTGGCGAGGTGAGACTGGGAGACGGTTGCAGTACTCAGCGGTGCGGCGCAGCGCATCGATATCGGAGATGTCCAGCTTCGGGTCGACGCCGTTCATGAACAGGTTCATTGCCAGGTTGACGACATCGACGTTGCCGGTGCGCTCGCCGTTGCCGAAGAGCGTGCCTTCGACGCGGTCGGCGCCAGCCATTAAGCCAAGCTCGGTCGCTGCGATGCCCGTTCCGCGATCGTTGTGCGGGTGGAGCGAAATGAGGACCGATGTCCGGTCGCGGATCGTCCGGCCGAACCATTCGATGACGTCGCCGTAGACGTTGGGGGAGTAGCACTCGACGGTGGCCGGCAGGTTCAAGATGATTGGATTGTCAGGCGTCGGGGCAATCACGTCCATGACGGCCTCGCATACCGCAATGGCGTAGTCGGGCTCGGTCAACGTGAAACTCTCGGGGCTGTACTCGTACCGGATTTCGGTCGATGACCCGTCGGCTCGTTCTGGCAGCGCGGCTTCGTGTTCTTTGCAGAGCGTTGCGCCGGTGACGGCGATCTGGCTGATCTGCTCTTGATCGAGGCCGAACACCACTTCACGCTGGAGCGGGTTCGTTGAGTTGTAAAAGTGGACGATTGCTCGCGGAGCGCCGCGCAGGCCCTCGAACGTGCGGGCAATCAGCTCGGGCCGGCACTGGACGAGTACTTGGATCCAGACATCTTCTGGAATCAGGTCATCCTCGATCAGGAGCCGGAGGAAGTCGAAGTCGGGCTGGCTCGCCGAGGGGAAGCCGATCTCGATTTCTTTGAATCCCATGGCGACGAGTTCGGTAAACATTTTCAACTTGCGGGCCGGGTCCATCGGATCGATCAAGGCTTGGTTGCCGTCGCGCAGGTCGACCGAGCACCAGAGCGGGGCGGTATCGATGACTTGATCGGGCCAGGTGCGATCGGTCAATGTGATCGGGATGAAGGGCGCGTACTTGTTGAACGGCATCTGCTTCGGCGTGCTGGGTGTGGGAGGCATAACTTCTCTCAATGGGAACGTGAGGTTTGATGGGCGAGCGTCGGGCGGGGTCGAAAAAGCAAAAACCCCCCGGCCGGAGGGGCGGAGGGTGCGGGCAGACGCGACGATGTGCGGCTGCCCTACATAAGAAGGAGAAGAAAACTGACGGTGATCGATCGCTGCATAAGTCTGATGTTAGCACCCGTCGACCAGCGTGGGAAATGTCAGTGAATAACAGCATGTTGGTGAAACCGGCCGACACGAGCTGCGAGCGGTACCCTGACGGGCACAATGACAGAAAATACAGCACGACGCGGAGCGCCTCGTCGCAAGCGGACGCCACGAGAGTCTGACGACTCGTCCCGCGACCACGTCAACACATCGAATCTGACAACGGTCAATGTTTTGCCGCCGGTCGAAGCGCCGACAGGCTTTTTTGATCTTGGCGTCCCGACGCGGATTGACGATGGCCTTGCCGCCTGCGGGTTTGCCCAACCGTTCAACATCCAGACTGAGGCAATTCCTGTTGCTATGCGCGGCGACGACGTCTGCGGACGAGCCAAGACTGGTTCCGGCAAGACGCTTGCATTCGGCATCCCGATGCTCGCCCGCATCACTGACAAAGCAGCGCCGACCAAGCCCCTCGGCCTCGTCCTCGTCCCGACGCGCGAGCTCGCTATTCAGGTGGCCGAAGTGCTGCAGCCTGTTGCGCAGCACGCCGGCATGAACGTTCTGCCCGTCTACGGTGGCGCATCTCGCCATCACCAGGTCGAAGAGATGGCGAAGGGCATTGAGCTCGTCGTCGCCACCCCGCTGCGCCTGATCGACCTCATTAAGTCGAACGAGGTCAGCCTCGAAGACGTCCAGATCGTCACGCTTGACGAAGCTGATCGTATGGCCGACGACGGATTTACCCCGCAGGTCGAGTGGATACTGCGCCACTGCGTCAACCGCAACCAGACCATGTTGTTCTCAGCAACGCTCGATGGCGACGTTGGGCACCTCATCCGGGCGTATCAGACCGATCCGGTCACGGTTGCCGTTGACGAGGCAACCGACACGGTCGGCAACATGAGCCATTTGTTCCTCGGTATCCACCATATGGACCGTGACAAGGTCATTGGCGCCATCGCTCGCGGCATTCCGAAGCTGATTGTGTTTTGCCAGACTAAGCGGCAGTGCGACAAGGCCACCGAGCGGCTGCAGGAACTCGGCATCGACGCGATGGCGATTCATGGTGACCTCCAGCAGAAAACGCGTGAGCGCGTGATGCGCTCATTTGCCGAAGGAAAACTGCAGATTCTTGTGGCTACCGACGTTGCCGCTCGCGGCATCGACATCGACGACATCGGCGCGGTCATCCACTACGAGCCGGCAAAGGACGTCAAGGACTACCTCCACCGTTCTGGTCGTACAGCTCGCGCTGGCCGCGATGGCTGGGCGATCACGCTGTCTGAGTACAACCAGGTCACCCAGGTTCGTATCCTGCAGCGGATGATGAAGATGGAACCGTCCAAGGCGGTCGACGTGTTCTCGAATGACAAGCGGCTCGAGCAGCTCGAATCTTTCGGCGACGACATCAAGGCGGCTGCCACGCTGGCGCCGTCCATGTCCTGACTCCGTCCATGTCCTGACTCCGTCCATGTCCTGACTCCGATCTGACGAGTAGCTGACTTTTAGCTGAGTTCGCGTAATCCGCGCTGGCTCAGGTACGTGGTGGCCACGCTGACCAAGCTGATCATCGCTGCGCCACTAATTGCTGCGCCAGCGCTCGTCAACGAGGCAATGGCACCGAGTATGAGCGCTCCAAATGGCATGACGCCGAAGGATGTCAGGGCGTAGAGGCCCATCACCCGGCCCATCAGCGGTTGTGGTGTGTTGGCCTGGATGAGGCCCTGGTTCATGTTTATGTAGAACCCGCCAGCCAGGCCCATGAAGAAGGCGAGGACCAGAACCTGCCAGAAGTCGGTGGTGCGACCGGTCAGAATGGTGATGGTCGAACCGCAGATCAGTGCACGCTGGAAGGCTGTGCCCTTGTTTTTCATATCGCCCTTGCGCATTACCACGACGGAGCTGATTGCGATGCCAATGCCCATCAGCGCGAAGGGCAGGGCGGCGTCGCCAGCGGTGCGACCCAGACCGTCTTTGACGTGGGCCTGCAGCGTGACCATGATCGCAGGGTTGACAGTGAGGCTGGCTATGACCAGCAGGCCGAACAGGACCCGAAGGTTGGCGTCGCCGAGGACGTGACGAAGGGCCTCCTTCATGTCGGCAATAATCGGCCGCTTCGGCGGCAGGTCAACGTGCGGCGGAACGTCGAGCCGCAGCAGGAAAATCACGCCGGCGAACATCAGGCCGGACTGGAACCAGAATGCTCCGTCGAACCCGTACTGGTCACCAACGACCTTGGCGAGCACTGGCCCGAGGATCAGAGACAATGTCATTGCAATGGCGTTGACCGCAATAGCGCTGAACAGCTGGTCCTTCGCGACCAGCACGGGGATGAGGGACGAACGGACCGGCTGTCCGATTGCTGACGCGGCACCGGCAAACAGGGTCATCACGATGACCCATCCAAACGAGATCGTGTCGGCACGGACCAACAGCGCGGTTGCGGCCATCACGGCGCCACCGGTGACCTGCGTCCAGATCAGCATCCGTCGGCGGTCCCATCGGTCGGCCCAGGCGCCAGCCTGCAACACGAGCAACGCTGCCGGGAGTCCAAGCGTAAACACGGCAATGCCCTGATCGCTTTCGCTGCGGTTGAGGCCGTCGAGGACCAGCCACCCGAAGACAAACCGTTGTGCGTTCGAGACCAGGAAAAAAGACAGATTGTTGAGCCACAGCAGGCGGAATGGTCGAACCGTGATGGCGTTCGCCGGCTGCTGGCTCTCCGTTTGTACTGCGGACACCGAGTGACTTTGTCAGATCCGCGGGACCAGGTCGTTAGTGGGGGCGGGCAACGAAGACCGGAATGGTGCGGTCAGTTTTCTCGGCGTACTGGGCGTAGGTCGGGAAGACCTCGACTGCTCGGTCCCACCACGCCTGGCGGTCGTCGCCTTCGACGACGGCGACTACGAGGACCGCGTGCTGCCGCAGCACATGCGCCCAGCGGTTCGGCAACGAGATTGTGGTACCAGGACGGGTTCTGCGGGGCGCCGCCGATCGACGCGACGAGTGCGGGGTAGAGTGAGAAGAGAGTGCGAACTTGCGAACGTTGCCGCTGCTTGCACCTTTGGTGGTGACGACGATGATGGGGATCCCGGTTTCGCGCAGGGTGTTTGCGTCGCGGCCGTTCGTGGCCTCGTAGGTATCGACCTGTTCGCGGACCCAGTCCATGGTGCTCGGAACGTATTCTCCAGTCAAAGGCATGAAGCCAAGCGTAGACGAGCGCAGGAGGTTCACTTGCGGTGGGAGACGTTCCGCGGATCGGTCGAGATGGGTAGCGTCTCGCAGTGTGAAGCCCCAGCGTCTGCTCGCCATGTCCGCATCGATCCTGTTCTTGGTTACAGGCTGTGGCGGAAGCGAATCTGGACCTGCTGCTGTTCTGAGCCCGACCGCTTCAATTGTGTCGACCACGGTTCCCGAGCGCGCGCCAGGAAGCGCTGGTGACATCGAGCAGGCCTGCGCCGAGCTGAAATTCGTCCAAGACCTGTCGGATCAGACCGCCGCCGCGACGAACGAGATCCTGCAGCGTGTCGCGACGGATCCGGAAGGCACGTCGGAGGCTGAGATCATCGCTGCATTCGCAACGCTCGCCACGGAGATCGAGGCATCGCTCCCTGAAACGTTGGCGGCTTACGATCGTGCTGCCGCCGTTGCCCCCTCGGGCATTGATGCAGAGATCCGTGCGGTCGCTGACGGCACGGCACGGCTGACGCCCGCGCTCGTCGAGGCATTCACCAAGATCCAGACTGCCGACGACCTGGCGAACATCCAGGGGATCTTCGCAAAGCCGGAGTTGCAGGACGCAGCAAGGGACGCGGGAATCGCATCGCTGCGGATCGACAACTTCACCAATCCCAACTGCGGGTTCCAGTTTTCCAACAGCTGAGCACGCGGTCACACTGTGTCTCATACTGTGTCTCATACTGTGTCTCATACTGTGTCTCATACGGTGTCAGGCACAGTGTGACCGCTACCTTCGGCGTGCGCGTGTCGGGACTTATCGAGGTGGCAGCAGGCCCTCAGTGCTGACAGAATCGACTGATGGGATCCCAACAGTCACCGGTTGTTGGTTCGTCGCTGGTGAAACGCTTCGGTGACTTCACTGCAGTCGATGGCATCGACATCGAGGTGGCGCCCGGCGAAGCCTTTGGCTTTTTGGGCCCGAACGGCGCAGGCAAGACGTCGACGATGCGAATGATCGGCTGCGTCTCACCGCCCACGGCTGGCACGCTCCGCATCTTCGGTCTGGACCCGGTCGCCGACGGCCGCAAGATCCGCGCTCGCATGGGTGTGGTGCCGCAGTTGGACCAGCTCGACAACGATCTCACCGTGCTTGAGAACCTCATGATCTACGGCCGCTACTTCGACCTCTCGCGCAAAGCTGCTGCTGCACGGGCTAACGAATTGTTGGAGTTCGTCCAGCTCACCGAGAAGGCTGACAGTAAAGTCGATCCGCTGTCTGGGGGCCAGAAGCGGCGGGTCAGTATTGCTCGTTCGCTGATCAACGAACCCGATCTCCTGCTGCTCGACGAACCAACAACAGGGCTCGACCCACAGGCTCGCCACGTCCTCTGGGACCGGCTGTACCAACTTAAAGAGCGTGGGGCGACGCAAGTGATCACCACGCACTTCATGGACGAGGCCGAGCAGTTGTGTGACCGACTGGTCGTGATGGACGCCGGCAAGATCGTCGCCGAGGGGTCGCCGCAGGGGTTGATTTCCAAGCATGTGCGCCGCGAAGTACTCGAAGTCCGCTTCGGCTACGGACTGAATGAATCGATGGTGCCGAAGGTCGACGGCGTGGGTGACCGCATCGAGATCCTGCCCGACCGCCTACTGCTGTATTCCGACGACGGCGACGCCGCCCTGTCCGAGTTGCACCGGCGCGAGATCATTCCGGAAAGCGCGCTGGTGCGCCGTAGCAGTCTCGAAGATGTGTTCCTCAAGCTCACCGGCCGGACGCTGGTTGAGTGACGGGGGCCGAGTGATGGGCGCCGTTATGCGAAGTGGAATGCAGAGAAGGTTGACCTCATGGGCGCCTGTACGGGTCTATCTGCGCGACTGGACCTTCTTCAGACGAATGTGGTGGTCGGTGATGCTCGGCTCGATCATTCAGCCGCTGTTGTTCTTGCTCGGTGTCGGGCTCGGCATTGGCGAACTGGTCGACAACGGCCCTGCGGCGGCAAACGTGCTCGGGGACACTTCGTACTTCGCGTTTTACGCGACGGCGCTGTTCGCAACCTCGGCGATGTTTGTCCTGAGTCAGGAAGCCATGTGGGGCACTCTGGATGGATTCCAATGGTCGAGTGCCCATGTCGCAATGATCTCGACGCCGCTGACTCCGACCGACGTGGCGATCGGCAAAGCGCTGCACTATGCGATGCGGGCGCTGTTCACCGGAGTCGGGGTTGCCTTGGTGCTTGCGCTGTTCGATGACACGCGTCGTGTCGGCCTGCTGCTCGCACCGTTCGGCAGCGTCCTGACCGGCTTGGCATTTGGGTTGCCGATTGCCGCGTGGACGGGCTCGCGAACCACCGATGCCTCGTTCCCGGCGATCCTTCGATTCGGTGTGATCCCAATGTTCCTGTTTGGCGGCGCGTTTTATCCGATCACGCAACTTCCGGGCTGGCTGCAACCGGTTGCGTGGATCACGCCTCTGTGGCACGGCGTCGAACTGTGCCGCGCGATGGTGCTCGGCGGGACGTCGCCCGCGCAGATGGCGATGCATCTTGGAGTGCTGCTCGCTTTCTGCTCCCTTGGGCTGTTTGCGATGACGAAGACCTTTGCAGCGAGATTGCGGGCATGAGCGTCTCACTCAATCCAGCCGCGTACACCCGGATTGTGCCTGCCGTGGTGTTTGACATTAAGCGCCCGCACCTGCTGGTTGAGCGCAGTCTGATGGTGACCCGTCGCTCGTGGGTCGCGATGGTCAGCGGCTTTTTCGAACCGCTTTTTTATCTCTTGTCGATCCGGATCGGCCTCTCCGCACTCGTTGGTGATATCGAGGTCGGCGGCCAGTTGATTGCCTATGACGCGTTCGTCGCTCCCGGCCTGATGGCGGCCTCGGCGATGAACGGCGCAGTGTTCGATTCGACGATGAACGTTTTTTTCAAACTGAAAATCACCAAGCTCTACGACTCTGTTTTGAGCACCCCGCTGACGGCGGGCGATGTGGCGCTCGGCGAGATCATGTTCGCTGTGCTCCGCGGCGCTCTTTACTCGACCGCATTCATGGTGACCATGTGGGTGATGGGAATGGTCGAGTCCCCCTGGTTCCTGTTGTCGGTGCCGGCGTGTGTGCTGATCGGATTTGCCTTCGCTTCGATTGGAATGGCGCTGACGACGTTCATGCGATCGTTTGAAGACTTCGAGTACGTTCCGGCGGCGACGTTGCCGTTGTTCCTCTTCTCGGCCACCTTCTACCCTGTTTCGCAGTACGGCGAATGGGGCTGGGTGGTGCAGCTCAGTCCCCTGTATCACGGTGTCGAACTGATTCGTGCTGCGAATCTCGGTGAGTGGCGTGTGGAGCTCCTCGCCCACATTGCGGTCCTCGTCGTAATTACCGTTGTTGGCAGCGCTATCGCCGCGCGACGCATCGAACGTCTTCTCCTGACCTGAGACGGTCTGGTCACTCTGTGCCTGGCACAGTGTGACCGGTACCGTTGGCTGCATGACGCTGACCGAACCTTCGCCTGGCGATATCATCCGCGACTACGCCAACGACGCGTGGGTCGGAATTGTCCCGCTGCTGCACGACTACATCGCGATCCCAAACGTGTCGCCGGACTTCGACCCTGATTGGCGTGAAAATGGCTTCATGGCCCAGGCTGTCGAGCTGATCGCCGGGTGGTGCCGAGACCGTCCGATTCCTGGGATGACGGTCGGAGTGATGGAGTTGCCCGAACGTACGCCAATGATCGTGATCGACGTTCCGGCCTGCAACGGAGGCTCAAACGACGACCCGGTGCTGTTGTACGGGCACCTCGACAAGCAACCGGAAATGGAAGGCTGGCGGGACGATCTTGGGCCCTGGACGCCTGTCCTCAAAGGCGACCGGTTGTATGGGCGAGGCGGTGCCGACGACGGCTACGCAGCGTTTGCCAGCCTGACCGCTATCGAAGCAACTCAGGCTGCCGGTGGTGCCCACAACCGATGTGTTGTGCTGATCGAAGCGAGCGAAGAGTCGGGCTCGCCAGATCTTCCTGCGTACATCGAAGCGCTCGCCGACACGATCAGCACGCCCAGCCTTGTGGTGTGTCTCGACTCGGGGTGCGTTGACTACGAACGCATGTGGGTCACCACGTCCCTGCGCGGCATGGTGATGGGCACCCTGGCCGTCGACATCGTGACCGACGGCCTGCACTCGGGCGATGTGTCGGGCATGATTCCGTCGTCGTTCCGCATTCTTCGCTTGCTGCTCGACCGTGTCGAGGATTCGGCGACCGGAGCGATGTTGTTGCCCGAACTCATCGTCGAGATTCCACCGGGCCGTATCGCTGAAGCCAACGACACTGCACCGCTGGTTGGCGCCTATGCCGACAACTACCCGTTGGTTGCGGGGGCCCGAGCAACCGTTGCCGATCCTGCTGGACAGCTGCTTGCTCGCACATGGCACGGCACACTGAGCGTTGTCGGTGCTGACGGCCTGCCGCCCACGAATCGGGCCGGCAACGTGCTTCGTCCGTCGACGTCGCTCAAGCTTTCGTTCCGACTTCCTCCGACCGCTGACCCAAAGGCAGCAGCAGCAGCGATCACAGCTGCGTTAGAAGCCGATCCGCCGTACGGTGCACGTGTCTCGTTCTCGAACGTCGACGGGGCTCCCGGCTGGGACGCACCCGCAACAGAGCCGTGGCTGGCCGACGCGCTCGATGCTGCGTCGGCCGCGGCATTCGGGCAGCCAGCACGAAACTTCGGCGAGGGCGGGTCGATCCCATTTATGGGGATGCTCGGCGAAAAGTTCCCGAAAGCACAATTCGTGATCACCGGTGTGCTCGGGCCGGATGCCAATGCCCACGGACCCAACGAATACTTGCACGTCCCGACGGCCTGTCGGCTGACAATGGCTGTGGCGCACATCCTGTCAGCGCACGCAGCCAGATAGTTGCGAAAGGGGCCTGACCCCATTTGTAACTATCTGGCTGCGTGCTGCGTGCTGTGGTCAGCTGCGCGGCCAGAGACCGTGGACGGTCCAGCCATTATCAGCGAAGCCGACCGCCTCGGCGACGTGAGCGCTTGCAAGATTGCTCGGTTGGTGCAGATACGTCGGAATCGCACCGTCGTCGAGCACCCAGCGTGCCGCAGTTGCCACGAGGCGTCGAGCGAAGCCTCGGCCCCGGGCTTCTGCTTCGGTGACCACGGAGATTTCGTAGCCGAAGCGGTCATGGATCTTGATGCCCACGGATGCAATCACCTCACCCGCATTGTTGCGAGCGACGAGACGAGGGCCATTGAATGGGGCGAGCCAGGGAGGGAGGTTGGAGGTTTGTGTGGTGACCCACTCTCCGAGGGCTTCGATTGTCGGGTCGACATCTGTTGTCGATCGGAACACGCCGGCGCCGAAGCGAGCCGGGCCAGTGCCGAGGATCGCGCCAAGTTCGTCTCCGAGCCCAGCACGGTCAGGCCCGTCCGATAACGCTGCAGCTACGGCGTCAGCCTGGGGTGGCGGGACGGCGATGATCGTCGCCTCCCCGTTTCCAACACCGAGCAGCTTGCGAATTGAGCCGTCCCAGGTGGGCTGCAGCCGGGCCGGGTCGCCGACCACGGTGATGCCGTCTGCCAGTGGTGGCCACTGGCCCACCCATTCCGTCAGGTGGCGACCCAGTCGTTGCTCAACAGCGGGGTATGCATCGGCCATGCTCGGCAACATAACCGGCACGGAGTGCACTGTGAGTGCACCGTGAGCGCATTTTGAGCGCATTTTGAGCGCATTTTGACAAGGTCCGGAGGAGACCAGTTGAGCGCCGCTCGAATGTCGATATTGTCGAGCCATGACCCGCACCTCACGCCATGTCAATCTTGCCTCGCGTCCGAATGGTGCTCCCGTTCCCGAAAACTTTGAAGTTGCGGAATCGCCAGTCCGCGATCTGAAAGACGGTGAGGTCATGATCGCGAATCGTTTCATGTCGGTGGATCCGTACATGCGTGGCCGCATGAACGACGTCAAGTCGTACGTGCCGCCGTTCCAGATTGGTCAGCCGCTCGAAGGCGGTGCCGTGGGCGAGGTCATCGAATCGAAGTCGGGCACAGTTCCGGTCGGAAGCCAGGTTGTACACAACCTCGGATGGCGCGAGATTGCCATCGTCCAAGGCTCGGCTGTCCAGCCGGCCGCGGTGATCGAAGGGGTCTCCCTGTCAGCAAACCTGGGCGTGCTCGGCATGCCGGGAATGACTGCTTACGCGGGGTTGCTTGAGGTTGCGTCGTTCAAGGAGGGCGACGCCGTCTTTGTGTCCGGGGCGGCCGGAGCCGTTGGCTCCCTGGTGGGACAACTCGCAAAGCTGAAGGGCGCTTCACGTGTCATTGGTTCGGCAGGTACCGACGAGAAGGTTGCGTGGCTGACCGATGAGCTCGGCTACGACTCGGCTTTCAATTACAAGTTAGGTCCTGTTGCCAAGCAGCTTTTCGCAGCGGCACCTGACGGCATCGATGTCTACTTCGACAACGTTGGCGGCGAGCACCTGCAGGCAGCGATACACGCCCTGAACCCGATGGGTCGCGTCGCGCTGTGCGGAGCGATCTCGGCATACAACAACACCGAGCCGGCACCTGGCCCGAACAACATGTCGCTGGCTATTGGCAAGCGACTGAACCTGCGTGGCTTCATCGTGAGCGACCACTGGGACATGATGCAGGACTTCATCACCGAGGTCGGCGGATGGCTTGCCGACGGCACGATCAAGCATGACGAAACGGTTATCGAAGGCATCGAGAATGCCGGCGAAGCGTTCATTGGGCTCCTCGCTGGTGCCAATACCGGCAAGATGGTCGTCAAGATCTGACGCTCGGGCTGCGCTGATCAGCGCTTGAAGACCTCTTGAGCGAGGTTGATACCGCGCATGTCACCAAGCAGCCCTTCGTCCATCCGGTTCATCACGTAGGCGAAGCTGATCTTGCGGTCGATGTCGACGATGATCGACGAGCCGCCCCAACCGCCCCAGTAGGCGTAGTTGCCCTCTGGCAGGTACGGGACTGCTTCGGAGTGCAGGGCGTAGCCCATCCCAAATCGGACAGGGAGGCCGAGCACTTGGTCGACACCGTGGGCCTGTTCTTCGAAGATCATCTGGATCGTGTCGGCAGACAGGAGTGAGACCCCGTCGACGGTGCCACCGTTGGCAACGATGGCCTGCACGCGAGCAACCGAGCGGGCGTTGCCATGGCCGTTGGCTGCACCGATGCAGGCCTGGCGCCATTGGGGGGTCCACGCCTCCTCGGCGGCCGGAGCCGGGCCGGTGAAGGTCTTGATCAGCAGACTGTTGGGGTCGAGTGCTGCAAGGTCGAAATCAAGCGGTGGCGGCGGAATCACATTCGACACCCGGGCGAATTCGGCCGGGTCGAGCCCGATGTGAAAGTCGGCGTCGAGTGGCCGCGCTACTTCCTCGGCGAAGAAGTCGCCAAGCATGCGACCGTCGATCCGGCGGATGACTTCGCCGATCAAATGACCTTGATTTAGGGCGTGGTAGCCGGAGCCCTCGCCGGGCGTCCACCAAGGCGCCTGCGCTGCGAGCATCGACGTCGACTTCTCCCAGTCGTAGATGTCGTCGGTCTCGACGGGTTGTTCCCAGGCGCTGACGCCCGACGTGTGGCCCATGAGGTGGCGGACTTCGATGTCGGCCTTGCCGTTCTGAGCGAATTCTGGCCAGTAGGTCGCCACCTTCTCGTGGAAGTCAAGCTGGCCTCGCTCAGCGAGAATCAAAGCCGAAAGAAAGGTCATTGTCTTGGTGGTCGACCAGACGTTGACGATCGTGTTCTCGGACCACGGGGTGGTCTTGGCCTCGTCGGCCCAGCCGCCCCAGATGTCGACGACGGTTTCGCCGTCGACAGTCACCGAGACCGACGCGCCGACGTCTTTGCCATTATCAATTGTGCTGCTCAGCAGCTCACTGAGCTTGCTGTATTCGGGAGCCGACGTGCCGTGAACATTTGCCATCAGACGATTCTGCCCGATCACCTCGTTGTAGTTGGGGTCAGACCCCAACGACAACTCAGCCGAACCAGGCCGGTCGACTGCTCTCGAAGCTCGTGATTTCGTCGACGTGGGTCATCGTGATGCCGATGTCATCGAGACCGTTGAGGAAGCGGTGCTGCGTGGCGGCGTCCATTGGAAACTGTTCGTCGATTCCTGCGGCAGGAACTTCGACCTTGAGTCGTTGCATGTCGACGACAATCGACGTGGCTGCGTCGGACTCAATTGCACCCCAGATTGCTTCGACGACGGCCTCGGGCAGGATCACCGGAACGAGGCCGTTCTTGGTGCAGTTGTTCCGGAAGATGTCGGAGAAGCTGGGTGCGATCACGGCATCGAATCCGTACTGCTGGATGGCCCAAACGGCGTGCTCGCGGGAGGAGCCAACACCGAAGGCCGGGCCGGCGACGAGAATGTTGGCGCCTGCATAGCGTTCGTCGTTGAGCACGAAGCCCTGTTCGTCACGCCATGCCGAAAAGAGGCCCTTTTCGAAGCCGGTTCGCTCGACCTGCTTGAGCCAGACGGCGGGGATGATCTGATCGGTGTCGACGTCGGAGCGCTTCAACGGCACGCCGGTTCCGGTGATGACCTGGACAGACTTCACTTGGCCACCTTCTCGTCGCCCTGCGCAGGGAGGTCAGCGGGTGTGCAGAACGTGCCCTTGATGGCGGTTGCCGCGGCAACCGCAGGCGACACGAGGTGGGTGCGGCCACCGGGGCCTTGGCGCCCTTCGAAATTGCGATTGCTGGTGGATGCTGCGCGCTCCTTGGGGGCGAGCTTGTCCGGGTTCATCGCGAGGCACATCGAGCAGCCCGGCTCGCGCCAGTCGGCCCCGGCCGCCGTAAAGATCTTGTCGAGACCCTCTTCGATCGCCTGCGCTTTGACACGGTGGCTCCCGGGAACGATCAACGCGCGAGGAACCGTGACGGTCCGCCCTTCCATGACTGCAGCAGCGGCGCGGAGGTCTTCGATCCGGCTATTGGTGCAGGATCCGATAAAGACGGTGTCGACGCTGACGTCGCGCATTGACTGGCCGGCTTCGAGGCCCATGTAGTCGAGTGCGCGTTGCACGGTTTCTTGAGCTGTCGTGCTCTCAAAATCGCTCGGGGAGGGGATGGGTCGATCGATAGGACCAACCTGGCCGGGGTTGGTGCCCCATGAAACGTGCGGTGAGATTTGTGCGGCGTTGAGCACGACGGTGGCGTCCCACACTGCGTCGTCGTCCGAGAAAAGCGTTTTCCAGTCGGCGATCGCTGCGGCCCAGTTGGCACCCTGCGGTGCGTGCTGGCGGCCTTCGAGGTACTCGAACGTTGTTGCATCGGGAGCGATGAGCCCGGCCTTGGCGCCGGCTTCGATCGACATGTTGCAGACAGTCATGCGGCCTTCCATCGAGAGCGCCCGGATGGCAGACCCGCGGTACTCGATGATGTGGCCGATGCCGCCGCTCGTGCCAATCTCACCGAGGATTGCAAGGATGATGTCCTTGGCGGTCACGCCGGGTTGCAACTCGCCATCAACGGTCACGGACATCCACTTGGGTCGAGTCTGGGGGAGTGTCTGAGTGGCGAGCACGTGCTCGACCTCGCTGGTGCCGATGCCAAAAGCAATCGCACCGAAGGCGCCGTGTGTGGCGGTATGCGAGTCGCCGCACACGATGGTCATGCCGGGCATGGTGCGGCCCTGTTCCGGGCCGATCACGTGAACAATGCCCTGATCAGGATGACCCATCGGGAAGTTGGTGATGCCGAACTCGGCGGTGTTGACGCGAAGCGTGTCGATCTGCTTTGCCGAGATTGGATCGGCAATCGGTTGATCGATGTTCTCGGTCGGGACGTTGTGGTCCTCGGTGGCGAGCGTGAGATCAGGGCGACGCACGCCGCGCCCGGTCAGACGGAGGCCGTCGAATGCCTGGGGGCTTGTGACTTCATGCACGAGGTGCAGGTCGATGTACAGCAGCTCGGGTTCGCCTTCGGCGGAGTGGACCAGGTGGCGGTCCCAGACCTTTTCTGGCAGTGTCTTGCCCATGCGATGCTCGGTTTCTACGTCAGTTGAACGGCTGGTGGCATTTCCCACATTGTGAGATATGGTTCTTGCAATATGGACAGCGTAGCGGCCAGTACTGGCGTCGGCGTGCTCGACAAGTCGATGCTGGTGCTTCGAGCTGTCTCGGTCCAGCCGCAAGGACTGTCGAAGCTCCAGCAGTCGACCGGGCTGCCGCGAGCTACCGCTCACCGGCTGGCCGCTGCACTCGAAGTGCACGGATTTCTCCGCCGCGATGGCGAGGGCAGATTCGAACTCGGTCATGGCCTGGTGGCGCTTGGTCAGCAATCATCCGAACGATTCCCGCTCGTCGACGTTGTCCGGCCGATCGCCACGGCGCTGCGTGACTCGACTGGTGAGGCCGTCCAACTTTTCGTTCGTGAGGGTAACCAACGGCGGTGCGTGCTGTCGCTCGAGTCGTCACACGGGCTTCGGTGGATCGTGCCAGAAGGATCGTTGCTTCCCATCGACGTTGGCTCGTCAGGGCGTCTCTTGACCGGTGAGCCAACCAAGACCGGCTGGCTACAGAGCGTCGGCGAGCGCGAGGCCGGTGCTGCGTCGGTGAGCGCTTCGGTGCGCTCGGGTGATGGGACGATTGTGGCGGCCATCTCGGTGAGCGGTCCGGTTGAGCGACTCACGAAACAGCCGGGCCGCCGATTTGGCCCTGCCGTCGTCGTAGCCGCGGCCGAAATCAACCTCTGACCGGCCCGGTCAGCGGATTGCCGCGGACGCCGCGCGGTTCTCCTTCCAGAGCCACCACAAGAGCGGGACTTGGAGCGGCAGGCGGATCCAGTTGGCTGGGCCGGTTGCCGCGTCGACCTTGCGACTGAACCGTCCCTCGACCAGCTGAGGCTCGACGCGGTTGACGGCCATGTCGATGTTCGCAGGGAACACCACGATTGTGAGAGCGAAGAGTCCGAGTGCTGCGAGCTTGCGCGTCCTCGGGTGGAACATCCCGAGTCCGAAGGCCAACTCGGCTAACCCGCTTGCACGGTTGGCGAGTGCTGCATCTGGGAACCAGTCGGGCACGATGGCTTCGAAGAAGTCGGGCTTCGCAAAGTGGGCGATGCCGGCGCCGGTGAACAGCGCTCCGGCACCGATTGCTGACGGGCGAAAAACTTGCATGCCCACAGTTTGACGTGCCAACTGGGCAAGGAGCGGGTTGAGGTTGACCCATTCGGGCGAACGCTCGCCGGTAGCGTTCGGGCTATGCGTCGCACGGTTCCCTTCATTGTCATTGCCTCACTTGCCATTGCTGGTTGCAGTGGGTCCGATTCGGCTGCGCCTGCAGATGATTCGGTCGCTACTGAACAGACGGTCGCTGCCGATGCCGCGCCAACCTCCGACGCCGCTCCAACTACTGACGCCGATGTGGCGCCGGTGAGCGAAGCGAGCGCCGACAAGCCGACCGACATTGATGTCCCCGGCGTCGACGTTGAAGTACTCGCCGTGACCGTGCTGACCAAAGGTGACGGCCCGATCGCAGAAGCCGGCGACACGGTGATTGTTGACTACATCGGGGTGCGGGCGCTCGATGGCGTCGAGTTCGACAACAGCTACGACCGTGGCACGCCCTTCGCGGTCGGTCCGCTTGGCCAGGCACAGGTCATCCAGGGATGGAACGACGGGCTCCTCGGCGCACAAACCGGTGCCCGCCTCCAGCTCGACATCCCAAGCGCTCAGGCATACGGCGAGGCGTCGCGTAGTGACGTGATCCGCGAGAACGAGCCGCTCACGTTCGTCATTGATGTTCGTTCGGTCATCAAGGCACCGGACGCATCTGAGGCACCGACCGAGATGGGTGTCGAGGCGTCTGAGGGTGCCACCGACCTGTCGTTCGAAGATCTGATCGAAGGTGACGGAGTAGTCCTCGAGCAAGGCCAGACAGCGGTGTTCAACCTGGTGCTGTTCCGCGCCGACAGTGGGGTGCTTCTCGACAGCACTTGGACGAGCGAACCAATTCAGCTCCCGATGGCCGATGGCCAGTTCGAGGCCATTGTGCAAGGCATGCCCGGCATGAAGGTCGGCGGTCGACGTGCGATCACCTTCCCGCCGGCATTCGGTTTCGGTGAGACTGGTAACCCGCAGGTCGGTCTGCCCGCCGGGGTTGATGCAGTGCTCGTTGTCGACCTGTTCGGCGCCTACTGACCCGAGCCTGGATGAGGCAACGCGCTTGCCACCCTGGAACACATCGGCCACCCGCGAGCGCATGGAGCGGACCGTCGGGGCGGTACCGGTGAAGATCGTTTCGTTGGCTCAGATGGTGCGTGTCATTGCCGCATCGCCGCGCCGCCCAGCGGGTAAGGGTTTAGCGGCAGGCGAGCCAGGCCGTTTCTGCCTCGCCAATAGGCGAGTCGGGACCGGCGTCAACGAAGGGCCACAACTCCGATGCGATGCGGCGATAGTTGCCCGTTGCGTTCAGTTCGCCGAGGAGTGCATAGAGGCCCAGGTTGATGCGCTGAATGAAGACGAATGCTCGCGGCACCGTGGCGTACTGGCTGATTGGGCTGTCGCGGTCGAACGTGTGACGCACGATCTTGTTCGCATACTCGCGTGTCCAGGTCATCTCGGCGTCGTTGGCGACGGTGTCGTAGAAGAGCGAGAAATACTCGCCGACCTCGTCGGTGTCGACGGGCGCCCCGGGTCGCAACATTCCGGCTTCTTCGACGATGCGTCGGAACTCCGCAGCGTCATGTTTGACCGCTGCAGCCTCAACCATGGACGCAAAGGTGTCTAACTCGTCGTGGGTGAAGTGCTTCACCAACCCGAAGTCGAGGAACGTCACCGTGCCGTCGTCGTGGAACAGGTAGTTGCCCGGATGCGGATCGCCGTTGAAGGCACCCATCCGGTACAGACTGCGGAACACAAATCGAAAAATCACTTCACCGGCGTGGTCGCGCTCGGCCTGTGGCCGCGTCAGTAGCTCGGCCCAACCGAACCCTTCGACGAGTTCTGAGGTGAGCACTCGCCGAGTACTGAACTCAGGTACAACTGCCGGAATTCGAAAGTACGGGTGGCCTGCGTAGTACTCGGCGAACTTTTGTTGGTTGCGTGCCTCAAGTTCATAGTCGACCTCTTCGGCGAGACGGATCTTGATCTCGTCGACCATCTCGGTCGGGTCGAGGCCGTTGAAGCCCTGCTGCAGAAGCACACCGAGTAGGTCTGCGTTCTTCAGGTCAGAAACGATTGCCTGGTCAACGCCCGGGTACTGCACCTTGACTGCAACAGCGCGCTCCTGGCCTGACTTGGGATCTTTGATAATCGCTCGGTGGACCTGCCCAATCGAGGCAGCAGCGATCGGTTCGGGGTCGAACTCGACGAAGAGCTCGGAGATTGGTTTACCCAACTCGGCCTCCACCGTCGAGATCGCGAGATCGGTTGACATTGGCGGAGCATTGGACTGCAGTTGGGCGAGGGCCATTCGCATCGGTTCGGGAAGTCCATCGTCGAGATAGCTGGCCATTTGACCGAGCTTCATCAGCGCGCCCTTCATCTGGCCCAACTCGTCGGCGACCTGCTGCGCCGTCTTGAACTCTCGTTCACGGTTGAGTTCCTCACGGCGATCGGCCGAGGCGAAGGTCTTGCGGGCCGCCGTCGAGGCGTAGGTGCCGCCGACTTTGGCACCCATGCGAGCGAGTCGAGCATTTCGGCCGGCCCACGATTGGCCCAACTCCGAGGCATCTAGCCGGCGTGAGACGACGACTGTTGCAGCGCCGAGTGCGCCAAGAGCGAGCGGGATGCGCCACTTCATGATGTGCGGCCAGCGGCAATCGAGCGGCGACTGACCGAATCGAGTGCACGTAACAACGTCGGAACGAACTGGTCCGCTTGTGCCACGACGGCATCATGGCCGCCGTCGACGCGAAACGCCTCAGCCAGCCCGATCAATTCGAACAGTTTGACCTGCCGGGCCAGCGGGATCACCGGGTCGTCCATGGTGATGAGGACGGCAGTGGGCACGTCGACCTCGCCGATCCAGTCAGCGGATGAGAATCGGCCGATCGCCTTGCCCGCTTCGAGCAGCATCCGCCAGTCGTGGCTCGACACTTCTTCGATCGCCCAGGGCTCCCACGTTTCGGCGCGGCGCTGAAGATAGAGCTGTTCGGTCAACCACTCGCGTGTCTGGTCCGGCGTGTACTTGGCAAGCGTGGCGAGGCCGGCCAGGCCGAGGAACGACAGCCGCTCGGGCCGACGGTTCGAAAAGAACGGTGCCGTGGCGCAAAGAACGAGCCCGGTGGTTCGTTCGGGGTGACGCCTCCAAATGAGCTGCGCAATGGGGCCGCCCATTGAGTAGCCGACGGGGATGAATGTGTCGATGCCGAGGGCGGTTGCCACATCGACGGCATCGTCGGCACAGTCTTCTAGTCGGAACGTCTTCTTGGAACGAATTCCGGAACCGTGGCCCCGATGATCGAACGCCACCACGCGGTAATGCTCGCCAAGGCCTTTGTAGCAGCGAAACCAGTTGAGGTCAGCTGACGCAGTCCACCCGTGAAGCAGCATGATTGTGGGTGCGTCCGCTGGCCCACCGAAGTCGCGCACGAGCAGATCGCCGCGGTCCGGGAGATGGACGAACTTCCCAGGGGTCAATTGACACAACACCACACGAAGGGTACAAACCGGTGATTGGTTTCAATTTAAACGGTCAAATTGTGATTGATTGGGTTGCAGCGTAATCAAGCAAATCGACGCTCAGCACCTTGACGGTCATCGAACCGTTCGGAGCGACAAACAGTGATCGAATCGCCGGCAGATGCGCCGCTGAGCGCTGCGCCGAGCGGCGACGTGGAGGGTAATGACGTCGGCGTCCACGATCTGCTTCTACGCATGTCTTGATTCGCAATCATGCAGCGCTACGGCCATGTCGTTGGAGTCACCGGGTCGTACAGAGAGGTCTGCGTAGACCTGGTTCACGACGATCTCGGGCTCGTCGATCAAATAGGCTCCATAGTTGACGGATGAACGGCCTTCCATGTGACCTTGCTCGTCTTTGGCAGCGTGGTAGCCGGCGTTCTCCTTGAGATCGCCTTCTTCTCGCGCTCGTTCGATCTTGTCGGCAACTTCGATCCGCCCGCGCGTGGTGAGATCGTGAAACTCCGCCTGCAAACGCTCGAGGGCGGACTTGGACAACTTCGCTCCAGCCATTTGAAGAGACGATAGCGAGCCGGACCCGATTGCGAGAGGGTTGCGAATCAGATCCTTCTGACTCGCTCCTACTCCCTCCTACTCCCTCCTGATCGGGACCGATGAGAGGTCCCGACCGAGTACGGCTAGCCTCGCCGCCGTATGACGCACAACATTGCAGTGATTGGTGGCGACGGGATTGGACCCGATGTCACCACCGAAGCCATCAAGGTCATCCGCGCCGCAGGCGTGGACATCGCCACGACCGAGTTCGATCTCGGTGGCGATCGCTATCTGCGTGACGGCGAAATCCTGAGCGACGAGATGCTTGACGCGCTCCGGCCGTTCGACAGCATTCTGCTCGGCGCCGTCGGGCACCCCGACGTGAAGCCCGGTGTGATCGAGCGTGGCTTGCTGCTCAAGATGCGCTTCGACCTTGATCTGTACATCAACCAGCGCCCGTTCCTCGGAACGGCGCCTGGCGGCGCCGCCCCGCACGACTTCATTGTCATCCGCGAGAACACCGAGGGTCCATACGTCGGCGAAGGCGGCGCACTGCGCGTCGGCACCCCCCACGAAGTGGCAACCCAGGGCTCGGTCAACACGCGCTTCGGTGTTGAACGGTGTATCCGCTACGCCTTCGAATTGGCCGTCACCCGTGAACGCAAGCACGTCACGCTGGTCCACAAGACCAACGTGCTGTCGTTCGCTGGCGACCTGTGGCAGCGGACCTTCGACGAGGTCGCTGCCGAGTACCCGCAGGTCGCCACCGCCTACAACCATGTGGATGCCGCCTGCATCTACTTCGTCCAGGACCCGCATCGCTACGACGTGATCGTCACCGACAACCTCTTCGGCGACATCCTCACTGACCTCGGTGGTGCAGTGTCGGGTGGCATCGGCCTCGCATCGTCGGCCAACCTCAACCCGGCTCGCACCGGGCCGTCAATGTTCGAGCCCGTGCACGGTTCGGCACCCGATATCGCCGGCCAGAACAAGGCCAACCCGACCGCAGCCATCCTGTCCGCTGCGCTCATGCTCGACTTCCTGGACGAAGGCGCCGCCGCTGACCGCATCCGCGCCGCCTGCGCTCAACCGGTTACCGGCAGCACCACAGACGTTGGTGACGCAATCGCTGCTCGCGTGGGAAACTGACGTCATGCCAATCACACCAACACCGAAGATTTGGATGAACGGCGAGCTCGTCGACTGGGATAAGGCCCAAGTCCACGTGCTCACCCACACCCTCCACTACGGCACCGGCGTTTTCGAAGGCATCCGCGCCTACGCAACCGCCGACGGCCCATCGATTTTCCGCCTCACCGAGCACATCAAGCGCCTGTTTGAGTCGGCCAAAATTCTCGGCTTCTCGATCCCGTACACGGTCGACGAACTTGTCCAAGCCACCAAGGACACCGTTGCCTCGACCGGGCTCGACTCGTGCTACGTGCGCCCGCTCGCATACCTCGGCTACGGCGAAATGGGCTTGAACACGCTGCCCTGTTCGACAGAGGTCGCCATTGCCTGCTGGCCGTGGGGCGCGCTCCTCGGTGACGAAGCAGTCACCAAGGGCGTGCGGATGAAGATTTCTTCGTGGACCCGTCACGACCACAACACGATGCCGCCCGCGGCAAAGACCGTTGGCAACTACGTCAACTCGTCGCTTGCGAAGGTCGAAGCGCTCAAGGCCGGCTACGACGAGGCAATCATGCTCGCGCCCAACGGTCTCGTCGCCGAATGCACGGGCGAGAACATCTTTGTTGCCCGTCACGGCAAGTTGCTCACTCCGCCGCTGTCGGCTGGTGCGCTCGAAGGCATCACGCAGAGCACGGTGGGCGCCCTCGCCAAAGACCTCGGGTTCGAAGTCCAAGTCGACAACATCGCCCGCAGCGACCTGTACATCGCCGACGAAGCCTTCGTTTGCGGCACAGCGGCCGAAGTGAGCTCGATCAACTCGATTGATGACCGCGAGATCCCGTGCCCTGGTCCAATGACTCTGGCAATGTCAGAGGCCTACCTCGCCACAGTGCGCCGCGAGAACCCGAAGTACCTGGATTGGTGCGAGCTCACCATCTGACGACGGTATGGCGGCTTCGCCGCCGGCGACTGCGTCGCCTTGAGCTCTTTTCTCGGGCCTGACGGCCCGACTCGCTCTCGCTCGACCCGGCGCACCTCTTGAGCGCGCTGACCGGCGCGCCCTTGCTGGTCAGGCTCGCGGCTCTCCTACTTATTCTCGGTAATGCTTGCTGATCTCTTGCACTGTCGCAAGGTCCTTGCGGGCTAATTCCAGGGTTGGGCCGGGGAACAATCCAACGTCGGTGACGCCTGCTTCGCCCAGTGCTTCGATGTGGCCGAGCACGGCGTCGCGATCGCCGATTGCTCCTATCTCGGTCCACCACTCGGCAGGGAAGTCGGCAATGGCAGCATCGCCCTTGAGTTGTGAACCGCTCGACCATCTCGTCGAAATGCGGGTGGAAGCACGAACGGATGGGTGCTGAGCGGTGAGCTCGGACAGCGAGCATGTAAGGCGTCATCAGCTTCGAAGAGCCTCGACCAGGGGCGTCGGCGCCAGACACAGGGCGCTGAACACAGAGACCCGGAAGTTGTTGGGGGAACCAGCATTTCGAATTGTTTCGCGGACATATGTCGGGCCCACGCCGTCGGCCAGCACGACGCCATCGCAGACGCGGCCGGCCATCGCGAGCGACTTCGGTCCGCGGACCCCAGCAATCACGGGCGGCACGATTGTTGGCGGCTGATCGAGGGTGACGTCACGCAACGTCACGTGCTGGCCCTCGAAGTGCACGGTCTCGCCTCGGAGAAGTTGCCGCACCGTCGTGAGCACCTCTTCGAGGGTGGCGAGCGGCGAGGAGGGGCGGGCGCCCATTTGCTCCATCCACTCCTGCACGCCGTGCCCGACCCCGGCGATTACCCGGCCCGGGGCGAGCTCAGCCAGCGTGGCGATCTCCATTGCCGTGACCGCGGCGTTGCGGGCCACTGCGGGCAGGATGCCGATGCCGACGTGGAGCCGTTCGGTCCGAGCGAGAGCGGTTGCTGCGAGGGACACCCCGGCGGTGAAGAAGCAGTCCTCGATCAGCCAGAGTTGATCGACGCCACCCTCGTCGAGCGACTCGGCGAACTCGACCACAGCGCGTGCCGGAAGCGAGCGATCGAAGCACATGCCAATGTTCGGAGTCATTGCCAGAACGTAGTAGCTCCCTCAGTGTGATGGTTTTGGTCAGCACGGACGCCTTTTCCATCACCCTGACGAGAACATCGACGAGGGTGGGGCCCAGGGTCGGAAAAGCAGAGGAGCCCCGGTCA
>CAJJBX010000018.1 GCA_905182555.1 uncultured Ilumatobacter sp. | reverse complement strand
CCTGTTCTACGGCGCCGGCTTCTCCAAGCTCGTTTCCGACGCTGCCACTCGACCGACCGGCGCCACCGTGTTCGGCTACCACGTCAAAGAACCCCCAGCGCTACGGCATCGTCGACCTCGACGCTGCCGGCCGACCCACCAAAATCGAAGAGAAGCCAGAGAACCCGAACAGCCACTGGGCCGTCACCGGGCTCTACTACTTCGACGAACGGGTGGTCGAAGCTGCCGGACTCGTCAAGCCCTCGGCCCGCGGTGAACTCGAGATCACCTCAGTCATCGACTATTACCTCGAACGGGGCGAACTCAACGTCCAGCAGTTGAACCGCGGATTCGCTTGGCTCGACACGGGCACCTTCGACTCAATGGTCGAAGCATCCGAATTCGTGCGTGTCATCCAACACCGCCAGAACAGCCAGATTGCCTGCCTCGAAGAGATCGCGTGGGAGAACGGCTGGATCGACGAAGCCACACTTCGCGCCGCAGGCGAGTCGATGGCGAAGAACACGTACGGCCAATACCTCCTCGGCCTCGCCGATGGAGTCTTGTGATGAAGGCCGCACCCCTCAAGATCCTGGTCACCGGCGGTAAGGGCTTCATTGGCTCCGCCGTGGTCCGCCACCTCATCAACGAGACCCGCCACTCGGTCATCAATGTCGACAAGATGACGTACGCCGCAACTGAAGGATCGACGCAATCGATCGCCGACAGCCCGCTGTACGAATTCGAACACGCCGACATCTGTGACATCGACTGCATCACCGAGGTGTTTGCCGAACACGCCCCCGACGCCGTCATGCACCTCGCCGCCGAGAGCCACGTCGACCGATCGATCGATGGTCCGGCCGCCTTCGTCCAGACCAACCTCATCGGAACGTTCAACGATGCTCGCAGGCGGCATTAGGTTCTCGGGAGGCACGAGGGCGACTGAAACGTCTTTCCGTCCACAGTCTCGACCGACGAAGTCTACGGCTCCCTCGCGTCCGAACGCCCGGCTTTCTCCGAAACGCACGCCTACGACCCGCACTCGCCGTATTCAGCCTCCAAGGCCGCGTCCGACCATCTCGCGCGTCTTGGGGCGACACCTACGGCCTGCCAGTGCTCGTCACCAACTGCTCCAACAATTACGGCCCGTATCAGTTCCCCGAAAAACTGATTCCAGTGGTCGATTCGCAAATGCCTGCGCGGCGAACCGATCCCGTGTATGGCAAAGGCGACAACATCCGCGATTGGCTGTATGTCACCGACCACGCCGCAGCCCTGGTCGCTGTCGTCGAGCGCGGTACGCCAGGCGAGACATACAACATCGGCGGCAAGGCCGAGCGCACCAACCTCGAAGTCGTTGAAACCCTCTGCGACCTCGTCGACGAGATCGCCGGGCCACTCGATTCCGGCGCGTCCCGGCGATCGCTCATCACGTTCGTGGCCGACCGCCCCGGCCACGACCAGCGCTACGCCATTGATCAAACCAAAATCCAGCGCGACCTCGGCTGGGAGCCCAAGCACACCTTCGACACGGGGCTCCGCAGCACCGTCCAGTGGTACCTCGACAACCAGCCCTGGTGGCAGCCGCTCAGCGACAAGCAAGCCACCGAGCGCCTCGGACTGAAGAAGTAGAGCATCCGGAGCATGGAAATCATCAAGACAGCACTCGACGGTGTCGTCGAAATCCGCTCCAAGCGCCATGGCGACGAGCGCGGCTGGTTCAGCGAGACCTACAAGCGCAACGTCTTGCGTGACGCTGGCATCGACATCGACTTCGTGCAGGACAACGAATCGTTCTCAGCGCCTACCGGGACCTTGCGCGGGCTGCACTACCAAACCGCACCACATGCCCAAGACAAGCTCGTGCGCGTGATTCACGGATCAATCCTCGACATTGCCGTCGACATTCGCCAGGCCTCGCCGACATTCGGACAGCACATCGCGGTCAGACTCACTGCTGACGACGCCAACCAGCTGCTCGTTCCCGTCGGGTTCGCCCACGGCTTCTGCACGCTCGAACCCGACGTACGGGTTACCTACAAGGTCAGCAGCCAGTATGCGCCCGACTGCGAACGTGCTATCCGCTGGGATGACCCCACCCTCGCCATTGAGTGGCAGCTCCCGTCCAGCGGCCCCACGCTGTCGGGAAAAGACAACGTCGCACCCCACCTCGCCGACCAGCCCGATCTCTTCTAACGCTGGCCCTGGCACCGCCACACTTGGCCCCAGACGCGACAAAGCGCCCGGCTCAACCCGCAGTGGGGTGTGCTCAGGCGCCTAGCGCAGTATTCAATTCAGAGGTGTGGTCAGCGGCCCATGTTGGGGCGCTTGCCATGGTTCGCCTTCGAACGACGGAGGCGGGCCTTGCGCTTGCTGGTCTTCTTCGACATAGTTCTGTCAGGCTACGGCTCGCGCGGCGATCCCCCAACCGCTTTGTCCGCAAGACCTCAGGCCGACATCAAAGCAACAGCCGTGCCAAGGCCGACGCTAGGGCGAATCGTGGCGATTCTCCGACCCGGCTGAACTGCGTCTTTTGGCTCGCCGACACGGTCAGTGCCCAGTTGCGCACAGGCCTCATCCAGGTCCTCGACGATGATCACGAGCCCCCAGAACTCCGCGGCTGACCGGTCGTCGTCTTCGTGCTGGACCACTTCGACAATCAGCCCGCCCCGTCCAATGCGATGAAAACCCTGGCGGATCTTTCCGACCTCCCGGATGCGTTTCAGTTCACATCCGGTGGCGAGCGCAACATCACCGGTTGTCGACTCAAGATCACCAGTCATCACAACCACATGGTCAATCGAGCGTGCTCCGAGCGAATGCGTCGCAAAGATCGGTGCAAGCTGCTCGACCACGGTCGTGGCGAGGCCAGCAACCGAGGTGGTCGTGTCATCGATCCCAGAGAGCGCCCAGCCAACGATGCCAGCCGGAACATCTTCAGCTTCAGGTGAGACAATCCGCAACGCCGTCCCGAACAGCGGGATCAAGCCATCGTCGGTGGCTGACAACCCAAGCGAACGCCAGGTGTCGATGTCGCCCGCAATCGTCAGCCACTCCACTCGTGCGGTCCCCGTTGCCATCCGATCACTGATGCCATCACTCATGCCATCACTCTGGCAGCGGGTGCGGCACGGCGCCCCATTACGCCGCTGACTGGCGCGTCCACGCGAGCAGGTCCTCGACGGGCAGGGTGTTGATGATCCGCTCGATCGGGACGTTGCGCGCCGCCGCACGATCACAACCGAGCGGCTGCCATTCGAGCTGCCCAGTCGCGTGTGCGTCAGAGTCGATCGAAAACCAGCAGCCATACGCGACTGCCAGGTCGATCAGCTCGAGCGGCGGGTCCAGCCGTTCAGGCCGGCAGTTGATCTCGATAGCCGTGTTGAACTGGGCGCACGCCGCGAACACGTCGTCGGCATCGAAGTCGCTCGGCGGACGCTTGCCGATCATCCGACCCGTGCAATGCCCGAGGATGTCGACGTGCGGCGAAGCCACCGCCATCAACATCCGCTCCGTCATCTGCGGCTTCTCCATGCGCAGCTTCGAGTGCACGCTGGCAACCACAACGTCGAGCCGCTCAAGCATGTCGTTGCTGAGGTCGAGCGACCCATCGACCAGAATGTCAACCTCCATGCCCGACAAGACCCGGAAGTCGTGGCCGGCACCGGCGATCGCAGCGTTGACTTCGGCGATCTGATCGAGCTGCTCGCTCAACCGTGCCTCGTTCAAGCCGTGCGCAATTGTCAGGCGGGCAGAGTGATCGGTCTGCACCATGTACTCATGGCCGATCGACATCGCCGTTGCCGCCATCGCCTCAACCGGTGCGCCACCATCGCTCCACGTTGAATGGAGGTGGCAGTCGCCGCGCAATGCATCGCGATACACCTGGCCCTGCGGTGTGATGTCAACGCGGGAGCTCGCTTCGATCTTCTTCAGATACTCGGGCTCGCGACCTTCGACCGCGTCGATGATCACCGCAGCGGTCGACTTGCCAATGCCATCGAGCTCCTGCAGTGATTTCTTCGCCACGCGCAACTCGATCTCGGCAGCCGGGGTCGTGCGGATCACATCGAGCGCCCGAGTGAACGCCTTGGCTTTGAACCCGGTCTCATGAGCACGGTCCAGACAGTGGATCACCCGTAACAGCGCAGCCTCAGGCGTCATCCCCAAATCGTATCCGTCCCCCGCTCCCACCCCAGCCCTACTCACTCACTCACCCACTCACCTTCCCAACCACCCGTTCGAGACCGGTCACAGGAAACTCGGGACAAACAGCAGCGGATTCCGCAACAGCGCGTCCCGAGATTCCGGTGCTTCCTCGTCGGCCCCAACCATGCCCACTGTCATGGCATGCGACTCTCCGACTTCGATGACTGGGCGCGCCAGCATCACGGCCTCATTACCTTGGGCGCGTCCGGGCTCAGCGTCGACGCCTGGCGTCGTGCGATACGTGCAGGCTCGTTGATCGAGATCCACCGCTGCGTTGCCCGGCTCCCCGGCGCGCCGACTGATCAACGCCAAGGGATCCATGCAGCCGTTCTGGCCGCAGGGGGCCAAGCAATGGCCTCGCACCAGTCCGCGGCCATGCTGTGGAACCTGATCGAGCCGGCAGCTGCACTCGTCCACCTCACCGTGCCTGAACGAAACCGCCGACCCCGCCTGGCCGGCGTCGTTTTGCATCGGCCAACCGACCGTCAGCGACTCACGCCCCAACGTCGCCACGGAATCCGCTGCACCGACCCGCTCCGCACCCTGTGTGACCTCGGAGCCGACGACCCATTACTGGTCGAGCCGGCAGTCGGAGTTGCGCTCAGCCGCCGCCTCCTCAACCTGGACGCGCTCACCGCAGCCGCGGTTCAGCACAGCCACCGCGGCCGGCCCGGGATACCTGCGCTCCGTGCCGCCATCGATGAATGGGAAATCGATCATCGACCCGCCGACTCGGTCCTCGAAGCCGTCTTTGCCAAACTCGTCCAACGTCATCAGCTTCCGTCAACCACGTTCCACGAACGCATTGCTGGATGGGAAATCGACTTCCGCTTCGCTGGCACGGCAGTACTCGTGGAATGCGACGGATGGTCAACACACGGCCTCGACCGCACCCAGTTCGAACGTGACCGCCTCAAAGACAGCGACCTCACCAACGCCGGCTGGCAGATGCTCCGGTTCAGCTATCGGTCGATCGTCAACGATCCAGGTGGCACAGCAGTCCGCATCCGACGGGCACTCGCACGCTGGAAACACCTCGAGGTACCAGACGCACGCTGACGGCCAGACGCAGCGAACTCGGGACGTGAAACAGCGGTATCCGCCCAGAACTGTCCCGAGAAACGGCCGAGGCCGAGAACCGGCCGAGGCCGACAGCTCAGACGTTGAAGCGGAATTCCATCACGTCGCCGTCTTGGGCGATGTAGTCCTTGCCTTCAACGCGCATCTTGCCGACCTCTTTGGCCGCATTCCACGAACCAAGTTCGAGGAGTTCGTCCCACTGGATCACTTCGGCGCGGATGAAGCCGCGCTGGAAGTCGCCGTGGATCCGCCCGGCACACACCGGCGCCGTCGAGCCCTCGCGGAACGTCCATGCTCGCGATTCCTGCTCGCCAGTTGTCAAAAACGTGCGAAGGCCGAGCAGGTGATAGGCGCTGCGCACCATCCGAAACAGGGCGCCTTCGCCGAGACCGAAGCCTTCGAGGATTTCCTTGCGCTCGTCGGTGCACCGCAATAGGATTCGAAAATATCGGATCCCATGCCGGCGACGTCGCCGACGTTGTCGCCGACGTTGTTGAACTCGTCGGAGACCAACTTCTCTTTCTCCGGGATCGAATCGATGTCGTCTTCGCCGACGTTGACAATCGCGAGCACGCGTCGGTTCGTCAAGAGGTAGTACGGGGCGAGGAGCTCTTTGACGTCGTCCTTCAGGCCGGCGCGGTAGAGCGGCAGGCCTTCGGCGAGTTGGTCGTAGGCAATTTGTAGCGCTTCGGTCTCGGCAACCATTGACTTGTCGAGCTTCGCGGCGCGTTGGGTCTGCTTGAGCCGTTTCTCGACGGTCTCGAGGTCGGCCAGCGCCAGCTCGATCTCGACGACGCGGAGGTGTTCGATCGGATCGGACGGCCCGACGACATCGTCATCCTCGAATGCCCGAAGCACGAACACGATTGCATCGACTTCGCGAATGTTGGCAAGGAACTTGTTGCCCAAACCTTCGCCCGTGCTTGCGCCCTCGACCAGGCCACCAATGTCGACGACCTCGACCTGTGCATGGACAACCTTCTTCGACTTCGACATAACCGCCAGGCGATCGAGCCGGTCGTCGGGCACCTTCGCGACGCCGATGTTCGGGTCTTTCGTGGCAAACGGGTAGGGCGCCGCCAGGGCGCCACCACCGGTGAGTGCGTTGTAGAGCGAGCTTTTACCCGCGTTCGGAAGACCTACCAAGCCAAAACGTTCCATGCGGCAAGCCACGCTACCGCCCGGTCACACTGTGCCAGGCACAGTGTGACCGCGTCAGAGTCGACGGAGCTGTTGAGCAGATGTGAAGAGTTCGCGTGAAATGCCATCATCATCACCGTCGTCGTCGTCGCCACGCTGCCCAGCACGAGGTACATCACCGAGATCTGCACCATCACCGCGTCGGCAGGATCGACGCCGGCAAGAATCAATCCGACCATCGCGCCCGGCAGAGCGACGATGCCGACCGCCTTGGTGGTCTCGATTTGAGGCACAAGCGCAGTCCGCAACGCGCGTTGCAGATGTGGCTGGAAGGCATCACGCGCTGAGAGGCCGAGCGCCAACCGCCCTTCGATCACGCCGCGCTGCTCGCTTGCAGCTTCGAGTATTTGGCGTGACACCAAGACCGTCGCCGACAGCGAATTGCCGACGACGATTCCGGCAAGCGGGACGATCGTCCGGCCCTCCAACTCGTACACCTGGAAGCCAAAGAGAACCCCGAGCGTCACGACACCCGACAGCGCGTAGGCCAAAAGGGAAAGTGCGAAGACCTTCGGCACCTCGGCAGCACGTTGGGCCGTCGTCCATGCCGCAAACGCAAGCATAAACAGCAGCCAGACACCCGACCAGATCAGCGAGTCGTTGGGGTCGACAACCAGTTGCAGGGCCCAGCCCACGATAAGGAGTTGGATGAGTGCACGCAGGGCCGCCCAAAGCAGCGAACGTTCGAGGCCGAGCCCCCGCCAGAACGAGATGCCGACGCCCACAGCAATCAGGCCACCTGACGCTGCGAGGCCCGCCAACCCGATGTCGGCGCGGTCCATCCCAAAGAGTGCAACGCTCATGCCGGCGCTCCGATCAGGCGCCGAACGATGGGATCGGCATGCATATCGAGTTCAGAGAGATGTCCGAACGCCGCAACCTTGCCGTCGACAATCGCTAACACATGGTCCGCGAGCCGCCGGACTTGATCGGTGTCGTGGCTGACCCACAGCACGGCAATCCCTTCGTCGGCGAGTTGGCGGGCGAGCCCTTCGACGGCGATGCGGGCATCAATGTCGAGTGCCGCTGTTGGTTCGTCGGCGAGCAGAACTTCGGGGCGAGTCAGCAGTGCTCGGGCAACGCACATCCGCTGGGCCTCGCCACCGGACAGCGTTGCCGCGTCACGATCGAGGAGGCCTGCAGAAAGCCCGACATGTTCGAGGACGTGCCTCCCTCGCTCGCCGGAAACCTCTGGATCGGCGACGCGGAAGTTGTCGAGCACCGACCCTTCGAAAAGCGGGGCCCGTTGGAAGATTGTTCCGACTTGCCTGCGCAACGTGGGCGGCGGCATTGCCGACAGCGCCTCGTCGCGCCACGTGATCGCCCCACCAACAGGGTCGTCGAGGCGGTTCAGGAGACGAAGCAGCGTCGACTTTCCTGATCCAGAGGGTCCAACAATCACAGTGATTCCGTGTTCAGGCAGATCGACGGTGATGTCAGTGAGAATCGGGGCCTCAGCCGGGCCCGCTGCCACCTCCAGAAGCGAAAATCCGGTACTGCTAGCCACGTCATCGACCGTACTCCCCTTCGGCGATCCGGCCCGTGCTCACATGCGAACCCAGCACTGGACCCAGCACTGTGCAGGACGTTCCGCCCGCCGCTACTGGGTCTGGCGTTCAGCACTGCCAAAGAGCGCGTCAGCTCTGGCATGATGAACGCTATGGCTTGGCTGGTGAGCGACGCGAGGGTGCTCGCTTCCGCCGAACTCGCCGAAACTCGAGCCGCCCGACGCAAAGGCCTGCTCGGTCGCAGCAGCCTCGACGGAGCACTCGTGATTCGCCCCTGCCGCGGTGTCCACACAATCGGCATGAAGTTTCCGATCGACGTGGCATTCATTGATGAACACGGCGTCGTCGTCAAGACGTTGCAGATGGCCCGCCACCGCGTCGGCGTCCCCGTGTTCTCCGCATGCACCGTGATCGAAGCAAACGCAGGAGCGTTCGCCCGATGGGGCGTCAGCGTTGGCGACGTGATCGAAGTGCGCGAAGAGTGAGCGGCACTCTCTGGCTTGTTGCCACCCCAATCGGCAACCTCGGCGACCTGCAACCTCGGGCCATCGAAGTGCTCGCTGCTGTCGAACTCGTCTGCTGCGAAGACACGCGACGGACGGGATTACTTCTCCATCACTCTGGAGTCAAAGCCAAGCGGATGGCGGTCTGCAACGAACACACCGAACACGACCTGATCGATCGAGTGCTCGGCGTCCTCGGTAGCGGCGGCGATGTGGCAGTGGTCAGTGATGCCGGGACACCTGGCGTATCCGACCCTGGTGAGCGGCTGGTCAGGGCCGCGATAGATGCCAGTTGCAACGTCAGTTCGGTCCCCGGTCCGAGCGCTGCAGTAATGGCCGTGACGATCAGCGGCCTCGACACATCACGGTTCGTGTTCGAAGGGTTCCTCCCGCGCAAAGGTCGCGAGCGGGCGACTCGGCTCGCCGAACTCGCTTGCGAACCGCGGACATCAGTCCTCTACGAAGCCCCCCATCGAGCGCTTCGAACCTTGTCCGATCTCTGCGAAGCCTGTGGCCCAAACCGCGACATCGTGGTGACTCGCGAGCTGACCAAAATGCACGAAACCGTCGTCCGCGGCACCCTCGGCTCGATCGATATCGGCGAGCCACGGGGCGAATACGTCTTCGTACTCGCCGGCGTGCCGATCGACAACACACCAGCAACTGACCAAGACGTGCAACGTCTCCTTGATGAAGCGATCGCCGACGGCATGTCGAAGCGCGACGCCGCTACCGCTGTGGCACAACAGACCGGCCGGTCACGCCGCGACGTCTACCAACTCACGATCTGAACAACGCTGACCGCCGCGCCAGTTCAGCCGCCCCAGTTCAGCCGCCCCAGTTCAGCCGCGCGGCATCAGCGAAAGCTGCCGTGACTGCGCGACGAGCTTGCCGGTGCTGTCCCACATCTCGCCCTCCTCATCAACCAGCCCGTCGTGAATAAAGCGGCTCCGGAACGCACAGCGGATCGGGCCGGGTGCCGGCGTCCCACGAATGTGAACGGTCAACTCGATGGTCGGCACCCACGCAACAGGCATCCCCGAGTTGAAGATCGGCGGCGGGAACGCATCCGCTGCCAGCAGCAACGCAATCGCGTCGATCGGTTCGTCGGCGGCCAGGGCGAACCATCCGCGGACCGTCGGGTCGCCCGTGACTGTCCCGTTCCGAAAGCCGGCGTCGACCGGATCGATGCGCAATGCAAGGCGGTCCATCAATGCCGGGCCGTCTGGCGCTGTTGCGCTTGGCCTCATTGAGCACTCGTCATACGGCGTCACATCGGCCGGCGCTTCACGCTCATAGGTCGTGGCGTCGTCTGGCTGCTGATCGCCGAACGTGCCAAGCAACTCGAGCGTTGGCTTGCCACCAATCCGAAGTGATGCCCGAGCGGTGGCGAGTCGACGACCGGAGCGCACGAGGTCGACGTCGATCGTGCACGGCCCAGCAGGCGCTGGGCGCAGGTAGTGCGCAGTGAGTGTCAATGGCGGTCGACCGGCTGCTGCAGCCATCGCACGGCCAGCAATCGCCATCAGGTAGCCGCCATTGGCATTGCCACCAATGTCCCAGCCATCGTTGATCGAGGCGCTGAACGCGGTGCGCGTCCCATCGCCTTGCACCTCCGCCACCTGCTCAACACTCGTCGCTGCTGCAAACACACCCGTACCGGTCACCGGGCGGACGGTATCGTGTACGCGTGACTCGGTTCTATGTGACGACCCCCATTTATTACGTCAACGCCGAGCCGCACCTCGGCCACGCCTACACGACCATCATCGGCGACGCCTTGACGCGCTGGCATCGACTCCTCGGCGACGACGTCAAATACCTGACCGGCACCGACGAACACGGCTTAAAAATCCAGCAGGCCGCTGACGCGGCCAATGTCACCCCGCAGGAGTTCACCGACTCGATTGCGCCAAAATTTGCTGCAGCCTGGGAGAAGTTGAACATCGCGAACGACGACTTCATTCGCACCACCGAGCCTCGGCACAAAGCAGCTGTCGCCGAACTGTTGCAGCGTTGTTACGACGCTGGCGACATCGAACTCGACAAATTCTCCGGCAAGTACTGCGTTGCGTGTGAGGAGTACTACCAAGACGACGAACTCGACAAAGACGCCGACGGCGAAGCCAACCAGTGCCCGATCCACCATCGTCCAGTCGAGTTCTTCGAAGAGGAGAACTACTTCTTTCGTTTGTCGCGTTTCGAAGATCGCCTGCTTGATTGGTATGCCAAACATCCGACGGCGATGACACCCGAGCAGCGCGGCAACGAAGCCATCGGCCTCATCAAGTCGGGTCTCCGTGACTTCTCGATCAGCCGCACCTCGCTCGAATGGGGCATCCCGCTGCCCTGGGACGACAAGCACGTCACCTACGTATGGTTCGATGCACTCACCAACTACTTGGCCGCGGTCGGCTTCGGCGACGGCACCGACGCGTACAAAGAAAACTGGCCGGCCGACTTCCACCTGATCGGCAAAGACATTGTCCGCCAGCACTGCGTGTACTGGCCCGCAATGCTCATGTCAGCAGGCCTTGAGCCGCCCCAGGGTTGGGCCATCGGCGGCTGGCTGCTCAGCGGCGGCGAGAAGATGAGTAAAACCGCCGGCAACGTCGTCAACCCTCTTGACCTCATCGACGACATTGGCCTTGACGGTTTCCGCTACTACGTGCTCGCCGACACCGCCTACGGCAACGACGGCGACTTCACCTGGGAGGGGCTGGTCGGTCGATACAACTCCGACCTGGCCAACAACCTCGGCAACCTCGCAGCACGCGTGGCCACCGTCGTTGCCAAGAAGTGCGACGGCCTCGGCACGGCTCCCGATCCCGACAGCCCGCTCGCTGCCATTGCCGCGCAGGCCTACGCCGACACGGCTGCAGGCTGGGCGACGGTCCAACCAAGCCGGGCGCTTGACGCCACGTGGTCGCTGATCCGTGCGACAAACGGCCACCTCGAAACGAACGAGCCGTGGAAGTCTGAGCCAGGGGCGGACGTCGACCAGGTGATGGGCGACGCTCTCGAAGCGCTCCGCATTGTCGCCATACTGGTCCACCCAGCGATGCCCGACACCGCCCAGGCTCTGTGGGAACGCATCGGCATGACGGGCAACGTCGTCGACCAGCGCCTCCCCGACGCCGCCGCATGGGGCCAGTACGCAGCAGGCTCCGTCGTCACTAAGGGCGACGCACTCTTCCCCCGTATCAAGCTCTAAGCCATGCGGAAACCACAGTGCAACGCAACCAACAGGCCGCCGAGCGAGCGAGGCTGGCGTGAGGGCGACCAAAACTGCGGTCAGGAGACATGGTGACAAGCCCGAACCAACCCGAATGGATCGATAGTCACTGCCACATTCACGACGAGCGGATTCCTGAAGGGCCTGATGGCGCTGTTGCAACAGCGATGGAAATGGGTGTCCACACGCTCGTCACGGTCGGCTGTGACCGGACAACCTCCGAGGCGGCCATCGACGTCGCGAGTCGCCACGACAACGTGTTCGCAACGGTCGGCTTGCACCCGCACGACGCTGTTCAGGGCGTCCACACGATCATCGACCTACTCAGCACGCCTGGCATCGTTGCGATCGGTGAAGCCGGGCTCGACTACTACTACGAGCATTCCGAGCGCGACATTCAGAAGGCAGCGTTTGCCGAACAGGTGCAGCTCGCACACGAGTACAAACTGCCGCTCGTAATCCACTCCCGCGACGCATGGGACGACACCTTCGACATCCTCGACGCCGAGGGCGTGCCGGAACACACGATCTTTCACTGCTTCACCGGCGGCACAGTCGAGGCTCGACGCGCGCTTGAACGCGGCACGGTGCTCTCCTTCTCCGGCATCGTCACATTCAAGAGTGCTCCCGAGGTACAGGAAGCGGCGCAGCTGTGCCCGCTCGATTCGCTGCTGGTAGAAACCGACAGCCCGTATCTCGCACCACTCCCGCATCGCGGCAAAATAAATCGCCCGGCATGGGTGCCACACGTGGGCCAGTTCATCGCCAATCTCCGCGAGCTTCCAGTCACCGAAGTCGCTGCTCAGACCGCCAAAAACACTCGGCGCGTCCTGCCCGGTATCGCCTGAACGCGTCGGTGGGATACGCTCCGTATCCGACGCAACGCGGTCGCATTCCACTGCGACTGACTCGCTTACAGCCTCTGACCAAAGACTGACCAGTGCCCCTCGACGACACCGACCGACGACGTTTCTACCTCGCCGCATTGTTCAGCCTGATCGCGCTGCCTGCGCTCTGGTTCGCCAACCGCGACAATCCAGCTCCGAGGCCAAACATCGCCACCGCCGGCGTTGATCTCCGAAGCCCGGCAGCCAGCGCTGAGCCCACGGCGGGAACACCGATCACTGTGAAGACAACAATTGGCCAGAGCAACCTGCCGACCCTCGACACGATCCGCGACACGGACCCGATCTTCCTCGATGGGCCTGCTCCTCAACGGGGTGGCGTTGCGGAAATCGCTGTACCAACGGCTGACGAATCCGATTCGATCTTCGCACAGGCCACATTTCTGAGCACCGTTCCGGACACCCGGACGTGTCTCGCGAAAGTCATCCCACCAGGCCAGACCGTCACCGTGATCAACCTCGACAATCTGCGTTCGACTATCTGCCGTATCTCACTCGCGCCCACCAGCCAGCGGGCCGACATCGTCCTACACACGAACAACTTCGTTGGGTTGGCCGACTTGACCGACGCACCGATCTCGGTGCAGGTCCGGTGGCCGCGATGACGCATTCGCGCCCGCGCATCCACGACCTGCTGGAGGCAAATTCGCTCGCACCGCGACGCGACCTCGGCCAAAACTTCGTGGCCGATCCGAATACAGTTCGCCGGATCGCCTACCTCGCCCGGGTCGGGCCGGCCGACCATGTCGTCGAAGTCGGAGCCGGGCTCGGCTCACTGACGCTCGCTCTCGCCGACACCGGCGCCGATGTGACGGCTATCGAGGTCGACGCCGGCATGGTGCCCGTCCTGCGCGACGAGGTCGCCGATCGCGAAAATGTGCGCGTTGTCGAGGCTGATGCAATGCGTCTTGATTGGGACGAGATGCTCGACCCATCGATCAAATGGGTCCTCGTTGCCAACCTTCCATACAACGTCGGGACGCCGCTCGTCTGCGACATTCTCGACTTTGTTCCGCAGGTCGACCGGATTCTTGTGATGGTTCAACGCGAGGTCGCCGAACGCTTCGCTGCGGCGCCGAGCACCTCGGCCTACGGCGCAATCAGCGTGAAAGCCGCCTACTGGGGCACGGCTCGAATCGTCGGCATCGTCCCATCCACCGTGTTCGTTCCCCGCCCGAACGTCGAATCGGCACTCGTTGAGATCACTCGTCACACGCCACCGACAACGGACGCCGTCGAACTGTTCACCCTCGTCAAAACCGCCTTCGGCCAGCGCCGCAAGATGCTCCGCAAGTCGCTGTCGGGCATCGTTGCAGCCGAGCAGTTCGAAGCTGCGGCCGTTGCAGGTACGTCACGCCCCGAGGAACTCGATGTCGACGCCTGGTGCCGCCTCACCGAGATTGTCCATGGCCGCTGAGCCCATCACCCTTCGCGCCCACGCCAAGCTCACCCTGTCGCTGAAGATGACCGGTATCCGCCCCGACGGATTTCATCTGATCGACGCCGAAATGATCAGTCTCGATCTGCACGACGTCCTCGTCTTTGACCCCAATGGAGTCGGCCTCGCTGTGACCGGAAAGTTTTCCGACGGAGTACCCGCAGACGGATCGAACCTGGTGGCGCGCGCCCTCGGCCTCGCTGGCGGCTCGGCACATGTCACCATCGACAAGCAGATTCCGCATGGCGGCGGCCTCGGCGGCGGCTCGACGGACGCAGCGACAGCACTCGCATGGGCGGGTTGGGAAACCGACGATGCCAGTCTCGCACGGGCCGCTGAACTCGGCGCCGACATTGCGTTCTGCCTTGTTGGCGGGCGCTCACGCGTGACGGGAATCGGCGAGATTTTGGATCCACTCCCACACGTCGATCGTTCGGTCACGCTGATTGTCCCTCCGCTGCGTGTGAGCACACCAGCGGTTTACCGCGCCTGGGACAATCTCGGTGGCCCCACAGTCAACGGACCAAATGACCTCGAACCAGCAGCAATCGCTGTTGAACCACGGCTCGCACACTGGAGGGATCGCATCGGTGACCGATGTGGACGCGCCCCAACTCTCGCAGGCAGCGGTGCAACCTGGTTTGTCGAGGGCGAACACCACAACGCCCTCACCGACTTGGTCGACGAGGGCGCATACGTGGCGTTGGCACATGCAGTGCCGTCAGATTTTGCGGCAAATCGGGCGAACTGAAACAGTTCGGCGACGCCGGACGAATTGGACTATTTGCGACGCTGGTGGCGCGTACGACGAAGCATCTTTTTGTGCTTCTTCTTGCGCATCCGCTTGCGACGCTTCTTGATCAACGAACCCATAAGGCGGGCCACACTATCGGCGACGTGCCCACGCGCCACGCCCCGTGTCCGTCACATGTCCAATTCGCCTCGGCCGACACTCAACACTGTTCGTCTGCAGACCTCACCACTTCGGGTCATCCAACAATGAAGGAGTTGGCGCGGTCGTCGCGCCCGGTAGGTTGAAGGGCGATTCGATCCGGGGTCGTCTAACGGCAAGACAGCGGTTTTTGGTGCCGAGAATGGTGGTTCGATTCCTCCCCCCGGAACCATGAACGTTTCTGCCATCGTTCTCGCGGCCGGCGAGGGCTCTCGCATGCGATCCAGCCGACCGAAGCCACTGCATCTCATTTGCGGTCGAGCGATGGTCGTGCACGTGATTCACGCTCTCGAAAAGCTCCAGCCCGACCGCACCGCCGTCGTGATTGGCCACATGGGTGAACAGGTCCGAGCCAAAGTTCAGGATCGGGCGCCGAGCTGGGCCAACGTTGCATTCGTCGAGCAGATCGAACAGAACGGCACTGGCGACGCAGCGGCCATAGGTATGACCGCATTCGACGGCGACGACTACGACGACGACGCCACGATCGTCATTTTGCCCGGCGACACGCCGCTGCTTCGCGCCGACACTCTCGACGAACTGGTCGCCACACATGTTGCGAACCAGAACGCCGCCACGATGTTGACCAGTGTTCTCGACGATCCGACCGGCTACGGCCGCGTCGTTCGTAAAAAAGATGGCCAGGTCCTTCGAATCGTCGAACAACGCGATGCTTCGCCGGACGAACTCGACATAAAAGAGTGGAACACCGGGATCCTGTGTTTCCGGCGGGATCTCCTCGGCCCTGCGCTGCGCAACCTCACCACCGACAACGCACAGGGCGAGTACTACCTCACCGATGTCATTGCGGCGCTTGCCTCGATGGGACACCGCATTGGTGCGGTGCAGGCGCCGTCCGAAGAAACTCAAGGCGTCAATGATCGTTGGCAGCTGGCACTTGCGGAACGCGAATTGCGCAACCGCACCAACCGGCACTGGCTGCTGAACGGCGTCACGATGCTCGATCCCCGTCAAACCTTCGTCGACGTGAACGTGACGATCGGTCGCGATGTCACGCTCTACCCCGGCACGATGCTGCAGGGATCGACCACAATCGGCGACAGTTGCGAGATCGGTCCTGACACTCGACTCACCGATTGCACGGTTGCTGACGGCGTACGCGTCGAGCACAGCGTCGGCGAGCAGGCAACCATCGGGTCCGATGCGACGGTTGGCCCATATGCCCACCTACCTGCGGGGTCCATGGTTCTTTCGAATGCGACGACCGGCGCGTTCTACACTGCTTCGGTCAACTGACTTCCAAGCACCGCCGCTCCGCCAACACACACCACACAGGGACTTCCCCATGGAAAAGGTCACCACTAAACGCCTCGCGATCTACACGGGGCGCACTCATCCTGCACTTGCTCAGGAGGTGGCCTCCCATCTCGGCATCGAGGTCGGTCACGACAACCTCGTCGAGTTTGCAAACGGCGAAGTCCGGTGCAGCTTCGGCGAATCGGTCCGCGGTACCGACGTGTTCATCATGCAGACCCACTATGGCGTCGATGGTCGATCGGTCAACGACTCAATCATGGAACACCTGATCATGATCGATGCAGCGTCGCGTGCATCGGCCAAGCGGATCACTGCGGTCGTGCCGTTCTACGGCTACGCCCGCCAAGACCGCAAGGCAGCCGGCCGTGAGCCCATCACCGCTCGCCTCGTCGCCGACATGTTCAAGGCAGCCGGTGCGAAACGGATGATCTCGATTGATCTCCACTCCGGACAGATTCAGGGCTTCTTCGATGGCCCGGTCGATCACCTCACCGCCATGCCGGTCCTCGAGGCCTACGTCCGCGAGAACGCATCGAAGCCGGTCATTGTCTCGCCTGACGCCGGCCGCATCAAGGTCGCTGAACGGATGGCGCAGCACCTCGGCGACATCGGCGCTGACCTCGCGTTTATCTACAAGCGCCGCCCGAAAGGAACAACCAACGTCGCTGAGGCCGCTGAAGTCATGGGCGACGTCGAGGGACGCACCTGCGTACTGACCGACGACATGATCGACACCGGCGGCACCATCGTTTCCGCTGCCGAACTCTTGATGAAGCGCGGCGCCAAGAACGTCTGGGCAATGGCCACGCACGGCGTGCTCTCCGGCCCGGCGATCGAACGCTTGAAGAACAGCCCGCTCGAGAAGATCGTGCTCACCAACACGCTGCCACTCCCCCTTGAGAAGCAACTGCCGAACATCGTGGTGCTCTCCGTCGCTCCGCTGATCGCCGAAGCCCTCGGCGCCGTCTTCGACGACACCAGCGTCAGCGACATCTTCGACGGCGAAAATCTCAGCTGACTCCCGGCTTGACCGAAACTCAAGTTGTTGCTCCGCGCCCATGCGTTGCAACAGTCCCAATTTCCGCTTCGGGCAGACCGCCACCTACCCACCGAACGGGTGTGTTCGACGAACAATTCTCTCGCCCTGAGCCACGCCAACACAGTGCCGTATCGGGCCAACAACTCCATAGCGCAGGCTGCTCGCCAGACAAGTTGACGCCCTCCGTTTCGACTGGATGGGCTGTCCCCGTCCTGCCGGGCGCATACCTCATGGCGCCGTCGCCGTCGCGACGCCGGCCCGAATGCTCTTCGGCCAGGTCACTGCGGCCGTGGTTGATATCTATCTCGATCGCCTGAAATCGAGACCAACGCAGTGCATCCACACCGAAAGCGGTCTCAGATTCTGGCCCTGCCCTGCCCTGCCCTGCCCTGCCCTGCCTCAAATTGAGACCACCGCACAGCACCCGCGAGGCGAAACAGTCTTCGTTGTAGAAAATGCTGCATGGAGGCTGGGTTGAAGTGGGTGTGACAGGAACGGGTGTGACAGGAATGGGAGGGGATGCAGCGCGCGGCCGATAGCGTTGAAGCCTGCTGTATTGACGAAGGTTCCGCCGTGGTTGCGGGGCCAAACACTTGATTTCTAGGATCGAATCCATGTCTGAGACCGTTCTCATTGCCGAAGCTGGCCGCACAACTGGAAGCAGCGAATCACGCCGCCTCCGCACGGCTGATCGTATTCCTGGCGTCGTTTATGGCCACGGCATGGACCCGCTGAGCGTCTCTGTCGCTCGTCGCGACCTGCGCGTTGCCCTGTCCGGCGAGTCCGGCATGAACACCATCCTTGACCTCTCGGTCAATGGCGAGGTGTACCCGTCCCTGGTCAAAGCCATCCAGCGCCACCCGGTCAAGCGCAACGTCCAGCACATCGACTTCATTCAGGTCGACCTGAACGAAGAAGTCACCGTGAACGTGCCGGTCCGGCTCGTGGGCGAGGCCAAGGCCGTTGAGGCCGACGGCGGCCTTGTCGACGTCACGATGAACGTCATCGAAGTCACGACAACGCCGCGCAACATCCCCTCCGCAGTCGTTATCGACGTCTCCGAGATGGATATGGAGACAACGATTCGCGTCTCCGACGTCGTCCTGCCTGCCGGCGTCACCGCAACAGCCGACCCCGAGTACCCGGTCGTCACCGTCCTCACGATGCGGACCCCGGTGCTCGACGCCGAGGCCGAAGCAATCGAAGCCGCTGCAGCCGAAGCCGCTGAAGGCGACGCACCTGCCGGCGACACCGCCGAGTGATCATCCGGGCCCACCCGGCCCGCATGACACCCCACATCGCCTACTCGACCATCTGACGGTATGAGTTTGTTCGGCCGCACTGGCAAAGGTGCTCCGTTCGACTGGCTCGTCGTCGGCTTGGGCAACCCCGGCCCCAAATACATTGGCACGCGCCACAACGTCGGCGAAGATGTCGTGAAGCTGCTCGCTGAACGCCACAGGGAACAACTCAAGGGCGGGCGCGATAACGCACTCACCGCAGAAACGCGCTTCGGAGCGCCTGGCAACGACGAACGAGTCGTGCTGAGCTTTCCAATCACGTACATGAACGAGTCGGGCCAGGCGGTCGGCGCCCAAGTGCGGCGCTACCGCATCGCCTCGGTGGACCGAATCATTGTCATTCACGACGAACTCGATCTCGATCCAGGCGTTCTGCGGGTGAAACAAGGCGGGGGGCTCGCGGGCCACAACGGCCTTCGCTCAATCACCGCGCACACCAAGTCGCAGGACTATCTGCGGGTCCGGATCGGCGTCGGCAAGCCCCCGTCGGGAGCTGGCAAGAACTACGTGCTTTCGAAGGTTCCCAAGTCTGAGCGGGAACGACTCGACGTTGCCGTTGTCGACGCGGCCGACGCCGTCGAATTGATCATCTCCGACGGGGTCGAAGCCGCCATGCGCCGATACAACATCAAGCAATGACGACCGCCCCCCTCGAATCACTGCCCGGCCTACTGCGGAGCGAGCCCGGCCTCACCCGCGCACTCGGCGAGCCCGATGCGCGCCTCGCCGTCGTCGAAGTCGCTCGACCCATCGCTATTGCGGCGCTCGCCAACCTGTCGAACCGCCGACCCCTCGTCGTTGCTTGCCCGACCGGCACAATGGCCGCCCAACTTGCCGACGACCTCATGCAGTTTGTCCCCGAGGACGACGTTGCGCTGTTCCCCGGCTGGGAGACGCTCCCGTTCGAACGCGTCAGCCCGAGCGTCGAGACCATGGGACAACGCCTCAAGGTCCTCTGGCGCCTCGGCAACGAAGATCGCGCGCCCAAGATCATCGTCGCTGGCGTGCGCGCGCTGTTGCAGAAGCTCGGCCCGGGATCGACCACGGTCGAACCAATCATCATTCGGCCCGGGATCGACGTCGACCCCGATCGCCTCGCTGCTCAACTCGTCGAATTCGGTTACCGCCGAGAAGAACTGGTCGAGCATCGCGGAGAGTTCGCCCGACGCGGAGCAATTTTCGACGTCTACCCCGCGACGGCCGACGCCCCAATTCGCATCGACCTGTGGGGCGACGAGGTCGAGCGGCTCACGCGTTTCGGCGTGAACGATCAGCGTTCGACCGACGATCTGGACAGCGTCACGATCTTCCCGGCTCGCGAGCTGATGCCGACCAACGACGTCCGCGCTCGTGCTGCCCAACTGGTGGCGAAGGAGCCCTGGGGCCGCGAGCAGTGGGAGCGCCTCGCCGAAGGCGCGCACTTCGACGGCATGGAGAGTTGGCTCCCCTGGCTCGTCGATGACGACCGTTTGATCACCGACGTGTTACCGGCGAACGCCAAGGTGCTGCTCGTCGAGCCGCGCCGGATGCGCGACCGCGCACTCGACTTGATCGCAGAAGAGGACGACCTGGCACGAACCCTTGCCAGCACCTGGGCTCGAGATCCCGACAAGTCGTTCCCGCGGCTGCACGCCGACCCCGATGCACTCCTTGCTGCCGACCCGGCCAGCGGCACGAACTCTTTCTGGTCGATCGATTCGACGCCCGAGTCGCCCAGCACCCCCGTTGTCGAAGCCTCAGGCTGGGGGCCGGTTGCCGGCGACGGCTCTGGGCTCACCGACCGGCTGACACAGCTCATTAGCAACGGATTCCGAGTGGTGGTCGCTGCCGACGGCACCGGGTCAGCTGACCGCCTGCACTCGCTCCTCCTTGACCAGGGGCTCGATTTCCCGATCCGCAAGCTCACCGCCGCAATGGCACAGAGCGGCGACATGCTCAATCTGAGCCCGGGCGGCCACATCGTGGTCGCACCGATTCATCGAGGCGCCACCCTGCCCAACGCGAAGGTCAGCATCGTTGCCGAAAGCGACTTGACCGGCCGACGCCGCGCCCACCGCAAGGCACGCCGCCAGCCAAAGCGCGAAGGCACCACCACCTTCCAAGACCTCAAAGCCGGCAACTACGTGGTGCACCACCAGCACGGCGTCGGACAATATGAGGGCATGGTCAAACGGGCCATCGGCGGCGTCGAGCGCGACTACCTGCTCATCTCGTACAAGGGCGGCGACAAGCTCTACGTACCGTCTGACCAGATCGACGCGCTCCGCCAGTACGTCGGTGGCGAAGCGCCTGCTATGCACAAGCTCGGCGGGTCCGACTTCGCCAAAGCGAAGAGCCGCGTCAAGTCGGAGGTTCGTCAAATCGCGCAAGAGTTGGTCCTGTTGTACCAGCAGCGAATTACCGCAGTGGGCCATGCTTTTGCTCAAGACACGCCGTGGCAGCACGAGATGGAAGAGGCGTTTCCGTTCGTCGAGACGCCTGATCAGCGCACCGCAATCGCCGAGATCAAGGCCGACATGGAGCGCACGCATCCAATGGACCGTCTGGTGTGTGGCGACGTTGGTTTTGGCAAGACAGAGGTTGCAATCCGCGCTGCATTCAAAGCAATCCAAGACGGCAAACAAGTCGCTGTGCTCGCACCGACCACCTTGCTTGCAACGCAGCACGGCAATACGTTCGCCGACCGCTTCGCCGGCTACCCGATTCGGGTCGAAGTGCTGTCGAGATTCTTGACTGCAGCGCAGGCCAAGAAGGTCATCGCTCAGGTGAAATCTGGTGAGGTCGACTGCATCATCGGCACCCACCGACTGCTTGCGGCGGACATCAATTTCAAAGACCTCGGCCTCCTCGTCGTCGACGAAGAGCAACGCTTCGGCGTGCAGCACAAAGAGAAGATGAAAAGGATGAAGACAAACGTCGACGTCCTCACGCTCTCGGCAACGCCAATTCCGCGCACCCTTGAAATGTCTCTCGTCGGTATCCGGGACCTGTCGCTGCTGCAGACCCCGCCGGCGGAACGCCAGCCCATCCTGACCTTCGTTGGCGAATACGAAGAACGGGTCGCCGTCGAGGCGATCCGCCGTGAACTCCTTCGCGAAGGCCAAGTCTTCTGGGTCCACAACCGAGTGCGTTCAATCGACACGGCGGCAGCCAGGCTGCGCCAGCTCGTTCCGGACGCGCGCATCGCCGTGGCTCATGGCCAGATGGACGAGAGCACCCTCGAAACCGTTGTCCAAGACTTCTGGGACGGCCACTATGACGTCCTTGTGTGCACCACCATCATCGAGTCGGGCATCGACATGCCGTCCGTCAACACGCTCGTCGTCGAGCGGTCCGACCTGCTCGGCCTCGGCCAAATGCATCAGCTGCGCGGACGCGTCGGCCGATCTGGCCAGCGGGCATACGCCTACCTCTTCTATCCGCCCGACAAAGTGCTGACCGAAGAGGCGTACGAGCGGCTGCGGACGATCGGTGAATCAACCGAGCTCGGATCAGGCTTCAAAATCGCTATGCGCGACCTCGAAATTCGAGGCGCGGGCAGCCTGCTCGGCGAGTCTCAGTCTGGCCATATCGCAGCCGTCGGCTACGACCTGTACTGCCAGATGGTCACCGAAGCGGTCAGTGAAATGAAGGGCGAGCCAGCAAAGAAGGCTCCAGCCGAAATCAAGCTCGACGTGCCGACCGACTCGTTCCTTCCAACCGACTACGTGGCCAAGGAAGAGCTCCGGCTCGAGGCCTACCGACGTCTCGCCGGCGTGCAGACCGATGCCCAGGTCGACGACATCCGCGCTGAATGGGAAGATCGTTACGGTCCGCTGCCCGAGCCAGCCGAAGCCCTGCTGCAGGTTGGCTATCTGCGAGCACAGTGCCACCGCCTCGGCCTACGCGACATCCAGATCTCTACGAACGATGCCAAGCTCGCACCAATCGAACTCAAGCTGAGCGAAACAATGCGGCTCCGTCGACTCTCCAAGGGCGCCAAGTACAAAGAGGATCTCGGCCAATTGGTCGTGCCACTGCCCAGGCGGAACCCTGACGGCACCAAAGCCGAACCATCGGCGTACCTTGTCAAGTTCCTTCGCGAGCTGGTCGAAGAGGCCATCCCCCAACCCAGGCGTGACCGGTCACACTGTGCCTGACACAGTGTGACCGCTATCGTCATCCCGGTGAAGCACCGACTATTGACGATCCTGCTCCCGCTGGCTGCCGCCTCGCTCACCGCAGGCTGCACCACGTTCACCGACAATAACGTTGCCGCTCGCATCAACGACGTCGAGTACTCCCACGAAGATCTCAGCGGAATCATCAACGCCATTGGCATCCCCGAAGAATCGGCGAACGACCTCGACACCATCCGATCCGTCACGAGCACTTTGGTCATCGCCGGCGCACTCAACGACTACTTCGGCGAGCAGAGCATCGAAATCACCGATGCCGATCGCGATGCCGCCACGCAGGGCCTTGCTGGCAGCTTGCCGACATTCCTCGAAGCCCCTGACGGAGTCCAAGATCTACTGGTCGACGCACAGGCCCACCTGACGATCGCCAGCGCCCTACCGAATGGCGCTCAGGCACAACTCGATGCAATCAACGCCGCCGACGTCTACATCGATCCTCGGATTGGAACCTTCGACAGCGCAACCAACGCCGTCGTTGCGCTGGGCTGAGCCTGGCGAATCGAAATTTACACATGCCCGGTCGCATCGTCGTCGTTGGTCTCGGGCCTGGAGGCGTCAATCACGTCACCACCGAGACGCTCGCAACCATCGAGCGGATTAAACACCGCCACCTCCGCACATCGATCCATCCGTCGGCCCACCTTGTACCCGACGCCGTCACACACGACGATCTGTATGAGAGCGCCGACACGTTCGACGACGTCTACATCGAAATCGCTCACCGGCTGACAGCTGCAGCTACCGAGCATGGCGAAGTCCTCTACGCCGTTCCAGGTTCGCCACTCGTCCTCGAGCGCACTGTCCGCTACCTACGCCAACGAGCCGCCGACGGAATGATCGAACTCGACGTTCTTCCTGCCATGTCGTTCCTCGACGTGGCGTGGGCGCGACTCGGTATCGACCCAGTTGAAAAGGGCGTGCGCCTTGTCGACGGCCACGATTTCGCCACTGCTGCTGCCGGCGAACGTGGGCCAATGCTTGTCGCTCACACACACGCCAATTGGGTACTCAACGAGATCAAACTGGCCGTCGAAGACGCTCAGGGCGACGAACCCGTCACGATGCTGCATGCGCTCGGCACCGATGCTGAACTCATTGTGGAAACGACCTGGGCCCAACTCGATCAGACGATCGAAGCGGACCACCTCACATCGATCTACATACCGCAGTTGGCCGCTCCGGTCGGCCAGGGCTACGTCCGATTCCACGAGCTCACCCGTATGTTGCGCGAGCAGTGTCCGTGGGACATCGAACAAACACACGAGACGCTCATTCCGTTCCTGCTTGAAGAAACCTATGAGGTCGTCGATGCACTGCAGGCGCTCGACCCGGACGAGCCGTCAAGTGACGACGACCTGATCGAAGAACTCGGCGACCTGCTTTTTCAGATCGAGTTTCATGCCACGATCGCCGAGCAGGAAGGCCGCTTCACGATCGCTGACGTGACGCAGGGGATTCACGACAAGCTCGTCCGACGCCACCCGCACGTGTTCGGTGACATCATTGCCGACGACACCGGGACGGTGCTTGAGAACTGGGACGAGATCAAGAAAGCCGAGAAGGGCCGAACGTCGATCTTCGAAGGCATTCCACGCTCGCTACCATCGCTCGCGTACGCACAGAAGGTCGGTCGAAAGGCCTCCAAGGTCGGGTTTGACTGGCCTGACGTCGCTGGAGCGTTCCCGAAAATCGCCGAAGAGACCGCCGAGCTCGCCGAAGCAATGACTGAGACCGACGCCGCAGCCACAGAACTCGAACTGGGTGATCTGCTGTTCGCCGTTGTCAACGTGGCACGGCACCTCAAAATCGACGCCGAACTGGCACTTCGTGCCGCAAGCGACAAGTTCCGGGCGCGGTTCGAAGGCGTCGAAGCCTTAGCCGCTTCGAGATCTATCGACCTCAAGACCGCCGACCTCATCGCGCTGGATGCGCTTTGGGACGAAGTCAAGCGCAACGCGAGCTGAAATCAGTTCCCAAGAAGTCGAGTGTCAGGTGGCCCTTCCGGCCCAGATTCTGGCTGACGGACAAGATCTTCGAGCGAGTGGTCCCACTCGGCCTTCCAGCGTCGTCATCGCAGATCGATGACTTCGTCAAAGACGGTGATCGCCTGCCACATTGCCAACGCGAACATCAGCATCGGCAGCCGGTAAACCACCCCGGCACGAACTTGTTGGCGTGACACATCGCGACAAAGCTCCAGATCATGATCGAGCCAGCGATGACAATATGGAGTCCAATCACCCCAAGGTGCGAACCGATGTCGTCCGCCTCGCCCGCGCATTCGACCCACATGGTCAGCACCAGGGCGCCGAGCAGCATCATCAGGATTGCGGTTCTCAGCCACCACGTGGAGATGAGCGACGGGGGCGGGTCCGATCGCAGTGGCGGAGGTACGACGTCAGCGAATCAGTCGCCGTCGGTGAATTCGGTGTCGGAACTCATTGCGGCGGCGGCACCTCGACGCTCCGGTACTTGTCAACCTGTGCATTGTGATCCGCTGCGAGGTTCTCGGCGGCGTTATTCAACGAGCGAGTTACCTCTGCTGCAGACAAGGTTGCGACCAACTGCAGCAGGGCGCCAATGGCGAGATAGCCAACAAGTTGAGCAACCTGCGCTGGCTCGGACGTCTCGGACGTCTCGGACGTCTCGGACAGCGTCGACAGTCCTGCCAATCCTTGGATGTGGACGAACAGGAGCACTCCGACGGCATAGGTCAGCAGGATCGGGTTTCGCCTGACGTTGACGGCCCGAGCCGAACGTTGGAGCATGGCAAAAGGTAGGTAGAGCAAGATTGCCTGCGCAGCGAAGCCGGCAAGCGACTGGCCGCAGACATCGACCCGTGGGAAGTGTCGATACAAATCGAGGACCGCTACAACGGGTTGTGGGCCGAATTGACCGAGCCAGCAGACTTCGTTCTCGGCGACACCTTCCGGATAGAGCAACGACTGCAACGGCTGCACGAACTCGGGTTCGACGTCGAGGAGATGGACATCGACGGCGACCCAGGTACCGGGCACATGCGGTACACCCCTCGGGTCGTCGAACATGGTTATCACCGGCTTCGACTCAAGAACCTCACCGGCCTCGAGACCACCGAGAATCAGGCCCGGCGTCTCCTCAGCGACATCCGCGCGTTCGGTGCCGAACTCCAGCGGCAGCGGGCCGCTACTTCGGCTGTCACCGGTGCCACGTTCCGACAGCTCCCCGAGAACGTCATTGCGGTGCGATGGCTCGACCAGCAATTCGAACCATTAATGGCGCAGGTCCCCGAGTCAATGTTCAACAAGCTGGAGGCCGCAGATATACCACCAACTCCTTGAGCATCGTTGGTACCTCTCAGAGGCTGGCGCCACCGACGTCGCACTCGACCAGGCGCTCGCGTCGTACCTCGACAACGTGCTGATCGACGCTCCAGACGAAATCGTTGCCGTCAACAACGACGACGGGTGACCGGGGGCCTGCCATCACGTATTGGCAACCATCGCAGAGTCCAAACAACTCCGAACACCAGCAGCGGCAACGAGCAACGGCGTCTATGGTGAGCGGAGTATGAGCGAAATTTTGAACATCGTCGGCCGTGAGATCCTCGATTCACGTGGCAACCCCACGGTCGAAGTTGAAGTCGAGTTGGACTCGGGCTCGGTAGGTCGCGCTGCGGTTCCCTCCGGCGCGTCGACCGGCGAGCACGAGGCAGTCGAGCTCCGTGACGGCGGCGACCGTTATATGGGCAAGGGAGTCCAGCAGGCGGTCGGCCACGTCAACCGCGAAATTGCCGACGCACTCGTCGGTATGGACGCAATCGATCAGCGCCTACTCGACCGCGTCATGCTTGACCTCGACGGCACCGACAACAAGGCCAACTTCGGGGCCAACGCAATCCTCGGTACGAGCCTCGCCGTTGCGAAGGCTGCGGCAATCGAACTCGATGTTCCCCTCTACACGTACTCGGTGGAACGAACGTCGTGGTCTTGCCGGTGCCGGCGTGTCAACATCATCAACGGCGGCAGCCACGCCGACAACTCGATCGACTTCCAGGAATTCATGGTGATGCCGGTTGGCGCGCCATCATTCTCCGAAGCGCTCCGTTGGGGCACCGAGACGTACCACGTCCTCAAGAAGGTTCTGGCTGACCGCGGTCTTTCGACGGCTGTTGGTGACGAGGGCGGGTTTGCTCCCAACCTTTCGTCCAACGAAGAAGCGATCACCACACTGATGGAAGCCATCGAGAAAGCCGGCTTCACACCAGGCGTCGACATCGCAATCGCGCTCGACCCGGCCGTGTCAGAGATCTTCAAAGACGGTGCGTACCACCTCACCCACGAGGGCAAAGTCCTCTCCCCCGACGAGATGGCCGGCTACTGGACCGAAATGGTCAACAAGTACCCGATCGTGTCGCTCGAAGACGCCATGGACGAGAACGACTGGGACGGCTGGGCAAAGCTCACCGCGTCCGTCGGCCACAAAACCCAGCTCGTCGGAGACGATCTTTTCGTCACGAACTCCGTTCGGCTGCAGCGCGGCATCGACACCGACGTTGCGAACTCGATCCTCATCAAGGTCAACCAAATCGGCTCACTCACCGAGACACTCGACACCGTGCAGCTCGCGACCCGCCACGGCTACACCTCGGTGATGAGCCATCGCTCCGGCGAGACCGAAGATGCCACCATTGCTGACCTTGCCGTCGCCACCAATTGTGGCCAGATCAAGACCGGTGCACCATGCCGCTCCGACCGTGTCGCGAAGTACAACCAGCTCCTCCGTATCGAAGCCGACCTGGGCGAAGCCGCTGCATACCGCGGCATGAGCGCGCTGGCTCCTCTCCGCAAGTGACCGGTCACACTGTGCCTGACACAGTGTGACCGCCTACATTCCAAGCATGGCACGCGTCGAAGATATTGGTCAGCAAGACAATTGGCGTTGCTGGCTCTGCGACGACTCGGTCGATCCGGCTATGTCGGTCAACGACGATCGCGGGCCGAGCGTCGATGCACGGATGACGGATCGGAAGGCGAAAAAGAAGGGCAAGGGAAAGTCGAAGGGCTCGACCGACCTCCACGAACGCCTTGCCCATCGCGGTTGCAACACCGGCAAGGGCAACATCGAGGCAGTCGTTATATGGAACGAGCAGCTCTTCACGATCGACCCGGTTGCAATCATCCCAACGGTCGATCGACTCGCAGCGAAGGGCGGGCGAGAAATTTTCTGCCGCTGTCCGACTGCTGCCGACGCCGACACGACGGCGGCGTGGCTGATCGACCGCATCAGCCGCCTCGAACCCGGTCTCACCCTGAGCAGCGATATTCAAGAGGGCGGCGGACAGTACCTCGTTGCGCTGCGCGCTTGATCCCAACTGGGCGTGCCACGGCACGACGCTCATTGCTCTGAGCGTGACGGGCATCGCCGAGTTCCGCAAGCAATTTGGCCCGATGATGTGGAATGGCATCCGCCATGTCCGCAACACCTACGGCGACTCGGTCCCCGACGGCATGCCAGCCAGCGAACTCGCGACCGATGACGGCGTGAACTCGAAAACCGGAACGGGCGGCCTGTTCGGTCTCTTCAAGAAGAAGGATGGCCCGAACCCCAAGAAGACCGTCACGTTCGGTGATGCGGGCGCGGTTCGAAGCCTGCCCCTCTACAGCCTCATCGCGGTGGTTGCGCTCATTGCGTTCTGGTGGTTTGCCACCACACCGTTCGGATTCGACGACTCCTTCAAAGGCAACGTCGATCAGCAGTTCCAGGCCTCGGCCGACGACTCGATGCTGCGCAACGAAGCGCGGCTCGCCGACGGAAAGAACGGCATCTCCATTCCGTTTACCGACCCGATGCAGCGCGACTACCTCGCCGCGTGCGAACAGGCCCCACGCACTGAAGCAGACGTGCCCGATGCCCAAGACGGGCTTCGGAATCTCCTGGCCAACGGTCTCAGTGACATGCCCGATTACGAATTCAGCGAAGCCGAGACCAACCGGCGCCTCGGGTTCATCCAGACCTGTAATCCGGCCGACCACTCGCAACTCGTCGGGCCCGCAACCATGCCTTCGCCCGGCGATACATGGACGCAGTTCAATCGGCTTCGTACCACCGGGTTCAAAAACGTCACGCTGTGGGAGCACACCACGACCAGCCTGTGGCGCGTCGTGCGTGGCATGTTCTATGGCAGCATCATCGGAATCCCGATCGGCTTCGCGATGGGTCTCAACAGCAAGCTGCGCGGAATCTTCGAGGCCCCGGTCGAGCTGTTCCGCCCCATCCCGCCACTCGCATTGCTGCCGCTCTTCATCGTGTGGTTCGGCATCGGCGATGGAACGGCCGTCAACCTTCTGATCTTCGCCTCCGTGTGGATCATGGTCATCGCGGCTCGAGCAGGCGCCCGAACGGTCAAGCTGTCGAAAGTCCGCGCCGCGTATTCGCTCGGCGCGTCGAAATCGCAGGTGTTGTGCCGAGTGATTTTCCCGAACGCACTGCCCGAGCTGTTCACCGGGGTTCGCGTCGCGCTCGGAGTGAGCTGGGGCACCCTCGTCGCCGCCGAACTCGTCGGCGCGGAGACGGGCTTGGGTTCAATGATCTTCGACGCCCGCAACAACCTGCGTACCGATGTGGTGGTCGTGGGCATCATCGTCATCGCAGTCATCGGCGTCCTCATGGACGTCGTCATGCGCTTTGCCGAGTCGAAGCTGATTCCCTGGCGCGGCAAGGGCTGATTTCCCGACAGTGATAAGTCTCAGACCGGGTCAATCGGTGCGAGGCTCATCCCTGTTGTATTTTTCAGGACTGGACATCACATGACCCTCATCGACAGCTGGTACAAGCAAGCTCGAGCCGACCCCAAGCGGATCGTGCTCGCCGACGCTGGCGACGACCGCGCTCGCGAGGCTGCCGAGCGACTCAACGCCGACGGCCTCGCCGAAGCCATCGTGATCGAACACGCGCCTGACCACGTCGATGCGACGATTCGAGATGCTGCAGCGCCACTCGGCGAGAAGGTCGACCTCACCGATCCACTGCACGTTGCGGCCCTCATGGTTAAGACCGGAAAAGTCGACGGATGCGTCGCCGGAGCGAGTCGCCCGACGGTCGACGTGGTTCGCGCCGGGCTCCGTATCCTCGGAGTCGCCCGTGGCGCTGGCACCGTGAGTAGCAGTTTCTTCTTCGTCCTGCCCGACGGCACACCGCTTGTTTACGGCGATTGCGGAGTCATCGCCGACCCAGATGCCCAGCAGTTGGCCTGGATCGCCATCTCCAGCGCCCGGACCTTCGCGCAGCTTGCAGGCATCGATCCCGCTGTCGCGATGCTGTCCTTCTCAACAAAGGGCAGCGCAGAACATCCGCGAATCGACAAAATCCGAACTGCAACCGAGCTGGCCCGCCAGCTCGCTCCTGACCTCTCCATCGACGGCGAGCTGCAGTTTGACGCTGCATGGATCCCCACAATCGCTGCAAGCAAGGCACCTGACTCCCTCGTTGCCGGCCACGCGAACACCTTCATCTTTCCCGACCTCGACGCCGGCAACATCGCCTACAAAATCACCGAACGACTCGGCGGCGCCCAGGCCTTCGGGCCGCTGTTGCAAGGGCTCGACGGCGTCCTCCATGACCTGTCACGGGGCTGCAGCGTCGACGACATCGTCAATGTCGCCGTGATCTCCAGCCTCCAGGCGTGACGAGACTCGCGGCGGTCTCAGACCGTTGAGTGAAGTGAGCATCACGTTGCTGTTATAGGTTCAAACCTGCTCATGACCTCCGCCTCCACGACCGAACGCAAGCCTCTCGACCACGACACCGTGGTCAACGTTGCGGGCGAACTGGCTGACATTCACGGTCTCGGTGAGGTGACGCTCACATCGGTCGCCAAACAGCTCGGGGTCCGGCAACCGGCGCTCTACCGCCATGTCGAGAGCTACCAAGACCTCATCCGATCACTGAGCTTGCGCGGTCGCAAGCTCCTCGCCGATTCGATGGCAGCAGCCGCCATCGGCGTGGCAGGCAACGACGCCGTGGCGGCAGTCGGCCATGCCTGGCGACGCGTTGCCGCCGAGCGGCCCGGCCTGTTCGCAGCCACGGATCGATATCCCTGCACCGGCGACGCTGAACTCCAGGCCGCGGCCAACCGCATTGTCGAGGTGATCTCGATGTCGCTCGCGAGTTTCAACCTCGACCCCGAGAATCGCGTCCATGCAGCCCGCACGCTGCGGTCGGCGTTTCACGGTTTCTCCCACATCGAGTTGTCCGACGGGCACCCGCACAAGCTCGACATCGACGACACGTTCGATCACATGCTCCAACTGCTCTGCGCTGGCATTCGCCACCAACAACACGTTTCATGAGCTCGCATCAGCCATTTTGTGATTTGTTTACACGCGGTGTGTGAAAACAAATCAGGAAATGGCTGATGCGAGCACCTGGATCGGGTGTGTCAACGTGTAACCGAACCGCTTCGACTGACTCCGACACGAATAGCCGCTTACGCACCGGTGCACCGGATCCCCTGATTTCAGCTTCGATCGCCAGCCCATATCGAAAAGAGCCGTCGACATCTCTTGGTTCTCAGCTTCGTGCCCGAAGACTCCCGCCATCCCGCAGCACGTCGTTGCTTCGACTTGTACGTTGAAGCCCGCCGCTTCCAGCATGGAGCGGTAAGTGCCCATCTGCTCCGGAGCGAGACTGACTTCGGTGCAATGGCCAAACAGCTGCACGACCCCCTCGTTGTCACGCCCGGTCGACGCCGGCAGCGCCGCGAGCCGAGGCGCGAGGAACTCTGCCAATGACATCGTCGCATCGCTTGGAAATGACCTATCGATGGCGGTGTACTCGTGCGCACCCAGCAGTGAGACCGCCGGTTCGATGATCACCAGCGGCACGCCGTAAGGCGCAAGACGTTCGATCAGTTCGCGCTGCCGGGCAGCAGCTTTCGCGAACCTACGACGCCGGCCTTTGACGTGGTCGTACTTCGCCGACGGCACGAAAGGGGCCAGTGCGGGCCGTTCCCCCAGTGCTCGCAGCACGGTGATCGTTGCGTCGAGCACGTTCGGATCGATGAATGCCGTAAAGGCATCTGGCAGCACCACCACTGTGGCGTCGCCGACGCCATCAGAGCCGTCTACGACTGGCACGTCGAGTGCGGTGAGTCGTGTGCCCAAGGAGCCCGCCGGAACTTGCGGAAGATCGACAATGCCAAGGCCCTTCCTCAAAATCGGTGCAAACAGCCGCTGCAGCGGCCCCACCAGCCGGGCTGCGGATTGCGCTTTCGGGAGCAACGATTCGAAGCGACTCAAGAGAACATCTCGCAGGTCGGGCCAGCGGCTGACCTGGGAACGTCGTTCGAGGAAGCGCGACTTCATTTCCGGGATATCCACCTGGACCGGGCAGCGCCCGGTACACGCCCCGCACGACAGACACTGACGCATCGAGTCGTCGAGATCGTTGGCCAGGTCGGCGTCACTCGGGTTGGCAAGCCAACCGCGCAACAAATCAGCCCGACCCTTCGGCGAGAGGCGCGGGTCTAACGTGACCTTGTACGACGGACACATCACTTCGGCTTCGCCCCAGTGGTGGCAGATGCCGTTCCCGTTGCAGCCGAACGCGCTGTTGAACTCTTGTCGATGGGCCACCGCAACAGACCGGTCGCTGTGAACGCGCAGCGGCACTTCATCGATCTTCGTGATTGGTGGCGCGCCCTGTAGCGGTGCGTACAGCTTTCCAGGATTCAAGATGTTGCGCGGATCGAATGCCGTCTTAATTTGCCGCATTCGATGCACAGTGTTGTCATCAAGGTCGAGGTATTCGCCTCGGAAACCACGACCGTGTTCACCCCACAGCACACCGCCGAAGCTTGCGACCAGCGCATGCACCTCGTCGGAGATCGTTCGTAGCAGCCGCTCGTGCGACTCCTCGTACAGGTCCAGTGCTGGGCGGACGTGAATGCAGCCGACATCGGCGTGCCCAAACATGCCGTAGCTCAAGCCGTAGGAGTCGAGCAGGCTGCGATAGCCAGCAACGAACTCCTCAAGACGATGTGGCGGCACCGCACAGTCTTCGACAAACGCGACTGAACGCCGGCCGTCGACAGCCTGGCCGAGCAGACCAACAGCGTCGGCACGCACTTTCCAGACCGCTGCTATGTCGGCTGTATCAGCCGTGATCGCAACCGCCGTCGATCCCGACATCTCGGACAACAAGTTACGCAGCTCGCCAATGCCGTCAGGGCCGTCGAACTCCATAAGGAGCAAAGACTCCGACGCGTCGAAGGACGGGCCGAGTAGCGATGCCAACCTGGGGAACGCCGGTGACGCCGTCGCCAACGAGATGGTTCGCTCATCGAGGCACTCGATGGCAATCGGTGCGGCCACCTTTAACCGGTTCGAGTCACGAATGGCGTCCTCGAAACGTGGATAGGCGATCACGGCAAGGTGCGGCTGTCGATGGAGCGGCTCGAGGTGCACGGTGATTTCACCGAGCAGCGCCAGCGTGCCCTCCGAGCCGGTGAGGATCTTCGTGAAGTCGATGCCCGGCCCAGCGGTGGCGTCGGCAAGGTTGTAGCCGGAGAACCCGCGCGGCACATCGGGGAACGCCTCAGACCGAAGGCCCAGCGTCGCCTCGCGAACCAGACGATGCAAGGCGCCGAGACGATCACTCCGTTGCGCCAGCTGGTCGAGCTCGGCACCGGTGACCTTGCCGACATTCCAAGGCGTGCCATCAGCCAACACGGCTTGCAGGCCGATCACGTGCTTGTTTGTCCGGCCGTAGACAAGCGAGCCTTTGCCTGCGGCATCGGTCGACACCATGCCGCCGATGGTTGCCCGCGAACCAGTCGAGACGTGCGGCGCGAAAAAGAGGCCGTGCGGCTTCAGCGCGGCATTAAGTTGACCAAGTACAACGCCAGGCTGCACGACAGCGACCTGGGCGTCGGGATCAATCGAGATGATCCGGTTCATAGCTCGACGCGTGTCGACGACCAAACCGTTGGTGAGTGACTGCCCGTTCGTGCCGGTTCCTCCACCGCGAGCGACGAGGTCAAACGGGAAATCCAGCTCGTGGTTCACTCGGGCCATCGCTGCGAGGTCCTCGATCGATGTGGGAACGACAACGCCGACCGGCCGTAGTTGATAGACGGAATTGTCGGTTCCGTAGACGACGCGAGCGGCGGCATCGTGCTCGACGCTCCCGCGGAAGCCAGCCGACCTCAGTGGCGTCTCCAGGGCGGCAACATTCATCAACGCCATGCTCTCACATGGCCGTCGGCGAGCACAGCAGCAGCGAGAGCGAATTCAGTCGGACACGTGCCGTTGCACAGCATCGCCGAATTGGATGGCACTGGGCCCCAACCGGTACCGATTGCGACTGGCGTTCTGTTCGAGGTAGCCCCGAGCGACGAGCGCCCTGACCACCCGGTGGGCGGTGCTCGGACTCAATCCACAGAGACGAGCAATCTCGTTGACACCCCGCTCAGGGACATCGAAGAAACACTCGATGACGTCGAGGGTGCGCGAGATGACCTGGGTCCCCGAACGCTGCATGCTTTGGGCCAACGGCGAATCCGGCAGGGCCGGAAGCCCGTCTGCCAGCTGTACATCAGGCCCTCTTGGGGCGTCAACGAAACTCACGCCGTTATTAAAGCTGATAACACCCAGACACCAGGCGTCAGCTGGCCACTTCAGACTCCGACGTTCGTCACAACAGGAACGCGCGACTCTGCTACGCACGTGTGTCCGGCAAGCACCGGGTCGTGATCGACCAGAACGGGCCCGGCACCTCCAACTGCGTCACCGCAGTCGCCGCCGCATTCTGGGCTCACTCGCCCGTCGTCATCGTGACGCTGGGGATCGGCACGATGGGCATCGGCCTCGGAGGCTTCCACGAGGCCAACCAACTCCCGATGTTCCAGGAGTTCACCGAAGACCAGGGCCACATCAACAACGAGAACCGCTTGGCCGAGATCACTTCTCGCTGCTTCGATCGCGCTCATTCCAAAATGGACCCGAAACAATTGAACTTCCTACGTGACCGCTTCTCTGGCGACATCGACGTAGAGATCGCCGAGCCGCTCACGCTGCAGCACCATCGAGCCCTCAAACAGCTCTTCGGCTGGCTCCGCGGCTCAGGTGCGAATCGTTGAGGCCATTGCGCTGAGTCGGCGGGCGACCGATCGCGGCACGACGCCGCTGGTCGCCACGAGACCCTTGTACAACGCCCCAGGCACGATGATCGCCCGGTTCTTGACGACGCCATCAAGGCCAGCTGATGCCACCGACTCCACCGAGGTCCAAGCAAAATCGGGGAACGTCGCTTCGTACTCACTGGTGTTACTCCGCTCCTGGAACTCGGTCTTGGTGAGGCCCGGGCACAGCGCGCTGACATGGACCCCTGTTGCGCGCATTTCCTCATGAAGCGCTTCGGTCAGACTTGTCACGTATGCCTTCGTCGCTGCATATACCGCAAGACCTGGGGCCGGCTGAAAGCTCGCCACGCTCGACACATTGAGGAGGTAGCCACTCCCTCGCTCGCGCATCGCCCCGAGTGCGGCGTTGCTGATCTTGGTGAGTGCTTTAACGTTCAGGTCGATTTCCTCTCCGAGTCGGCCTGGGTCGAGATCGGCGAATTGTCCACTCGTACCGAAACCTGCGTTGTTGACCACCAAGTCGATCGCGATCTCGGAATCGCTGACGGCCCCCATCACCGCAGCCAAGCCGCTTTCTGTTCCGAGGTCGGCCTCGATCATGGTGAAACCGTCGTACCGATGAGCGATCTCCTGCAAGCGGTCGACACGACGCGCGACCAGCACCGTCGGAACACCGGCATCTCCCAACTGCTTCGCCATTTCGGCACCGATCCCGGACGAGGCTCCGGTTACGAGGGCTGATGCGAACGGAAAGCGGGCCATCCCAAAACCGTATCCGCACCGGGCGAACCAATGCCATCGGGAAAGCAGAGGGGAAAACGACAAAGTGTGAGTCCTTCACGCCACGAGTGGCCTCAGGAACTCACACTTCGTGCAGAGCTATGTCAGGAATTAGGCGGTAAAGCCGGTCCCCGTTGCAGTGAGGCGTGCCTCGGCTCGCGCCTTGCCAGCAACGGCATCAGCGATGGTTGCATCGACCGATTCGGCCTTCAGAGTCAGCTGATGACGCTCGAGTGCTTCCTTGGCCCGAGCAACATCGATGTCTTCAGCCATCTCGGCTGTATCAGACAGAATCGACACCTTGGTCGGGTGGCCGCTGACTTCGACAAAGCCCCGGTGGACGGCCAAGTCAATGACCGTGCCGTCGGTCTGGAAAACCCGCGTATGATTTTCCACGAGCACGCCGAGGAAGGCTGCGTGGCCAGCCTGGAATGCGATTTCGCCGCCACCCGAAGTCCGAGTGATGACCATGTCAGCCTCACCCGAATACAGAACCTTCTCGGGCGAGACGACTTCGACTTTCAGCGCCTCGGCCACTACCAGGCTCCTTCTACGGGTTGCTTCGTCATGGTTCGTCTCAGCTTTCGGCCAGTTGCTTGGCTTTCGCCTGCACCTGGTCGATGTTGCCGACGTTGAGGAACGCCTGCTCGGGCAGGTCGTCGAGGCCACCGTCGATAATGGCTTCAAAGGACTCGACCGTTTCAGCGACCGGCACGTACTCACCGTCGAGGCCAGTGAAGACCTTGGCGACGAAGAACGGCTGCGACAGGAAGCGCTCGACCTTACGGGCACGAGACACCGTGAGGCGATCCTCTTCGGACAGTTCGTCCAAACCGAGGATGGCGATGATGTCTTGCAGTTCTTTGTAGCGCTGGAGAGTCTCCTGCACACGGCGAGCAACACCGTAGTGATGGTCACCAACGACCTCGGGGCTCAGAATTGTTGACGTCGATGCCAACGGATCCACGGCGGGATAAATGCCGAGCGAGGCAACCGTACGACTGAGCTCGGTGGTGGCATCGAGGTGCGTGAAGGTCGTGAACGGTGCCGGGTCGGTGTAATCGTCAGCGGGGACGTAGACAGCCTGCAGCGATGTGATCGAGCGGCCCTTCGTCGAGGTGATGCGCTCCTGAAGCTGGCCCATCTCGTCGGCGAGTGTTGGCTGGTAGCCCACTGCTGACGGCATACGGCCGAGCAGAGTCGAGACTTCGGAGCCTGCCTGCACGAAGCGGAAGATGTTGTCGACGAACAGCAGAACGTCCTGGCCGGCGACGTCGCGGAAGTACTCCGCCATGGTGAGTGCGGTCAGGGCAACACGCAGGCGCACGCCCGGCGGCTCGTCCATTTGGCCAAAGACCAATGCGGCCTTCTCGTACACGCCAGACTCCATCATCTCCAGGCGGAGGTCAGTACCTTCACGTGTCCGCTCGCCCACACCCGCAAACACCGACACACCGCCGTGCTGCGATGCAACACGGTTGATCATCTCGGTGATGAGGACGGTCTTGCCCACGCCTGCGCCGCCGAACAAACCAATCTTGCCGCCTGCAACGTATGGCGTGAGGAGGTCGACAACCTTGATGCCCGTTTCGAACATACGAGCAGACGGCTCGAGCGAATCGAAGGTCGGAGCCGGACGGTGGATGTCCCAGCGTTCCATCTCGTCAAGACCCTCTGGCTGGGTGTCGAGCGCTTCGCCCCACACGTTCCAGACGTTGCCAAGAACGCCGTCGCCCACAGGAACCTGGATTCCGTGACCAGTGTTCCGAACAGGGGTGCCGCGAACGAGGCCGTCAGTCGGCTTCATGCAGATGGCGCGGACGCGGCTGTTGCCGAGCTGCTGAGCGACTTCGGCGAGCACGACTGTGGACTCGCCTTCCAGCTCGATGGTGAACTCGATGGCCGAGTTCAGCTCGGGCAGAGCGCCACGGGGGAACTCGACGTCGATGACGGGGCCAGCGATAGCGACGACCCGGCCGTCTTGCAGTTCATTCTCTGTCATGGTCATGACTTGGTATCTCCTGGTGTGAGGTCTTCGTCGCCGTCAACAGAGTTGACGGGACGCTCGATCGTTGCGGTTGCGGTCCCGCTGTCGGGGACCGTTGCGGCCGCAGCCGGAGCTGCAGTTGCGGGAGAAGCGGAGCGGGTGGACGGCGCCGATGGTGCACCGAGCTGGGCACCGAAGAAGTCGTCGCCCATGTCGACGTAGCCGCCGATGTTGTCACCGCCGTCGAGTGCTGCTGCACCGCCGACGATCTCCATGATTTCAGAGGTGATGGATGCCTGACGAGCACGGTTCATCACGATGCTGAGGCTCTTGATGAGGTCCTCGGCGTTGTCGGTCGCGGACTTCATTGCCCGCTGGCGGAAGGCGTGCTCAGAAGCAGCTGCGTTGAGCAGTGCAGCGTAGATACGAGCCTCGACATAACGAGGAAGCAACGTGTCGAGGATCTCCGTCGGGTCCGGCTCGAATTCGTATGAGCTACCAGATCCGTCGGTGCTACCCGCTTTGCCGTCGCCACCGGCAACCGTGGCTGCACTGAGGGGAACGAGCGGTCGCAAGACGACTTCCTGGCTCCCAGCGGTGATAAAGCGGGTGTAGACAAGTTCCACCTTGTCGACCTTGCCTGAGACGAACAGATCAACGACGTACTCGCCAATACGACGCGCATCTTCGTAGGTCGGCTGATCGCTAAAGCCCATGAATGACTGGCTCAGCTGATAATCACGGAAGCGGAAATAACCCTCGGCCTTTTTGCCGACAGGAACAATCGTGTAGTCCTTACCAGACAGCACGTCCGCCTTCACTTCACCCTCAGTCGCCCGCTGCACGCCGGCGTTGTAGCCGCCGCACAGACCACGATCAGCGGTGATTGCCACGTAGCACGTGGTCTTGATTTCATCGCGCCCCGCGAGCATTGGAGAGTCGAAAGACGCACCTGCGGCGGCAAGGTCTTTGACCACTTCAGTGATCTGCTCGGAGTAGGGCACTGCTGCCTGCACTCGTTGCTGGGCTTTGACAATGCGCGACCCAGCAATGAGTTCCATGGCGCGTGTGATCTTCTTCGTGGACTGCATCGCCTTGACGCGTCCACGCAGAATGCGTTCGGTGCCACCTGCCATTACGAATTCCTCCAGCTCAGACCACGCGGCGCGGCGGCGCTATCGCCGTCGGAGACAGCCGTAGTGGCGTCTCGTACGTGGATCGAAAGGGTCATCAGGACTGTTCCACTCACTCAGTTGCGAGGGTCTTGTTGGACTGGGCGTCGCCCATCTCATCGGCGTCAACCGAGGCGGGGTCTGTTGGATTGCCGGAAGCGTCGAGGCCCGAGACGAACTGCGCCTTAAACGTTTCGACAGCGCCAGCGAGAGCGTCAGGAATTTTCTGCGTCTTCAGTTCGTCCATCATGCCCGCATGGTTGGACCGCATGAAGTCCAGCAGCTCGGTCTCGAATCGAGCCACATCGGAGACCGGCAGGTCGTCGAGGTAGCCCTTTGTTCCAGCGAACAGTGACACGACTTGGTTCTGAACCGGCATCGGGCTGTTCAGCGGTTGCTTGAGCAATTCCACGAGGCGGTAACCGCGCTCGAGCTGAGCCTTGGAAATGGCGTCAAGTTCGGAACCGAACGTGGCGAAAGCTTCAAGCTCACGGAACTGTGCAAGGTCGAGCTTCAGGGTGCCAGCGACGCCCTTCATGGCTTTTGTCTGAGCGGCCGAGCCGACTCGCGACACCGAGATGCCGACGTCGACTGCGGGGCGAACACCCGACTTGAAGAGGTTGTCCTGCAGGAAGACCTGACCGTCGGTAATCGAGATCACGTTGGTCGGGATGTATGCGGAAACGTCGCCGGCCTTGGTCTCGATGATCGGCAATGCGGTGAGTGAGCCTGCGCCATTCTCGTCAGACAGCTTTGCGCTGCGTTCGAGGAGACGCGAATGCAAGTAGAAGACGTCGCCCGGATATGCCTCGCGGCCCGGCGGGCGGCGAAGCAGCAGCGAGATCTGACGGTAGGCATCAGCCTGCTTGGAAAGGTCGTCATACACAATGAGTGCATGCTCACCGTTGTCCATCCAGTGCTGGCCAATGGCGCAACCGGCGTACGGGGCGAGGTACTTGAACGGAGCGGGGTCGCCCGCAGGTGCGGTGACCACAACCGTGTACTCGAGGGCGCCGGCCTGGCGCAGCGTGTCGACCGTCTGGGCGACTGTCGAGCCCTTCTGACCGATGGCGACGTAGATGCACTTCACGCCCAGACCCTTTTGGTTCAGGATCGTGTCGATTGCAATGGCGGTCTTACCGGTCTTGCGGTCACCAATGATCAGCTCACGCTGGCCACGGCCGATCGGCGTCATGGCGTCGATCGACTTGATGCCTGTCTGGAGCGGTTCGTGCACTGGCTTGCGGCCGAGGATGCCAGGTGCCTGGATCTCCATGCGGCGCTGTTCGACACCGGTTAACTCTCCGTGACCGTCGACGGGCTCGCCAAGCGCGTTGACGACTCGGCCGATCATCCCGTCGCCGACGGGCATCGAGAGAATACGACCGGTCGCTTTGACGGTCTGGCCTTCTTCGATCTTGTCGACGTTGCCCAAGACAACGGCGCCAATGGCGTCTTCGTCAAGGTTGAGGGCGAGCCCCATCGAGCCGTCTTCGAACTCAAGGAGTTCGTTCACGGCGGCGTCGGGCAGGCCGGAGACGCGAGCGATACCGTCACCGACTTCGGCAACGCGGCCCACAGTGCGGGCTTCCAGCGACGGCGCGAAGCCATCGAGGTTCTTCTTGAGTGCCGACGCGATGTCGGCAGCAGAGATGGTGAGTTCAGCCATTTTCTTTGTCCCTTACGAGGTCCAGGCCTGGCGGCCTTAGAGCCGGCTCTTCAGCTGGTCGATGCGAGTACGAACGGTGTCGTCGATGACGGTGTCACCGATTGTGGCCACGATGCCGCCGAGGACGGAGGCATCGACGACGGTCTTGAGCGAAATGCTCTTACCGGTGGCGTTTTCGAGTGCGGCCTTCAGGCGAGCCTGCTGGTCGGCGGTGAGCGCAATTGCGGTGCGCACTTCGGCGACGTCGAGGTCCTTTGAACCTGCAGCACGCTGGACCAGTTGATCGACGATGGCAGGAAGGTCGCGGCCACGGCCTGAGCCGACGACCATCGACACCAACTGCGTGGTTGTGCTTGTGGCCTTGCCGCCAAGTAGATCTTCCACGATGGCCTGACGCTTTTCAGCGGGCACCTGATCGTCGGTGAGCGCAGTGCGCAACTCTTCGCTCGACTCATAGGAGCGAGCGAAACGGAACAATTCGTCTTCGACCTCGTCGAGGGTTCCCTCGGCGCGGGCAATCTCGAAGAGTGCTCGGGAGTAGCCCTGAATGCGTGCGTCGCTCATGATGCGGCTCCTGTGCTGCTACCAACGCGTGCGATGAAGCTTTCGATGAGATCCTGGTGTGCGGCATTGTCGAGCGTGCCGTTGACGACACTGTCGATAGCGCCGGACGAGTACCGGGCGATTTCGGCACGGAGCTCGTCGCCACTGCGGCCTGCAGCTGAGACAAGCTCGGCTTCGGCGCGGGTTTCGAGGTCGACCATTTCGGCATCGATGCGAACTCGGCCATCGGCCAAGAGCGCTTCGGCCTGGGTGTCGGCATCGGCGTAGAGGCGGCTGCGTTCTGCGTCGATGTCGCCCTTGGCTGCGCGAATCTTGCTGGCCTCAGCCTCAGCCGCCGACGCTGCTGCGGCGGAGTCGTCAAGATCCTTCTGGATGCGGGCCGTACGGTCCGACATGCTTTTCTTAATCGTCGGGCCAGCGAACTTGACGATCAAGCTGAAGACGATGATCGACGCAAGCGAGCCAATGATCATCTCGCCTATCGGCGGCAAGATCGGGTTCAACGAAGTCGAACCGACCCCGTCGTTCGGGACGTTCTCGGCAGCGATCAGCGAGATCGTGGAGAGGAAACTCATGCGTTGACTCCCATCGAGTTGGTGACGGCGTCGGAGACGACTGCGGCACTGGGTGCCTTACCGGTGGCGAGTTCGCCAGCGCGTGACGCTACCGAAGCAACGGCTGCAGCGACCTGTGAGCTCGCTGCCGCACGGGCGGCATCGACTTCAGCGGTTGCTACTGCACGCTTGTCAGCGATACGCGCATTGACGGCAGTCAGCTTTTCGCTGCGCTCAGCCTCAAGGGTAGAACGAGCGGCTTCGACCCGGCCCTGGGCATCGGCGCGAACCGATGCAACCTGAGCTTCGTACTCAGCGACTTCGGCGCGAGCCGAAGCAGTGAGTGTTTCTGCCTTCTCGAAGTCCCCACGGATGCTCTCGTAGCGAGCAGTCATGCCGGCCCGAAGCTTCGGGAACAGCACGTAGCGCAGCACGACGGCGAGCACCACGAACGACCCGAAACCCCAGATCAGTTCTTTGACCTCGGGCATGATCGGGATGAGTTCGGGGCAGCCGGTCGACGTGGTGTCGCTCGTCGGGAAAATAGGATTCCCGTCGAGGTCGGTGCGCTCACAAGATTCGGCCGTCACCAGGTTGACCTGGGGCTGACCACTCGAGTGCGAAGTTGTGACGAGTGCTTTCAGCACGTCGACTCCTTGCGTTGAATGATGGACTCGGACTTATTTCTCGGGGAGTTCGCTCAGGCGAACTTGACGAGAATGAAGACCACGAAGCCGATGAGGGCGAGGGCTTCGGTGAAGGCGATGCCGAGGAACATGGTCGTACGGACCATGCCGGCTGCCTCAGGCTGACGGGCCATGGCCTCGACGGACTTGCCGACGAGGTAGCCAATGCCAATGCCTGGACCGATTGCTGCGAGGCCATACGCCAAACCGGCGTTTGTCGCCGCGGCGATGTTCTTTGCTTCCGGATCAAATGAACCGGCTGCTTCCTCGGCTGCGACGAGTGCGCTGAATGCTTCCATGATGTGTTTTCTCCTGTGTGCTTTCTGAGATGGGTGGGAGATCTAAAGATCAGTGACGAAATGAGCCGAGGCTCAGTGCTCGTCACCATGCCCGACGGTCGAGTTGTTGAAGTAGACGGCGGCCAGAATCGTGAAGATGTATGCCTGAAGGAAGGCGACGAGAATCTCGAAGCCAGTCAGGAAGATCAACATGAAGAATGGCATGATGCCCGCCGGAATGAGGAGCGCCTGAGAGGTCTCGGCGGTCACCAGCGCCTCGGTCAGTAGACCGAACGTGACGAGCAGAATGTGGCCGGCCATCATGTTCGCCATCAGACGAACGGTGAGGCTGAACGGTGTAATGAAGATCGTCGAGACGAACTCAATGCCACCCACGAGCGGCTTGAGCGCCGTCGGAACACCTGCGGGCCAGAGTAAACCGGTGAAGTAGCCCATTCCCTGGTGCTTAATGCCGGTACCGATGAACAGCACCCAGACCAGCAGCGACAACGCCAGCGGGATGGCCATACGGGCCGTGGCTGGCATCTGCAGGATCGGAATGACACCGGGAAGGTTGCAGAGGAAGATGAAGATGAAGAGACTGAGCAAGAACGGGGTCCAGCCGAGGCCAGACTTACCGAGGGTCTGCATCACGATGCCCTCTTCGATGAACTCAACTGTGGTTTCAGCGAGGTTCCGAGCGCCTGTCGGCGCCTTCTTCGCGTCTGCTCGTGAAGCGAGCAGGAAGAGACCTATGCCGATGAGCGCAGAAGCGACGGCGATGAGTGCAACCTTGTTGAAGGACGGGAAGATGTCCTGCCAACGCAGAATTTCATTGATTGGGGGGAATACGAGGCCACGTTCAGCGAGCACGTTGAATTTCCGTTTCAGTCGTGGGATTCAGCGGGGGATGCTAGGTCAGTTTGTTGCATTGCGGTCGATTTGCGGGATATCTGTTTTCAGACCCGGTTGCGACAGCGACAGTGCGACGTACTTCATCTCCCAGAAGAGGAGACCAAGATGAGTCACGATGATGGCCGATCCAAGCGCCGGAAATGAAATCCAACCGGCGTCTTTCACGAACCAGACGGCCAAAAATATCAGGCCGAGGCGAATCAGGTAGCCGAAGAGCGTTGCGCCCATCATTAACCCGACCGAGATTTTTGCAGCGCCGGCGATGAGCGCTGCAGCGAGAGCGAAGTTCGTGAGCACGATGGCAATGGCAAACGCGCTCGACCATGCACCGTCGGCACCCCAGATGACAGCGCCGATGGCAATGAGCACGGGAGCAACCATCAGGCCGCGCCGGATGGAGCCGAACCCGACCTCGGGGGCGGGGCCTTGCTGCTCAGGGTGAGTGCGTCGGCGGTCGTCATGCTGCGTGCTCGGCGCCGTTGGGTTGAGTGGGGGCATGTTTGCCAAGGCGCTGCGCCTCGAGCTCGTCCATCCGCTCTTCGTAGCGATACTTAAACTTCAGAAAAAGACCGACCGAGCCGAGCAGCGTCATCAGAATCATGAACACCGGCATTGTCCCGGCAACCCGATCGAGTCCGTAACCGGCCCCGAGGAACAGCACGAGCATAAAGACGGCGTCCATCCCATGGCCCATGGCGTCTTGGGTGTCGACCCGTTTGGTCGTCTTGAGAGTGAGAAGCTTCATGAGTGCGAGACGTTCGAGGCGAAGTAATGAGTCCGGTGTGGAACCAGTGTTTTCGGATCACCGAGACCGGCGCTTGTGAACGAATGCACAACCTAGTCGTCGCGCCCGGCTGACGGCAACTGTGTGCGCAAGTTCTCGCCAGTGACGTCGAGTTCGAGTTGCCCAGGAAGCTCTCGACGTTCAGCTTCGGCCTGCGTATCGCTCGTCATATCGCTCGCCATATCGCTCGTCATATCGACGGGCTTCCTCGCGATTCCCTGACTCGGAATGCTGTTTTCCTTGCGGCGCGCCCGCACGCTTGGATGGAGCACCGTGTAAAGAACAATCCCGATCACGGCGATGCCGAACGGCAGATACGTCGGGTTCTGGTCAGCCAGAGTCGGGTAGAGCACGAAGCCACTGAGCACAGCCGACCAGAGCCAAAGGATCACCACGCTTCGACGGTGGCCGTGGCCCATCTCCATCAAACGGTGGTGCAGATGGCCCTTGTCCGCAGAGGCCAAGCCCTTGCCGCTTGTCGCACGCCGGACGATCGCGAACAGCGTGTCGAAGATCGGTACGCCCAAGATGAGGAGCGGGATAACCAACGGAGCGAGGAAAAAATAGGTCGTTCCAATCGTCTCCTGTTCGACCGAGTCGACACGGCCACCAACCACGCTCGTCGACACTGCGAGCAGCAAGCCGAGCAGCAGCGCTCCCCCGTCACCCATGAAGATGCGTGCGGGGTTGAAGTTGTGCGGCAGAAAGCCGACACAGAGCCCTGCGGCGATCACGGCGAAGAGCGGCCCGACGTTGGCGCTGTCGAGCAGATCGAGGTCGGTCAACCGCTCGCTGTACAGAAAGAACGAGATAGCTCCGATGCCGACGATGCCGGCCGCGAGACCATCGAGGCCATCGACCAAATTGACAACCGTGCTCATACCGAGCAGCCACAAAATCGTGATCAGCGGGCGAAGGCTCTCGTCAAGAAAAATCGAACCGTCATAGAACGGAAGCCGGAAGGCAAACATGACCACGCCGAACTGCACGAGCGCAATGCCGGCGAGCACGATTCCGAAGACCTTCGCCGGCGCCGAAATCTCCCGAACGTCGTCGATCAGGCCAACTGCGTAGATAATAGTGACCGCCACAAAGACGCCTCGCGGCTCCGAATTGCTGCGGAACACGACGTCGAGCGACCCAGTCAGCGATGCAGTGACGTAGGCGGCAACGAAGCCGATGTACATCGCCAACCCCCCGATGTCCGGGAGTGGCGTTTCGTGCACCGTGCGATCGTTGGGGAGGTACACCCAACCCATCCGACGGGCAAACATCCCGACGAGCGGCGTCACAGCGAAGGTCACAGCTGCCGCCACCAACCCGATCACCACGTATGACCCAATGGTTGGCACGAGAACCGATCCTACGCACACGGCCACCACAGACCCTGCCCAGCTTCCCACTCCGCCCGCTCCTGCTGAACGTTTGCGTCGATGTTTCCGTTGGACTGTCCACGGAAACGTCGACGCAAACCCTGGGTTTTCCGTCTGGCAGGGCATCGGCCCCACTGTTGGACGTGAATCAAGAGATTGCAGCACTTGCCCGGCACCAGGACGGCTTGATCACTGACGCCCAGATACGCGCCTATGCGTCGACCGACTGGCAGCGCCGCAAGCTCATTCGAAGTGGGTGGCTCGAACGCGTCGGGCCCCGAACGTATGCCGTCGCCGGCGCGCCACGTACACACCGGTTCGAGCTCCGACGAGGCTTGCTGATGCTTGGCGAGCACTCGGTGGTGAGCTACGAAGCCGCCGCTGCGCTCCACCATCTCGATCGGCCCGTTCCCAGCGCGGTTGAGTTCACCGTGGCACGTCGAGCTCGCCCCGGCCACACGAATCTGGTCGTCCACACCACAAACCGCCTGCCGGCAATCGACATCGTCACCGTCGAGGGTTTCCGCACAACATCGGCGACACGGACGATTTTGGACCTCGCGCATGCTCGGGCGCGACGGGCACGTGTCGAGGCAGCAATTGACAGTGCGGTGCGACTTGGCCTCTCCGCACCTCACACGATTGAGCGGCGACTCGAGACACTGCGCGGTTCGGGTCGCTGGGGTTGCCGGCTCATCGAAGACCTCATGGTCGACTCAGGTGGACACTCGATGCTGGAACGCCGATTCCTCGAGTTGGTTCGCCGACACAGGCTGCCTCGTCCATTGACGCAGGCCGTGCACCGCAAAGGCGCACGCCACGTTGCACGCGCCGACTTCTTGTTCAAGGAACGGCAGATCGTGATCGAAGTCAGCGGGCAACACGGACACTCATCGCCAACGGATCGGGCCAAAGACGCCCAACGTCGCAACGAGCTCCAGGATCTGGGCGTCCTGGTGTTCGAGTACACCTACGCCGATGTCACCCAACGGAGTGCGATGGTCGCCCGAACGTTGCGCGAACGCCTGCGATGATCCATTTGCGTCGAGATTCCGGAGGGCCGTCCAACCGGTTCTTCGACGCAAAACCTGTGGGTTGGGGTCAGGGTCAGTAGGCGGGGAATTTGGCGCAGAGGGTGGCCACTTCAGCCTTAATGGCGGCAAGTACCTCGGTGTTGTCAACATTGCGCAGCGCACGAGCGATGAGTTTGGCAATCTCGGCCATTTCTGGCTCCTGCATGCCCTGCGTGGTGACCGACGGGGTGCCAATCCGTACGCCGCTGGTGACGAACGGGCTGCGTGGGTCATCGGGGATCGTGTTCTTGTTGAGCGTGATTCCGGCCTCGTCGAGCGTGGCCTGCGCGACCTTGCCGGTCAGCTCAGCATCGAACGGCGTGAGGTCGACGACCATCATGTGGGTGTCAGTGCCGCCAGAGACCAGCCGGAAGCCCTCTGCCGCCAAGGCCGCAGCGAGCTCTGAAGCGTTCGTCACAATCTGTGCTGCGTACTCCTTGAACGACGGGTCCATCGCTTCACGGAACGCAATTGCCTTTCCAGCAATCGCGTGCTCAAGCGGGCCGCCCTGCCAGCCCGGGAAGACGGCCTTGTTGATCGCCTTCGCGTGCACTTCCTTCGAGAGGATGCAACCACCACGCGGGCCGCGGAGCGTCTTGTGCGTCGTGAACGTGACGACGTCTGCAAACGGCACCGGATTCGGGTGCGAACCGCCAGCGACCAAGCCTGCAAGGTGAGCAATGTCAAACATCAGCAGGGCGCCGACCTCGTCGGCAATCGCCTTAAACGGCTCGGGGTCGAGACGCCGGGGGTACGAGGTGGTGCCGGCAACAATCATCTTCGGACGATGCTCGAGGGCGAGTTCACGGACGTTGTCCATGTCGATGCGATCTTCGTCACCAGTTCCATAGGCGACAAAGTTGTACATCATGCCGGAGGCGTTCACAGGCGAGCCGTGGGTGAGGTGGCCGCCATGATCAAGGCTGAGGCCGAGCACCGTGTCGCCAGGCTGCAGAAGTGCCTGGTAGACGCACATGTTGGCGTTGGCGCCCGAGTGCGGCTGCACGTTGGCATGTTCAGCGCCGAAAAGTTCCTTTACGCGATCAATGGCGAGCTGTTCGATCTCGTCGACGATCGCGTTGCCGCCGTAGTAACGCTTGCCCGGGTATCCCTCGGAGTACTTGTTCGTGAGGACCGAGCCCGTGGCGGCCATCACTGCTGGCGACGTGAAGTTCTCTGATGCAATGAGCTGCAAACCCGTGGTCTGGCGTTCAATTTCGCGATCGAGAAGTGCGAGTACTTCAGTGTCGGGATTGGAATCAGAAGGAAATGGCATCGGTAGTCCTTGATCGAGAGCGGTAACGAAGGGAGCGTGACGGAGACAGAGTTGCGAAAGGGGCCTGACCCCATACGCAACTTAGAAGTTGGATTCGAGTTCAGTAATTTGACCGACGCGGCGCTGGTGACGGCGCTGCGTGGGCGGATCGCTGCGGCCATCGGGGGACTTCCTCGGCAACGCCGGTGCCGACGACGCGAGCGCCCATCGACAGCACGTTGGCATCGTTGTGCTCGCGTGCCATCCGGGCCGTGTACAGACAGTTGCAAAGCGCTGCGCGGACGCCTCGCACCTTGTTCGCCGCGAGCTGTTCGCCCTGACCGCTGCCGCCGAGGACGATGCCAAAGTCGGCGTTGCCATCGCGCACAGTTCGGCCGACACCCGCGCAGATTTCGGGGTAGTCGACCGACTCGGTCGAGTGCGTTCCCTGGTCGTCGACGGTGTGCCCGGCTGCTTCGATGAAGCTGATCAGGTGCTGCTTGAGTTCGTAGCCCGCATGATCGGAGCCAATCGCGATTCGTGTCATCGGTAAGAAGTGTAGGAGTCCCAGCAAGTCACCCTGTCACACATTGACGAATCGTTCGGATGGGGGCACCGGCCGCTCCGATTCATAGAGTCCCCGACGTGACTCTCGACCCTCGTACACCTGTGATCATCGGCGTCGGCCAATACAACCATCGGGCCACGGGGCTCGACGACGCACTCGAGCCAGTTGCTCTCATGGAGCAGGCCGTACACGCCGCTGCAGCGGACGCCGGGCTCGATGGCCCACCGTTGGCTGACTCGGTGCGCGTCGTCAACGTGATCGGGTGGCGCTACCGGAACGCCCCCCGCTTCCTGGCCCAACGCCTCGGTCTCGACGACACAGCAATTGAGCTTGCCGAGTCGACCGCCGGCGGCAACAGCCCCCAGTCGCTCGTCAACACAACCGCCGTCGAGATCCTCGACGGTTCGGTCGACATCGCCATCCTGTCCGGCGCCGAAGCGTTCAAGACGTTCATGCGCGCTCGCAAGCAGGACGCCACGCTCGATTGGGCGAAAGCCGCCGACGACGACCTGCCGCGCTACATCGGCAAGGAACTCGAGATGAACCTGCCAGCGGAACGCGACCGCGGCCTCTACATGCCGGTGCAGATCTATCCGATGTTCGAAACGGCCCTGCGCGCCGCGTCGGGCCGCACTGTCGATGAACATCAGCGATTTCTCGGCGAACTGTATGCCGGTCTGAGCGACGTCGCTGCCAACAATCCCCACGCCTGGATCCAGGAGTCGAAGACGGCCGACGAGATCACGACAGTCACAGATTCGAACAGAATGATCGGCTTCCCGTACCCGAAGCTGATGAACTCGAACAACGACGTCGACATGGGTGCAGCGATCATCATGTGTACCGTCGAGGCAGCCGAACGGATGGGCGTCAGCCGTGACAAATGGGTGTTTCCGCACGCCGGCGCCGACTCGCACGAGCACCCGTTCGTCTCGCACCGCGACACGTTCGCCAAAACCCCCGCCGTCGAGCTTGGCGGCAAGATGGCGCTCCACCTCGCCGGCATCGCCATCGACGACGTGTCTGTGCTCGACCTCTATTCGTGCTTCCCGTCAGCAGTCCAACTCGGGGCCCAGTCGCTCGGCGTCGACATCACGCCCGGCACCGGCCGCCAGTGGTCGCGCACCGGAGGCCTCACATTCTGCGGCGGGCCGTGGAACAACTATGTCATGCACGCCATTGCTGCGGTCGTCGAGGACCTCCGGGAGCGCCCAGGCGAACACGGCTTCACATGGGCCAACGGCGGCTACGCGACCAAGCACGCTTTCGGCGTGTACTCGACCACTCCCCCAGCCGTTGCGTTCCGGCACGGCTCACCACAAGACGAGGTCGATGCGCTTCCGAAGCGCAGCCTGGCCAGCCCTGCCAACGCCGCTGGCGCAGCGACGATCGAGGCCTACTCGGTCATGTTCTCTCGCGACGGCCAGGCCGAAACTGCGCAGGCTGCCTGCCTGCTCGCTGACGGTCGCCGCGCGTGGGGCATCTCAACCGACCCGGCAATCGCCGCTGCGATGTGCGATGGCGAATGGGTCGGCGTCAGCTGTGAACTCGACCCAGCGGGCAAACTGCTTGTCTGATTTTCAGAGAAGCGGACGACGTGGTGTCTGACAGAACATTGCGATCGTCAATCACCAATGATCACGTCGCCGCCTCCGAGAGTGCCCCGATCAAGACAGTTGGCCCCCAGGTAGGCGCCTGTGGTTGGGATCCGCACGTCGGTAATCAAGCTCGGGTCCATAACGATTGACGGGAAGGTCGTACTGAACGACTCAACGGCAGCTACAAACAGCGTCGGGTCAGCCACCCCAGCAAAATCGACGTCAAGGAACGGATCGTCCACGCCCTGCTCGGCCAGCTGGGCCAGCTGGGCCAGCTGGGCCAGCTGGGCCAGCTGGGCCAGCTGGGCCAGCTGGGCCAGCTGGGCCAGCTGGGCCAGCTGGGCCAGCTGGGCCGCTCCAGTCACGGCAGAACGCATCGACGCTGTCGCTACCCGGCACACCGGTCTCGGGGACCACCGGGATCTCTGGGGTGCTCGGCTGTGCTCCGAGGTCGAACTCGGTTGTGCCGACGCCGGGCTCAGCGACATCGCCAAACTCGGGCTGCACGAAGCCTGGGCCAGCAACACTCGTCGGTCCATGACGTCATTGCGGCCGTCCGGATGCCATGCTCGGCATTATGCCTGAGACTGCCTCCGCTGGGACTCGCCCCACCATCCTCCTCGACTGCGATCCAGGCCACGACGACGCCATTGCCATCGTGGTCGCCGCCCGGCATACCGAACTCGTCGGGATCACCACGGTTGCAGGCAACGCACCGCTCACGAGCACTACGCACAATGCACTCGTCATGCGCGACCTGCTCGGCATCGACATACCAATTCACTCTGGAGCAGCACGACCGCTCGTCGGCGAACCCAAGTTCGCTGGACACGTCCACGGCGAAAGCGGACTCGACGGCGCCGATCTCCCGACTCCGTCAACGCCACTCGACGGAACCGACGCAGTCAACTTCATCATCGATATGTGTCGGAGCACGCAGGACCTCTGGCTGGTGCCGATCGGGCCGCTCACCAACATTGCGCTCGCACTGCGGACCGCACCTGACATCGCTCACCGGATCGCCGGGATCTCGTTGATGGGCGGCGGTACGTTCGGCAACCGCAGCAGTACTGCTGAGTTCAACATCTGGGCCGACCCGGAAGCCGCGCACGTCGTATTTTCCAGTGGCGTCCGCATCGTGATGGCCGGTCTCGACGTGACGCACCAGTTCACCGCCACACCCGGCCGCATCGCCGCTATCCGTTCCACCGGCGGCCTGCTCGGCACGACCCTTGCCGACCTCCTCACGTTCTTCTCAGCAAAGTACGGCGAACTACACGACGACGGCGCACTTATCGGCGGGGCAATTCACGACCCGCTCGCGGTGATGGCATTGTCTCACCCGCACCTGTTCGAACGCGTTGCGCGCCATGTGGTCGTGGAGACGCGCGGGGAGCACACCCGAGGGATGACGGTGATCGACCAGCGCAAAGTCACCGAACGGCAGACCCCCAACTGCGACATGTTGACCTCGGTCGACGCAGCGGCTGCCTTCGACGTCGCCCTCGAAGCAATCACGCATTTCACCGGCTGACTACCATGACGCGACCGGCGCACTGCCACGGAGCGGTTGCGCGACGCGGTTGCGGTTGAGCGACGCGACGCGGCGCGCCCACCGGGACGCGAGCGTCGAGCGGCTCTAGTCTCTGCGGCGTGACCGCCGCCGACACGTTCCCCCGCCAGCACGCTCGCACCCAGCGATTCACCCTCGGCGCGCCGCGCGACATCACCGTCTCGGCCGACGGCGAACGCGTGATGTTCCTCCGCAGCTCCAGCGGGACCGACCCGGTCAACGCACTCTGGGTACTCGACGTCGCAAATGGCAGTGAACGGCTCGTCGGTGACCCGCTTGTGTTGCTGAACGACGGCACCAACAACGACCTGCCGCCGATGGAACGCGCCCGACGCGAACGCTCTCGGGAAGGCGCTGGTGGCATTACGAGCTACGCAACCGACGGGGCCGGCAAGGTCGCCGCGTTTGCACTCGGCGGCCGGATGTTCGTTGCAGGTCTACTCACGGGCCTCACCCGACCGCTCGACGTCGCCGGCCCTGTCTTTGACCCCCGCCCCGATCCAACTGCGCGTCGCATCGCTTACGCGAGCGGCCAGCTGCTCTGCATCGGCGAACTAGACGGCACGTGGCGCGTCCTCGCCGGTGGCGACCCGGCAGAAGCCGACACGGTGTCGTGGGGCAGCGCTGACTTCATTGCAGCCGAGGAGATGCACCGCTTCCGTGGCTATTGGTGGAGCCCCGACGGCAGCACCATTGCTGCGTGCCGCGTCGATACATCACCGGTTGATGAGTGGGTCATCGCCGATCCGGCCAACCCCGACCACCCCGTCAAGACCGTTCGCTACCCGTCGGCCGGAACGAACAACGCCACCGTGTCGCTTCACCTGCTCGGCCTCAACGGGTCCCGCACCGACGTCGACTGGGACCAGGAGTTCTTCCCCTACATCTCCTCCGTCGAATGGACCCGAGCTGGCCTGATCATGGCGGTACAGGCACGCGACCAACGCGCCACCATGACGCTCAAGATTGACGAGATCACCGGCGAAACCGAAGTACTGGCCCAAGACTGCGACGACGCCTGGGTCGAGTTGGTACCCGGGGTCCCGCGCCTCCTCCCCGACGGCACGCTCATCTCTGCTGCTGACCGCGACGGAGCTCGACGGCTCATGGTCAATAACCAACCCGTGACACCCGTTGACCTGCAAGTCCGTGCCGTGCTCGAAGCCGATGCCGCGTCAATTCTGTTTCAAGCCAACCCGATCGACGACTCGACATCGCTCCACGTTTGGCGGCGCAGTCACGACGGCACGCTCACTGCCCTCACCGACGAACCGGGCATCCACACGCTCACCGAACGCAGCGGCACCTCGGTCGCTCGTTCGGCAACACTCAGCGAACCGGGCGCCACCCATCTGGTATCTCACTCGTCCGGCACGGCACGCCCACTCGAATCGTTCGCCGAGACACCGCTCGTGACACCGAATGTCGAATTCTTCCGAAGTGCTGCGACCGGGCTGACGTCGGCACTGCTCCTCCCACACGATCACGACGGTTCGCCCCTGCCCGTCCTGCTCGACCCCTACGGCGGTCCGCATGCCCTACGCGTTCAGAATTCTTTCAACGCGTTCGTGGCCTCACAGTGGTTTGCAGATCAAGGGTTCGCTGTCCTCGTCACCGACAATCGCGGCACCCCCGGGCGAGGATCAGTCTGGGAACGAGCGGTTCACGGCGATCTCGCTACGGCACCGCTCGACGACCAGATCGAGGCATTGCACTTCGTGACGAAGCAGACCGCTGCGCTTGATCCAAGCCGCGTGGCAATCAGAGGTTGGAGTTTCGGCGGTTATCTCGCAGCGCTCGCGGTACTGCGCCGACCCGACGTATTCCATGCCGCGATCGCCGGCGCACCCGTCACCGAATGGCGGCTCTACGACACCCACTACACCGAGCGGTACCTCGGCGATCCAGACGTCAGCGCAGCTCAGTACGACGCCAGCTCACTCCTGCCCCTCGCCGGCGACCTCACGCGGCCGCTCCTGCTGATTCATGGGCTGGCAGATGACAACGTCGTGGCGGCGCACACGCTCCAACTTTCATCTGCTCTGCTTGCTGCAGGAAAGCGGCATGAAGTTCTGCCCCTGGTCGGCGTCACCCATATGACCCCCCAGGAGCAGGTCGCTGAGAACCTGTTGCTCCACCAGCTGGATTTCCTTCGACGGTCGCTTCCCGAACCGACGAGCTGACACCTCCCATGACGATTCGGACCCCTGCCGCTGCGCGCAGCGGGCGATTCATCTATCGTCGCCCGGGTATGAACAACCGCCTGCTCGAGATGTACCGCGGTGTCGCCGTGCACGCCACTGCCAACCTGGAACACCAGGCCGCCCTCGAACTACTGGCCCTGGTGATGCTGGCTGATCAGGACATCGCCGACGAAGAGGTCGAACTCGTCCGTGAGATCAGTACCGACTGGCACGACGACGAATTTTCCTTCGAGGACTACCTTCGGCCCGCAATCGAAGAGGCCCGCCACGCAATCGAACGCGACCGCGTCGAAGAGTTCATTGACTCGATCGACGAACGGATCAGCAGCCGGGTGCTGCGCTCGGCACTCTTTTCCGCCTCACGCGAGGTGGCCGGAGTCGACGACGAAGTGAGCCCTGAAGAAGGCTCCATCCTCGCTGCCGTCGCAGTCCGCTTCAACTGAGGAGGGATCTGTCAGGCGGGGCGTTTGGCGAAAACGATGCGGTCGAGCTTCGCGAAATCCTGGCGCACTTCGATCTTCCGATAGCCCTGCTGTTCAAACAGCGCCGAGACCGCTGAGCCTTGGTCATAGCCGATCTCAAGGACCAACCAGCCGTCCGGTCTCAGGTAATCAATCGCACCCGGAATGATGACTCGATAGTCGTTGAGGCCATCGGCGCCGGCGAAGAGCGCATCCTTTGGCTCCCACTCCCCCACGTTCGTCTCCAGGTCGACTGACCCGACAGCAACATATGGTGGGTTCGACACGATCACGTCGGCCTCAAGGTCGTCGGGCAGGGCTGCAAACCAGTTGCCGAGCGCGACCCGAACGTTCCTCGCCGCTCGACCGACTCCGGCCAGGTTGGCGCGTGCGACATCGAGCGCATCGCTGCTCGCATCGGTCAGCCACACCGTCGTGCCGTCGAGCGGAAGTTCGTCAGCACAGGCAAGCCCGATTGCGCCTGAACCAGTTCCAAGGTCTACCACGGTGCGCTCGTCGTTGAACGCGAGCGCAAGGCTGATCGCGACTTCGGCGACGAGCTCGGTTTCCGGCCTCGGGATCAACACACGCTTGTCGACGTTGAGATCGAGCCGGCGGAACGACCAGCTGCCGAGCACGTACTGCAGCGGCTCCCCCGTTTGGTAGCGCGCCACCATCGCGTCGAGGTGGCTGACCATCCGAGCCATCGGTGTTTGGTCGAGACCTGCGAGGAACTCCTCTGGATCGGTTGACGACGCTGTTTCGCACATCCACCGCGCATGTTGACGATCGCCAATGACCGATGCGGTCTCGTCCCAGAGTCCCCGCCAAGTCACCGTGACGTCGGTGTGCTCAGACATCGCCTTCGGCGAGCAGCCGCGCCCGCTCGTCGGCCGCAAGCGCGTCAACGACCGGTTGCAAATCGCCACGCAACACTTCGGCCAGCCGGTAGATCGTGAATCCGATGCGATGATCGGTCACGCGATTTTCCTTGTAGTTGTATGTGCGAATTTTCTCGCTGCGCCCACCGCCACCGGTTTGGGAGCGCCGGGCATCAGACATCTCTTCGCGCCGCTCCCGCTCGGCCCAATGCACAACCGTGACCGTAGAACCGTCATTGCACGCAGCCTGTTCTGAAGTTGCGAGCGTTCGTCTTGCATCGACACGACAACGCCAGTCGGGCGGTGAGTAATGCGTACGGCAGAGTCCGTGGTGTTCACGCCCTGGCCACCTGGGCCGCTGGCACGAAACACGTCAATGTCGAGATCCCGATCATCGACTGTCACGTCGACATCGTCAACCTCGGGCAGCGCCGTCACCGTTGCCGACGACGTGTGAATACGACCCTGGCTCTCCGTCACCGGAACGCGCTGCACCCGGTGGGGGCCGCCCTCAAACTTGAGGTTCCGCCATGCCGTTGCCCCGCTGACCATGAGTGTCACCTCGTTGAAGCCGCCCATATCACTCAGGGTCGTCGACATCAGTTCCACCTTCCAACCCATGTTGGCGGCGTACGCGGAATACATCTCGAACAGATTTCTGGCGAACAGGTTGGCCTCTTCACCGCCTTCGGCACCGCGGATCTCCATAATGACGTTCTTGCCGTCGTGGGGATCGGTGGGCAGCATCATCTCGCGCAACTCATCAATCAGCTGCGGAAGTTCGGCGTTGACGTCGTCGATCTCGCCCTGGAGCAATTGACGTTCATCACCGTGGGCCTCAGGGAGCATCTCCTGCGCGGCTTCGCGGTCAGCGACACGGCTCTGATGGAGGCGGAACTTCTCCATGACCGGACCGAGGTGGTTGTACCGCTTCGACAGGATCCGCAGCTGTGAGGGGTCCGACAGGACTGCAGGGTCACTGAGTTGGTGTTCGAGCGTCTCGAATTCGTCACCAACTTGGCTGAGTCGGGCGATCATGTCGGGTTCAGCCATGGCGATTCGATGTTAGTGCCGCCAATCGACGTTCTGCCGTGAGCGATCAGTCAAGAGCGATGAGTTCGATCGGGTTGAGCAGCAGTTCCGCCATGTCACGCGTGACCGGGACGAGGTCACGAGCCGGAACAGCGAGCCACACTGGCGTGCCGACCAGCCGTTGCACGTCGGCCACAAACGGAATCGCATCGAGGTCGACACCCGACGAGAACACGACATGTACAGCCTGGTCGTCGTGGGTGGCGCCTGCGGCCACGCACGGAATCGGATCCTTTAGATTTGGGCGGGGCGTTGGTGGCTCAACCGACGCCAGGCTGGCCAAGCCGACGCGACCCGGGTCTTGTTCGGCTTCCCAGCGAAGGTATCGCTCGGCACCGAGGCGGTTCAGCGGGTGCTGCCGTGCCGCAGCGGAACGGTGGGTAATCACCGTCGCGACCACCGACGTGAGCGCCTCGGCAGTCGGCAGATCGCCATGCAACATTTGAAATGCTTCGCGATCAGCAGCACCAACGCCGACTTCAAGCCGAACGCCCTCACCACCGCCAAATGCTCCGTCCATCGGCGCCGCCGGCATCACGACGTCACTGAGCTCGGCGAAAAAGCCGACGGTGGGCTGATCGACGATGCGGCAGATTTCCAATCCACGAACCTCGCCGGCGATGGTGCCATGCTCGACATTGACCGCCGCACCCGAGTTGGTGATCATCTCGATCAGGTCGGGGTTGTCCATCGAGGCGCTGCGACGTTCGGGCAGCGGCTCAGCAACCGTCGGTAGCAATGTTCGATCTTCGGTGAACCACACGTTGATCGGAAAGTTGAAGTCCCGCGGCATCGTCTGCGACCGTGCCGCCGCCGGCGTCAGCCACGACGTTGAGGGCAGTGGCTCCATGCCGAATTGCCCAGGCGAGCGATGCACCGAGGAGGCAGCACGCATCAGCATCGACAAGGACCCACGCAGCATCTGCGTCGACGAGAGCGGACCCGCCAAGCAGTGGCACAGGTTCAGCCTCGATCACGCGACCAACATGGTCGCTCACCAGGGCGCGCAGCTTGATTCCGAGGAGCTGACCTCGACGTTGCGGGTCCATCGCAGCACTCATAAAGCGAACGCTACCGGCGCCCACCGGCCTCAGCCCGTGTGTCCAGATCAGACAAAGTAGCCTTTCAGATCGACAACGAGGTCGACGGCACCTGCAGCGTTGAACGGGTCGACGCTGTCATTGGCCCCCAGCTTGGCGACCACCAGGGAAAACGCGAAACGCCGCCCCGTAGGACGGCGGTTCGTTCGTCGTTCTTGTCAATCTCTTGATCGACACCCTGCACGTTGGCAGAGGCGATGAGTCACTCCTCGACGTTGGACGGTGCACCCTTACGCTCGCCGTAGCGCTTGTTGAAGCGCTCCACGCGGCCACCGGAGTCAACAAGCTTCTGCTTGCCGGTGGAGCCGGGCACTCAGAAGCTCGAGGCTCAGCGCGTCGCGGTACGACTTCGTCGTGAAGACGTTCCCGCAGGAGCATTTCACTGTGGTGTCGGTGTATTGGGGATGAATGTCAGTCTGCATGGTTGTGTCCTTTGTTGATCTTCTGGTGCCGGCTGAAGAGCCTTCGTCGGCGACAGATCGGGTGGCGAGAGTGTAACCACGCGCGATTCTGTTTTGTTTCGGCGCAAAAGCGCCGGAATCACATTCCGGGTTGCTTGCCGATTTCGTTGAGGAACTCGGCATTGGTGCGGAACGTCTTGAGGCGATCGATCAATAGCTCGAGACCAGGGGCCCCGTTGCCACCGTCGGCGAGACCGCTGAGGACCCGGCGAAGCTTCCACACCATTTGGAGCTGCTTGCGATCGAAAAGGAGCTCTTCGTGGCGGGTCGACGACGCATCAACGTCGATCGCTGGGTAAATGCGCCGCTCGGCGATCTTGCGATCGAGGCGAAGTTCCATGTTGCCGGTGCCCTTGAACTCTTCAAAGATCGCTTCGTCCATACGGCTGTTCGTGTCAACCAGCGCCGTGGCGAGAATGGTGAGCGAGCCACCCTCTTCGATGTTGCGGGCCGAACCGAAGAACTTCTTTGGCGGATACAGCGCTCCGGCGTCGATGCCGCCAGACAAAATCTTGCCACTCGAGGGAGCGGCCAGGTTGTATGCACGGCTGAGGCGAGTAATGCCGTCGAGAATAATCACGACGTCTTCGCCCTGCTCGACGAGGCGACGCGCCTTAGCAATGGCCATCTCGGCCACGTGGGCGTGCGCGTGCGGGTGGCTCGTCGAAGGTACTCGCGACGACTTCGCCGCGCACAGAACGCTGCATTTCGGTTACTTCTTCGGGACGCTCATCGATCAACAGTACGATGAGGCGGCATTCAGGATTATTGCGCGTAATTGACTGCGCGATGTTCTGAAGAATAAGAGTCTTACCCGCTTTCGGCGGCGACACGATAAGTCCGCGCTGGCCTTTGCCGATTGGTGCGACGAGGTCGATGATTCGCGCGCTGTCATGTTTGCCGGGTCTGCCGGGTTCTCGAGGCGCAATTGCGAATCGGGGAATAGTGCCGTCAGGTCTTCGAAGCGTGGGCGCTTCTTCGCTGCTTCGGGGTCGCCGCCATTGACGGTCGAAACCTCGATCAGCTGCGGGTTCTTCTCGTTCCGTTGCGCTGCGCGCATCGAGCCGACGACGAGGTCGCCACGTCGCAGTCCGTACTGCATTGCCACCTTGACGGTGATGTAGGCATCCTGCTTGCTCGGGAGATAACCGTTAAGACGGAGGAAGCCGTATCCCTGGTCGTGCATATCGAGGTAACCGGTGACTTCGGTGGGCTCGTTGCCCTGGGACTGACCATCGAAATTTGTTTCGACGAAGTCGGCATCTTCGCCTTGGGGGCCATCGAATCCGCGGTTGGCGCCGCCCTTGCGACGCCGACGGCGGCGCTTGTTGTTGCCTTCGCCTCCGTCGTCGTTGCGGTTTTGGGCTCCAGGGTTGCGATTACCTTGCTGGCCGCCACCCTGGTTACCGCCACCCTGAGCTGCGCCCTGATTTCGGTTGCGGTTGGCGCCCTCACCGTTACGGCTTTCGCCGTCGGCGCGGTTGCCCTCGTTGTTCCGGTTGCGGTTGCGCTCGCCGGCATCGCCGTTGTTGCGATTCCGGTTGCGATCATTGTTCGACTTGTCGTCACCGGACGCGGCCTCGGTGTCAACTTCACTGGTCGTCGTGTTGACGCCATCAGCGAGTAGCTCAATTTCCCAGTCAGCGAGCGGATCGCCGTCAGGGCCGAGCACCACGCCGGCGCCATCGGCGCCAGCCTTGTCGTTTTGTTTCGAAGCAGTTCTCGAAACAGACGACTGCCGCGCTTCGACGGGTTTGTCATCGAGTGCCGGTTCGCGCTTCTCTGCGATCTTTGCGGCGGGAGCCGGGGCGGCGGCCTTCGGGGCCGGCGCGCTAGACGGGCCCGTAGTTTCGAGAATTTTGTCGATGATTTCTGACTTCTTCAGACGGGCAGGGGCCTTGACGCCGAGCGCCTTGGCCATTTCCAGAAGTGTGTCTTTGTCCTTGGATTCCAGGACGGACTGTTCGAGTGCGGCAGCGGCCACGTTGTTCCTCTCCTTCCGCGCCCGATTGGGGCTGTACGGAAAGTGATCGTGCCAGAGGACTGAGGGGTCAGAACACGCCCGACGGAGTTTCTCTGAACGGAATTCGCAAACAACCGAAAGCTCGGGATGCGACTCGGCGAACCGAATAACCACACGTTAGCCCGCTGCTGATTGAGAATGCAACGCGTGTCGTTTACCGACCGAGCGCCAGCAGGTCGCCGGAGTTGCGGCTGGCGCCACACCGAAACGTGTGCCGTGCTCTGGCTCGTGAGGGGATCGCGCTGCCAGTTCGCCCACCGCTGATCCAGTTCGAGGTCCGCCAGTTGCGCCATGACGTCGATTGCCATCTCACGATCGTGGCAAATCAACCCGTTGCGACGAAGCACGGCGTACGTGACGATTTCGCCTCCGGTGAGACTCGGGCGCAACGGCTCGCCGGCAGAACCGTCAGCGTGCTGTGAGTTCCTCGACCAGCGCCTGCACGGTGGCGAGGTCGTTGGCAACGGTCTGGGTGCGTTCCTCACGGTCAAAGAGGTCAGCAAGGTGCGCCGGCAGCGCGGGACGAATACCAATGGCCTGTTCGACTGCATCGGGGAACTTTGCTGGGTGAGCCGTTGCCAACGTGATGACGGGCCCTCCCCCATCGTTGGCCGAAAGCATTCGCGCGGCGGCGGTGGCGGTGGCTGTGTGGGGCTCGACGACGTAGCCACCGGTGGCGTCATAGATTCGCCTCATCTCGGCCAGCGTGCGCTCATCGTCGAAGGCTGCTGCCCGGATCGACCCGCTGAGAAATTCAGCGCGCTGGTCGGCCTCGACTGCGAGGTTGCCCGTCGCTCGGAAGCGCTGCATCTGCTCGGCGGTCATCCCACCGTCACGGCCGTTCATCTCGAACAGCAGACGCTCGAAGTTGGACGACACCTGAATGTCCATCGACGGGCTCAACGACGGGATCACCGCACGGGCGCTCATGTCGTTGTCGTTGATGAAACGGGTGAGAATGTCGTTGGTGTTCGACGAGATGATGAAGTCACGGATCGGCGCACCCATCTTGCGGGCGATCCACCCAGCAAGCACATTGCCGAAGTTGCCGGTCGGGACGCTGAACGTGACAGGTTCGTCAAACCTCTCGGATGCTGTGACGTAGTAAACCGTTTGCGCCATCACGCGGGCCCAGTTGATCGAGTTCACGGCCGAGAGCTGATTGCGTTGGCGGAATTCGACGTCGTGAAATGCTGTTTTGACCATGTCTTGGCAGTCGTCAAACACACCATCCACTTCTAAGGCAGTAATGTTTTGGCCAAGGGTCGTCAGTTGTTGTGCGCTGAACTTCACTTGTGCGGCCAAGCGGGTACAGGATGACAATGTCGATGTTCTCGCAACCGAGCACTCCATCGATTGCTGCTGAACCGGTGTCGCCTGAGGTCGCACCAACGATGGTGACACGTTCGCCGCGTTGGGCGAGGACGTGATCGAAAAGTCTGCCGACGAGCTGCAGTGCGACGTCTTTAAACGCAAGCGTCGGGCCGTGAAACAGCTCTTGGACCCATTGGTTGTGGTCGATTTGGACGAGTGGCACCACTGCCGGGTGCCGGAACGTCGCGTACGCCTCGGTGGCGAGGTGGGTGAGCGTCAGTTCATCAATATCTGGTTCAACGAAGGGCAGCATGACCTCGACGGCTCGCTCGACATAGGTCCGAGCGGTCGACGGCTGCTTGAGCGTCGGCCACTCCTCGGGCATGTACAGGCCGCCATCGGTGGCGAGCCCCGCCAGCAGCACATCGCTGAAACCCAAAACGGGGGCATCACCGCGGGTGGAGAGATACTTCATGCTGATCAGTCTCCAATGACGCGCAGCAGGCCACCGACCTTGAGCACGACGTCAAGTTCGTTGAGTTCGCGAACGGTGGCTTGGACATCTTTCTCGAGGGCCGAGTGCGTAATGAACACGAGGCGGGCATCAGGCCCATTTCCCTCTTGCTCTGCGGCGCGGATCGAAACGCCGTGCTTCGCGAAGACTCCAGTGACCGAGTGGAGCACACCTGGCTGATCTGCGACGTCGAGCCCAAGCAAGTACTCGGCAGAGGTCTCATCAATCGGCCGGATCGTTGCCTTGGCGAGCTCGCCGAGCGAACCGTGCGTGCCTGCACGCAGGTTGATGGCTGCATCGACGACATCACCGAACACGGCACTCGCCGTCGGCGCTCCACCGGCACCGCGGCCATAGAACATCAACGACCCGACGAAATCGCCCTCGACGAACACCGCGTTGAAACTGTCTCGAACCGAGGCGAGCGGATGCTGAACCGGCACCATCGTCGGGTGCACGCGGACGCTGATCTCTTCGGTTGCCGCATCTCGCTCGACGATGCCGAGCAGTTTGACGACGTAGCCGAGCCGGCGTGCGATGGCGATCTCGGAGGAAGTGATCTCGCTGATGCCCTGGTGATAGACGTCACCGGCCACGACCTTCCTACCGAAGGCAACTGTTGCGATGATCGCAGCTTTGGCTCCTGCGTCGTAGCCCTCGACATCAGCTGTCGGGTCACGTTCGGCGTAGCCGAGGCTCTGCGCCTCTTTGAGCGCTGCGCCATAGTCAGCATCGCCACCAGCGTCGACCGCGTCGGTCATCTTGGTGAGGATGTAGTTCGTCGTGCCGTTGATGATGCCGAGCACGCGAGTGATTGGTTCTCCGTGCAGGCTCTCGCGCAACGCACGCATAATCGGGATACCACCAGCGACCGCCGCCTCGAAGAGCAGGTCGCGATGCGCAGCGTCGGCCGCGGCATACAGCTCGGCACCAACGTTGGCGAGGAGTTCCTTATTGGCAGTCACAACAGGTTTTCCGTGCGACAGGGCCGCAAGAATCAGCTCACGCGCCGGCTCAATGCCACCAATCGACTCGACGATGATGTCGACATCGGGGTCAGTCGCGACGCCCATGGCATCACGGGTCAGTACGCCGTCCGCAAGTTCGACATCGCGAGGCGCCGATATGTTCCGGACAGCAACGCGGGTGACGGTGAGATCGATCCCGGTTCGAGCAAGCACGGTGGCGCGCTGCGCCTCCACGAGAGTTACGAGTGCGGCGCCCACGTTGCCGCAGCCGAGCACACCGATCTTGAGAGACGTTATGTCGCTGGTCACGCTGCTGAGGCTACTGGTTGCACACCATCGGTTCTCAGGACATTGCCGGACAGGTACCGTCGACCAAATGACGACGACCGATCATCCGTTGGCAACCGTGAGCCGAGAATTTCGGACTGTGGCCGCCATGGTGAGGAAGAACCAGTGGGGCCTGCCGACGCCATGCCCCGAGTGGAACGTCACCGAAGTGCTTGGGCATGTGATCGCCGGCAGCCAGATGTCTGTGGCGATTGCAGCTGGTGCTGGCCGGGCCGAGGCAATAGATGTGCTGTCAACGGAGTTCATCGGCGACGACCCGCTTGATGCGCTGAATGCACTTGATGTCGCCCTGGCGTTGCCGCAGCGGCCCAGGCGGCCGTCGCCTCGAGCGGCTCCGCTGGCGACATGCCCGCCGCGCAGCTCCGCAGCCTCCGCATCAGCGACCTACTGGTCCACCAGTGGGATCTTGCCCGAGCAATCGGCGCAAACGAGACGCTCGACCCCGACGTCGTCCAGATCGTCTGGGATGACATCTCGCCGATGGCGCCGGTGATCGCTCAACTCGGTGTGTTCGGCAACGGTCCAAGCGGCGCGGTCCCCGACGACGCTCCTCTGCAGGAACGCCTCCTCGACCTCTTAGGGCGTCGTCCGTAAAGAATTGCGTTTGGGGTCAGGCCCCTTTCGCAACTGTTGCGAAAGGGGCCTGACCCCAAACGTAACTATTTTGGGGTGCGGCCAAGGAATGCTGCGAGCTGATCAGCGTTGCAGGCACCATCGGGGCACTCCTGCTCGACGCCAAACGGTGCTGCACCGTCTTCGCCGCGAAACCCCGGCTGAATCATTTGACGGCTGGCTTCGAGGAGCTGTGCGGCCAGCTCGGGGGCGAGGTCGGTGGACTGGTCGGTGGCCTTGGCGAGGTCCCAGCCGTGCGTGAACGTGTCAGTCATTGCAAGACCCAAAACAGCGCGACCAGGCATTTCGCCGAACGGCATTTTGACCATGCCGTCGAGTGCGCCGTCGGCTTCGAAACAGTCGACTGTTGCCTGCGTGGCTGCATCGTATGCGGCGAGGAAGTCCCCAGTGGAATAATCGACTTCTTCGCTGCTCGGCCGCTGACCGGTCATGCCCGCGACGAAAAACCCCTGAGCTCCGATCACGTGGTTGACAATGCTGGCGACGTTCCACGACGCACAGGGCGAGGTGTTCTGCATCTGATCAGCGGTGATGTTGGCGAGGACGCTGCGGGTGCTGGCGTTGACCATCTTGAGAGGTTGTGTGCTCATAATGGGCAACCTACTTCGAGCGCAGATAGTTGCGAAAGGGGCCTGACCCCATACGCAACTATCTGCGGACGAGGTCGTGGTGCTTCGCGAGGTTTCCAACGACGTCGTTGAAGCGATTTTCATCGAGGATCGCTCCTGCGCGCCGGACGTCGTCCGGATCGATCCGCAGCAGCCGGGTCAACTTTTGCGTAGCCTCGGACGCCGCTTCGGATCCCATGCGCCACTGCCAACCGGCACCCGGTCGTCGCGGCCCTTATTCTTCGAGGTCAGCATCACGCCAGCCAAGTCGTCGCCGGTTCGTCCGATGATCACGACGGGCCGATCCTTGCCGCGGAGCGGGTCCTCCTCATACGGCACCCAGGTCCAGACGACTTCGCCGGGATCAGGGTCGCCGTCGAGGTCCGGGGTGTACTCGACACGGGTTCCGTGCTCAACTCGCTCCGTCCGCGGAGCAGCTCGCTTGCGTGGCTTGCCAGTCCCCTTCTCGCGTTCCTTCTGCGCTGCCTGGACCTGCTTGAACAGCTGCAGCAGGATGTTCACCCATTTGCTCATGTCAGTTCGTCCTTCTGAGCGGTTGCGTTGGCGATCCTTGCGGCTTGACCGAAGCGTCAGCCAAGGTCGGTGCGGAGGAGGTCGTCGTACGTTTCGCGGCGCACGACGAGGCGGGCGTCGCCGTGTGCTGCGAAGACGACCGGCGGCCGCGTGATTTTGTTGTAATTCGAACCCATCGAATGACCGTACGCGCCCGTGACCGGCATGGCCAGAAGGTCGCCGACAGCGATGTCGGCAGGGAGCTTCGCCTCGAACGCAAGCACGTCGCCTGATTCGCAGTGCTTGCCCACGAGTCGAGCAGTGAGGTCGCGAGGAGCCGACGCAGCGCGGGGCAGAAACGACTCGTAGCCCGAGCCGTAGAGCACCGGGCGGGGGTTGTCACTCATCCCGCCGTCAACCGACACGAAGGTGCGAACGCCCGGGATGCGTTTGACCGTGCCGACGGTGTAGACAGTCATCGCAGCAGAGGCGACAATTGCTCGACCAGGCTCGACGCTGACCTTCGAACGGACACCGAGTGCCTCGCAGGCGTCGAGCAGTACGTTGCCCCACTGGGCAATGTTCGGCGCCTCCTCACCTTCGATGTAGGCAACACCAAGGCCGCCACCGAGCACGAGTTCGGGTAGGTCGAGCGGCACAGCGAAGTCGGCCATCACCTCTGCGGCCTTGGCGAACGACGACGCCTCGAACACGTTCGAGCCAATGTGGCAATGCACACCGACCAGCTCGACCGAATCGGAACGGCGGGCCCGATCGACGGCCTTGATCGCATCACCGTTGCGGAGGTTGAAACCAAACTTGGAGTCATCTTGCCCAGTGGCGATGAACTCATGCGTGTGCGCCGACACGCCCGGAGTGATCCGCAAGACGACCTTGGGCGCTCCGCCATCGGCATGGCGCAGCCCGTGAGCCCACAGCGCATCCAGGCGATCGAGCTCGTCGAAGCTGTCAACGATGACGTGGCGGACGCCAGCGGCGATTCCCTCTCGCAGTTCGGTCACCGACTTGTTGTTGCCGTGCAGCGTGCACGCGTTCGCGGGCACGCCAGCGGCAAGCGCGACCGCAAGCTCGCCACCCGAAGCGACGTCGAGGAGCAAGCCCTCGTCGTATGCAAGCTTGGCCATTGCCTTACAGAGAAACGCCTTCGTTGCATAGACGACCTTCTGGTGCCCAAAGGCCGCAACGGCTTCCTGGCAGCGAGCGCGCAGGTGCCCCTCGTCGTAGAGGAACACCGGAGTGCCGAACTCAGCAGCGATCTCATCGACACGGCAACCGCCAACGCTGAGTGAGCCATCGGCCTCGACACGTGCGTTGTCAGAAAGTAATTGCAGTGGCAGCGCAGACATCGTCACATCTCCTCCGGAGCAACAATGCCGAGCAGGCCGAGGCTGTGTTCGAGCACGCGGGCTGTCAGGTCGGCGAGCGCGAGACGACTTGTGCGCGTCGGCTCGTCAGACTTCAGGATTGGACACTCCTGGTAGAACGACGAGAAGTCGGATGCAAGCTCGTATACGTATGTACAAAGCTTGTGCGGACTGTACGAATCGAGCGTGTTGTCGATCGCTGACGGGTAGCCCATGATCCGCATTGCCAGCGCCTTCTCGGCTGCGTGGCCGAGCACGATCGGCGCGTCTCGCACCGCCGACCGCTCAATGGTGGCACGCCTGAAGATGGAGCAGATTCGGGCGTGCGCGTACTGCAGATACGGGCCGGTGTTGCCTTCGAATGCGAGCATCCGGTCCCAGTCGAAGACGTAGTCCTTGATGCGGTCGGTCGACAGGTCGGCGTACTTGAGAGCACCGATCCCCACCGCTTGGGCAACGGCACCACGTTCTTCGGCTGCCATATTCGGATTCTTCTCTGCGATAGACGCATCGGCCCGTTCGACAGCTTCGTCCAACAGGTCGACGAGCTTCACCGAGTCACCGGCACGGCTTCTCATCATCTTGCCGTCAGCTCCCAGCACGCTGCCGAAGTTCACATGCACCGCCTGTGTCGGCTCTGTCAGCCAGCTGGCCATGCGACAAACTTCGAACACCATCTGCAAATGGTTCGCCTGAGGCGTCCCGACCACGTAGAGCATGAGATCAGCCCCAAGTCGTTCAACTCGATCGACCACGCATGCGAGGTCGCTCGTCGCGTACATGAAGGCACCTGTCTTGCTTTTCGTGATCATCGGCAACGGGTCGCCATCGCGGTTCTTGAAGCCGGCAGGGAACACGACCGTTGCGCCGTCGGACTCGATCACCAAGCCTTGCTCTTCGAGCCGCTGGTGAACCCCCTTCATCAACGATTGGTATTGGCTTTCGCCGGCCAGGTCGTCGTCCGTCAGCAGCACACCGAGCTTGTTGTAAACACGGTTAAAATAGTCGTTGGACATCTCGACCAGACGACGCCAAAGCACCAGCGTGTCTTCGTCATTGCTTTGCAGCAACACGACGCGGGCCCGAGCTCGTTCTTGAAATGGTTCCGAGTCCTTAAACTTGGCGTTCGCCTCCTTGTAGAAGCCATCAAGATCGCCCTGCGACAGTCCTTCGGATGCCACATCTTCGCCAAGATCAAGAAGATGCTCGATGAGCATGCCGAACGGCCGCCCCCAGTCGCCGATGTGATTTTCCCTCGACACGGTGTGGCCGACGAATTCCATCATCCGCACGAGTGAGTCACCAATCACGGTGGAGCGAAGGTGGCCGACGTGCATCTCTTTCGCAACGTTGGGCGCGGAGTAGTCGATCACCACCCGTTTTGCATTGACAGCTTGAGCCACGCCCAACCGGTCATCGGTCACCACTTCGGCCAACTGCACTTGCAGGAATGCCGCAGCGAAGGTGACGTTGATGAAGCCCGGTCCGGCCACCTCGAGTTCAGAGGCGACGTTGGCAAGCACGCCCGAATCGACGATCTGCTGGGCGAGTTCACGGGGGTTCAACCCGGCTCGCTTCCCCAGCGCAAGGGCGCCGTTGATCTGTGCATCTGCACGGTCGGACGGACGCACCGTCGGGTCGGACGGTTCGCCACCATTGATTTCAGCGAAGATCGGCGCCAGCAGCGTCGAGAGTGTTGCGAGGGGATCTGACATGCGCCATACAGTCTGCCCGATGCATCCACCTCTCACCCCGGTCGATTCTCGGCCGACATTCATTTGCCGCTCCATGGCCCGAATCGACTCACGGCAGTGAAGTCCGCAACTGAGTCAGCTGATCAGGCGTTATCGTAAGTCGTCTGCTCTCGTAGCTCAGGGGATAGAGCACTGGTTTCCGGAACCAGGTGTCGTAGGTTCGAATCCTACCGAGGGCGCATTTTCGATGACGTGGTTCCAGCGATGGAAGCCACGTCATCGTCGTTTTCGGCCCAGACACAACACATGCCAGGGCGGGTCATGGCTTCTTTGCAAAATCGACTTCCTATCTGGGCAGATTGGATCGTCGCAGATTGGATCGTCGCAGTTGTCGTCGCAGTTGTCGTCGCAGTTGTCGTCGCAGTTGTCGTCGCAGTTGTCGTCGCAGTTGTCGTCCGCAGTTGTCGTCGCGATCGTGTTTCTCAACGTCAACGTGACAGATCCGCTCAGGGGCGCCGGTCTCTCGGCCGGCCCCGCCTCGCCCGGGATCATCGAGGATGCGCAGGCCATCTCCCACGGGGCGTTGATCATCGACGGTCTCCTCTTCACCGCTGTTGGCCAGCCCGTGCCCCTGGGTCGCCCTCTCAGGTGTTCTCGGCCTCCTGCTCGACTATCGAGGCGGACACCGACGGCTCACGCTCGAGCGCAGACTGAACGACTCGAGTCAGTCACCAGTGCAGGGTGACCCGACTCAGAGTGATTCGAGGGCTTCAATCGTGGAGCGCTTGGCGTAGGCCAGTAACTCGGCACGTGACATCGCTGCACCGGCTTCCATCCATGCCTCGGCGCTGCGGTGCAGCGCAATCTCGGCGATGCAGGCTTCGCGCCGGCTCATCGATGACGTCATCTTGCGACGGTCGTTGCGCAGGTTTCCGAGAATCACCGCTGCCGGTTCCAAGCGTTGCATCTCGGCAAGGTTGATTCCAATCGCTTCGAGGACGACGAACTCGTTACCAATGTTGCGGCCGGCATTCCAATACTCGAGCGCCTCGAGCGCCGCGCTCAACCCAGACCGCCTCGGCGAGTACGACTGCCTACACGGTCAACCTCGTCACGCCGCTTGCCTCACCTCTGGTTCGGAATCACCCAGCCAACGAGCGAATTGTCAATGATCGCAGCGGTGTTCAAGGAGCTGGGCACCAGCGGTGTGACCGTGTTCGTCTTCATGGTGTACAGCGACCACACACCCATGATGACGCTCGCCGCGATTGTGTCGATCCTCGACGCCGGATACATCGCCCTCTTACTGTGACGACGTCGCGGCGGCCGTAGGTTCCTTCAGGCGTCCACGACCAATTCGACTGCTGCTCATTCAGCCGATTCAGGGGCCCTACCCGTCTCGATCTGAATGAGCAGTGCATCGAGCAGGCTGCTCGCACCGAAACGGAACGTGGCGGGCACGGCCCAGTCGTCGCCCATCACCTCAGCGGCGAGGTCGAGGTACGCCATGGCGTCGTCGAATGTCTTGACCCCGCCTGACGGCTTGATCCCGACGGTGCGATCGGAGTCGGCAATGACGTCGAGCATGACGCGAGCTGCCTCGAGAGTCGCTCCGCCCTGCGCCTTGCCGGTTGATGTCTTGACGAAGTCGGCGCCGAGGCCGATGGCGAGTTCGGCTGCCGAATGGATCATGGCTGCGTCGGGCAACTCGCTGATTTCGAGGATCACCTTGAGGATGCCGGGTGGCGCAACGAGGTCGCCAACCGCCTCGATCATGGCAGCGGTCGGCTTGACGTCGCCGTTGCGGAACATCTTGTAGGGCATCACCACATCGATCTCGGTGGCTCCGTCCGACAGCGCCGTGAGCGTCTCTTCGAGCACCTTGCCAGCCTGCTGGTTGCCCTGCGGGAAGTTCACGACTGTCGCGATACCCACTGCGGAATCGGCGAGAAGTTCAACACACCGCGCCACGTGCTCTGGCCAAACGCAGACTGCTGCGACCTGGTGCTCGGCAGCGCGTTGACAAAGCCGGTCAATCCCGGCGGAGGAGTGATCATCGGCAAGATCGGTCAGGTCGAGCAGCGAGATCGCTGCCCGCGCACGGTCGGAAGTTGGACGGTTCGCAGGCATTCCCCGATGTTATGTCCGATCGAGGGTGGGCAGATTGCCTGCACTTCGCTCCGGGCGGTGCCAGACGGCACTGGCAAGGTACCCCCGCAACTGCGTTCCATGAATCAGACCCCGCCGTTCGCCCCAGGCCCCACGCACGCGCCGCTCGACGATCGACGATCGACGACGTAGCGGCTGCAGCGGGCGTGTCGGGCGCCACGCTCAGCCGTGCGCTTCGCGGACTCCCGAATGTCGCTGCGTCGACCCGCGGCCGAGTGGTCGCCGTTGCCGAAACACTCGGCTACACCGCCGACCCGGCCGCCTCACGACTCGCAGCAGCACCGGGCCGCACCATCACGGCGGTCATTGCGCATCTGAACAGACGACAACTTCTCGACCATCGTCGCGGCCGTCGAGGCCATTTGTGCCGAAGCGGGCTACGAGTTGGTCGGGCGCACCGCCGCTGACCTCTTTGTCTCACTCGGCCACGAACGCAACGCTGTCATTGGCTGGACGCTTGGCGATTCGACGCAGTTCGAGGTCCCGCAGCGCCGACTCCAAGGGTGCACCGATGGCCTCGGCGCCGTCAGACTCGCTGTTCAGCCCGACGTGACAGCGAACGGCCATTTCTCGATCAACGGAGGCCAGGAGGCGATGAGTTCGCTACTCGATCATCCAGAGCCACCCAGTGCGGTGTTTGCGATGTCCGACAAAATGGCGTTCGGCGCCATCATGGAGCTCGCCAACCGCAGCCTCGTTCCGGGTCGTGACGTCTCGGTGATCGGTGTCGACGATCACGAGTTCTCACGTGTTGTCGGGCTCACGACGATCCGTCAGACCGTTGCGGACCACGGTGCCACGGCGGCCCGCCTCTTACTCAACACCATGCATCCGACCGAGGACGATGCAGCGGCAACGCACCGCGTCGTTCCTCCAGTCGAGCTCATCGTGCGCTCAACGACCTGCAGCTAACCGTCCAGGTGATTTGTTCGTCACGTTGATGGCCGCAGCAGCAAAAGCGTCGCGTCGGTAGGTTGGAAATGTGACTTCTCTTGTTGATGCTTCTCCGCGATCACTCGGATCGCTGCCTGCTGTTGGGCCGCTGTCGTTCGGACTCTGGCGGTACACGAACACCGACGTTGCAGCCGCCCAGGGCGTGCTCGAAGCGGCACTCGGCGCCGGCCTGAACTTGATCGACAACGCCGACGTGTACGGCTTCGATTGGGGCGGTACGGGCTTCGGCCAGGTCGAAGAGATCCTCGGCACCGTGCTCGCCGCCGCACCAGAACTACGCGATCGCATGGTGCTCGCCAGCAAGGGCGGGATCATGCCGCCGCTCCCCTACGACTCGTCGCCGACTTACCTGCGTGGCGCCTGCGAGGCGTCGCTGACTCGAATGGGTGTCGATGTGATCGACTTGTACCAGATCCACCGGCCCGACATGTACACCCATCCAGCCGATGTGGCCGCCGTCCTCACCGAGCTGCGCGACGCCGGCAAGATCCGCGAAGTCGGCATCTCCAACCACACCCCTGCCCAAATCGCGGCCCTGCAGTCGTACCTCGACTTCCCGATCGTGGCAAACCAGCCCGAGTTCTCGGCCAACCGGCTCGACCCGATGCGTGACGGCACACTCGACCAGTGCATGCAGCTCGGCATCACACCACTTGCCTGGAGCCCGCTTGCTGGCGGCTCATTGGCAACCGGCGACGGCATCAACGCCGAGCTGCTCGCCGTGCTCGACCAGCTCGCCGAGCGCGAATCCGTCGATCGCGGCCACATCGCCATGGCGTTCGTTCTCGCTCACCCGTCGAAGCCAATCGCCATCGTCGGTTCACAGAACCTCGATCGCATCGCCGCGTCGGTCAAGGCACTCGACGTGCAGCTCGATCGCTCCGACGTCTACGCCATTGTTCAGGCCTCTGAAGGAGTGCCGCTGCCATGAGTTCCGTCAGCAACCCGAACATCCCTGAAATTTCTTGGTTCGGCGCCCTGTGTGACGACGACTACGAGTTCCTTGGCCAGCCCGACCCGGCGCTCGCCAGCTCTTGGGCACACTGCAGCAACATCGTGCAAACCGCCGACCGCAACGGCTTCGACAACGTGCTCCTCCCGTCGGGTTACACGCTCGGCATCGATTCGACTTCGTTTGCGGCCGGAATCGCCACCCAGACCGAGCAGATCAATCTGCTGCTCGCGGTGCGCATGGGCGAGATGCATCTGCCCCAGCTGGCGCGCCAGCTGGCCACCATCGATCAGATGGCTGAAGGTCGGTTGACAATCAACATCATCAGCTCCGACATCCCCGGCGAGGCGCTCGACTCGGCTCCTCGCTACCAGCGCACCCGTGAATGGATGCAAGTTCTCCGGCAGCTGTTGAACGGCGAGTCGATCGACTTTCACGGTGACTTCGTTGACCTTCAACTCGACCCACCCCGCTTGATTGGCCCCGAGAGCACCTGTGCGCCGTTCTACTTCGGAGGGTTCGGTCGCCACCCCCCCTGTCGCCGCAGCCGAAGCCGACGCCCCGCCCCGTGCCCCGCACGGTTGCATCCGTCGGTAACACAGTGCAAGAAATGACCACGCTGGCAGCTGACACCTACGAGCGTGAGCTGATCTACGGGCTGCGCGCCCATGTGATTGTCCGTGAGACCGAAGCCGAGGCGCTGGCCGCAGCCGAACAACTGGTGTCCAAGCTCGACGCCGACACGGGCGACGCCATACGCAAGAAGTCACTCGATGCTGCCTCGTTCGGTGTCGCCCGTCAGGCTGCGCTGCGTGATACTGCTGCCGACGACGGCTTCGTCGAAGAGAACCTTTGGACCGGCGTTGGTCGGGCTCGCAGCGGTGCGGGTGCAGCCATCGTCGGCAATCCCGACCAGGTCGCCGCGAAGCTTCGCGCCTACCAAGAGGTCGGCATTGGTGCCTTCATCCTCTCTGGCTACACCCATGCCGCCGAGTGCGACCTGTTTGCCGAGCACGTGCTCCCGAAGATCAACCACGCCTCGCTGAAGCCCCGTTTCACGCGCTGAGAGCAGACGGACAACGGTTTCAGACCGGCTAACGCCAGGCGGGCGGTTCGACCTGCAGCGGAGTTAATGCACTGAATTGAATCTCAGCAGACTGATGTCGAAGAGGGAGCTCAGTCCCTAATGGCCAACCGTGTCGTTGCGTCGAAAAAATGGATGTTCTCGGCCGAAACAGCGACCTCGACCTGCTGGCCCATGCGCGCAGGCGAACGTGGGTGGAAGCGGCCAACAGCATTGGCCGCGGTGGCGCTCGTCGACTCTTGAGCAGCATCCGGATCGCCCGAGTCGACGGTCTTGGCGTCAAGGCGGAAGTGCACCATGATCTCGGAGCCAAGTGCTTCGATCAACGTCACCTTGAGAGGCGAGTCGCGAGTTGTCGGGCACGCCCTCTTTGACCATCGACGCGTCCTCGAAGTCCTCGGGGCGAATGCCAATGATCAGCGGCTTGCCGTCGTACGAGCGCAATGCAGGGTTGTCGATCAACGACTGCGGCGACAGAGCGAACGAGTGCGCGCCAAACGTGACAGTGTCACCGTCGGCGTCGACTTGCCGCAGCCAGATGGCCCGACGAGCACAAGGAACTCCTTATCAGCGATGCTCAGGTCAAGATCGTGGATGGTGTGATAGCAGTTGTCGTCGACCTTGTTGATGCCTTCGAGCACAACTGTTGCAATAGGTCGCTCCCCCCCCCTGATTGCAGCTTTGCCGAGCTCTGGCACCTCGACGATGCAAGCGTTTTCAGAAAGTAGGCACTCAAAGCACCTGCGTCTAGATCGTCGAGGCTCTTGCTTTGCCCTCCATGACTCACCCGACGCGGCAAACGCCAGGCTGCCCTCCGGAGACGCTGGGATCGAAACCCGAATCGGGTGAGGCCGAAAGTGTCTTCGCTGTCCGCATGGAACGTTCTCGCTACTCGTCGCGACCAGGCGAACGCCACGTCAACCACGGCTGCGGTGCTGCTCGGCAGGTTTCAGCGGTAACGTCGCTGGCCGTGAATCACGTCAAGAACCGCATGCAGGCGCTGGGTCTCCTCGACCGCTCGATCAAGGCCGCCACCAACGAAGAGTTGGCCGCGGCCATCGAGGCGCTCGACGACGATCATCGTGAGGGCCTTGAGTCGTTCGTCGAAGGCGAACTCGATGTCGACAGCGTGCGCGCCGCCGTCAAGACCGGCCGCATCGATGGCACCATGGAAGCAATCGCGGCGATCATTTCTGACGCCGCCCTCGCCACTTGCATCGAGCAGCTCGGCGAGAACGCCGACAACCCGTCGACCGATCAGCTCAAGGAAGTGCTCCCGCCAATCGTCGAAAAGCACAGCCTCGCCGTTGCTCGAATCATGCTCGCTGCCACGGTGGCTGGCGAAGCACCGGCATCTGCGATTATCCGCGATCTACTGAAGAACGACGACGTCATGGCGCTCCCGAAGGTCCCAGAGTCCGAGGCAGCGACGGTCCTCGACACCTCGAAACGCCCGGCCGACGAGCAAGACAAGCTGCGCGCCGAGCGCAAGGCTGCCAAGGCCGCGAAGAAGGACGCGAACCGCGCCCGCAAGGCGCAGTCCGCCTCCGCCAAGCCCCGCAAGTAAAACTCCGCAGCGTGCAATACCAGAACGCCCGCGCGTCAATTCACTCTTTTGGAATCAGTGCAACGGAGTCGGGATCAGATCGTTCGAGGCCAAGAAAGCATGAACCCGAGTTGGCCTCCGCCAACGAGCGGTGAGGGCTGCCGCCGGAATCCGAGCGATGTGGCCCGACTCAGGAGAAGCCGACGATGGGGTGAGGGAGATAGTGCTCTTCGAGTAACTGCGCTTCATCGTTGGTGAGTTCCAACTCGACGGCTGCAACGGCATCGTCGATGTGATGCAGCTTGGTTGCACCGATGATCGGTGACGTCACAGCCTTGTTGCGCAGTACCCAAGCAAGGGCAATTTGTGCACGCGACACGCCGCGAGCTTCTGCAACCACGCCAACGGCGCCGGCCACGGCTTTGTCCGACTTTTCCATGCTGTAGAGGTATCGACCGAAGTCATCGCTTTCGGTGCGGTTGGTCGTTGCCCCCCACTCGCGAGTCAGCTTGCCGCGCGCCATCGGGCTCCACGGGATCACCGCGACATTCATGTCACGACAGAGCGGAAGCATCTCGCGCTCTTCCTCACGGTATAATCAGGTTGTAGTGCGGCTGCATGCAGACGAATCGCGTCCATCCGTTGGCGTCAGCGGTGTACTGGGCTTTGCTGAACTGCCAGGCGTACATCGATGAAGCGCCGATGTGATGCACTTTTCCGGAGCGGATCAGATCGTGGAGCGCCTCCATCGTCTCTTCGATCGGTGTGTGATGGTCCCAGCGATGGATCTGATACAGATCGATGTAGTCGGTGCCGAGCCGCTTCAGGCTCTGGTCGACCTCGTGCATGATCGCCTTGCGAGAAAGACCCTCGCCGAAGCGACCTTCGCGCATCCTGCCGCGCACCTTCGTCGCGATGATGACGTCTTCGCGCTTCGTCATGTCGCCAAGCGCGCGGCCGACGACACGCCGGACCCCAATGAATAGACGTTGGCCGTGTCGAAGCAGTTGATCCCAGCCTCGAGGGCCTGCTCGATGAACGGCCGACTTGACGCTTCGTCCATGCTCCAGGCGTGAGTGCCCTTGCCCGACTCGCCATAGCTCATACAGCCGAGCGTGATCGCAGAGACAGACAGACCGGTGTTTCCAAATGGCACGTACTTCATTGCGTCACGTTGCCACACCATCACCCGGGCTTCGCCATCAGAAACTGAGACCAACACGACGCGCCCAACCAGCAAGAGGTTCTCTATTTCGCGCTACGTCAGACCGTCACCCGAAATCGAAATCAAAACACATCGCTACTGCGTTGAAAAGGTCTCGATTTCGGAAGGCTGAGCGGTCTTGGACTCGTGATCGAGGAGCCACTGCTTGCTCTCGAGGCCGCCAGCAAAACCTGTGAGGGAACCGTTCGCTCCAACGACTCGATGGCAAGGCACGATGATCGAGATCGGATTCCGACCGTTCGCTGCGCCGACAGCGCGTGCCTTGCGCTTGTCACCCATTGCGGCGGCCTGCTCTCCGTAGCTGACCGTCGTTCCATAGGGGATGGCTCGCAGCGCCATCCACGCCGACTGCTGAAAGTCAGTTCCGATGGGGTCGAGGAGGAGGTCGAAGGTTTGGCGGTCACCGGCGAAGTACTCGCTGAGTTGATCAACAGCTGCAACCAGGACCGGATGATCGGTCGTCTCGGTCGTCTGAGCCACCTCCCCGAGTGGCACCCGGGCCGGATCATCCCTTGGCCACAGCACCGCCCTGAGCCCCGCACAGCTGGCAACAAGTGTGAGTGAACCCATTGGTGCCGGTGTTGGTGCCGGTGTTGGTGCCGGTGTTGGTGCCGGTGTTGGTGCCGGTGTTGGTGCCGGTGTTGGTGCCGGTGTGGTGCGGGGTCGTGTAGCGGCAGCTGCGGCGGCGTCGAGCGTGCCGAGGCTCGCCCAGAGGTGATGGAGGGCATACGAACGCCACGGCGCCCATTCTGCTGCGTCGACGACAGTGAGGCCGAGCGCTGTCAGGGCATTGACCGCGACGAGGTCGGTGCCGAGGAAGACGTCAGGATGTCCGAGGCCCCGCATCATCACGTAGTCAGCAGTCCACGGCCCAATGCCCTTGAGTGCGAGGAGTTGATCCCGGGCCACGTGCGGGTCGGAGCCCGCATCGAGCACAACGCTGCCCTCGGCAACGGCTGCTGCGAGACGGCGCACCGTGTCCCGGCGAGCGGCCGGCATGGCGAACAGTTCATCAGGCGCTTCGGCAAGACGCTCGACGGTCGGGAAGGCATGGGTCAGTCCGTAGCCGACCCCCAGTGCTGGGTCGAGCGGGTCACCCAGGGCCACAGCCAGGCGTCCGGTCACGGTACGTGCTCCCGCAAGCGATACCTGCTGGCCGACCACCGCACGAAGCGCTGTCTGTACCGGATCCGCGCTCGCAGAGGCACGCCGCCCCGGGACTCTGGCAACGAGTGGAGCAAAGCGCTGATCAGCGGCAAGGGCTGCATCGACCGCCTGCGGATCGGCATCGAGGTCGAGCAGTCGGCGAATCCGTTGGACAGCTGTGGCGAGATCGGCCCACTCGGCAAGACGCACCCGAGCTTCGACGTGATCGTCCCCTGCCCGCAGCCCGACGACGCCCTGGCCGTGCGGCAACGTCAGCACTTGAGCGAACGTCGATCCGTCCCAGGATTCGACACCGGGAATGGCATGTGCCCCGAGGAAGGCAAGTAACTCGTCGCCAGCGAACGGCTGACGAGTCGGTAGCCGAAGGGTGACCTCGCCCGCCGTCAACGCCTGACTGGCGCTGCTGCGCTTGACACGAAGCTCGGTTGGCGAGCAGCCAAAGACCTCGCGCACGGTGTCGTTGAACTGCCGAACGCTGCCAAAGCCCGCCGCGAAGGCGATATCGATGAAGGTCATTGCCGTGGTCTCAATGAGGAGCCGCGCGGTGTGCGCCCGGTGGGCTCGGGCGATGGCAAGCGGGCCGGCGCCAAGCTCATTGGTCATGACTCGATTGAGATGACGTTCGCTGTAGCCGAGTTGCTTGGCCAGACCCGGTACGCCGTCGCGTTCGACAGCGCCGTCCGCGATCAGGCGCATTGCGCGACCAATTAGATCCTGACGGAAGTTCCACTCCGGCGAGCCGGGCGACGCGTCAGGACGACACCGCTTGCACGCTCGGAACCCACGCTGTTGTGCAGCAGCGGCCGTGTGATGGAATTCTACATTTGTTCGCTTCGGCGTGATCGCCGGGCAACTTGGGCGGCAATAGATCCCCGTTGTGCGAACCGCAGTCACGAACCACCCGTCGAAGCGCCGGTCGGCGTTCTGGACAATGCTGTAGCAATGGTCGTGATCGAGGGTTGGCACGTCTCCATGATGCCGGTCACTGCCGACAAACACCAGCGGAAATCAGCCAGCCAGTTGGACGCCTGATTTCCGCTCGCCAGCGTTTGAACCGCCGGGTGCGAGCTTGGTGCGTAGCAGCCACAGACCAACCAGGCACGAGACGACGCCGCCAAGGAATCCGATTTGCTTACCGACAATCTGGGCGAACCCACCAATCAGCAGGCCGCTGCCCGCCGAACCGACTTCGAAGAACATCGTGAACGAACTGATCGCCGACGCCCGATCCGTATCGCTTGCGTTGTTGACCGTGAGGGCCATCAGCGACGGATAGTTGAATGCGGCACCAAGTCCAATCAGGAACGCCCCGACCCAGAGACCAATGACGCTCGGCGCTGCAGCAAAGACAGTGAGACCGCCCGCCATGGCAACCAGGGCGATCGTGACCGAACGTCTCGGCCCCAGACGTTCCGGCAGCTTCGCGCCAAAGATCCGGATAACGAGGGAGACGAGCGCATACGTCAGGAACAAGACACCAGAGTTGGCAAAGCCGTTATCCCGGGAATACTCGGGGATGAACAGGAAGAAGGTCGTCAAGCCGCCGACGCCACATGCCAACACAGCGCCCGGCAGGATCGCTGCAGGGTGAATGAGTTTGAAAATCCCGCTCTCAGCGAGGGTTTTCACGGGTGGCGCCGCACGTCGGCCAGAATCAACGGTCGACTCAGAATCGTCAGGCGACTCGACGCGTGCCGGCGCAAAAGTCGCGATCGCCGCCGCCACGATCGCGAAACCACCGGCAGCAATAAAGGTGCGTTCGAAGTTGACGTCGTCGAGGAGCCATTCGCTGAAAACCGGCCCAACACCGAGGCCCGAGAACACCGCCACCGAGAAGTAGCTCGCACCCTCGGCACGGCGCGCACGAGGCGACAGGTCGGCAATCAAGGTCGCGGTTCCAACAAAGACTGCTGCCTCGCCCACGCCGGTGAGTATCCGGAGCCCCATCAAGGCAGTGAGCGAATCGATCTGACTCATCAGCATGCCGCCAGCCGCCGCCGTCAACGCGCCACCAACGATGATCGAACGACGTCCATAGCGATCAGCCAAACGGCCGAGCAGAGGGCGAGCAAACACCGCAGCAAGCGCAAACACCGCAGCATTCAGTCCAAGGGCAAGTTCGCCACCTTTGAGCGGGCCCTCGATGAACAGCGGAACCAGGGGGACCAGGGTCCCGATGTACATAAAGAACGCAAAGGCGCTCAGCGAGACAACGACGAATGGCTTGGTGATCAGTCGGTCCGCCACAACGTCAAGATGCTGATCCACAGCGTTGGAGTCAGCAGACGTTGGCACTCAGCCATCATGTCGAGCCGGATCCCGTCTTGACCGACTCAGATCAGGCCCGGCCGGAAGTCACAAACCTGCCCATTTCGTGAAGAATCTGCGCACGGGGGTGCGCATACACATCACGAAAAGCCCCGGGCGGTGGCCGCGGTCAGACCGGTTCGCGTTGGCCAGAAGCTGCCGACCGAATCGCTGCGTCGACGACCCGCTGCGCGGCCAAGCCGTCGATTGACGTCGGGCCGCGCACTTCTCCGGCACGCACCCCAGCAATCCAGTCCGCCGCCTCGGCCCGGTACGCCTCGCTGAACCGGCCGAACCAGTCGTCACCGATGTGCTGATGCCCGGCGCCCTCGAAACGGACGACAGGTTGCGCGGGTTGCGGCGCCGTGACCATGCCTTGTTCACAGGTGACTTCAACATCGATGTCGTAGCCGTAGGTCGCCTCGACAAACTCGATCGTGACCGTTGACCCGTCAGCCATCGCCCCGAGGACAACCACGTGCTCAACTGGCCGTGGCCCGCTGACCACCTGCGTGGTGACGGACGAGAACTCGGTACCCATCAGCCACCGGGCGGTATGCACGTCGTGGATCAACGATTGCGAGAAGACCAGTTCGAGCGGCCGTTCCCACTGATGGTTGGTGTTGCGGTGAGCGCTGCGGACATGGCGGATTGCACCAAGTTCGCTGATCGCTCCTTCGACCTGCAGATGTGCTGGGTCGTACTGCCGCATAAAGCCCAGCTGGACCAGCGGACGCCCAGCAACAACCTCTGCGGCAACAACTCGTTCAGCGTCGGCAACGTTGCTGGCCAACGGCTTCTCACACAGGACGAAGGCGCCGCGCTCGACTGCTGCGATAGCGAGATCAGCATGCGTGTCGTCCGGAGACGTAATGACAATGGCGTCGAGGCTCGGATCTCGCGCGACCGCAAAGGCGTCGGTCGATGCCGCGGCATTGCACAGGCCAGCAGCATCGATGGCTGCCGTTGCGACGACATCGGCAACGACTGCGACCTCGACGCCCACAATCGCAGCGAGATTTCTGATGTGCTCACGGCCCATGCCGCCTGCACCGATCACTCCAATTCGCACTGTCATGCACCCGAAGCTACGAGAACCGAGCCACGTCGACCGACACGCTCAGTGTCTGCGTCGATGCAGGGACAATAACCACGCCGCGGATCGGAGCGGCGACGGCGATACGCCATGACCGTCGCCGGGCTGTGGCGGCGTGATCGTTGGGCACTTTCGGGAAGAATCTGCGAACCGGGGTACGCAAAAAATCACGAAATGAGGTGTGCTCAGGGGCCGGTCGGGGGCTTTGGTTCTTTAGGAAGACCGAGGACGCGCTCTCCGACAATGTTGCGCTGGATCTGGCTCGTGCCGCCCCAGATGGTCTCGGACCGCGAGAAGAAGAATGACGACATCATCGGGCTCACCGGGTAACCGGCTCGGCGCTTGTCGCGAGACGCACCTGGCCAGCCGCCACCCTCCGGACCCGCGTCGATGAGCAACGAATCGGTGCCGTAAATGTCCAACGCAAGTTCCATGGCGTTCTGATGCATCTCGGTCCAGAACATCTTGTTCGTCGCTCCGAGCGCAACCGTGCCCATATCAACTATCCCGGCACCGCGGCCTTTGTTCAGCGTCGCAGTGAGGTTCCGCAAGCCGTTGAAACGCAGGATTTCGATCTTGCTGTAGTACTTCATCAGACGTTGACGGATGTGCGGATCGTTGATTGCACCGTTGGCGATGGCCTGCTCTTTGAGGATCCGAAACTCCTCAGCGAAACGCCGGAACCCAGTGGTGGCCGACTGGCCGCGTTCGAAGCCGAGTGTCGAGTTCGCAACCTTCCAGCCGTTGTTGACACCGCCGACAACGGCGTCCTTGGCACAGCGAGCGTCTGAGAAGAACACCTCACAGAACTCGGCGGTGCCGTCGGGCTGGGTGATGCCGCGAACTTCGACGCCCGGCTGGTTCATCGGGACGAGCATGTAGGAGATGCCGGCGTGCTTCTTCGCCTCGGGATCCGTACGCGTCAAGAGGAAGCAGTAATCGGCGTGGTGACCCTGTGTGGTCCAAACCTTCTGGCCATTAATAACCCACTCGTCACCGTCGAGCTCGGCGGTCGTCTTGATCGACGCCAAGTCGGAACCGGAGTCGGGCTCCGAGAAGCCTTGGCACCAGCGAGTCCGACCCTGCAGGATGCCCGGCAAAAATTCCTGCTTCTGTTCTTCGGTTCCCCACTGGAGCAGCGTCGGGCCGACCAGCGTGTCGCCGAAGAAGTCACCACGCATCGGGGCCTTTGCGTTGGCAAACTCTTCCGAAAGAGCGACGCCCTGCATCGTCGTCAGTCCCTTGCCACCGTACTCGGCGGGCCAGGTGGCGCAGATCCAACCACCTTCGAAGAGCTTCGTGGGCCATTCGGCGTTGAACGCTTCGCGCTCGCTCGTTGCCATCTCGAAGCCTTCGTCAAACCAGCCGTCGGGGAGGTTGTCGAGAAGCCACCCCTTGATCTCGGCGCGAAATTCTTCGGCTTCGTTTGGGTAACTCAGATCCATAGATCGCAGTCTTGCTGTTGCACCGGCGTCGACCCGAATTTGACGCGTGTGGCATTCGTCGCTTTCTCAGCCCGGAAGTGCATCGAATCTGCCCCCACCCGATGCTGACTGTTCACAACTCGTTCACGAGAATCGCACACTCACGCAACATCGCGTCCCTACATTGTGGGGGCAGTCGTTCCGTCCTCAGCTCAATCAGTGCCTCAACCCCCTCGAGAAAACTGGTCCCCCACTGAGGGTGGACGGCTTGCCAAGTCGTCCGGTCAGTCCCCATGGCTGCTCGGTCCGCCAATTCGATGTGCCCGCCTTGCGTGATGGAGGCGGGCACATTCGTTTTTCGGCTCTTGCGCACCCGCCCAGACACCCGTCCAGACACCCGTCCAGACACCCGCTGACGACTGTTCATGGAGCCGAAACAGAGCCGCGACACGCGCGACATCGACGGTCCGTAGCTTTCGCCTCGCAATCCGGACGGCAACGGCGCCACTGGATTCTCCAAGCAAACCTTCCCTTATCCCCGATCCTTTTTGGAGGACCCCGTGCACAATCGTGCGCTTCGAATCATCTCTGGCCTTGGCGGCGTTGTCGCCGTTGTGGCCCTCATGCCCGGAACCGCCATCGCTCAGGAAGCGTCAGAGGTCCAAGCGGTCCTCGACAACATCTGGGTGTTCATCGCTGGTTGTCTTGTCTTCTTCATGCAGGCGGGTTTTGCACTCGTCGAGGCAGGCCTGACACGTGCGAAGAACGTGGTGAACATCTTTGCCAAGAACATGGCAGACGCGATCATCGGCATTCTTGCGTTCTTCGCATCCGGCTACGCCCTTGCCTTCAGCAGCGGCAACGACTTCTTTGGAACCGATGGCGGATCGTTCTTCATGAACGACCTCGACATCAACGCTCTCGGCGGAAGTGGGGTGATCAACCTGTCGCACGGAACGTTCTTCTTCTTCCAGGCAGTGTTCGCCGCAACAGCCGTAACGATCTGTTCGGGCGCCATGGCCGAGCGTACGAAGTTCTCCTCGTACCTCATCTTCAGTGTGTTCATGTGCGGCATCATCTACCCGGTGGTCGTGCACATGACCTGGGGTGGCGGATTCATCGCTGGCCTCTCGATCGGCGACGCCGTTTACTCCGACTTCGCAGGCTCCGGTGTCGTGCACATGACTGGTGGTGTGGCCGCACTCGTCGGCGCCAAACTCGTCGGTGCCCGCAAGGGCAAATTCGCCGAAGACGGCACGGCCCGAGCAATCCCCGGCCACAACATCCCGTTTGCCATCCTTGGTGTGTTCATCCTCTGGCTCGGCTGGTTCGGCTTTCAACCCCGGCTCCGAGCTCGCTGCCGACAACCTCGTCACGGGCATTGCACTGAACACCATGCTCGCCGCTGCTGCTGGCGGCCTCGCCACTGCAGCGTTCGTCTGGGTCAAGACGGGCAAGCCCGACGTTGCCTTCATTGGTAACGGTGTCCTCGCTGGCCTCGTCGCAATCACCGGCCCGTGCGGCACCGCCACACCGATCATGTCGATCGTCATCGGTGCGATCGGCGGCATCATCGTGGTTGTCGCAGTCCAGTTCTTCGACAAGATCAAGATCGACGATCCTGTCGGCGCGATCTCTGTCCACGGTGTCTGTGGTATGTGGGGCGTTCTGTCCATCGGCATCTTTGCCCGCTACGACGATGCATTCCTCGGACGCGAAGATGCTGGCCTGCTGTACGGCGGCGGCCTCGAGCAGCTCGGCGTGCAGGCCCTGATGGTGATCATCATCATCGCTTGGGTCGGCATTGCCAGCCTCATCGTCTTCTCCGCACTGAAGGCCACAATTGGCCTCCGCGTGAGCGAAGAAGAAGAGGCCGAAGGCCTCGACGTTCCCGAGCACGGCATGGCCGGCTACACCAACGACCCGTCCTACGCCTGAACCTGACTGAAAGACAAGAGACAACAACATGAAACTCGTAACTGCAGTCATCAAGCCGTTCAAGCTCGATGACGTCAAAGACGCACTCAAGGAAGCTGGCTCGTCCGGCATCACCGTGAGTGAAGTGCGCGGCTTCGGCCGCCAAGGCGGCCACACCGAGACTTACCGAGGCGCTGAGTACAAGATTGACTTCGTCCCGAAGGTACAAGTGAAGATCGTGGTCGAAGACGCCGCGGTTGACGCCGTGGTCGACGCCATCACCAAATCGGCTTCCACCGGAAAAATCGGTGACGGCAAGATCTGGGTGACCGACATCGACCGAATCGTCCGCATTCGTACCGGCGAGGAAGGCGCCGACGCCGTGTAGTTCCAGCGGGGCTACCAGCTGACAGCCCGGCGAATCGCAATGTCGCGATTTGCTTGGACGATCCCCATGTCGCATTTTGTCCTCAAGATGTCGGCATGGGGATCGTTTCGTTTTCGACGCTGACACACGTCGAGTTACGGTGCGATCCGCGCCCAAGCAAGGCGTCGGCTGGCGTTCGGAGCACCTGTGTTTCCGAATTGTGAACATCACGTTTCCGCACTTTCGCACTCGGCAAGACCTGCCTACGGTCCGCGCTTATGCTTCTTGCTTTGGACTCCGGAAATACCGCATGGGTACTGATCTCTGCGGCCCTCGTCCTTTTCATGACACCCGGGTTGGCGTTCTTCTACGGCGGCATGGTCCGCTCGAAGAACGTGCTCGGCATGTTGATGCAGAACATGTTCGCCATTGGTTTGGTATCGACCATTTGGGCAGTCGTAGGCTTTTCGCTCGTCTTCGGTGACAGCGGCAACGGTTGGATTGGCAACTTCGACTTTCTCTTCCTCGCCGACGTCACCAACCTCGACGGAGACATTCCCGGCATGGCCTTCGTCGCCTTCCAGATGATGTTCGCGGTCATCACCCCGGCACTGATCACCGGCGCCACAGCTGACCGGTTGAAGTTTGGTTCGTACGCCGTGCTCATTGGATTCTGGTCGTTACTCGTCTACATCCCTGGCGCCAAGTGGGTGTTCAACGGCTGGCTCCTCGAAATGGGAGCACTCGACTTCGCCGGCGGCACGGCCATTCACATCAGCGCTGGTGTCGCTGCGCTCGCCGTCGTCCTCGTGATCGGCAATCGCAAGGGTCATGGCGACGTGCCGATGCCGCCGCACAACCTGCCGTTCACGGTCCTCGGTACCGGCATTTTGTGGTTCGGCTGGTTCGGCTTCAACGCCGGTTCCGGCCTCGCTGCCGACGGCCTTGCCGCGCAAGCTCTCGTCAACACCCATCTCGCTGCCTCAACCGGCATGCTCGGCTGGCTCCTCGTGGAACGCTGGAAGGGCGGCAACGCCACCGTGCTTGGCGCTTGCTCCGGTGCCGTTGCAGGGCTTGTTGCCGTTACCCCCTGCGCGGGCTTCGTCGGAGGTGCCTCGCCGCTCATCATTGGCTTCAGCGCCGGGGCCCTGTGTTTCCTTGCCTTGCAGATCAAAGAGAGGATGAACTGGGACGACAGCCTCGACGTCATCGCGGTGCACCTCATCGGCGGCATTGTCGGCACGCTGCTCCTCGGGCTGTTTGCCGACGCAGCCGTCAATCCAGCGATTGCCGAAGACAGCTCAGAAGGCCTCTTCTTCGGCGGCAGCTTCGAGCTCCTCAAGGATCAGTTTGTTGCGGCGCTCGTAGTTGGTGTCTTCTCCTTCGTCGTGACGTATGCCCTCGCCAAAACGATCGATGCAACGATGGGCCTGCGCGTCGGCGAAGATGCTGAGTACCAGGGCCTCGACCAGAGCCAGCACGCCGAGTCGGCGTACACCGGCTGATTCTCTTTGAACATCACGCCGTGAACACATCGCACGAACCAGGGACACCATGAAACTCATTACTGCAGTCATTAAACCCTTCAAGCTCGACGACGTGAAGGACGCCCTCAAGGCGATCGATGTCACCGGCATCACCGTTTCTGAGGTTCGTGGTTTCGGCCGCCAGGGCGGACACACCGAGACCTACCGCGGCGCCGAGTACAAAATTGATTTTGTCCCCAAGGTCAGCCTTGCCACCGTCGTCGACGAAGCACGCGTTGACGAAGTGGTCGAAGCCATCGCCAAGGCTGCCGCTACTGGCAAAATCGGTGACGGAAAAATCTTTGTACTAGACGTAGATCGCGCCACGCACAGGCTCGCGAAGAAGGCGCCGACGCCGTCTAGTTTCTCGCTGTTTGCCGGTCTGCTCGACGCCGACGCCAGTTTCGAAACTCACCCCTCGTTGCGACCAAACCGGCCACGATAATCAGCCCACCGACGATCAAGACCGGCCACGCGAACCCGTTTTCGTCAGTCGTCGACAGCAAAATCCCGAACATTGCAACATTCTTCCGTTTGCGTCGAGATTCCTGCGGACTGGCCAACAAAAACTTCGACGCAAACGTGATTAGGCCTGGAGCGCGCGGAGGTTGGTGATGGTCTTGCCAGCACCGGCGTCGACGCTTTCGAGTGCACGCAGAATCGCGACGAGGTTCCGGTCGCGTTCTTGCGCAAGATCTCGGATTGAACGGCCGGCTGCTTGCTCGTCAGACTGCTCAGCGATCGTGTCGATCAGTTCGTCGGTCAGTTCCGGTGTGTCCATCAGCTTGGTCCACGGCCATTTCAAGGCTGGTCCGAACTGCTCCATGAAGTGGCGCATGCCGCCCTCTCCCCCAGCAATCCGATACGTCTCGAACGTGCCCATCTGAGCCCACCGGAGGCCGAAGCCATAGCGGATTGCGTCGTCGATCTCTTCGGTGGTTGCGATGCCGTCGTTGACCAGCCAGAGCGCTTCCCGCCAGACCGCTTCGAGGAGACGGTCGGCAATGAAGGCGTCGATCTCTTTGCGCACGTGGAGCGGATGCATACCGAGCGCTCGGTAGGTGCCCATCGCACGGTCGATCGTTCCAAGCGATGTCTGTTCACCACCGACGATCTCGACGAGCGGCAAGAGGTAGACCGGGTTGAACGGGTGAGCGACGACCAGTCGCTCCGGGCGGGTCATCGATGTTGCCAGATCCGTCGGCTTGTATCCCGAGGTGGACGACGCGACGATCGCATCCGCCGGTGCAGCAGCGTCAATGGCAGCCAGGGTCGAGTGTTTGATGTCGAGCTGCTCTGGGACACTTTCCTGGATCAGCCCCGCGTCGGCCACGGCTTCTTCAATCGAGGCACACAAAGTCAACGAAGCAACGTGGTCTGTCGACAGGCCGAGTGCTTGCCATGCCGAGACAGCGTCGGCGAGCACGTCGTCCAATATCCCTGAAGCGTTTGGTGACGGGTCATACGCCGAAACGTCGATCCCCCGAAGCCGCATCCGCGCCGCCCAAGCAGCACCAATCACTCCACACCCGACGACAGCGCCGCGCTGTGGCAGCTCAGCCATGGCGGGTGAGCTGCATTTTCTCGCGAACCTCTGCCGACGTCATGATGTCGAAGTTCATCCCACTCAAGATGTCGACAGCCCGTTCGACGAGGTCGCGGTTAGTCGCCAACTGGCCCCTGTCGAGGTACAGGTTGTCTTCGAGGCCGACCCGCACGTTGCCACCTGCAATCGCTGCAAGCGCCACGTACTCGAGCTGCCTGCGCCCGATCGAGAACGCACTGAATGTCCAGCTGTCTGGGATGTTGTTGACCATGGCCATGAAGGTGTTCAAATCCGCCGGGGCGCCCCAGGGGACTCCCATGCACAACTGCACCATGACCGGGTCAGCAATGAGTCCCTGCTCGACAAGCGACTTCGCCTGCCAGAGGTGGCCGGTGTCAAACACTTCGATCTCCGGACGCACGCCGAGCTCCTGGACCTGGCGGGCCATTTCGGCGAGGATCGACGGGGTGTTCGTCATGACGTAGTCGCCCTCACCAAAGTTCATCGATCCACAGTCGATGGTGCAGATCTCGGGGAGGATTTTGCGGACATGATCAAGCCGTTCGGACGCACCCACCATGTCGGTACCGGCCGCGGCAAGCGGCAGCGGGCTTTCGACAGAACCGAAAGTGACATCGCCACCCATGCCGGCGGTGAGGTTGATCACCGGGTCAACGTCGGAGGCTCGGATGCGATCGACCACTTCGGCGTAGTACTCGACCTCTCGCGATGGCGCACCGGTCTCGGGGTCGCGAACGTGGATGTGTACGACGGCGGCGCCGGCTTTGGCTGCCGCAATACAGTCGTCGGCAATTGCTTCAGGGGTGTACGGCACCTTGTTGGACTTGCCAACGGTGTCGCCGCTGCCGGTGACGGCGCAAGTGATGAAGACAGAACTCATGGGGTTTCCTTCTGGTCAGAGGTTCGAGGGCGGGTTGCAGGGCGGAGTTGCAGGGCGGGTTGCGGGGCGGGATTGCAGGGCGTCGCGATCAAGCACACGCAGACGCGAGAGCAGATCGTCACGGTCGACGTAGCAGCCAGTGAGGACTCGCGATCCGGCACCGGGATCGAATGCATCGCGACCGTGCAACATTCGCCGATTGTCGAAGCCGATGATGTCGCCGGGCTCGAAACGCGAGCGCAGCATGAACCGTTCGTCGTGGGCCACACGCGACAAGATGCGCATCGCGTCGTAGGCGCGCGGTACGTCGGCGGTTGACATATCCGGGGCAAGCCGGACCGGATAGAACGCACGCATGGTCAGCTGCGAGCCCAGCTGACCGTGGTCGATGACTGGGCCGATCCAGCGATGGTCGCCGTCAGGTGCCCGATTAGCGAACACCCAATTCAACGTAGTCAGCACCTCGTACTCGGCCGAATGATTCGCCTCGAGTTCGGCGACCACTGCGAGCCCGTCGGTCATCCGTGACGCTCCGCCGGCGACCGTGTTCTCGACGCAGTGCAGGAACTGAAAGCCCGGTGGCGTCTCACGCGTCGGGAGGTCGGCGTGTTGGCCGAGATTCAGGCCCGTGTTCGCTGTTGAATCGGCATCGAGACGAGCCTCGACCGTGAAGATGTTGCCAAAGTTCGATCCGCGAATCGGGCCGATTCGCTGAATCAGCGTTTCGAGAAACGCTCGATCGGCCGGAGTATTGCGGAGTCTGGCGAAGCCGTACGCGTGTATTGCTCGTAGCCAGTCGCCGAACACCACAGTGTCATCGAGCACCGCAGCGCCATCGAAAGTCGGCGGTTCATCGAGCATGTCGGTCGTCCAGATTGTCAACGGACCAGGAACCGCTTCGGGTCGATGACGCTGACGAGCGACCGCCCGCAACCATCCGGGGTGCACAATCGACTGCACACCATCGCCCCAGGTCAGCTCAAGTGCCCCGTCATCGGTTCGTCGAGCGGCCGATAGGAACGATGGCTCGGGCAAGTCGGCCGGGTCGACTGTGCTCTCTCGAGTGACCGGATCGATTGCTCGCGAGTTTTCGAAGAGCCAGAGCGAGTAGCAGTCGAGATCGGGCCCGTCAGCCCATGCGACATGTACGTTCGGCAACACGCCGTCAACGATGCTGATCGGCACCCACGAATACGTGGCAAAGTCCGGAGTCGGCCTGGCCTCAATCATCGGCAGCGAAGATTACACAGCTCAGCCGAGTGTCCGCGCCGTCTCACTCAGCAGCACAGCTGAGCGGTCGGCCGGCAGGGTCCGTGCCAGCCGGTCGCCGGTGTCGATCGTGACCCCCAGCCAGTAGCTCTCGTTCCGGAAATGATGGAGCCGGTGGTTCTTGGCGAGCCGAGAGTAATAGCGGGAACGGGGTCGATACCGCGAGTGCACGAGCAGGTGAACCCACTCGTAATGCAGCAGTGCAACGAGCCCGGCGGACACGATGGTGGCCCCGATTGCTCGGGCTGAAGAAATGCCAAGCAGCGAAAAGCCGCCAGCAACAACGGCCACCGGCGCGACGATCGCGAGACACGAACCAATCGCATTCGCTCGACGCAGCAGCAACCACTCCATGTCATCCGGGTCCCGGTGGTGCCGCTCATGAGAGTCACGCGTGCCAAGCAGTTCGGCCAGCGTCGATCCGGGCTCGGCATGCAGTAGCCAACGGTGGATGATCCACTCCACCGGGCCCAGGGCAACAACGACAGCGAGTACCGCAAGCGCGTCCCCGAACGACCAGTTGCCCAATGCGAAACGGACGACAGCCACCAAACAAGTCGCAGCGATAATCACGCGGCCAGACGACGATCGGGCGAAGGCGCGGGCCGCTTCGCTAAGCGAGGTGATGTCCCGGGCGCGACGCACAAACACCAGAGTACGGCAGGCGCTCGCTGCACGCAGATCGGTCGTTCCAATGTCAGACACGTCACCTGAGTGAAGCACCGTCAGATTCGGTTGGAGAAGGGTTGATGTTGCTGCGGCCCTGCGGCGTACAGTCGCCTGCATGACGACGATCGAGACGCCAGCCGACGCTGCCCCCAAGAAGGAGCGCTGGACCGCTCAGTGGAAAGAGCTGTACAGCGAAGTCATCACTAACAGCCTGTGCACCGGCTGCGCTGGTTGCGTCGTCACCTGCCCCCACGACGTGATCGGGTATGAACACGAAGAGGGCAAGTACATCCCGTTCCATATCGAAGAAGAGTTGGGCCTCGACAACTGCATTCACGGCGAGAAGGGCTGTACCACCTGCACCCGGGCCTGCCCTCGCTTCCGCGCCTGGGAGCCCGCTGCCGACATGCACCTGTTTGGACGCGTCCGCGAACCAGACGAAATGGCCGGTATCTGGCGTCAGCTCTACCTCACCCGCGCGAGCGACGAGATGGTCAACAAGATGGGCCAAGACGGCGGCCTCGTATCGGCGATGCTTATTTGGCTACGCGAACACGACTACATCGACGCGGCCCTCGTGTCTGGCGTCGAAGAGGACGACGCGTGGAAGGCCAAGCCAGCCGTCGTGTCGACCCGCGAAGAGATCCTCGCCACCGCAGGTTCGCGCTACACCTACTGCGCCAATCCGCTCGCACTCCGCGAGGCCCAAGAAAAGGGCTTCAAGCGACTCGCCCTCGTGGGCATGGGTTGCCAAACTTCATCGCCGCCCGTCATGTGGGACCGCAAGGCTGGCAAGGTGAGTAAGCCGTTCCTGTTCAACATCGGCCTGCTCTGTTCCAAGACGTTCGATGACGCCATCTTCGAAGAACTCTTCGAGGCCAAGTACGGCCTGAAGAAAGAGGACATGGTGAAGATGAACATCAAGGGCGCCTTCCAGATCTGGATGAAAGACGGCTCGTACCACGAGATCAACCTGAAGGAATGCCACGCTTGGACTCGCGAAGGCTGCAAGACCTGCCCCGACTTCGCGGCCGAACATTCTGACGTCGCCACGGGCGGCATCGGTGAAGATAACGACTGGACACTGACCATCGTGCGCACCGAACTCGGTGAGGAAGTCATCGAGCGGATGATCGCTGACGGCTCGATCCTTGCGAAACCCGCGCAGACCGACGAGACCGCAATGCGTCTACTGCGACTGCTGTCGATCGTCAGCCGGCGGCGCTGGCCCCAAGGCGCTGACCTCGCGCCGGCGATTGGTGTGCCGCCACCCAAGAAGAAGAAGGCTGCGGCGGTGAAGGCAGAACCAGCAGCCGATGCGAAGCCTGACGAGGCGAAAGCTGCCGAGGCGAAAGCCGAGCCAGCGTCAGAACCAAAAAAAGACTGATCAGGACGGCGTGGCGCCTGGCGTCACGCCGTTGTTCAATCGTTGTTCAGTTACTGCACGCGGCGAGATCGGCCTCGAAGAGGTCGAGCGCTGTACCCGGGCCAGGGTCCGTTGCAGCCCTGGTGATCGCTTCGTAATCTGAGTCTGAGTAGGTCTCGAGCTTGTCGAACAGGCAGTCGCGGACTTCCTGCGTGATCTGGCCCTGAACGAACGCCGTATCGACGATGTCTTCGGCGACGCGCCGGTTACCCGGATCAGAATTACATGCGCTCAGACCGAGCACGGCGACGACAGCGACACCGGCAACTCGCAGGCGACGGGTGGTCGCAGTATGGCGGGGCTGGCGCTTCGAGTTCACAGAGATGGAAGGCTACTGGCACGATGTGGGGATGCCGCTCCACCATGAGGCTCGCACGCTGCTCGACATGATGGAAGCAGTCGGTGCACCGCCGCTTGATTCGCAACCGCCAGCCGAAGCGCGAGCCTCCCGCAAAGCACTGGCGCCCGAACCAACGGAGCAGTGTCATGAAATTGTCGACATCGACGCCGGCGGGATCCCGGCGCGTCTCTACCGAGCAGTACCAAACGGAATGACGCCAGGGCTGCTCGTGTTCATCCACGGAGGCGGCTGGGTGATCGGCGATCTCGACAGCCACGACAACGTGTGTCGGTCCCTGACCAACCGCAGCGGGTTGACCGTGCTCAGCGTCGACTACCGACTTGCGCCCGAGGACCCGTTCCCTGCGGGGCTCGACGACTGCAGTGCAGCAACGCTGTGGGCCTACGAACACGCCGACGAACTCGGCATCGACCCAACGCGCATTGCCATCGGCGGCGACTCAGCGGGCGCGAACATCGCTGCCGTCGTCTGCCACGAAACCACCGTGCCACTCGGCTTCCAGCTATTGATTTACCCAGCGGTTGACGCCCGGATGAACACAGAGTCTTACGACGAGAACGGCGATGGCTATTTCCTGACCAAAAGTTCGATGCAGTGGTTCACGGAGCACTACCTGTCGGGTGGAGAGGGAACGCCTGACGACCCGCGTGTCTCTCCGTTTCTCGCATCCGACGACGTACTGGCCGCTGGGCCACCAGCGCTCGTGATCACTGCTGGCTTCGACCCGCTCCGAGACGAAGGCATCGCATACGCCGATCGGCTGTCATCTGTCGGAGTCGTGGTGAGTCATGTCCACTTCCCCGGCCAAATCCATGCCTTCTACTCACTCCCCGATCAACTCGGTGATGCCCGGCTCGCACACGCCCTGTCAGCGCAGGCACTCGTTGCTGCGCTTGGTTCCTGAACTCGCTGGTCACACTGCGCCCGGCACAGTGTGAGCAGCGAGTTTGTTGGCGCGGGTGAAGACGGCGTCGAGCATTGGTTCGGTCAACCGCTTCGTGAACGTGTTTTGCTGACTGACGTGATAGCTGCAAATGACAGTGAGTTCGCGGCCGTCTGATGAGGTGACGGGTACTTCGACTCCGTGACCGAACTTCGGTTTCGGACTGACACCAAAGAAGTTCATCGCTGCGTCGTACCCGAACATGCCGAGACAGATCACGACCCTCGCACCAGACAGCGCTTCGAGTTCGCGCACCAGAAACGGTCGGCACTCGTCGCGTTCAGTCGTCGTGGGCTTGTTCATAGGCGGCGCGCACTTGACCGCCGACGTGACCCAGGCGTTAGTGAGCGTCAATCCGTCGGCGCTGGACGTCGACTCGGCCTGGTTGGCCAAGCCGGCCGTGTGCATCGAGCGAAACAACCAGTCCCCGCTCCGGTCGCCGGTGAACATCCGCCCGGTCCGATTGGCTCCGTGGGCCGCAGGCGCAAGGCCGAGAATCACGATCTGTGCGGCTGCGTCGCCGAAACCCGAGATCGCCTTACCCCAGTAGTCGTCGTCGCGATACGCCGCACGCTTGTCGACAGCCACCTGCTCACGCCACTCGACCAGCCTCGGGCAGGCGCGACACGCGTGAACCTCTCGAGTCAGAACGTTCAGTGACTTTGTGCGCTGGGCGGGCGTCTGCATTGCAACCGACAGTAGGTTGGAGTTCCTCATGGCGACGACGACTGGCACCAAGAAATCAGCAGCACCGAAGCGTGCAGCCAAGCAAGCAGCACCAAAGACGGCTGGTCGGGCCAAGGCTTCGCCAAAGAAGCGGGCTGCCAACCAGGGCCCGAAGCCGACAACCATCCTGATGGTCCGTCATGGCCAGACACCGACGACCGGCAAGGTCCTCCCGGGCCGCGCGAAGGGCCTGCACCTTGCTGACCTCGGCCACGAGCAGGCCAAGATCGCGGCCCTCCGAATCGCTGATCTACAGATCGACGCCGTGTACAGCTCGCCGCTCGAGCGGGCCAAAGAAACAGCGGCTCCGATCTCGGCCGCCTGCGGCCTGAAAACGCAGATCGAACGTGGCCTCTTCGAATGCGACTTCGGCGACTGGACTGGCAAACAGCTCAAGGATTTGATGAAGCTCCCCGAGTGGCAGACCGTGCAACGTGCACCTTCGACGTTCCGGTTCCCGAACGGCGAGAGCTTCACCGAGATGCAAACCCGTATGGTCGGAGCGCTTGACAAGCTGCGCAAGCTGCACCCCGGCGGCACGATCGTCTGCGTCAGCCATGCCGACACGATCAAGGCAGCCGTTGCGCACGCCATGGGCACCCACATCGACCTGTTCCAGCGCATCGTCATCAGCCCGGCGTCAATTAGTGCCGTCACCTGGCACGCCGGCGGTCCAATCGTGCTCGCTGTCAACTCGACCGGCCGGCCACTCACCGAGTTGAAGCCTGCATGAGCGTCTTCTACGAGTTTGACGACGTTGACGCCTTCACAACCGGCACCGTTGGCATGCCTGGCAACCGCACTTTCTTCATGCAGGTGAGGTCTGAAGGTCAGCGTGTCACGGTCAAGTGCGAGAAGCAGCAAACTGCCGCGATTGTCCAGTACCTCCGCAAGGTCCTCAGCGATCTGCCACCGCCTGAAGACCGGCCGATGCCTGGCGCTCTCGAACTTGCAGAGCCCGTCGCTGCATCGTTCGTCCTGGGTCCGATCGGCCTCGGCTACGACCGAGCAACCGACAAACTCCTCATCCAGCTTGAAGAAGTTGGCGATGTCGACGAAGACGGCGAGATGGTCGACGACGATCGCGGTCATGTCCGGCTGTACGTGAGCCGGGGCCAGGCCGCCGCCTTTTGCGATCACGCCGATCGCCTCGTCGAATCGGGCCGCCCTGACTGCCAGTGGTGTACACAGCCGATAGATCCTGACGGCCACGCATGCCCGCGCATGAACTAATTCACATGTCAAACGACGACATGGCCCTCGACGAGGTTGAAGCTGACGATGACTGGGACGACGAGTCTGAATCGGAGGCGCAGGAATCAGAAGACCGCGGAGTCGAACTCCGCATCGATTCGATCGACGACCCCATCGCGCACCTGCTGCACGGTGAGATCGAGATCGAAGGGCGGATGCCATACAGCAGCAATGCCACATTCCTTGTACATGTGGTCCACGAAGGCAAGTCACATCCAGCCATCTACAAGCCCATGCGTGGCGAGCGGCCCCTCTGGGACTTCGAGCCTGGTCTGCACCGTCGTGAGGTCGCGACCTATCGCATGAGCGAAGCGCTCGGCCTCGGGGTCATCCCGCCGACGGTGCTCCGTGATGGCCCGGCGGGCGAAGGGTCGATGCAATGGTTTGTCGCCGGCGACTTCGCCGAGCACTACTTCACGATTCGACAAGTGCGACAGGACCTCGACGATCAATTTCGGGCGTTGGCGCTGCTCGACATCATCTGCAACAACACCGACCGCAAGAGCGGCCACTGCATCCTTGTTCCCGAAAAGACGAGCAACGACGGCACGGTCGTGCCCGCCCAGGTTTGGGGCATCGACCACGGCTTGTGCTTTGCGGCCGAATATAAGCTCCGCACCGTCATTTGGGATTTCGCCGACGAAGAGATCCCTGAGTCCATGCTCGACAAAGTCAACAAGCTCGTCGATCGGGTCCCGCTGGATATCGCGGCATTGCTCAGCGACGACGAAGTCGAAGCAATCCAGGGCCGAGCCACGTGGTGCGTCAAACATCGCCGCTTCCCCAACGACCCGACCGGTCAGCGTTATCCCTGGCCCCTCGTCTGACAAGCGACACGTTCGCGTGTCCACTTGCGACCAGGGGCGAAGTAGGCGCTTTCGTGGAAGGATGCGGATATGTCCGACGAGCCGCACTTCGAGCCCGATGAAGATCTCCAAGATCTGATCCATGCGGCCGACCTTGACGGGTTGGTGCGGATGATCGACAACCGTTGCGCGTCACGAGACTGGGAAGGGCTGTTGCGCGTGCGTGATCGCTCTCGGTCAGCCGTGAAATCCGGTCGCCAGCTCTGGCCCGCTGCAACGCTTGCCGAATACCGGATCGCGCTGCTTGCGCCGCCTCCATTCGTTGGCATCGTTCTCGACGAGGCCGACGGGCTGGCCGGGCGATTCACTACCGGCCCGCTCACCGAGGTTGCCGCGCAGCACCACACCTGGATCGATCTCGAAGGCGAAGTTGGCCGGGGCCCACACGCTGCGTTCGTCGCTCATGAGCGGGCGATTCGAGGCGAGATCGTCAACGATCCCGAGCTCGCTCCCGTCCTCGACATCCCGACCGAAGTACAGGGCTGGGAACCCCAGTACGAGGTCGCCACATACTCAGACAATGGTGCCGAGTTTCCGGCCCCCGACCTGTCCGATGCCTGGGAAGACATCGAGACGTCTGCCGATGCCGAACGCCTCGACGACGAGGTCGAACTCGCCGTCCGTCAACTCCTCGAGCCATGGACCAGCGGCTCAAATGGGCGGGCTGAGGTCGTCTGTGTCGAAGGTGACATCGGAGCAGCCATTGGTGCACTTGGCGTCCGCCGTGCACGGATTGCTCCACTCGAGCCAGCCGAGGCACTTGCCTGGCTGGCCTGGGCCGGTGCCAGCGGCGGCGCGCACGGACGACGACGCGGAGCGTCAAGCGGCCGGTTCGGGGCTTGGTGGGTTATTGGCGCACTCGGTGACATCCTCAACGACTGGCCGGTCAACGCTGACGAAATCGGTCAAGTGCTCAACGAGCTGGAATGGTTCCGCTGGGATGCATTCGAACCGGCCATCGGCTGGATACTCCAGCTAGCGATCGAAGATCCTGATGAAGGCGTCGCTTGGGCAATCAGCGCTCGCGACGCCGTTTAGCCAATTCCCAGCCAGATTCGCAGCCAGATCGCGATCACGCGACCAGATCGCGATCAAACGCCGCGGGCACTGATCACGGCGGGGTCGGTGACTTCGATCATGATGCACTCGCCGGGGCACTCTTCGGCCGCGTCGGCAGCTGTGTCGATGAGCGAGTCAGGAATGCGGGCAACGCCGTTCCCCATATCGGGGCCATGACCGTCACCTTCACCACCGTCGAACAGAATCGCCGTACCGAAGTGCGATGCCTCTTCCTTCACGATCCAGAGACCGTCGTCACGAGCCTGGAAGACATCAGGGCAGATCTCTGAACAGATGCCATCGCCGGTGCAGAGGTCCTGATCGATCCAAACCATGAGAGCAGACATGAGCGGAGTTTAGGAGAGAAACAGCGGGAAAAAGCAAAGAGCCGGACCCGAAGAACGAGTCCGACTCTTTCAATTCAATTCAATTCAGAAACAGAAGATCAGCCTCGGGCTTCGAGCGCCGCAATCAACTGTGGGAGAACCTTGTGGACGTCGCCCACGATGCCCAGGCCCGCGCACGTCACCGCGCTTCCTTGTCTTTGTTGATCGCGATGATGTTCTTCGAGCCCTTCATACCCACCATGTGCTGGGTGGCACCAGAGATGCCAGCAGCGATGTACACGGTCGGCTTGACGACCTTGCCGGTCTGGCCGACCTGGTAGCTGTACGGGACCCAGCCGGCGTCGACGATCGCACGTGATGCGCCAGGCGCACCTTTGAGAAGCTTGGCGAGGGTCTCGATCATGTCGTACTTCTCGGCATCACCAAGACCACGACCGCCACCGACGACAACAGCTGCCTCGTCGAGCTTCGGGCCGCTGGTTTCTTCGACGTGCACGGCGGTAACCGTTGCGCCTCCGGTTGCGCCGAGCTCGCCAGCAGCGGCCGAGACGACCTCGCCAGCGGCGCCAGCGCCACCAGCTGCTTCGAAGCTCTTTGGGCGGAAAGCTGCAAGGAACGGACGCTCGCCGGTGAACGTGGAGTTCACCAACTTGGAGCCACCGAAAATCGGCGTTTGTACGCGGACCGAGTCGCCGTCGACCGTGATGTCGGTCGAGTTGGTGAGCACCGTACGGTCAAGCTTGACCGACAAACGGGCCATGACGTCACGGCCTTCGTAGTTCTGCGGGAACATGATCACGTCGGGAGCGTCGCCCCCAGAAATCACAGCCTGCATCGCAGACGAAACCGCCGGACCCGGCAGTGAACCAGCAAGGTCGCCGGTCTCGTAGATTTTTGCGGCACCGTGATCGGCGAACGCAGCGGCTGCGCCACCGGCTGAGCCAGCGACGAATGCCGTCACCGAACCGCCGAGCGTGTTGGCCTTGGAGAGTAGTTCGAGCGTGGCAGTGCTGGCAGTATCGCCGTCTGCCTGGGCGAACACCCAGATGTTGTTGAGAGTCATGATCAGATCACCTTCAGTCCGTCGAGGAACTCGACGATCTTGTTGAATGTTTCGCCATCGTCTTCAATGACCTCGCCAGCCTCGCGGGCGGGAGCGTCATCGACCGATGTGATTTGCTGGGCCCAGGACACGGCTTCGATGCCAAGGTCGGCAGCGGTAACAGTGTCGACCGGCTTGCCCTTCGCGGCCATAATGCCCTTGAAGCTTGGATAACGGGGCTCGACGACGCCCGCAGTGACAGAAACCACTGCGGGAAGCGTGCAGGTGACTTCGTCGTAGCCGGCTTCGGTCTGGCGGTCGACCTTGACGGTGCCACCATCGACGGTGATCGTCTTAGCGAAACCAACCGAAGGGAGTCCGAGGACTTCGGCGATCTGCTCGGGCACGGTGCCGGTGTAGCCGTCGGACGACTCGGTACCAGCAATGACCAGGTCGAAATCGCCGGCCCGACCGATAGCGCCGGCCAAAACCTTGGCTGTCGTCAGCGCATCAGCACCGGCAAGCGCCAGGTCAGATACGAGAACTGCCTTCTCGGCACCCATGGCGAGTGCGGTCCTGAGACCGGACACTTCGTCATTCGGGGCCATCGAAACCAGGGTGACGGAGCCGTCACCAGCAGTGTTCACCAGCTGGAGCGCCATTTCGACGCCGTAGCTGTCCGACTCATCGAGGATGAGTTTCCCGTCTCGCTTGAGCGTGTTGGTCGAGGGATCCAGCTCACCCGGCAATGCCGGGTCAGGGATCTGTTTCACACAGACAATGACATTCATAAGTGGCCCAAGTTACCGGTGAGTCAAGTACGAACCCAATTCGAGCTCAGCGATGTGACGCGCGTCGAGGCGACGGTCTTGTACCGTTCCGGGCAGTGAAGGTCTTGCTCGTGGTCAACTCGTTCGCCTCGTCGGTGACAGCGCGCAACACCGTCGTCGTCCACCGTCGGCTCAGTCGGGGCCACGATGTCGAGATCGTCGAAACCAATCGACGAGGCCACGCAACCCGATTTGCCCACGACGCGGCCCGTCGCGGCGTTGACGTTGTGATTGGCTACGGCGGCGACGGCACGCTCAATGAGGTCGCCACAGGCATCGCCGGCACCGACACCGCACTCGGCGTCCTGCCCGGTGGCTCGACGAATGTGTTTGCGCGCACGCTCGGAATGCCCAATGACCCGGTCGAAGCGGTCGAGTACCTCGCCAGGGGCCTCGACGCCTCCGACCTCCGCCCGATCGGCCTCGGCCAGGTCAACGGTCGCTACTTCTGCTTCCACGTCGGAGTCGGTTATGACGCTGCTGTTGTACAACAAGTCGAAAAGCGTGGATCGCTCAAGCGCTGGCTCGGACACCCCCTCTTCATTTATGCGAGCCTTTCGACGTGGCTGCGGGGATACGACCGTCAGCACCCCCACTTCAGCGTCGCCGGCGACGGCGGGGAGCCCGTCGACGATGGGTATTTCACCATCGTGCTGAACACGAACCCGTATACGTACCTTGGGAATCGGCCGCTCGACCTTTCCCCCGCTGCAACACTCGACCGGGGCTTGGTCGCCATCACGTTCAAGACAATGAACGCAGGGGCGATCCTCAGCTCACTCGCCGGAGCGCTCAAGGGTGGCGGCGTTCAGCCCGCCGACCATCTCGACGTGCGGACTGACGTGAGCAATCTCGTGATCGAACACGCGACACCGTTTCCCTATCAGGTCGACGGCGACGCACTCGGAAACACCGGACGACTCGAGTTCGCCCACGTACCCGACGCAGTCAAGCTCGTGTTCCCCACTGCCCCTCCGGGCTGATCCGACGACCCAGCGCCATCAGCGCTACGTCCGGCACATCGGTACAGGCGCCGTCGACACCGAACGCAGCGAGTTCTTGCAACCGCTCCGGATCATTGCAGGTCCAGGTGTTCATTGCGATGCCAGCGCCATGACAGCGATCGACCATTGCCTGATCGACGGTCGGCTCCCAGGGATGCACCGCAGCGTGGCCAGCAGCAGCGGTCTGATCGATCACCTCAGGAGTGGCATTCATCACCAAATACGCCGTCATCAAATCAGGTGCCAGTTGGCGACATCGCTGGACCGTGGCCCAGTCGAATGACGAGATGATCCAACGCGACGCGTCACCGTGCTTGCGCATTTCCGCGATGGCCAACTCGGCAACGGCCACGGTTGGGTCATAGCCAGCCTCGTCATCGGAGTTCTTGATCTCGACATTGACGAGCATGTCGCCGCACGCGGCAAGGACCTCGGAGAGCACCGGGTAGCCGTCAAGCACAGCCGCTTCCTTCGGAAGCGGGTCATGTTTCACGATCAATCGTCCGTCAGGGGCCAAGCGGACATCAAGCTCGACGCCGTCGGCTCCCATCTTGTCTGCGAACTCGAACGCCCGGATCGAGTTCTCTGGAGCGGCAGCCGAGGCGCCTCGATGTCCAATCACCAGCATGTTTCAAGTATTGCGGTCAACCAACCCCGACCCCGAATCCGACCCTCACCGCCACCCCTCGCCACCCTCACCACCACCCCTCGCCACCCTCACCACCACCCCTCGCCACCCTCACCACCACCCCCAGCACGCGCGCGCAGCCGACGTCAAGGCGGCGCGCGTCACACACACTGCCTCTTGCGGAGTTCCCTGGTCGCGCCTACGTTGACACCGTCGACCGGGCGGCCCCACACACACATTGCGTTGCAGACCCGCGTGCAGCGCCAGAACGAACTCCTTGGAGACCTACCAGTGACGATTCTTGCGTCCAGCATTACCTTGGGAGCTGCGGAAACAGATTGGCGAGACGACGCCCTGTGCCGTGAGACCGATCCGGAGCTCTTCTTCCCGGTCGGCACCACCGGAAACGCGCTGGTTCAGATCGACAACGCCAAAGAAGTGTGCGGCGAATGCCCGTCCGCTCGGGGTTGTCTCGATTTCGCTCTCGACACCAACCAGGACTCCGGCATCTGGGGCGGCCTCACCGAAGAAGAGCGCCGCGTTATCCGTCGCAAGCGAGTGGCCGCAGCACGCGCCGCCCGCGCCGCCGTCGGCTGACTTTTCTCGACGTCACGCCTCAGCGACTCAGTCGTTGACGGTCGGCACCGACAATTCGATCACTGTGCCATGGTTGTGCGACGAGCCGTCGCCAAGGCCTGCCGCGTCGAGGTCCTCCGGTACAGCCGGACGGATCGAGATGGTTCCGTTGAGTTCTGTTGTCACCAGTGTGCGAACAATAGACAAGCCGAGCCCCGTCGAGGTGTCGAGGTCAAAACCTGGGTCCACACCGCGACCGTTGTCGGTGACCTTGATATGGAGTTGCTGAAGACGCTGGGTAAGCAACACCGTCACTGCGCCGCCACTGCTCCCCTCGGGGAAACCATGTTCGACAGCGTTCTGCAACAGTTCGGTTAACACGACCGAGAGCGGTGTTGCGGTGTCGGCAGCAACCCTGCCTCCGTCACCGCTGACTGTGAACCGGACAGGGCGATCAGGTGATTGCAGACCTTCTTCGGCCAGCCGGAGCAACGGTCGCACGATCTCGATGAATGCGATGTCTTCGCCGGGCTCGCGCGAGAGCGATTCATGCACCAGCGCAATGGTGCGGATGCGGCGCACCGACTCAGAAACTGCGGCCTTGGCCTCTGGATTCGTGAGGCGTCGCGCCTGCAACCGCAGCAGCGACGAGATGGTCTGGAGGTTGTTCTTGACCCGATGATGGATTTCACGAATTGTTGCGTCCTTTGACAGCAAGAGGCGATCGCGCTTGCGGATCTCGGTGACGTCACGAACCAGCATGAGGCCGCCATCAACGACCGGTTTCCCATCCACGTGTCGGATAAGCGGCACGCACCGGCTCAGAAGCGTGACGTCGGCGCCCTGCTCGAACTCCTCAACCACGGGCTCCATGCGTTCGAATGCCTGGCGGGCCGGGCCATCATGGAACCCAAGTTCGGCAAGCCGCATACCGACCGGGTTGGCATGAATCCCGACGCGATGGAGCGCTGAGTTCGCATTCGGCGACACATAGGTGACGGTCCCGTTCGCATCGAGCATGAGCACGCCGTCGCCGATGCGCGGCGCTGCGCTCGAGTCGGCAACACGGCCGGCGAACGGGAACGTGCCGGCGTTGATCATGAGGACGAACTTGTCGAAGATGATGCGGTAGGCCTGCTCAAGTTCACCGAGGCTGCGACCGTCTTGGACCTTCCATTCCTTACTGAGCACGGCGATCACTCGACCTTCCCGCCGAACGGGAATCGCCATCAGCCGGGTGCTGGCCCGGCCGCCTGCTCTCGCTGCGATCTCGCCTTCGAGGCTCTCACCGGTGGCTGCGGCCTCTTCGAGAAGGCTGGCGCCGCTGGTCGCCCATGTGCCGATGTAGTCAGCGACATACATGGTCTGGTTCGTGGCAGGACGGACTTGGTCAACAACGACCCACTTCCCGTCATTCGACCGGACGTAGAGCAAGAGATCGGCAAAGCAAAGATCAGCGAGAAACGCCCACTCCGCGCCAAGCCGTTGCAAATGATCGATGTCGTCGTCATCGAGTGACGAGTGTTGCCGTGACAGGTCGGCCAATGAGGTCATCAAGGAGAGTCTGCCGCATCCGACAGCCGCAGCCGTTGCAATCGGGCCGACAGTTTCGAGCGCGTTGGTTCAGCCGTTGACGGAGTCGACGCGTAGATGCTCAGCCAGCTCGCCCAGGCCGGCGATGTCGTGGATGTCTCCGGTGAGCCACGGGACGTCAAGCATCGTGGTTGCAAAGGTTGCCAGCTCTGCTCGACGCTCGGTTTCTCGGCTCGCAACGAGTGCGACATCATCGAATCGCTCAGCGAGTTGAGCGAGGACCGCAGCGACAGTTTTGGGCGAGACATCATCGAGCTGCTCGGCGACCGCCTCGACGAGTTCAGGCCCAGCTTCGAGAAGCGCGCTGGCACCGGTGATTGCATCGTTGGCCGCAAGCCGCGCCGGCAACACACGGTTCACCACCATTGCTCCGAGCGTCATGCCTCGATTGAGTAACGCTTGGGCGAGGAATTTGGCTTCATGACTCGGAGCGGTTTCGAGCGTGGTCACCACGACGAAGGCCGTCCGAGCATCGACCAACAACGCTTCGACAGCACGGGCTCGTTTAACAAACCCCTTTTCCATTGCTTGGAACAGCACAAAAAAGTCCGCGATGTCCTGAAGGAATCGGGAGCCGAGCACGCGATCGGCGATTTGGTAAAACGGTTTTGACGCCACCGTGAAAAGACGCGAGCGATACGGCACGGTGAGCCAGCGCAGCAGTCGGCTACCAAAAAAGTCGATCATCCGACTCGGCGCATCGAGAATCGACAACGCATTTCGCGACGGAGGCGTGTCGACGATCACCAGATCGAAGTCGCCGGTCGCATGCAGGTCATGGAGCTGCTCCATCGCGAGATAGTCGTGACTGTGAACGAAGCGACTCGTGATGTTTTGATACAGCGGATTCGCCAGCACGGCGTCACGCACCTGGGCGTCGGGGGCATGTTGGCGGATGAGCTCGTCCCAACCGGCCTTTGTGTCGAGCATCGCGACCCAGAGCTCGCCCCGCACGGTGACTCCGGCCTCTTTGAACACCGCAGGTTTGATCCTGACCGGCGTGTTGCCGACCTCGTCAAGGCCCAGTGCTGTGGCAAGCCGCTTGGCTGGGTCGACGGTGAGCACGAGGATCTTGCCCTTTTGACGTTGGGCTGCAGCAATGCCCATCGCTGCAGCAATCGTGGTCTTGCCAACGCCACCCGAGCCAGCCACGAGGATCATCTCGCGGCTGGCGAGCAAGTTGTCGAGCTCACTCACCGTTCGCTCGTTGATCGCTCGGAATTTCGACGTCGAGTTCGTCAGCAAGCCCGTCGGCGATCAACGACACAACACGTCGGCCAGCGTTGCGTGCGAACAATTCAGGCACCGTGATGATCGGAATGTCGAGCGGCGGGTCGGCAGCATCGAGTTCGGAACGGAGTCGACCGAGGTGCTGAGCGCCGGTCCGGCGGCGAGCATCTGTGAAACGGGCCGCTTCAAGTACGGCACCGGCGCCTGGACCGACAGCCTCGATGAGTACAGGGAGCGCAGCGTCGAGTTGATCGACCACCGCCTGCTCGCGCCGGTCAAACAGCACCGGAAGCACTCGATTGGCAATCACAACGGCGGGATGCGCACCGGTCTCGCTCGTCAGACGGCGCAACAATTCTGATGATTCGGTCACCGGCATTTCTTCCGGGGTGGTGACCACCGCAACCCCGGTTCGGTCGGCGTCGTTCAGGATGTCCAGCATCCATTGGGTCTGCTCACGAACCAAGCCGACCTGCACGAGATCGGCAATCACCTTCGGCGCCCCGATCTGGCTAACGATGTGGCCAGTCGATTCGGCATCGACGACGATCAAGTCGTAGTTCTTCTCGCGGACCTCGAAGCACAACTTGCCGACGCTCAGAATTTCTTTGACGCCGGGTGCGGCATCAGCAACGAAGTCAAAGGTCTTCGCGAGCGGCCCGATTCGCCCGATAAACGGAATCCTGACGAACAGTCTGAGGTACTCCCGAAGTGCATCTTCGGTGCTCATCGACATTGCATGCAGATTTGGCGCAACCTCGACTGGCGTGAAGTCGAGTTCGTCGACGCCGAGCGCTAATGCGAGGGCGCCCTTCGCGTCCATCTCGCAGACGAGTGTTGAGCGACCAGAGCGTGCGGCTACTTCAGCGATCGCGGCAGCCGTTGAGGTCTTGCCAACGCCGCCCTTGCCGGTCACCCAGAGTAAATCAAGATTCAGAAGCGAGGTCACGATGGCCTACACATGTGGTCAGCGCCATGGCCCAGACGGCAGCTCTCAGTCTCCAAAGCCAATCTTGCGGGTGCTCTCGGCAGAGCCGAGCTCGACGTAGGCAATTTTTGCTGCTGGCACGCCGATGTCGTTGCCGCGCTTGTCGGTGATCCACAACACGTCGCTCGCTCCCGAGAGCGCAGCCTCAACACGCGCCTTCAGATCGTTGCGATCTGCGTCGTCGGCGAGTTCGAGGTTGATCTCACGAGGGGCTTGGGTTACTCCGATGCGTACGTCCACACCCCGAGACTACAGGGGACCAGGTCAAGCCTGCTGCTTCGTGATGCCTACTTGGCGCACTTGACTGGCGTACTTGACCGGCCTACTTAAAAGGGGTGGATTGGTAGACCTGGTTGATCCAGTTGCTGAACAGCAGGAAGGCGTGCGAGCGCCAACGGTTGACCGGGGCCAGGTTGGGGTCGTCGTTGGGAAAATAGTTATGCGGCACTGGAATCGGCTTGCCTCCCGCAATGTCTCTGAAGTACTCCTTGGCCAGCGTCGTCGAGTCGTACTCAATGTGGTTGAACATGTAGAGGCGGCTCCCCTCCATCTCGGAGATGAGGCAGACGCCCGTCTCATCCGATTCCATCAAGATTTCGAGGCCTGGAACTTCCTCGACATCAGCTCTGCGCACTTCGGTCCAACGCGACACCGAGACCGAGAAATCATCGGAGAATCCCATCAGATATGGCGATGTCGGCTGCAGGTTGCGGTGCCGATAGACGCCGCACGCCTTGTCTTGCAAGATGTGCTTCGGTACGTCGTGGAAGTGCCAGAGCGCAGCCATTGCCCCCCAACAGATGCTGAATGTGGAATGCACGTTGGTCGTGGTCCAATCCAGGATCTCGGTGAGTTCTGACCAGTAGGTGACGTCGTCGAAGGAGAGCGTCTCGATCGGGGCGCCGGTGATGATGAAGCCATCGAAGTTCTGGTCCTTCACCTCATGCCACGTGCAATAAAAGGAGATCAGGTGGTCCTCGGAGGTGTTCTTCGACGCATGGGTCCCGACTCGTATGAGCGTCAACTCGACCTGGAGCGGCGTCGAGGCAATGAGACGCGCAATCTGCGTTTCGGTCGCGATCTTGTCGGGCATCAGGTTGAGCAGGCCGATCCGAAGCGGCCGGATGTCTTGGCGCACGGCACTGGACTCGGTCATCACCATGACACCCTCTTGCTCAAGGAGTGCTCGAGCGGGCAGCGAGTCAGGGATTTTGATCGGCATACGCCGAGGCTATTGCGATTCTGATGCTGTCATCCAGGTCGGGCCACAGTCACCGCCACAGTCACCGCCACAGTCACCGCCACAGTCACCGCCACAGTCACCGCCACAGTCACCGCCACAGTCACCGTCGCTCCTGCTTCGGCTGTGCCGGTTTCGCTCTCGATGAAGAGGAGGAAGCCACGATCCAATGCATAGACCGAGGCCTTAAACGAAGCGTGCGCATCCTGAGGCCCTGGTGCTTCGGCGCTGGGCGGATTTCGCCCTCCGCTCAGCCGGCAGGCGGAACTCGCGAAGTCAGACCGAAGTCGTGCAGAAAGTGTCGCCAGCAGCCAACGACGAGTCGGTGGTGATGCTGCGGAAGGCGTCGTCGTCGTCGGTTTTATACAGCTCGCTGAGCATTCCTCGGACCATGCCGCGGTCGACCGCGCAGATCACTGGGTGTTCGGCAGCGATGTCGCCGAATGGGCAGTGGTTGTTGATGATCTTCAGTTGATCGTTGCGGCCTTCGGCGTGCGCTGCGAATCCATGGGCCGACAGGGCATCGGCGACTGCCTGGATGGCTGAACGCAACGAGCGTTGGCCAGCCTTGAACGCATCGCCCGTCAGCCCAGCGGCCATGGCTCGGCCATATTCTGAGCCAACTTCTTCGGCCATCTGCTCAGCTTCATCGTGGGCCAGCTTGCTCAACGTCCGACCAAGCAATGACAGCACCAGGTCGTCGCTCCGGACGGGAAAGGTGGCCTCGTCGAGCGCGCCGCCGACGGCAACATAGTGCTTTGATGGCCGACCGGCAGTGCCGCTCGGCTTAGCGGTGACGACTTCGAGGTACCCACCGGCTGCAAGCTTGTCGAGATGGTGGCGGGCAACGTTGGGGTGCACACCCACCTGCTTGGCAACAGTCGAAGCGGTGACACCCTCGGGCGCCTCGCCATCGTTGCCTCGAGAACGCTCGCAGGCGAACAAGTAGACGGATCGGCGCGTCGGGTCGCCAAAAGCATCGGTGATCGCCGACACAGTGGCGGTGAACGCAGTTCCAGTGGACACGTCGGCAATATTACCCATCGCCGTAGTGCGAATCCCGCAGGCCATCGACACACTGGAGGCCATGAGTGGACCCCTTGTTACCGAAGAGCAGATCGTCGAGGCCCTCCGGCCAGTCGAAGATCCCGAACTCCATCGTTCAATCGTCGACCTCGGCATGCTCCGTGGTATCTCGATCATGGAAAATGGGGTCGTTGGCATTCTCATTGCCCTCACGGTTCCGGGCTGCCCGCTCAAGGCAGAAATCGAGAAGCGCGTCTCTGACGCTGCCACACAACTCGACGGCGTCGAGTCAATCGATCTCGAGTTCACCGTCATGAGTGACGAAGATCGCGAGAACCTGCGCAAGACCCTCCACGGCGATGCTGGCGCAACTGCTGGGCAGGGCCAGGCCCACGGGCACGCCGAAGGCCGTGTGGTGCCGTTCTCCAAGAACGATTCGAAGACGCGCCCGCTCCTCATCTCGTCGGGCAAGGGTGGCGTCGGCAAATCGACCGTCACCACCAACCGCGCCGTTGCGCTCGCTGCGCAGATAGTAGGTGTGCGCAAAATCGACGCCGATATTTACGGCTACTCGATTCCTCGCATGCTCGGCACCGACCGTGACCCGGTTGTCATCGACGAAATGTTGATCCCGCCGGAAATGTACGGTGTTCGCGCCATTTCGATTGGCTACTTCGTCCCGGCAGGAGAAGCCGTCATCTGGCGTGGCCCGATGCTGCACAAGGCCCTCGAGCAGTTTCTCACCGACGTGTTCTGGGACGAGCCCGACTTCCTCCTTATCGACATGCCGCCCGGCACCGGCGACATTGCCCTGTCGCTCTCGCAGTACCTGCCACGTGGCGAGGTCTTCGTCGTAACCACCCCCCAGCCCGCAGCGCAGAAGGTCGCCGCGATGTCGGCAGCCATGGCCGAAAAGGTCAACCTGCCGGTTCGTGGTGTCATCGAGAACATGTCCTGGTTCACCGGCGACGACGGCAAGAAGTACGAAATCTTCGGATCCGGCGGCGGCCAAGCACTTGCTGACGACGTTGGGGTTCCGCTCATCGGTCAGCTTCCGCTCGTACCGGCGCTCCGCGAAGGCGGCGACGACGGCAAGCCGATTACGGCAGTCGACCCCGAGTCTGAGTCGGCCAAGATCTTCCACGAGATGGCCCGCCAGATCGCTGTCGATATGAAGCCGAAAAAGATCTACTCCCCCGAACTCAAGATCCTCTGAGCTGAGACTTGGGTTTGCCGCTACGCGTCTCACGTTAGGTTTTCGTGATGGAGACGGTGCCGAAGTACAAGTTCGATCGGATGGTTGCCGACGCGCTCGACGATCTGCCTGATGAACTCCACCATGTGCTGGACAACGTCGTCGTGCAGGTTCTCAACCGACATCCGGATGAGCCCACGTTGCTTGGCCTGTACGAGGGTGTGCCCCACACCGAACGCACCGGCCAGGAGGGTCCGGACATCGTGTCGATCTTCCGGCTCGCGCTCTGCGACATGTGCGGGGACATGGAAGACCTCGAGAACGAAGTGTTCGTCACCGTCATCCACGAAATCGCTCACGCCGCTGGCATTGACGACGACCGTCTCCACGAACTCGGTTGGGGCTGACCCGAATCGATGGCAGGCGAACTGATCGGACTCGCGATTACCAACAAGGGTGTCGCGGCACTTCTCGAACCCGGGTCCACCGGACGCATCGTCGACCTTCGCGAGGTGGCCCGCATCGAAGCCAAAGACTCGCCTCGCTGGGTCTGGTGGAATAAGTCGACGGCGCGACAGTTGGTCGAAGCAAACATCCGACCCGGGCGATGTTGGGATCTCTCAGCGACACATCGGCTGATCTTCGGCGGGGGAAATTCTGGCCCGGAACAGATCTGGGCCCTCCTCCACGAACGTGATGCCACGACGATCCCGACTCGAGCGCCCGTCGACCTTTTCTCACAGGCCGTCGACAGCGGCGACCCGGACGAACCGGTCGGTCCTGACGGACACCTGCGCCCCGAGTGGGTCGAAGGCGAGTGGGGGAACACGGCTCATCGGGCCCTCCGCTGGGCAGAACTGGCCGTCATGGCACAGCAGCTCCAGGTTCCGCTCGTCCATTCCGAGGCAACGGTTTTCTCCGAGTCAGCTTGCGAACTGCTGTGTGCCGAGATGGAAGTCGATGGCCTTCCGTTCGAACTCGGTGTCGGCGAATCGATCGTGGCCGGTTTCGTGGGGCCGCGACCGGCAACTGCCGGAGAAGCCAATGCTGAGCTCGCACGCCGCGACGCCCAAGTGCTCCAACATCTCCCCGCTGGATCGACCTTCGACCTGCGCAGCCCCGATCAAGTCAAGTCACTGCTCCGCCGAGTTGGTATCGAGGTGCCCGACACCCGAGCGTGGCGACTTGAGGCACTCCGCGATGCTCACCCGATCGTCGAGCCGCTGATGGCCTGGCGGCGCGCCGAGCGCATCCTGACAACGTTCGGCTTCCAGTGGATCGACGACAACATCGCTGCCGGTCTCTCTGGTCATTCGCGTCTGCACGGTTCCTGGTCGGGCTCCGATGGCGCAGCCGGGCGAATGACTGCAACTGTTGGCCTGCACAACATGCCCGCCGAGCTTCGCCCCGCCATTGCAGCCGAACCAGGCCACGTGTTCGTGCGCGCCGATCTCGGCCAAATCGAGCCACGGATTCTCGCTGCCGTAGCGGGTGACCCCAAGCTCGCAGCAGCAAGCCAGGAAGACGATATGTATGCGCCGGTTGCGACCCAGCTCCGGGTGGAGCGCGACATCGCCAAAGTCGCCGTCCTCGGCGCGATGTACGGACAGACCACCGGCAAGGGCGCCGAGGCGCTACGCGGCCTGGAGCGGGAGTACCCGATAGCCATGGGTTTCTTGGCCGCCGCAGACCGTTCGGCACAGGGCAGCCACGATCTGCGCACCTACGGCGGGCGGCTTGTCCGGATGGGTTCCACGAACTCGAACGAAATCAGCGAACGCGATGCCCGCTCACAAGCTGCTGCACGAGGCCGCTACGGGCGCAATGCGATGGTTCAGGGGGCAGCCGCCGAGTTCTTTAAGACCTGGGCTGTATTGATGCGGGCCCGGGGCCGTGCCCTCGATGCGCAGATCGTCCTGTGCCTGCACGACGAAGTCCTGATCCACGTGCCCGAACAGAACGGCCCTGATGCTGCTGCTCTCCTCGATCGTTGCCTGCAAGAAGCAGCGCATCGCTGGGCGCCACGTGATCAAGCAGGTAACCAACCCGTCCGGTTCGTCAGCGACACCAGCATTATCAGCCGCTGGTCCGAGGCGAAATAGCCTATTTGCGCGGTGGTTGGCAACGCCACGACCGCCCACAATCTCAGGGAGACGGGCGAATGGACCGCAGGTAGATTGGATTGGGTGAGCGATATCCCCCCACCCCCACCCGGTCACCCCTCGAGGGGCAGCGCGACCCCGCCGCCCCCGCCGCCACCTCCTCCCCCACCTCCTCCTCGCGCCGGAACGCCGCCGCCGCCCCCTGGAAACATGGCTCCGCCCCCGGGTTACGTGGCGTACGGCAGCGCCCCGACCGCTGCGTCGACACAGCAGGTCAGCCGGGTCGCAGGACTGTCGACAGCAATCACGGTCGTCGTCGGAATCGCCGGCGCCGGCGCCCTCGTCAACGTTGTTCATTCAGTTGTCCTTGCAGTCCAAAGCGACCGACTTCATCAACGGGACGACAACACGCACCGAGTTTGAAGACAGCGTTGTATCTTCGTCGGCGATCTCGGCCGTTGCCGGGATTGCCATGTTCGTCGGTGCCATCCTCGTCATGATCTGGATGTTCAGGATCACGTCGAACTTACGCAAACACGGCATGTCCACCACCTGGCATCCGCTGTTTGCCATCTTCGGGTGGATGCTCCCGCCCGGCGTGTTATTCGTCATACCGGCGCTCATGCTGCGCGAACAGTGGAGTAAGTCCGCGCCTCCGGCCCAAGCAGGGGCTCCTTCGGCCGACTCCAAGGACAATCCCTTGCTGCTGATTTGGTGGTTGTTCTTTGGACTGCTGCCGTTAATCATGCTCGGCGTGTCAGCGAACTCTATGTTCACGGGCTTCGGCGACACAAGCACAGAGGCCGTTGCTCAGACGCTCGCAGAAACCGGCTTTGCGGTCACGATGATCGGCGCTGTTGGCAGCCTGATTGCTGCTGTGGTGTTCATCGTATTCTCTCGACAGTTGACCGCCCGTCACCGTTCGCTGACCGGCGAGAACTGAACAGGGATTTCGCGATGGGCAGCTCGGCCGTGATCTATCTCGTACGTCACTCCAAGGCAGGCGAACGGCGAGTCTGGCAAGGAGAAGACGTCGATCGGCCACTGAGTAAGACCGGCTGGAAGCAATCTCAGGCAGTGGCGCGGCGCCTGTCGAAGAAGAAAGTATCGTCGCTCTACGCGAGCCCGTACGTGCGCTGCATGCAGACTCTCGAGCCGCTCGGAGCCCTCGTCGGGCTTCCCGTTCAAGCCGAGCAACGACTCTTCGAAGACGAGCCGTTCGAGCCTGTCCTCGATCTGATTAACGAGGTCAAAGATGGTGCCGTGCTCTGCAGCCACGGCGACATCATTCCCGCTGTCATCAATGCACTCGTGCGCCGCGGCATGGAAGTGGAAACTCCTCCCGACTGGGGCAAGGCAAGCGTGTGGGTCTTGCGCCGCAAGGGCGATCGGATCACGCGCGGCAAGGTCTGGCCGCCGCCGGTCCTGGCGGCCAAATCAGCCAAGAAGTAGGGGGCGTGAGCGCCCCGGTCAGCGGACTGCGCCGACACCGATCGAGTTGAAGTCAAAGTTCGTTTCACCGGTGGTGAAGATCAGCACAATGATCGCCATTCCCACGAGCCCACAGATGAGACCCGCGATTGCCAAGCCCTTGCCCGTGTAGGTCGGGTCTTCGTTGCACTGCTTGATCGCAGTTGCGCCGAAGATGATCGCGAGGACCCACGGGACGAACAAGAAGCAGAGAACGATCCCGACAATCCCAAGGACCAGCGAGGCGACAGCCAGACCATTAGTTCGCTGACCACCGCCGGGCGGTTTCGTTCCAAACGGGACGTACCCCGGAGGGGATGGCGGCATCGCTCCGCCCGGTGGCGGTGGCGGCGGCATCGCTCCGCCCGGTGGCGGCGGAGGCGGCGGCGTGTCGCCCGGGGGCGGCGGATTGTTGGCCATTGCCTCACCGTAGCGACCAGGCTGAAGTAACGAGGAGATCACGCCAGCAGCGAAACCAGGCCTGCGTCTCCTTGTGCTGTCTCTCAGCCGGCCGCGGCGCGGATCTCGGCGGCGAACCCGGCAACAAGTTGTTCCATGTCAGAGGTCGGGTTCTTCTCCTCGCACGCATTGACGAACGGGAGTGCCGCGTCAGCGTCGTCGAAGAAGTTGAACTCGATAATCGCTAGAAAACAGTTCGGATCGGCGTAATCGTCGTCGAGCTCAATCGCCTGGCGCAACGCGACACGAGCAGCATCGAGTCGCCGGTCAGATGATTCGGCGTCGGGGTCTTGTACGGACTGGAGTGCCAGGGTCCATCCGAAGTAGGTGATCGCCTCGACGTTGTCGACCTCGCGCTCACGCTCCATCTGGACGACTCGCGCGAAGAGCGAATTCGCGAGCCCAAAATCGCCTTGGTTCACGGCGTCGCGGGCCGACGCGAGCACGACGCGTGCGTCGTTGCCAGGGTCGAAGCCGGTGATCTCTTGGCCCGCGCCGCGTTCACCAAAGGCGTTTGCAAGTGCGAATCCAATCCCGATTGCCAATGCCAGCACTGCAGCATTGGTCATGATGAGGCGTCCCCAGCGGCGCGGCTTCTTGGAGGCGAGGCGCGACTTGCCCGAACCGATCTCGCGCAGCACCGCCGCAGTGCGAACGGTGTAGCCGTCGAGGAGAGTCGAGTAGTCGGCATCGTCGACATCGCCGACGTCGTGTTCTCGTTCGAGGTCCTCGAGCGAACGCAGAAGAAAGCGCCGCTCTTCTTCCAACTCAGCAATCCGTTCGAGGTGGGCCCCGCTTCGCAACGGCGTGATCGCCTGTTCGGGCTCAAGGCCGTCGCCGACCTGGTTCGGTTCTGCCTCGCAGTCATTCATCGCAGTCATTCACCCCAGTCATTCATCGCGATCGCGGAGCGCAGCCGCAACGAGGTCACGATCGGCATCTGTTGGGTCGACATTGGCATCGGCCTGCAGCTTCCACCGCCGGAAGGCGACCGCCAACCCAGCGACACCGAGCACGAAGGCAACGGCCGGCAAGACCCAGATCAGTGCGTCGAATCCGGTCGCCTTGGGGACAAGCAGCACATCAGCGCCGTAGGTGTTCTCGAGCCCTGCGATGATCTGGTCGTCAGTTGCTTCGGTCGCCCGGACGAGATCGGTGATCTCGTTGCGAATCGCCCGGGAGGCTCGGTTGCGCGACTCGAAGACGCTCTCACCGTTACAGACCGGACACGCGACGCGTCGAGCAACCGCATCAATTCGTTCTTCCTGGGTTTGGGGCCCAGCGCTGCGGGTCGACCCGACGGCGAGCACCGACGCGACGACGATCAGTAGCACGACCCAGCTCGGCCACGACTTCAGGCGACGATTCAGATCATTCATTCGAGCCTCGCAATCTGTTCACGTTCCTGTCCAAGTTTTGGGGCTCAAAATGGCACGTCGAGGGCATCATCCGGTGTAAACCTCGCGGAGTTGCTGCATCGTGATATTCAGGCGTTCGGTTGAGACCCGGCTGATGATTCGGGCCTCGACGATGCCACTCGGATCAATGATCCATGTCTCGGGCACGAGGGCAACGCCAAAGGCAACGTCGATCAACTGGTGATCGAGCACGACTGGCCAATCGCCGCCGTTGTCGGCGAAGAACTTTTCGACGTCCTCGCGGCTGTCGTCGACGACAATCGAATAGAACTCGGCGCCGTCGATCCCCAAAGCTGCCTGCTGCTCAGTGAACTCAACGAGGTCGGGGTGCTCTTGAATGCACGGAACGCAGTCAGCTCGAAAGAAGTTGAGGACAACCCAACTTCCTTTGCGCTGCGACAGATCGAAGTTGCCGCCGTCGACCAGGGTGCCAGTTGCCTCCGGTGCGGGCCGGCCAAGCAGCGGCGACTGGGCGTCTTGGCCGCCCTCGGAGTCGGCCCCAATGAGGACAACGAAGAGGCCGACCATCGTGATGGCAATAGCCATGGCAATCCACGGGGCGACTCGGTTTGGACGCTGCTCGCCCAGATCGCCCAGATCGATCAGATCGGTCAGATCGTCGCTGACCTCCGTCATACGCTGACCCCGGCAGGCTCTGGTTCCTGTTCGCCCTCAGGCCGCTGGACATCAGGGCGGCCAGTGTCAATCGGGGCCGACACGGGGTCGGTTGCACGGCGTCGTTTGTTCCCGGGGAACGCGGCCAGAAGCGTGCCAACTGCCATCACAAGGCCGCCGATCCACAGCCACAAGATCATTGGCCGGACGAAAGCCTGGATCGAGACGGACGTGTCGCCGGGCTTCGAGCCCTGTTCGAGCGTGAGATACACGTCGTTGGTCAGGCCAGTCCGCACACCCGGTGTCGGCACATCGAGCCCAATATTGAGATATGTGGTGATCGCTGGAACGATCGTCTTGCTGCCATCCAACACGACTCGCGCTTCGAGTGCGCTCTGGCCCGCCTGGCTGGTGTTCTCCGTCAGCGAGGTGAGTTCGAAGGTGTGACCAGACCACTCCTGGACGACGTTCTGTTCGAGCTGCAGCCGCGTCGCATGGGTGAAACTGTTCGACGAGGCGAGCGCCACGGCGATCATGATGACGCCGATATGGACGACCATTCCACCGTTGGCACGGCCGACGAAGCCGCGCCAGCCCTGTCGCCGAGTGGCAATCGCAATCTGGCGAACTGCCGCGCCGGCAGCGAAACCGGCAAGGGCAAAGGCCACAAGCGGCGCCCATCCGGTGGCGCCGACGGCGACTGAAAAGACCAACGCTCCGGCACCAGCCCAGGCCGGCCAGAAAAGTCGATCACGCAGCAATTCCGTCGAGGCCTTGCGCCACGGCAGCACCGGGGCAATCGCCATCAGGAAGAGCAGCATGAGGCCAATCGGCATGCTCAGCCGATCGAAGTATGGAGCGCCCACGATCGTCCGACGGTCATCAAGCACCTCGACGAGCAGTGGGAACAACGTACCGAGGAGCACCACGAAGGCAAAGACCGTGAACAGCACGTTGTTGGCAAGGAACGCTCCTTCGCGAGACAGCGGCGAATCGATTGAGCCGGGCGAACGAAGTCGGTCGCCGCGCCATGCAATCAGGCCAAGCGACACGACGACGATCAAACCAAAGAAGCTGAGGAACCAAGCGCCAACTGGACCGTCACCAAATGCGTGCACCGACTCAATCACGCCTGATCGCGTGAGGAACGTGCCAAGAATTGTGAGGGAGAAGGTGGCGACCAGCAAGCTGAGGTTCCAGACCCGCAGCATCCCGCGTCGCTCCTGCACCAGCACCGAGTGGATGTATGCAGTACCCGTCAACCATGGCAGCAGCGAAGCGTTTTCGACCGGATCCCACGCCCACACGCCACCCCAACCGAGCACTTCGTAGCTCCACCATCCACCGAGGAGGATGCCAATCGTGAGGAACGACCACGAGAACAGCGCCCAGCGACGAGTTTCGAGTAGCCAGCCTTCGCCGAGTCGACCGGTCACCAATGCGGCGATCGCGAACGCGAACGGCACGGTGAATCCAACGAAACCGAGGTACAGGATCGGCGGGTGGAACAGCACCAAAATGTGGTTCTGGAGCAACGGGTTGGGGCCGGGCGCCGTTGCCGGATTGAACCCTGCGACACCGTTGGAGAACGGGTCGGCAGGGCCGAAGCTGACCATCGCAAAGAACGCCGTGACCACGAACATCACGATCAGTGCCCAGCCGACGAGGACGTCGTCGGTTCGTTTGCGGAATCGCCAGGCCACCGCAGCGGTGAAGCCCGTGAGCACGAACGCCCAAAGCAGAATCGATCCTTCGAGCGCCGACCACATTGCGGCGAAGTTGTAGAGCGCCGGGGTGTCAGGCGAGCCGACCTGCTGGATGTACGCCATCGAGAAGTCGCGAGTGATCAATGCGCGCTGCATCATCACAACCGACAGCGTGATGCCCGCCAATGCCAGCCATGCGTAGCGGGGGCTCTGGCGAAGCAGCTTTTTGTCGCCCTTGCGGATGCCATACAGCACCGCAAGCGCACCGAAAACCGATGCACCGAGCATCAACATCAGCCCGGCACGGCCAACGGCTGAGTTCAGCGACGCTGCGATCATGACGTCTGGTCACACTGTGCCTGGCACAGTGTGACCGCTACCTCGGCGGTCATGCAGAACCAGCGTCGCATCCGAGATCCTGTGCGTCAGCGACGCGCTCGTCATTGACCGAGACGTACTCGTCGGAATGCCTCACCTCGACGCGGTCGCCGACAAGCGCACCGTTGTCGATCACACCGTGCACGACAACAGGCAGGCACTCCCGGAAGATGCCTCCGGGTTGGCCTTGGTAACGAACCGGGAGCTGCTCACCATTGAACGAGATAGTGAATGCGGTGACGCCATTCGAAATATCGACCGAACCCTTATCGACGGTGCCCTGCAAACGGATCCGACGATCGCCATCACAGCCGTCACGCACGCCAACTTCGTCAACGTTGCAGTAGTAATCGACGGCCGACGTGAGGAACTGCGTGACAATGACGCCGCCAGCAACAAAGACCATCGCGAGCACGATGAGGGGCACGACATTGCGTTTGCGCTTGACGCCAACGGCAGTGCCGTCGACGTTGGTCCGTGGCGACAGATCCATGTCGGAGCCATCGTTCGAGGTCGTTGGGATTGATTCGGGCGTCTCGTGATCAGCCATGTCCGGCGATCATCTCGTTTCTGGGAGTGGAACCCGCTGCTGTCCGCGGCGAGTTCATGAAATTTTTCTAGAGCCAGTACTTGTCGTCGTCGGGAATCTGATCAGCGAGCTTGCGCCCAGACCGAAGCGTCCTCCACGCGAAGAGGCCGACGGTGGCGAAGGTCAGGAAATAGCTCCCCAGGATGAAACCTGCGTCTTCCATCAGTGGGCTCCGTTCTGCTGGTTGGCGGCTTCAGCACGGCGAGCAACGAGTGCGTCGTCGAGGCCGCGGTCTTCGAGCATGTCTTCCATCGCCATTGTCCGCGTGCGGTGCAGCATCAACCAGACGTACAAGAACGTGAAGGCGATGACGCCGACGAAGAGGCTGAACAGCATGATCCCGTCCATCGCAGGTCGCCGTCGAGGTTGGCAACGAGAGCTTCTGCCAGGAGGCTGCGCCACATCTTGACGCTGAAGTGGACGAGTGGGATCTCGACGACAGCGATCATGCCGAGCACAGCACTGCGCTTGGCGCGCTGTTGATGGCTCCCGCCGAGTCGCCGCACCGCGAGGTAGCCGATGTAGGTGACAAACAGGAGCGCAGTGGTCGTCAGCCGTGCGTCCCACTGCCAGAAGACGCCCCAGGTGAGGCGCCCCCACAGCGAGCCGACAGCGAGCGTGACCGCCACGAATGCCACGCCAATTTCGGCGCTGGCGCCTGCGGCACGGTCCCAACCGAGCGACTGCTTCTTGGTAAACAGATACAAACCCGATGAAACGGCAGTGACGACAAAGGCGAGGTAGGCCAGCCAGATCGTCGGAACGTGCACGTAGAGGATGCGAACTGATTCTTTTTGGTCACGATCGGCCGGCGAGAAGCCCAGGCCGAAGGCAACGAGCCAGCCCATCGCCGTGATGCAGCCAATGCCGACAAGACGCGTTGCGCGAGTGCCGGTCGACCGACGCGATGGCTGCGGTTCGCTCGGTTGCAACTCTGTTCTCGCTGGATCAATCGTGGTCATCTGTTGCCCGTCGTTCGTTCCCTGGGTGATGAATATGTGGCGATTGCTCGCCGTTCGAGTTCCTCATCGACTACTCGTCGATCAGGGGGCCGAACGCCAGCGCTCCGCCGATACCGAATGCCACAGCGAAAACCGCCAGGAGGCCGACCCATTGCCAACCTTCTGACACCACTGCGCCTGCGGTACCGACCGCTGATTCGACCGCTTTGGTTGCTCCGATCAGGACCGGCGCCACCGCAGGAAGCGTGAGCAGCGGAAGAAGTGTTTCGCTGCCCTTGAACCCTGCGGCAAGGCCTCCGTACAGGGTACCCACCGCAGCGAGCCCGCACGTCGCGGAGACCAGAGTCGTGACGAGGAGCACAACGGCAAGAACTGGGCCTTGCGCACCGCTGGATTGAATAGATTCGCCGTAAAACACGACGGCAGCGAACAGCAGCAGTATTTCGAGCACGAGAAGTTGGACCGCCAGTGCCATTGCTTTGCCGAGAAAGATCGCTCGGGCATCGATGCCGGCCACGCGCATCGCGTCGAGCGCTCCGTCGTCGGTCTCGATGGAGAACGAACGTTGCACCAGAATCAGCAAGCTGAACGTCGTTGCCAGCCAGATGAGGCCGGGCGCAACGGTGTCGAGCACGTTCTGCTTGTCCAGTGCGAATGCAAAGCTGACCATGGTGATCCCTGCGAACGGCAGGACCTGGTTGGTGACAATCTTGCTCCGTCGCTCGACTCGAAGGTCTTTGGCTGCGATCAAGCAGGCGACCTTCCAGGTACTCATTTCTTGTCCCCGAGTGCTGTGACCTGGCCGGCGATCACTTCGACCGAGCGGGTGGCCAAGTTGCCGGCCCGCTCGAGTTCGTGGCTCGCCACCAGGATCGTCGCGCCCGAGCCTGCAGCCTGGGCGAGCGTGGCGTCGAGTTCGTCACGCCCGGTTGCGTCGAGGCCTGCGTGGGGTTCGTCGAGGAGCCAGACCTGGGCCCGTCGAGCAACGAGGCAGGCCAGCGATGTCCGGCGCTTCTGGCCTGCAGACAGCTTGCGACACGGTATGTCGGCAAGCCGTTCTGCTACGCCCATCCTGGCCATCGCCGCGTGGATCTCATCGGTAGATGCCCCGACGGTCCGCCCCCAGAAGTTGACGTTTTCTCGGACACTCAAATCGAGGTATAGACCGTTTTGGTGGCCAAGCAGGCCCACATGTGGACGAACGAGTTCGCGCTGCGTCGACAGGTCGAAGCCGAGGATGGTGGCCGTGCCACGCTCGACTGGCAGCAACCCGGCACACAGCCGAAGCAATGTTGTCTTGCCGGCGCCGTTCGGGCCACGCAGGAGCACGATTTCACCACGTTCGACCGTCAGGAACGCGCCGGCGAGGGCAGGGAACTGACCGAGGACCGCAACGACGTCGTCGAGCACGATGACTGGCCCGTCGACCGTTGCCGAAGAAGGAGAAGGTGCCGGCGACATCATGGGCTCGATGCCACGCTAATGGGGGCTGTTGACCTGTCGCCTTTCTACCCAACTTTCTCGCCAAGAAAAGTAGCGGCGTAAATGTGCCTACTCGCGGTCCGGTGGGAACGGCAGCAAAGGTTCCGTCGACGCAGCAAGTAGGTTCACGTCGGCGTCAGATTTGGATCCGAATACGGCGGACAGCGGCAACATCGTCTCGGATCGTCGCGGGCGCCTTCGCAAATGGGACCGGCCGACGCCTCCGAAGGACTGGCGCTGGTGGGTCGGCAATCTCGGCACGGCCCTCATCGCTACCGGCCTCCTCATTTTCGGCTTCGTCGCCTACCAGCTCTGGGGCACCGGCATCGAGACCGCTCGTGCCCAGAACCAACTCGAGACCGAATTCGACGCGCTCCTCGCCGGTTCGGCTTCTGTCGAGGCCCCTGACTTCGCTGCCGACGAGGGCGGCGAAACTGCACCGACCACAACTGTCGACCCCGACGCCGACCCAGACGCCGACTCAGCGAGCCAACCGGTCACCGCTCCTGACCCGGCAGGTGTACCAATCGCTGCCCCAGTGCCCGTCGAGCAGCAGAACATCGATACGAGCATCGAGAACGGCAGTGCACTCGCTCGACTCGAAATCGGCCGAATCGGCCGCGATGACATCGTTGTCGCCGGCGTCAGGACGAGCGACTTACAGCGCGGGCCCGGCCACTTTCCAGATACACCGCTGCCCGGCCAGCTCGGCAACTCAGCAATCGCCGGCCACCGCACGACGTACGGAGCACCCTTCTTCGACGTCGACGACTTGCAACCGGGTGACGAGATCGTCGCCACCACCCTCAGCGGACGTTTCACCTACCGGGTCACCGAGCAGCGCATCGTCGCGTCGAACGAGTACTGGGTCGTCGCCACCACCGATCCGACCAAGGCCACGTTGACCCTCATCTCGTGCGATCCGAAATACACCGCCCAGAAGCGGCTCGTGATCTTCAGCGAGCTCGTTGCCTCGGAATCATCGCCTGTCGGTGAACCCATTCTCAACTACGGCCGACGGGACGAGCCCACCGAACCCATCGGCGAATCATCCGAGATCGATGCGGCATTGCTGGCTCGAGTTGAGCAGCTCGACCCCGACCTGCCCCTTGCGGTCGATGTGCCAGTCGTCGATTCGGACGACAGCATCGCGAGCGACAGCATCACGAACGACGTCGGCGATGCCACGCCCAGATCCGATGCCGAAGCGCTCGGGACCGCCGCTGTCAACGAGGGCATCGCCGATGCGTTCAGCGAAGGCTGGTTCAGCGATCCGTCGGCCAACGGCCAAGTTGGCATCTGGGGTATTGCGCTCTCGGCCATCGCAGCCGGGGCCTACCTGATCAGCCGCAAGCTTCGCCACGACTGGGCCGGAGCGTTGATTGGCCTGCTGCCTTTCATGGTCGCCCTCTGCTTCTTCTTCCAGAACGTCAACCGGCTACTGCCACCGAACCTCTGATCCGGTCGCTCTCATGCAGCGATCGACGGGTCGGTTCGCCGCCAGTCAGGTGGCCGTGAAGTTGGCGGAACGCTTTTCGAGGAAAGCGGTGCGGCCCTCGTCGGCGTCTGCGCTCGCCCACGCCGTTCGGCGCGCCGATTCGAACGCAGCATCCTCATCTGGCTCGGATCCCAAAGTCTCCAGCCCAAGCTTGTGAGCCACGACGGTCAGCGGTGCGAACCGAGCGAGACGTTGCGCCCATTCCTTGGCATCGGACAGGTCGCCGAGGCGATGGATGCCGCCGAGCGTGTGCAGCCGTTCGGCTGAGTAGTTCTCGGTGCCGACGAGCATCGCTCGTGCAACCGACGGCGAGAACTCCTGCGCCAGTCGGCGAATCGTCCAATGGTCGATGGAAATCCCGAGCCGCGCCGCCGGGATGCCGAGTTGGCTCGAAGGTGTAGCGATGCGGAGATCAGCAGCAATCACCAGCTGTGTGCCGGCACCAAGCGCCGGGCCGTCGATCGCTGCGATCACCGGTACCGGAAGCGCACCGAATCCTCGAAGCACGGCCTGCAAATCCGTCGTGAACTGGCCCTCTTCGACACCGTTCAGGTCGGCGCCAGCGCTAAAGGCTGGCGCGGCCCCGGTCAGGATCACTGCTCGCGTCTCGCTCGGAGCGCGCGAAGCAATCTCCCGCTGAGCGTCGAGGAGTTCAAGCAATGTTGGGTGATCGATGGCATTGCGTCGTTCGGACCGATCGAGGGTGATGATCGTGACTCGGCCGTCACGCTCCACGTGCACGGTCATCGCTGCGACCGACTTGGTTGCGTCCAATTCGGAAGCGTCATGAATTGCTGGTGACCGACTCGTAGCATGGTGGGACTGTATGTCGAATACCGAACCTGAATCCCAAGCGGCTGCGCCGATTGCCCCGTCAACTGATCCTGTCCGCATCAAGCGCGCCAAGATCGCAAAGTGGACTTTGCTCGCCAACCGCGTCGGCTATCTGTTCGTCGCGCTTGCAATGGCACTGTTCTTTATGGCGTTCGCCTTCGGGTTCACCTCGGTGATGGCAACGCTGGTGATCATTTCGCTGGTGATCGGCTGCGTTCTGCTCGCACCGTCGATCATCCTCGGCTATGCCGTCAAGGCCGCTGACCGCGACGACCGCGAACGCGGTCTCTGAACTCTTTCACAGAGCCCTTGTTGCCGGTTACCATGTGGTAACTCCCATGTCTCAACGTCTTTCCGCCCCTGCCCGTCGCGAGCAGATCCTCGATGTTGCTCTCGAGGTTTTTGCCAACGCTGGGTTCCACGGTGCGTCGATGAACGACGTCGCCGATGCCGCCGGCGTGACAAAGCCAGTGCTGTATCAGCACTTCGATTCCAAGCGCGATCTGTATCAGGCGTTGATTGCCGAGGTCGGCAACCGCCTGCGAAACAACATCGCCAAAGCCACCGCTGAAGCAACCGACGGCAAAAGCACGACCGAGCTCGGTTTCCGGGCCTACTTTCGCTGGGTTGCCGAAGACCACGACGGCTTCCGTCTGCTCTTCGGATCAGGCTCTCGACGTGACGACGAGTTCAATGACGCGGTTCGCCAGATCACCGCCGACTCTGCACAGGCCATTGCGCCGCTGATTGCCGTCGACATCGATGAATCCCACCGCAAGACATTGGCCCACGCACTTGTCGGCCTCGCCGAAGGTGCCAGCCGCCGGCTTGTCGAGTTGGGTGACGAGTTCGACCCCGACGAGATCGCCGCCGAAGTCAGCGCCCTCGCCTGGGCCGGCCTCCGCGCCGTCTCCCCTAAGTAGCACCCGCCCATCCTTGTTTGCGTCGACGTTTCCGTTGGACCGTCCAACGGAAACGTCGACGCAAACCCTGGGTTTTCCGTCTGGCAGGGCATCGGCCCCACTGTTGGTTGCCAGATCTACACCTCTTCCCGAAATGCTCTCCCCGAAATGGAACGCCTCATGACTGACCTGCAGAGCCGCCCGAACATCGAGAACAAGTACCTCGCGGGCAATTTCGCCCCGGTGGAATCCGAAGTCACGGCACATGACCTGCCCGTCGTCGGCGAAATCCCGGTTGAGCTCGAAGGTCGCTGGCTCCGCAATGGTCCGAACCCGGAGTCCGTCGACGACGCCGTTAAGCATCACTGGTTCCTCGGTCAGGGCATGGTGCACGGTGTTCGGCTCCGCGGCGGCAAGGCCGAGTGGTACAAGAACCGCTGGGTGCTCGACAGCGCGGATCGTGTTGCCGGGCTCTTTGGCGCCAACACCAACGTCGGCGGTTTTGCCGGCACCACGTGGGCGATGGTCGAGGGCGGCAACCCGCCTGTCGAGGTGAGCTACGACCTCGAGTCGCGCAGCATCAATCCGTTCCACGGCACCCTCGACGGCCCCTTCACAGCCCACCCGAAGTACGACTCGGCCACGGGCGAACTGCACTCGATGAACTACCACTGGCCCGATCTCATCGACCACGTGAACTACACGGTCGTCGGCAGTGACGGGCACGTGACCAAGAACCTCGCCATCCCGGTGGCCGACATGCCAATGATGCACGACATGTCACTGACCGACAAGTACGCCATCATCTACGACCTCCCAGTGACAGTCAACATGGACGTCCTCGTCGAGGGCTATCTCTTCCCGTTCAAGTGGAATCCTGACCGTGCGGCACGGGTCGGGCTCCTTGCCCGCAACGGCACGGCAGCCGACATCGTGTGGTGCGACGTCGACCCCTGCTACGTGTTCCACCCCTTGAACGCATACGACGCCGCTGACGGAACCGTCGTGGTTGACCTTTGCCGGTACGACAACCTCATGGTCGAGGACCGACAGGGCCCCTTCGCCGAGGCTCCCCCGACCCTCGACCGCTGGGTGATCGACCCGGCAACCCGCCGGGTGACCGAGACGCGAATCAGCGATCGACCCCAGGAGTTCCCCCGCCACAACCCCCGCTTCGGTCTCAAGCAGCATCGCTTTGGATACACGTCTGAGGTTCTGCCGGCTGGCGAGGCCAACCTGCATGGCGCCACCCTCAAAACCGACTTTGAAACCGGCACCGTCGAGGCATACGAGTACGGACCAGGTCGCGGTGGCGCCGAACCGGTCTTTGTGCCGAAGGCCGATGGCACGGCCGAAGACGCCGGTTGGCTGCTCACCGTCGCATACGACGCCACGACCGACTCGAGCGATCTCTGCGTGCTCGACGCCGAAGACCTCGGGCGCGGCGAAGTTGCCCGAATCGCACTCCCCCAGCGGGTGCCATTCGGCTTCCACGGCAACTGGGTCCCCGACGCCTCGGTGACACCGAACTAATTCGCTGGCGTCAGCCGCGGTACGTCATGCCGCGGTGGGCTCAGCGCCCTCCCCCGCGAAGGTCAGTAACTTACGCGTCTCCTCAACGATCAGCCGGGTGTTGCCGTTGACCTTGCCGATGAGCAATTTCATCCGTCCGTCGGTGACGAGCATCTTCAGCGCCCCAATCCAGCTGGTGTCGATCAACGCATTCGGGAACGTCACGAGGTGGTGACCGCGCTTGTCGAACCAGACCAACGGCTCACCGGCGCGCAGCACCGTCACCGACGACACATTCCGGGCAGGCCGGCCTGCCGTGGCGGGCCAGTCGAGTGCCCCACCGAACGGCTGAGCCGGGTCGGTGGTGGCCAGCACGATCGGGTCGGGAACGTTCTCGGGGTGCAAGAGCGGGTCGGGCGTTTCGCGTGCAGCGCGCAACCGATCCACGGCCCCAGGCACTGCGAACTGGGCCGCCCCCAGACCGTCGACGAAGTATCCACGGCGGATCTGGCCCCGCTCTTCGAGCACCTTCAGAACCCCGTAGACGCTGGTGAAGCCCCCGGCAATGCCCTCGGCCAGGACGGCTTCGCGGGTGACGACGCCGTACCGCTCGACCATTTGCAGCGCCTGTGCATGTGACGCTTCGGTCGGGTGGACTGCCGGAAGCAGCAGCGGAGCGACCAGGCTCCACCGACCCTGCCCGGCAGGCGGCCCGATGCGGTTCAACCGACCCGGGCGAGGCCGACCACCGCGGCGCGCTGTCGAGTTCGTCGAGTTTTTTGAGCCGGCCTTGACCTTGGCACCACCCAGCACAGCCCGCAATGGCGCGAGTGAATCATTGGTGACCTCGCCCGCCCAGACGAGGTCCCAGAGCGCAGCAAGGATTTCCGGGTCGAGCGATCCAGGCGCCGCTGCACGCAGTTGGCCCCAAAAACTCGCGCCACGCTCGGCAAGCAACGTTCGGATCGCATCGTGAATCGCACCTTCGGGGCGCTCACGTTCTTCCCAGCCGGGCGACAGCAGCGCCAGCTGATCGGCAAAACAGAGGCGGATACGACCATCTTTTGCGCCAACCGCGCCGGCACCGATCCACACCAACTCGCCTGCCGTGCACAGCTCATCGAGCATCGACGGGCGAAACCCGCGCACACGGGCCGGCAACACGTCGGCCTCGATTGTTGAAGCGACCAGCGCAGCGCCAGTGAGCATGCCGAGCGATTCGACGAGGCTGTCCATCCCGCGCCGTTCGGCCGGGATGTTGTGCCACGCCGGGAGGAACCGGGCAAACGCAGCCTGTTCAACCGGCTCGACCTCTTTACGCAGCGACGCCAGCGACCGACGACGCAGCTGGCGCAAGACATCGACCTCACAAAACTCGCGAGAGACACCCTCGGGCCGGAACTCACCGAGGACCACCCGATCTTCACCCTCAAGCGCCGCCAGCGCACCGGCAATGCGCTCTGGCGGTGCCCCGAATCGACGGGCCACGTCGGTGTTGACGAACGGGCCGTGGGTACGGGCAAACCGGCCCACGAGTTCTTCGAGGGGCCGCGCCACCGGCTCGGTGAACGCCATTGGTAAACCGAGCGGAATCGCGCACCCGAGTGCATCGCGATACCGCGCTGCGTCTTCGCCGGCCGCGTAGCGGACTTCGCCAGCCACCGAAATCTCGATGGCGCGCTTCTCACGGAGCAGCTGTCGCAGCCACTCCACGGCCCGTTCGTTCGGTTGACCGGCACGGGCGTGCTCGATTGGTGCGATCTCGACGCCAGCTTCGCTATCGGCTCTTTCGCTGTCGGCCGCTTGCATTTCGCGTGCTGCCGCCGCTTCGTCGGCTGCGGATCGGCAACGCAGGTCAATTTCGGCTGCCGACAGATCGCCCACCTTGCGCAGCACATCATGCAACTCGTCAGCGCTGCGCGCCCTGCGACCGGGTGTCAGGCACTGCAGTTGCAGCTCGACATCGGCAAGCACCTCGGGGTCGAGCAGATCGCGCAGCTCTTCGGCACCGAGCAGATCGCGCAGCAGATCACGGTCGAGGGCAAGTGCCGCAGCGCGCCGTTCGGCAAGCGGGGCGTCGCCTTCATACATGTACGCAGCAATCCAATTGAACAGCAGGCTCGAGGCCATCGGGCTGGCCTTGGCAGTGTCGACGCTGACCACGCGCACCTTGCGACTTCGCAAGTCGCTGAGTACTTCGCGCAGCGCCGGGACGTCGAACACGTCTTGGAGGCACTCGCGCGAGGCCTCCAACAAGATTGGGAACGTCGGATACTTCGACGCGACGGCCAACAGGTCAGCGGCCTTCTGGCGCTGTTGCCAGAGCGGCGTGCGCTTGTCAGGGCGACGACGCGGCAACAGCAGGGCTCGACCGGCGCACTCACGGAAGCGAGCAGCGAAGAGTGCCGTTTGCGGGAGCATCTCGACCACGAGCTCGTGGATGTCTTCCGGGTCGATGAGAATGGCTTCAAGCGGCAACTCGTCGGCCGACTCGGGTAGCCGCAGCACCATGCCGTCGTCACCCCACATTGTTTCGACCGGAATGTCGTACTGCTCCATCAACCGACGCTCGATCGCCATGGCCCACGGCGCGTGGACCGGCGTGCCGAACGGGCTGAGAATGCAGATCCGCCAGTCACCGATTTCGTCACGGAATCGCTCGACGATGATCGTTCGATCGTCCGGGACCGCACCTGTAGCCTCGACCTGCTCACCGATATAGGAGACCAGGTTGCTCGCAGCGAACGCGTCGAGCCGGTAGTGCTCCATCATCCGGCTGTGGGCTGATTTGTCGTCGAGTTCGTGGATCTCTCGAACGAAGCCACCGAGTGCCCGGCCGAGTTCCAGCGGCCGACCAGGCCGATCGCCGTGCCAAAACGGCATCTTGCCAGGCTGCCCCGGAGCCGGAGTCACGGTGACGCGTTCGTAGGTGATGTCTTCGATCCGCCAGGTTGAGGCTCCGAGTACGAAGGTTTCGCCAGGACGCGACTCGTAGACCATTTCCTCATCGAGCTCGCCAACGCGGGTGCCATCGGGAAGGAAAACACCGAACAATCCACGGTCGGGAATCGTGCCACCCGATGTGACGGCCAGCCGCTTGGAACCCTCGCGGGCCCGCAGCGTGTCGTTGACCCGGTCCCACACGATGCGCGGCCGGAGTTCACTGAACTCTTCGCTCGGGTACCGACCCGAAAGTAGGTCGAGCACGTTGCTCAGCAGATCGTCGGAGATCTCGGCAAAGTTCGCGCAGCGCCGCACCAGATCGGCCACCTCGGCAACCGTGCATTCTTCGACTGCTGCGAGGTGCGCAACGATCTGCTGCGCGAGCACATCGAGCGGGTTGCGGAGGTAGCGGCTGGATTCGATCTCACCGTCGATCATTCGACGCGTGACCACTGCCGCTTCAAGCAGGTCGCCACGATGCTTCGGGAAGATCGACCCTCGCGATGGCTCGCCAACCTGGTGGCCTGCGCGACCAATGCGTTGCAGGCCACGGCTGACCGCACCCGGCGATTCGACCTGGATAACCAGGTCCACAGCGCCCATATCAATGCCAAGTTCGAGCGATGACGTGGCCACGATGGCGCGGAGTTCGCCACGTTTCAGTTGGTCTTCGATGACCACTCGTTGCTCGCGTGCCAGCGATCCGTGATGTGCCCTGACGAGCTCTTCGACCATGTGACCGGTCTCGGGATCGACGATGCCCGGTATGCCCTCCTGCACGGCAAGTTCGTTGAGTTTCGCCGCCAGTCGTTCGGCTGCTCGTCGAGCGTTGCAGAAGATGATCGTGGTCCGGTTTGCCAAGATCCGTTTGAGAATCTCCGGGTAGATGCTCGGCCAAATCGACGAACGTGAGTCGCCCATACCGGACCCAGCAGTTCCGGACTGCAGGTCGGCCGGCTGCCTCTGACCAAGCTTCGACATGTCTTCGAGGGGGATGACCACCTCGACTTCGAGATCCTTGCGAATACCAGCATCGACGATCTTGACCGGTCGCCGCACACCTGGTTCGCTGAACCCACCGAGGAACTCGGCAATCTCTTCGAGCGGCCGCTGGGTTGCCGACAGGCCAATCCGTTGCGGAGGCTTCTCAGTGATCAGTTCCAACCGTTCGAGTGTGAGCGCGAGATGAGCGCCGCGCTTGGTCGTGGCCATTGCGTGGATCTCGTCGATGATCACCGTTTCCACGCCGATGAGCGTCTCGCGGGCTGCCGACGTGCACATCAAATACAGCGACTCGGGAGTGGTGATGAGTAGATCAGGCGGCCGCCGAATCAGCTTCTGTCGATCGTTGGAGGGCGTATCACCAGTGCGCATCCCAACTTCCGGGGCGGTGAAGCCCTCGCCCAAGCGTTCGGCAGCGAACTCAATGCCTTTCAATGGGGCACGTAAGTTCTTCTCGATGTCGAACGCCAACGCCCGCAGCGGCGAGATGTACAGCACCCGGGTGCGGTGCGATCGTTCTTCGGGACGCGGCGTAGTGGTCAGCCGATCGATCGACGAGAGGAACGACGCGAGTGTTTTACCGGAGCCAGTCGGAGCACAGATCAGCGTGTGTTCGCCCGCCTGAATGTGCGGCCAGCCCTGAATCTGTGGTGGCGTTGGCGCCGGAAACGAGCTCGCGAACCAGTCTCGGACTGCCGGCGAGAACGCCTGGAGGACCTCGTGATCTGCGATACGGCGAGACTATCTAACGCCTGTCATAGCCATTCCGCCCAGACGGGTGACCTGAGCCTCACGACTCGATGGTGACCGCACCGTCCGAAAGACGAAATGTCCTGGTCAAGCGGACTCGTTCGAGGAGCGACCGATCGTGCGTGACAAGGAGCACCGTGCCCCAAAACGTGTCGAGGGCCTGTTCGAGTTGCTCGATTGCTTCGATGTCGAGGTGGTTGGTTGGTTCGTCCAACACCAGCAGGTTGGCACCAGTGGCCATCAGGAGGGCCAGCGATGCACGCGTCCGTTCCCCCGGCGACAGCGATTCGACCGGGCGGTTGACGTGCTCGGCGCCAAGACCAAACTTCGCGAGCAGCGTGCGCGTGTCGGCAATCGTGTCGGCCGAGGACGTACCGGCAGCGGCGTCCATAAAGGCTCGAACGAGGGTGGCGTCACCAAGCAGATGCGAGCGGGCCTGCTCGATTTCGCCGACCTGCACGCTGCGACCGAGGTGCACTGAACCCGCCGACGGTCCGAGGCGGCCAAGCAGCAGATTGATCAGCGTCGTCTTGCCTGCACCGTTCGCCCCGACGAGGGCAATCCGGTCGCCGTAAGCAATCGACATGTCGATTGGGCCGAGCCGAAAGTCGCCGCGCTCGACAACGGC
>CAJJBX010000017.1 GCA_905182555.1 uncultured Ilumatobacter sp. | reverse complement strand
AGTTGGTTGCTTTGCCGACGTAGAGCACCTCGCCCTGGTGCCCACAGAACATGTACACACCGGGGCTGCGCGGCAGGTTGGCTGTCATCTTCAACTTGGCGGCCTGGGGGTGGCCCGCGAGCTTCGACAGCGCAATCAGGTCGTCGAGGCCGAGCACGCCCATCCCTGAAGCTCGCTCGATCAGAAAGTGCAGCAGATCGGTGGTTGCCCACGCATCGTCGAGCGCCCGATGGCTCGGCTGGTGCGCAAGGCGCAGCCGCGAAGCAAGCGTGCCGAGCTTGCAGTTCGGCACCTCGTCACGGACTAAACGCCGAGCCAACGCAACGGTATCGATGATCGTTCCCTCCAACCGGGGGCGACCGCTGCGTTCAAGTGCGGCACGGATAAAGGCGACGTCGAATCCGACGTTGTGCCCGACAATCACGGTGCCGCCAGCCTCGGTGTTGCCCATGAATTCGAGCAGGGCAGGGAGCACTGTCTCGATTCGTGGTGCTGTGGCGACCAGTGCGTTGGTGATACCCGTGAGTGCCACGACGGGCGGTGGAACTGCGAATCGCCCGGGGTTGACGAGCGTCTGGAATGTGCCAAGCACTTCGCCACCTCTCACTTTGACGGCGCCGATCTCGGTAATCAAATCCTCCTGCCGGTTACCTCCCGTGGTTTCGAGGTCGACAATGCAGAACGTGACGTCACTCAGTGGGCGCCCGAGTTCGTCGAATGATCGTTGCACGAACGGAACAACGCTTCCAATTGACATCAAAGAACTGAACCACGAATACTGGTGTAAAGTCAAACAATTGTTCGATTGCTGTCAAGACCGTCGACGAACCGAGTGCGATAGCGTCAGATCATGGACGAGCAGCAGGGCGCCGGCATCGAACACCGGCACCTTCGCAGTGCTCTCGAAATTCGCCATCTTGATGGCGGCCGAAGGTCAGAAGCGCAAGCCGGCTTGCCGTTTCCGAAGGACCTCAAGCCCCTCTTCAATAAGGCTCGGCTTCCGAACTCAGCCCTGGCCGGCTCCGTCGCTGCATTGAAGGCGATCCTGTCTTCCGTACCCGGTTGTCCGCCGGAGCGCTGCCTGAGCTCGTCGACGAGATCGGGCAACTCTGGCTTGCCGGCGACGAAGGCTGGGAGCTGCAGGCTTCTGTTCTCGCCTCCGTAGCCGATGCCGCTGTGGAGGACGTTGGCCTCAAGACACAGTTAAAGCGGGCCGAGAACGCCGCGAAGCAGCCGAACAGGCGGCAGTCCGTGCGCACGCCGAGTTGGTGCTCCGAGACGAGGTCGTGCAGATGCAGTCGAGCGAGATCGACGAACTTCGGGCCGAACTGGTCAAGTCTGAAGAGATCGTCTTCGAGATCCGAACCGAATTACTCGACGTCCGGATGGACGTAACGCCATGCCCGCGATCGCGAGGCCGCAGCGGAGGCAAAGTGGGTGACGGCCAACGATCAACTCACCGCAGCGCGCCGCCAACCTGCCCTGCAACAACCTGCCCTGCAACAACCTGTCCTGCTGGAAACCTGTGCTCGACAACTCGGCCGAAGTAGCAGCAGCCGCCTCGGCCGCTCGTGCCCTCGCCGAGCCAACTCGAAGCACTGCTGTTGGCCCCGACAGCACCGAGGGCGAAACGTCGCAGGCTCGGACAATCAGCCAATCAATCGCACCGCCGTCACGCTCCCTGCGGCGCGCATCGGGAGTTCGTCTGAGGCTGCCGAACACCTGGCTCGATCCGACGCGCAGATGCTGGTCGACGGCTACAACGTTGCCAAGTTGGGCTGGCCGAACCGGCTGCTCGAACGGCAACGCGCCGCACCTACTCGACGCGCTTGAGAACTTGGCCCGTAGGTTTGGCACCGATGTGACCGTCGTATTCGATGGCGCATCGATCGTCGGGGCCTACGCCGACCGTCGGCGGCTCATTCGAGTTGTCTACTCGCCCGAGGGTGTGATTGCCGACGACGTGATCCGCAACGAGGTGAAGCGACTGCCGAAAAATCGTGCGGTCGTTGTGGTCACCAACGATGCCGAAATCGTGCGTGATGTTCGAGCCGACGGCGCCAACGTTGTGCCAAGCAACGCCCTCCTCGCCATTCTCTAGCGAGTCTCTAGCGAGCGATCGCGCCGATGTGAACTGCGTCGGCCTGGTGCAGGCCGCCATCGAGCCAGTGCGTGGCGCGGTGCGCATCACAGCCGGGTGCCGGTACGTGACAGCGGCCCAGGAGTCGGTGAGTAATCGCAAGGCAGCTTCTGGGATCGCGCCGTTGCCGAACGATGCTTGTACTCGAGGCATGTGGACAATGCGCTCGGCAAGTCGCAGAGTGCCCTTGCACTGCCCGAAGCCTTCGCGAGCGACATCAGCGAGCCACGCGGTCGGTGACCGGTAGCTGTTGGATTGGTCGCTCGAGCCAACTGCTCTGCACATGCCTCAAATTCCATGACGACCAAATGTTCCACTATCGAGATGGGGGTCACAGAGACTGTTTTGTGCTCTGAGCTGGGGCGACGCAATCATGCAGCGCCGTTCGACACGCGAGGGGTGCGGTGGGTCAAGATAGAGGGAGATGCAGGTCGCGCCCCGAGAGTTCGACAGACAGCCAGGACAGGAGCACCGTCGGCCGCCGCGGCACGTCGACGCGTCCGACACGTCCTGGTCGGCGACGGCCCGATCATTCCGCTTGCGGTATGCGCACGGCTTGTCGGGCTCCGCCGACGCGTTCGTCACGGTCAGCCTCGCGGGATCGTTGTTCTTCAACATCAGCCCGGACGCATCGCGGCAGCAGGTGCTGCTGTACCTCCTGGTGACGATGGCGCCGCTTGCGGTATTGGCGCCGCTCGTTGGACCGGCCGTCGACCGGTTCCGGCGGTCGCAACGCTTCGTTGCATCGATCTTTTATCTGCTGCGTGGCTTCAGTTGCATGGCAATGGTCAGTTTTCTGCTCGACTTGACGTTCTATCCACTTGCGCTCATCTTGCTGATCGCAAGCAAGGCATCGGGGGTCGTCAAACAGACTCTGGTTCAGCAGTTGGTTGACGACCCTGACGAACTGGTGGCGACCAACGCTCGGCTTGCGCGCTTCGCGAGCATCACCGCAGCCATTGGTGCAGGTGCGGCAGCTGGGCTGTTGGCGGTCAGCGGCCCAGGCTGGACCTTGCGCGTGGGCGCGGTGCTGTTTTTGCTCGCCTCGTTCGTTGTACTCCAGGTCCCTACGCCGGAACATGTCACCCTCGCGACGGACGACGTCGAATATGCCGAGACCCACCTGCCCGTTGTGCTTGTTGCATCGGTCGGCATGATGGCGATCCGTGCTGCCGTCGCATTCTTTTTATTCACGCTTGCGTTTACGTTGCGGCGTAATAGCGAGCCGGCAGTCATCTACGGACTCGGAGCAGCGTGTTACGGAATCGGAGCCTTCGCCGGCCACACCGTGATCGGCCTGCTCCGTCGGCGGTTCAGCGAACAGCAGTTAATCGGGTTGGCGATCGCTGCGCCCGCTGCGTTCACGGCTGTCGGGATACTCGGCGTGTCGACTCTGTTACTCCTCGTTATTGCGGCACTCGTTGGCCTGTCCACCACGCTTGGTCGCAACGCATTCGACAGCCTGTTGCAGCGGCGGGCGCCCGAGGCATTGCTCGGACGTGCTGGGGCGCGATACGAGACGCGGTTTCAGCTCGCTTGGGTCTTTGGAGGGGCAGTCGCCACACCGATCTCGCTCGCGCCCGAGGTGAGCATGATGATCTTGACTGCGATCTATCTGCCAGGTCTCGTAGTGTTCGTTCGGGCCATCCGCGAGGCCCGAAAGTTTGAAGGAGCATCAGTCGATGCGCTGGCGGGCGCTCGGCAACGCGTCCGGATAGCGCGCCAGGCTTGGGAGGCCGAGCAGTACCGCACCGCCATCATCGACGCATCCGCTGCAGCCGACCTGGCCCAAACGGTGCACGGGCGGTTCCTGGACGATGATTGGGACCGCCGTGTCCTCCTTGACGAGTTGCGGCGCGCAGCGATTGATCCCGAGCAGGATGTTTCAACGGGTGATGCGATACGTGCCTTGGAAGCAGTGAGTGGATTGCTTGATGGTGAGCTCCAAGCCGGAGCCTCGTAAAGGCATCAGCCGTTGAAACAGCCTGCTCGGCTACTCGGTGGCGAGAGTTGCCGACGAGACTGCAGCGCTGTCAATGGTGGAGGTCAGTTGAAGAATCCAGGTGCTGTTGTCGTCGATTGACTGATAACGCACGATGCGGGCTTCGACTTTCGCCTGATCGGGTTCAAACTCGTCGATCAAGATCATGACCCCGTTGTCCTTGACGGGAATATTCTCCAGTTTTTCGTCGCGAGCATCGCGGGCATCGTCGGCAAAACGAATCACTGCAGCGTCGTCGATATTGGCCACGACGTCGGCCTGCACGCGGACATCGACCGTTCCCCCGGCCCCGGCAGCAAGGTAGATGACCGGCGCTTCGACGTTGCCGTCGGCATCGAGCACGGGTTCGCTCCATTCAATTTCCCATCGAACGATGGCGGTGTAGGCCTCGGCGGGGGTCACTGTGGCCCGCTGGAGTTCGGGGTCAGACGTGCATCCGGCGAGCGCGAGTACAGCGACGGCTGCGGATGCAACGCCGAGCGCCACTCGGTTGCGCAAGCTGTAACGATCCGACCCCACCTCTCTACGTTACGTCAGATCGTCCGGCAGCAGAAGGAGATACCTCCAACCGCCCAAGATGATGACCCCTTCGTATCCGGTCACACTGTGTGACCGCCCCTCACCCCTTGGAAGGCTTCGCCGTAAATAACTCTGTGACACCTCATCTCTACTGTTGACTACATGTTTGAAAGCGACGACTTCTCCATCGATTGCAAGACCTGCATCGGCGTCGGCACGACGGCGTGCACTGATTGCATCGTCACCCACCTGTTCGCGAATGACGACGGGCCAATCGACTACGTGCCGGTGCAACTCACCGTCGTGCCGGCGATTCCGGACCCCAAAGACGTTGCGATCGAAATGCTGCAGCGTGCCGGTTTGATCGGCGCGACGCCTGAGTTCGTGTCGCTCAACGAGTTCCGTTCCTACGGCGCCCCAGTTGCCGTCCGGGTCTGAGCCGGGTTTGAGCCGGGTTTGAGCCGAGCTGACGCCTGCCGTCGTACGCTGACGTGGTGCGCATGCCTCAACCACTGCCGACGATTGAGGCGATCACCGCCCACGTCGCACAGTGGGGAATCACCCACGTTGGCGTTTGTTCCGCCGAGATCCTCACGGAGACCCGCACCACACTGCACGAACGCAAAGCCGCTGGCCTCCATGCCGACATGGGATTCACATACCGGAACCCCGACCGATCGACTGACCCGGGCCAAGCCGTCGCCAACGCCCACTCGATCATCGTCGCCGCCCGCCCGTACATCACTGACGCCGACCCAGAAAAGCCCGGCCCCGAATATGGTCCGCAGGCTCGAGTCGGCCGCTACGCATGGGTCGACCACTACGCCCCGCTCCGCGAAGGACTTCGCTCCGCTGCCAAAGTGATCTTCATTGATTTGGCCGTCACCATCGTTGTCCCGATCGTCGACCGGGCCGTTGCCCATCGAGCGGGGCTCGGTTGGTACGGCAAGAATGCCAACCTGCTCCTCCCCGGCGCTGGCAGCTACTTCGTCCTCGGCTCGATCATCACCGCGGCGAGCTACGAGTGGAACGACCGAACCGCCAACGACGGTTGCGGCACCTGTATCAAATGCTTTGCAGGCTGCCCGACAGATGCGATCATCGCCCCTGGTGTAATTGACGGCAATCGATGCCTCAGCTGGGTCATGCAGAAGCCCGGCAGCGTGCCGCTTGAGTTCCGCGAAACCATCGGCGACCGGATCTACGGTTGCGACGATTGCCAAGACGTCTGTCCGATCTCAGTTCGACTCGGACCGCGCAACTCAATCCCGCTCACTGAAGACGTCAAAGCCTGGGTCAGCGCGCTTGACCTGCTCGACGAAACTGACGAGTGGATCGAAGACCGCTACGGCCAGTGGTACGTCGCTGGTCGTGACTTCGACGTGCTCCGACGGAATGCTCTCATCGTCGTTGGCAACGTTGGCGATCCAGCTGACCGTCGCGTCGCAGCGACGGTCGAGCGCTACTGTCAACACACCAACCCGATTCTGGTTGAACGGTGCCGCAAAAGTATTACGACAAATACCCACTTGAAGGAATCAGTCTTGCGCCACACCGCCTGCCTCCGACGAAGGTACCAAGCATCGCCTTGTGACCAACGATTATCCACCCAAGGTCGGTGGCATCCAATCGCTGCTCTGGGAGTGGTGGCGTCGTCTGCCGAGCGACAAATTCGCCGTGTTGACCAGCCCCTACGAAGGCACTGCCGAGTTCGACGCGGGCGAGCCGTACCGCATCGAACGGACTCGCGAACCGTTTCTGCTGCCGCATCCCTGGATGGTCAAGCAGATCAACAACCTTGTCGACGACTTCGGTGCCGACTTCGTCGTACTTGACCCTGCAATACCGCTCGGCCTTGTCGGCCCGTCGTTACAGGTGCCGTACGACTTGGTGCTGCACGGTGCCGAAGTGACGATTCCTGGCCGCCTACCCGGTTCCAAACAGGCACTCGCCTACACGCTTCGCCGTGCCCGCCGCATCATTGCTGCAGGCGGCTACCCGGCTGCCGAAGCTGACCACGCTGCTGGCCGAGAGTTGCCCACAACGATTGTTCCGTGCGGCGTCGACCCCGGCAAGTTCGTGCCGCTCAACGACGCCGAACGCTCTGCCGCCCGTGAACGCCTCGGCCTCCCCGTCGACGCCGAACTCATTGTCAGCGTCTCGCGCCTCGTACCGCGCAAGGGCTTCGACACGGCAATTCGAGCCGTCGCTCGCTTGAAGCACAAGCGCCCCAACCTGCTGCTGGCAATTGCTGGCGGAGGCCGAGAAGAAGAACGGCTGAAGCGGCTCGCCGAAGAACTCGACGCACCAGTGAAGTTTCTCGGCCGTGTCCCGAACGAGGACCTGGTCGCGCTGTACGGCTGCGGCGACATCTTCACCATGCTCTGCCGCAACCGTTGGGGTGGCCTCGAGCAGGAAGGCTTCGGCATCGTGTTTCTTGAAGCCGCTTCTTGCGGAGTCCCGCAGATTGCTGGTGACTCTGGCGGCGCAGCCGAAGCGGTCGCTCACGGCGTGACTGGCCTCGTGATCAGCGAACCTGAGAACGTGCAGCAGGTTGCCGATGCCATGACGGAATTACTCGATGACGACAACCTGCGAGCCGCGATGGCCACACGGTCGCGGGCGCGTGTGCTTGAAGAATTCTCGTACGACGTACTCGCTCGTCGCCTGGGCGAGACGCTCGGCGTCTACGACTGAGCAGTCCGCAAGCGAGGCAATTGATCTCCTGCTCTCGGCTGATCAAGGTGTCGCAGTCTGGAACTGTCCAAGGGTGCTGGCACAATGGGGGAGTGTCAATGGGCGAAGTCGACCGCACCCCCGAACGAGGGTCCCAGCAGCAGGGCGAATTGATCGTCCGCGTCAATGTGATTGGCACGGTGATCTTCGTCGTGACCGCCGTGTTTGCTGCGGCAGTCTTTACCACGGCTGCCCAATGGGTCGGCGCCACAACAGCGATGGCACTTTTTGCCGTTGGTGTGTTTGGCTTTCTCTGGGGCTTCTGGAACGCCGTGCAGCGCAGCCGCGACGAAGAAGTTTCAGTTACCCAGCTCTACATGCTGCTCGGCGCCGGGACGCCCAAAGAAGTTCGCCGCACGATGCTCCTGATGCTGGGGATCCAGGTTGTCGCAGCCTTTGGTACAGCCGTCTGGCGCATCGATGGGCCCGACGGTTCGCCCGGCTCATCACTCGCTGTTGGCCTCCTTGTGCCCATGTTTGGGCTCGGCCTGAATGGCCTGTGGGCTGCCTATCACGCCGAATTCGGGAAGAGGATGGACCCCGAAGCGGTTGCAGCAAGAACAGAAACTGAACATGAACGCGTTGATTCCGACGTGGATGTCAGTACTTCGACCATCTCTATCGACCAGAATGAAGCACATGGCTGAGACAGCAACCGAAACCATCACCATCGCGGCCACGCCCGAGCGGGTCTGGGAGATCGCTGTCGACATCGAGAACTATCCGACGTGGGCGCGCGACATAAAAGACGTCACCGTGCACGCCACCGACGATCAAGGTCGACCCTCTGAAGTCGAGTTCCGTGCGTCAGCGCTTGGTCGCAGCACGCATTACACGCTGCAGTACGACTACACGAACGCACCTGACGAACTCGGATGGAAATTGTTGCGGGGCGACATCGAGCGCTCGATCGATGGCGCCTTCAAGTTTTCTCCGTCGGTCAACGGCACTGAGGTGCAGTACGACCTTGCGATCGATCTCGTCGTTCCGCTGCCTGGCTTCGTGAAGCGGCGCGCTGAGGTGCGCATCCTCAACACAGTTCGCGAACTCAAGGTCCGAGCCGAAGCGTGACAGCGGCCGGTCCCATGCCGGCCCGCCGCATCGGTATCGACGTCGGAGGCACCAAGGCGCTCGGCGTCGCACTCGATGCGTCAGGCAGGGTCATCGCCGAAGATAAGCGCCCAACCCCGCGTGGGCCAAACAGCCTCGAACCGCTGATCGACGTCCTGGTCGACCTGGCCAACGATCTCGGCTACGCCGGCAGCCTCGGCGTTGGCGTACCCGGCCTCGTCACCGGCGCCGGTGTGCTGCGTGCAGCCCCGAACCTCGACGGCGTGGCCGACTTCGACGTCCGCGGTTCGCTCGCCAAACGGCTCGACGGCGACATCGTTGTTGACAACGACGCAACCTGCGCCACAGTTGCGGAATGGCAACTCGGTGCGGCTGCCGGCACGTCCAACATGATCCTCGTGACCCTCGGGACTGGCATCGGTGGCGGCCTCGTGTCGAACGGCCAACTGCAACGCGGCATGAACGGCTTCGCAGGCGAGTTTGGGCATATGGTCGTGCATCCCGACGGTCCGCGCTGCCCGTGCGGGCGACGCGGTTGCTGGGAGCGTTATGCCTCGGGCTCCGGCTTGGCCATGCTGGCACGCGAGGCAGCAACCGGCCGCAGACTCCGCGAAGTGGTCCGCCATGCCGGCGGTGACCCGCAGGCAGTTCGCGGCGAGCACGTCCAGGCCGCAGCGCGTGAGGGCGACCCCGAGGCCATGGCGGTCATCGACGACTTCGGCCGTTGGGTCGCGCTGGGCCTGTCCAACCTCACCAACGCCTTCGACCCGGAGATGTTCGTACTCGGCGGTGGCCTTGCAGCTGGCTCCGATCTGTACTTGAAACCAATCATCAAGTGGTATGGCGAACTGCTCTACCAGCCGCATTTGCGGCCGATGCCGCGCGTCGAGTTTGCGACCTGGGGCCCGCTGGCCGGTGCCGTCGGCGCTGCCCTGCTCCCGAGTCTCTAAGCCGTTGTTTCCTGTGCCCGCCTGCTGGTAGGGGACTTCCAATCCTCAATTCGAGTGCTGAACGGCCGTGAGCACTCGAAAGCGCGCTCAGGTGAGTGAAGTGAGACCGAAACCGAACCGCTGTTTCGCTCCCAGGGTCAGTACGTTGGCGGCGTGGACTTTCGTCGAATTGAAAACTTGCCCCCATACGTCTTTTCCATCATCAATGGACTGAAGATCGAGGCACGGCAGGCAGGTGCTGACGTCGTCGACCTCGGCTTTGGCAACCCGGACATCCCGTCGCCCGACATCGCAGTCGCCAAGCTTGCTGAAGCCGCACAGAACCCACGCAACCATCGGTACTCCATGAGTCGTGGCCTCCCGAAGCTTCGTGAAGCTATTGCGGGCTACTACAAGAATAAGTGGGACGTCGATCTCGACCCCGAGCTGGAAATCACCAACACGATTGGTTCCAAGGAAGGTTTCACCCACCTGATGTGGGTACTGCTCGACCGTGGTGATGCTGCGATCGTGCCGAGCCCGAGCTATCCGATCCACATGTACGGCCCACTGTTCGCTGGCGCCGACCTCCGTCAGGTGCCGATGAAGTTCTTGGCCAACCCGAGCCAGCGTGAGAACTTCGCCGATGACTTCATGGACAGCCTGCAGACGGCATGGGATGTGGGTTGGCCCAAGCCTCGTGTGCTCGTGATGTCGTTCCCGCACAACCCGACGGGCGCGACGGTTGACCTGCCGTTCATGCAGCGTGTTGTCGATTTCTGTCGCGAAAAAGAGATGATCGTTGTTCACGACAATGCGTACGCCGACATGGGCTTCGATGGCCACGAGCCACCGAGCATCCTGCAGGCCGAAGGCGCCAAGGAATGCGCCGTTGAGCTGTACTCGATGACGAAAAGCTTCTCGATGTCAGGTTGGCGCAGTGCCTTCCTGCTCGGCAACAAGGACGTCGTCCAAGCACTCGTCAAACTGAAGAGCTACCTCGACTACGGCATGTTCCAGCCGGTCCAAATCGCCGCCACCGTGACAATCAACGAGGCCCCTGAATTCCCTGATCAGGTCCGTGAGGTTTACGAGTCGCGCTGCGACACGCTAATCGAGGGCCTGCAGCGCATTGGCTGGGACATCCCTAAGCCGGGTGGCACGATGTTTGTGTGGGCTCCGATTCCTGAGGCCTATTCCGAGATGGGCTCGGTCGAGTTTTGCTCGCACGTGGTGAGGGAAGCTGATGTAGCCCTCTCGCCTGGTGTCGGTTTCGGCCCTGGCGGCGAAGGATTCGCCAGGTTCGCGCTGATCGAGAACGAAATGCGCATCAACCAGGCCATCCGCAACCTCAAGCGCGGTCTCCCAAAACTGGGCTAAGAGACCCGCCTCGAGGGGAATGGGACGCGAAACGAAGCGGCAACCTGGTCGTCACGAAGCTCGTCAGTCCAATCGATACATTCTGACCGTGAACACTGTTGTCGTTGTCCGGGTCTGGATGCCCGATCGTCCAGGAGCCCTCGGTCAGGTCGCGAGTAGAATCGGCGCGGTACGTGGCGATGTGCTGGCGATCGAAATTCTCGAACAGGGAGCAGGTCGTGTCATCGACGAACTCACCGTTGCTCTGCCCGATGAAGGTCTCGCCTCGCTGCTGACTGCGGAAATCGATGCGGTCGACGGGGTGTCGGTCGAGAATATCCGCCCCGTCGACATCGACCGGGTAGATCCCAACCTGGCGGCTCTCGCCGTTGGTGCCGCATTGGCCGAGTGTCCGAAGGAAGATCGCCTCGACGTCCTGTGTACTGGCTTGATGCGCATCGTTGAAGCCGACTGGGTCGCAGCACTGGGAGTGGATGGGGCGGTCATGCAACTCGGCGAGGCGCCAGACCTTTCCTGGCTGATCGCGTTCCTGGCGGGCAGCGAGCACCTCGATGAGGTCGACGACGCCGCCCCGAGTGACCTGGTCTGGGCACACCTGCTTGGCGCTGGGCTCAATGTGGTTGCCGGCCGCAGCGGCCGGCCGATTCATGAACGCGAACGGATCCGGGTGAACCTGCTCGGCCGGCTCGCCGACGCTCTGATCTAGCTCTCCCAGCCTTTTGAACGCTCGACGGCGCGCAACCACTGGCTGTGCAATACATCGCAGGCTGCACGATTATCGGCAGGCGTGAATCGAGCATCGAGTGACCATTGCGCCAACACCTCGGCTGGCGTCGCCCAAACGCCCTCGGCTAAGCCCGCAAGGAATGCGGCGCCCAAGGCAGTGGTCTCTTGGTCGACCGGCCGCAGGACGTCGACGCCGAGCTGGTCCGACTGGATCTGACAGAGCAGATCCATGATCGCGGCGCCGCCGTCGACGCGGAGTTCTTTCAGCTCGGTTCCACTCGCGGCAACCATGGCGTCGACCACGTCACGTGTTTGGTACGCCATCGATTCGACCGTGGCGCGCATGATCTCGGCGCGCCCGGTGCCGCGCGTGATGCCGACGATGGTGCCGCGTGCGTACGGATCCCACCAAGGTGATCCGAGGCCGGCGAGGGCCGGAACGAAGTAGACCCCGCCAGTGTCGTCGATCGATTCGGCGAGCGGGCCAGCCTCGGCGGCATTATCGATGATGTTCAACCCGTCACGGAGCCACTGGATCGCGGCGCCGGTGACGAAGATCGCGCCCTCGAGTGCATAGTGCGTGGTGCCGTCGGCGAGGGTCCACGCAACGGTGGTCAGCATGCCATCCGTCGGCGGGGGACAGGTTTCGCCGACGTTGAGGAGCACGAACGAACCTGTGCCGTACGTGTTTTTGGCCATGCCGGGCTCAACGCAAGCCTGACCGAACAGTGCGGCCTGCTGGTCGCCAGCGACGCCGCTCACCGGGATGCCGCCGGGAACGCCGCACGCTGCTGACGTAAGGCCGACTCGGCCGCTCGACGCGACGATCTCTGGAAGTGCCGACATGGGCACGTGCAGCATCTCGCACAGTTCAGGGTCCCACGTCCGAGTCCGAATGTCGCAGAGCATCGTTCGGCTCGCATTGGTGACGTCTGTGGCGAACACGGCACCGGCAGTCAAATTCCAGATCAACCATGAATCGATCGTGCCGAGGGCCAACTTGTCGTCGACCGGGATGTCGCGATTCTGGAGTAGCCACTCGAACTTGGTTCCCGAAAAGTAGGGGTCGAGCACAAGACCGGTTCGTTCGCGAACCATGTCGAGCCGGCCTTGCGCTGTCAGTTCGTCACAGCGGTTCGCGGTACGCCGGTCTTGCCAGACAATGGCGGTGCCAAAGGTTGTGCCGGTGGTGCGATCCCACGCCAGCACGGTTTCGCGCTGGTTGGTGATGCCGATCGCGGCAACACGATCCCGACCGACCTCGTCGATGACCTCGTTGAGCGTCTCGACAACGGCAGCCCAGATCTCGTTGGCGTCGTGTTCAACCCAGCCCGGCTGCGGGTAGTGCTGGGTGAACTCACGGTACGACGCAACCGTGGGGGAGTTGTCGGTGAACACCGCCCGGCTGCGCACTCCGGTTGTCCCGGCATCGATGGCAATCACACACTGACTCGTCACGCAGATCAGAGTAGTCGGCGGATCGAGTGTCGGACTGGAGTCAGCGGCGGCGGGGTTTCTTCGATTGCGGACGGTTGCCGCCACCGGCGGTGCGACTGCTCGGCGCAACGACACGTCCGACCGAGTCGTCGGGATCCTCGTCGCCCTTCTTGGAGCGCTTGCCCTTCTTGGCCCGCTTGCCTGCGTCGTCGGCCGATGGTTGCGCTGACCGCATTTCCTTCATCGTCTTGCGCTGGTACCCGATTTTTGCCAATACCCAGCCGAGGCCAAGGTACATCGGGCCACTGACGAGCACCCCGGCGATTGCGCCGGCCGGGTTCCCGTCGTTGAAGACGAACAGGAAGACCACCGACATGATCGCGGCGTAGATCACCCACTCGCGCGTCAGCCGTTTCCACGGAACCGATCGAGTGTTGTCCCAAGCCATCCGGCATTCTTACCAGCCGGAACCGGAAGAGCCTCGCCGATTCGATCGTTTCCGAACACGGTGTGCTCCGGAGAGCGTCGTCGCGTACAGTCAACTCCTGTGCGTGTGGGGATCTTGACCGGGGGAGGCGATTGCCCGGGTCTCAACGCGGTGATCCGGGCTGTGGTTCGCAAGGGCGAACGTCACTATGGCGATGAACTCGTCGGGTTCATCGATGCCTGGGACGGCGTGATGGATCGACACACGATGCCGCTGTCGGTTGAAACGATGCGGGGCATGCTGCCCCGTGGCGGCACCGTGCTCGGCACACGCCGAGGGAGCCCGTTCGACACTGTTGACGGCGTCGATCGCGTCAAGCGGAGTATGAGCGACCTTGGGCTCGAAGGGTTAATCGTGATCGGTGGCAACGGCAGCCTGAGTGTTGCCTGTCGACTCCACGCCGAACATGGCATCCCGGTCGTCGGTGTTCCCAAGACCATCGACAACGACGTGTTTGGAACCGACGTGACATTTGGGTTTAACACGGCGGTCCAGATCGCGACTGATGCCATTGATCGGCTACACACCACTGCTGAGAGTCACGATCGTGTGATGGTCGTCGAAGTCATGGGCCGCCACACCGGCTGGATTGCTACCTCGGCTGGCATTGCCGGCGGAGCAACGGCGGTGCTTATCCCCGAGATTCCGTTCGATATCGATGAGCTCTGCGACCGCTTGACGCGACGCCACGACCGCGGCCGGTTTGCCTCGATCGTTGTCGTCGCCGAGGGGGCTTCGCCTGTGCCCGGATCTCTTGAAATGGAAGAGAAGGTCCTCGACCGATTCGGACACGTCGTGCTCGGTGGGGTTGCTACGCAGATCGCTATGGCCATCGGCGATCGAACCGGCTTCGAAACCCGCGTCGTCCAGCTTGGCCACGTGCAACGCGGAGGCACGCCGACTGCCTTCGACCGTGTGCTTTCGACTCGCTTCGGCGTTGCAGCAATCGATCTGGTTCACGAGCATGCGTGGGGCAAAATGGCAGTGCTGCGCGGCGAGAAGATCGTTCAGGAAGACCTCACCGTTGCAGTCGGTAAGACACGCACCGTCGACATGGACCTCTACGAAGGTGTCGCCAAACACTTCTTCGCGTGATCCGCTCCGCCGCAAACCGGTCACGCTGTGACCGGTACAGCTAGTTGTTGGCGCTCGGGACGGCGGGGTAGGCGGGCTGCGACGACTCGATAAAGCCCGGGTAGTCATAAACCGTGAGCAGTCGATCAGTGTTCTCACCGTCGCCGACCGGCCACACCTGGTTCTCACCGTCGATCTGAATTCGGACTTGTTCGATGCCGTCGATTTCGCTGGCAGTCGCAACGATCTGGGCGACAGCAGTACGTAATGCCACAGCCGTGAGTTCGTCGAACACGTCATTGACATCGAGGGTGAGGGATCGAACGCGGATGCGTGCATTGTTCAGCTCGATGCCCTCGGGCAGGAACGTGCTGAGCCCGCTGTCGGCCTCGGCCTCGTTCGGCCCGGCAAACAGCGACGTAAAGATCCCGGCGGCGTCGCTGGACCCGGCACGCAGGACTGAGCGCAACCGGCCATCGATTGCACTGTTCACAAGGAACACTCGGTTGTTGCCAGCCGCGGCATCGCCGGTCGGTTGGGCTCCGAACTGCCGGCGCTGGTCCTGCGGTATCTCGACCGGCGCGGCATCTTCGGAAATTGAGCAGCTCGCCATGAGTGCGCCCGCCAAGAGCGCTGAAAGAATGCGTCGAGTAATCATCAGTCCGTCAGCTCCGATGCCATCAGTTCGATCACGAATCGAGCACCCGACTTGCCGTCGAGTCGATCTTCGACCCAGACCCGAGCGCCGTGCATCTTGAGATGCTCGTCGACGAGCGACAGACCCAGACCTGCGCCCTCGCTACCTGTCCGGCGGCCGGCGCCGCCTCCTCGGGCGAATCGTTCGAAGATCAAGTCGCGCTCCTCGACGGGCACGCCGGGACCGTCGTCGATGACCGCAAGCGTGATGTGGGCCATTGGTTCGTCGTCGGGCTCGACGACGCTGATGACGATGTGCGGTTCGCCACCGCCGTACGCAAGAGCGTTGTCAATGAGGTTTGCCACGACGCGGGCAAGACGGCGCTTGTCGCCGCGAATAAGCGCCATCTCTGAGCGCTCGGACACTTCGAGGTGGAGCTTCGGTGCGGCACTGACAGCGACGGCCTGGCGGACAAACTCTGCGGCGAGCAACTCTTCCATGTGGAGCCGGATCGCACCAGCGTCGAATCGCGAGATTTCGAGGAGGTCTTCGACCAGACCTTGAAATCGAACAACGTCGCTCGACAACAGGTCGAGCGCTGATTGGGCACGTTCGGGGAGGTCGTCACGGCGAGCCTCCATCACTTCGACCGACGCCGAGAGCGTCATCAACGGTGATCGCAGCTCGTGGCTGACGTCGGACGCGAACCGCGCATCGCGTTCCACACGGAGCTGCAGGGCCTCAGCCATGTCGTTGAACGAGTCGGTCAGTACACCCAGGTCTGGGTCCTGCGTGCTTTCGAGACGCGTGTCGAGCCGGCCGCCAGCAATTGCCGATGCGGCCTGGGCCGCGGTCGACAGCGGCCGAACGGCGCGACGCGCGGAGAAAACACCCAGCAAGACTCCGAGCCCCGTCGAGATCAGCGATGCAAAGAACAGTGCGATTCGGACACTGTCGAGTGTCGATTCTTGCTCTTCGAGGGTGCTGAACTGGAAGTACGAACCGACGCCGGGAATATCCCAGCCGACAAGGACGTTCAGTTCGCCGTTGATGTCGACGATCTGGCGGGACGGAATGCCACGATCGACCACCCGATCGACGATCTGCTCAGGCAGGTTTGCGTCGACGTACGGAGTGACACCGCCAATCCACTCTTCCTGATACCGAATCAGGTAGCGGGTGACACCGATGTTGGTCAGCGATTCCACCGCGGGCTGAGCGGTGGACGGTTTCGACCGCAGATCACGGAATACTCCTTGCGCATTTCGCAAGGAGGTCGTCACGGCGGCGTCTTCGGCTTGACGGACCAGGTTGTTCTGGGTCAACCCATAGGTGGTGACAGCCAGAAAGAGAGACAACGCGATGGCGCCGAGGGTGATCGTGAGCAGGATGCGTCGGCGTAGGCCGAGCGCGGCAGGCCGGGACCGATGGAGCAGGCGACGGAACCAGCCGCCTTCGCTCACGTTTGGAGCCGGTAGCCGAGCCCGCGGACGGTGACGACGTGGCGTGGATTGGCGGGGTCGGCCTCGATCTTTGTGCGGAGTCTCCGGATGTGTACGTCGACCAAGCGGCCATCACCGAAGTAGTCGTAGCCCCACACCTTGTCAAGCAGCGCTTCACGGCTGAGGACCTTGCCAGGGCTCTCGGCGAGCTCACAGAGAAGGCGGAACTCAGTCTTGGTGAGGTGTACTTCTTCGCCGCTTCGAAGCACCTTGCCCTCGTCGGGAATGAGTTCAAGCTCGCCGAACACGAGCCGAGCATGGCCAGGGGCGCTCGGGCGGATGCGACGAAGGAGTGCGCGGATACGAGCCGACAGTTCCTTTGGAGCGAAGGGTTTCGTGAGGTAGTCGTCGGCACCGGCTTCGAGCCCGGCGACCACATCGTGTGTGTCGTTGCGTGCAGTGACCATGACGACAGGAACGTCGCTGGTGCGGCGAAGAGTTCTACACAGCTCGAACCCGTCAATGCCTGGAAGCATGATGTCGATCAGGACGACGTCGGGTTTCGAACGATTGAACTTGTCGATCGCCTCTTCACCGCTTTCGGCTTCGTCAACGGTCCAGCCCTCATCTTCGAGCGCGAGTTTGACGGCCGATCGAATGCGTTCGTCGTCTTCGACGGCCAAGATGCGTGTTCCCACGTCTCTATGATGCCCCAAATCACCCCTGCGTGACGAGCATGGTCGCAGACAGAGACAAAAAAATTAATGAGAAACTGCTGAACGGTCAGCTCGAAGCGTCCTGAATGGCGCCCAGCAGCGACTCGTGGATGCCGGGTGCAGCGGCGAGAACGCCACCCTCGTCGGGCGTTGCGCCGTGGAGGTCTGATGTGATGGCGCCCGCCTCGGTGGCGATCAGTAGGCCGGCTGCCATGTCCCACGAATTGAGGTGTTCCTCGAAGTAGGCGTCAAGTCGGCCGCACGCGACGTAAGCAAGGTCGATGGCGGCCGAGCCGTACCGGCGGATGTCGCGGACCTGGGGAAGGAGTTCACGGATACGGCGAGCCTGCGGCAACCGCCGGTCTGGGAGGTAGCTGAACCCCGTGCCGACCATCGACAGGGCGATGTCCGTGGCGGCACTTGCCTTGATCTGGAGGCCGTTGCGTGTGGCACCACCACCTCGCTCGGCAGAGAACATCTCGTCGGTGACCGGTGCGTACACCGCGCCTGCCAGCGAACCGTGCGCGTCGACCGCCGCAACTGATGCCCACGAGTGGCAACGACTGGACGAAGTTGGTCGTGCCGTCGATCGGGTCGATGTGCCACTCGATACCCGATGTGCCAGAGTCGTTGGCCCCTTCCTCGCCAACGATTGCATCGTCTGGCCGAAGCCGACGCCAGCGTTGCAAACGAGGCCGTGCAACGGCGTCTCCTCGGTGGAGTACTTCTCGCTCGACTTCGTGTCGTGCGCCGGCGGTTGACCGACCGGCAGGCTGCGCCTGCCGGCGAGAGCCATGGCCCCAGCGGTTCGGGCCAGTTGCTCGGCGAGGAAACGGAGGTCTGCGGCAGAATGGGCCATGTCAGTTGGGTGCGTGTCCGGCGCCCGTGCGATCCTCGGCTTCGCGCCATTCCCCAAGGGCTCGCATGACGAGCACTGCCACAATGGCCATCCCACCTGCGGTCACAACAGCGCCGATCAGAATGCCGATGCCGAGCGGCACACCGCAATCTCCTTCGCACTGCAGTCTGATCAAGGAGTACCCGATCAGCCCGCCGGCCAAGCCGCTGAGACAGATGGCAACAAATGCGCTGATACGCACTCCAACAGTGGGAAGCGCCGACAGGGGCCGAGATTGGTCGTCCATTGAGATCAAGGCTACTGAGACAGCGGCAAGGCTTCATGGACGCGTTAATGGTCGGCGCCTTGAACTCGGCGAACACATCGCACGTCTGCATGGCTTGAGGCCTCGGAGAGAGCAGCGGTGAGGGACATATGATTTCGAAAATGTTCGATCCTGTTCTGTCCACACTGAGGCAATCGATTCATCGGCGAACCCGACACGGCGAGGTCGACCAGACAGCCTCGGCAGGCCGTCTGTTTGGGGGCGACTTCAGCGCCCGGACGACGGCTGGAGCTGAATTTGGGAACAGCCGCCTGGGGATCGGTGTGATGCACGATCTTGACGGCGAGATTGTGAGCCTGAAGGGTCAAACCTGGCGGGTTCCTGTCGACGGCAAGCCAATCAGGGTCGGTCCTGACGAGACGATTGCTTTCGGTATCGCTGCACACGGGGGCCGCCGTCATACCCTCCACGTTCCAAACGGATCCGACGTCGACGGCATAGTTGCAGCAATCGACGCCTACCTTGAGCAGACGCATGCTGATCCCGAACAGGTCGTCTGCGCGGTTGAGATCATCGGGGAGTTTTCCGATGTGCTTGTCCGCACTGTCGCCCCACCCGATCATGAGGGGGCTTCGCTTGGCGAGGTGATCGATACAGAGACCCGATTTCGTTTCGAACGTTGGAGCGGGAGCATGGTTGGCTTTCGGTTTCCGAACCACACCGACGGCCGCACAATCCCGGGCCTCCATCTCCACGCAATCAGCACTGACTGCTCATCGGGCGGACATGTCCGTCAGGTGACCACACAGGGGACTCACTCCAACATTTGGATTGATGAACTGCACCCGATCGTCGACGACGACCACGTTGCCGCCGCCGATATCGATTTTTCAAGGTACGAGGGACCTGCCGACTGACGAACACATCAAAATGGCGCAAAAGCAGACAGAGTGACCGCATGTAGTTGATCGACGCGGTTTTCGTTTCAGCTCGGTCTGTTCTGACTGGGAAAAATCCGATGGCGACAGCAACTATCGTGACTGGATGTTGAAGCTTGATCCGGTGCTTGTTGACAGTGTGACAGGCGGGTTGCTCTGCGGTATCGACGTCGATGGGGGGCCAACAACCGAGCAGTTGTTGGTGCTCAAAGCCATTGTCAGTCATCTTTGGGAGCGACCCGATCTTGAGGTGGGGTCAGTACCGCACATAAGCGCCCGCGAACTCGCGAACATTCTGACTGACGAGAACGCGCGGACAATGTTCCACGAACTTCATCTCGCCCTTGAAACCTGTCGGCACCCGCAGTCACTTGCCCAGGTAGCTGCTGTTCAGGAGTACGCGGACGCTCTCGAGGTCGATGGTGACGATCTCGAAATCTTCCGGGATCTCATGAGCAGCGGGGTGGAGGCCGCTGCTCAGGACTACAAACGCTTCCTCACCATTGACATGCTCGATCGGTCTGAGCCCAGTTTGTCCGAGACGAAGGTCGACGCTCTACACCCCGAGACCCAACTTGCAGAAAAACTTGGTGCGTTCTCGGAGTACGGCCCGGGCACGCTTGGGCGCGCCTACCTCTCTTTTTACGAACGTTTCGGTCTGAGTTTGCCTGGCATTGACCTCTCTCTCAATAACCATTTTTTCGTTGCCCACGACATGACTCACACGATTGCTGGATTGTCGACAACGCCCGCTGCTGAAATTGCTCTCAGTGCTTTCCAGTTTGCAATGAACAACAACCGCATTAACCGTGCGGCATTCCTCGCCTCGTTGGTTGCCCACGAGGCTGGCTTCGCTCTCCCCCCGCACCTCAGTAGCGGCGAAACAGGCCTTCTCCTCGACCCACCTGCCGCGCAGCTCCTTGGCCAGGAACTGCGCCGGGGGAGCCAATGTCGGAAAGATTTTTCACTTGTCGACCATTTTGCTCTCGCACCACTTTTGCTGAGTGACGTCCGCTCCGAGTTTGGAGTTGGCGCTCCGGTAGATCCTCTCGATGGCCACCACTGGTGGTAACGCCGCCCGAGTCCACCGCTCGGTCGAACGATGCCGCTCGGCAAGGCAATCGGTAAACCACCCCACGCTCGGGTTCTCAGGGACCGGCCGCTGCACCGATGAGGCACCCGCAAGCTGATCAATGAACCCTTTGTTTCGGCTCACGGTTGATCACAGAATTGACGACGAGGGCGTGCCATGAGCTGCCCGCCGCCAGCAAGGTAGATCAATGAGTTGGCAGATTTCCGTGTCATTTCGTTGCGACGGGAGGGTCGGTTTCCATTGGGCACGATGGAACGCCCCCGGTGAACAAAATCGTGAAATGTCTCTTGTCATTTTCCGTATCGGCAGCAAGGAGCTCGCGACACGAGGTGGTCGTTTTAGGTTGAGATCGACTTGTTTGTTACCGCGGCCTGACTGTCTCGGAGAGATCCGTGGGTCGTGCTGATGGATGACGATTTGGCACTGGCTGGACGGTGGTCCCGTGGTTGCAGTCAGCTTGCGTATAGCTTTCGGCATGCCTCGAGAGCAGACTCGGACTATTTTGCATGCCGACATGGACGCGTTCTTTGTGTCGGTCGAGCTGCGTCGGCATCCGGAGTTGATGGGCCAGCCGGTAGTCGTTGGCGGAACCGGGAATCGGGGCGTTGTTGCTGCTGCTTCGTACGAGGCGCGCCGGTTCGGTGTGCACTCGGCGCTGCCGTCGTCAATCGCCAAACGTCGTTGCCCGCATGCAGTCTTCCTGCCAGGGGACCACGAGTTGTACGCCAAGGTCAGTGCCGACGTCCGGGAAATTTTCGACCGGTTTACGCCGCTCGTGGAGCCCTTGTCGCTCGACGAAGCATTCCTCGACGTCACCGGTTCACGTCGACTCTTCGGAACTGGTGCTGAGATCGGTGACCAGATTCGGCAGGCAGTCCGCGATGAGCTCGACCTGGGATGCTGCATTGGCGTGGCGTCCAACAAGTTCCTGGCCAAGCTTGCATCCGTCGAAGCCAAGCCGATTCCCCGGCCAGACCGGATCGACCCGGGTCTCGGCGTCAAAGTCGTTGAGCCAGGTACGGAACAGGCCTTTCTTGACCCGCTGAAGGTGCAGCGGCTCTGGGGCGTCGGACCAGCGACCCTTGACAAGCTGCATCGTCTCGGCGTCACAGTTGTTTCGGATCTGCATCGGGTTGATCGGAGCGCGCTCGGTGCCGCACTTGGCAAGAACCAGGCCAACCATCTTCTGGCTTTGGCCATTGGCGCAGACGATCGTGCTGTTGAACCTGATCGCGACGCAAAGTCGATTGGTCACGAAGAGACGTATGCGCGAAACGTGCACATTGTTTCGGAGATGAGGACCAACCTGGTGCGCCTGTCCGACGCTGTGGCTACCCGGTTACGCAAGGCGGGTGTAGGTGCCCGCACACTGACCCTCAAAGTCCGTTTCGATGACGGGTTCCACACCATCACCAGATCGACAACTGGCCGAGAGGCGATAGACAGCGCAGAGACCATCGTCGCCTTACTCGGGCCGATCATGGAGACCGTCGACCCGTCGCCAGGTGTCAGGCTGATCGGAGTATCGGGGTCAAATCTTGGGCCGGTGTTCCATCAGATGACGTTGGACGAGGCTGCAGACGACGCACCCGTGCATGGTGCGACCGATGCTGCGATGGATCGGATTCGGGATCGGTTCGGTGCTGACGCGATCGGCCCGGCGAGTTCGATCCGTGGGGGAGAGGTTCAGAACGTGAAGCGAGGCGGTCAGCAGTGGGGGCCGGACCAGGAGCACCAGTAGCTGTTCGGGCTGGTCGATGTCGCTGTCGCGCCGCTCTCTCTCTCTCTCTGTCTCTCTCTGTCTCTCTCTGTCTCTCTCTGTCTCTCTCTCTCTTCAAGAATCAGAGGGTGAAGGCCCGATACAGCGGGCCCCGAGCGGGTCTGGCTGCGTGGAGCACCGTGTTTGTGGAAATATTCCGCAGTCCATTTCGTCGCCGCGTTGAGCTTTGCAGTTATACGTGCGATAATTGACCGGTGCCGCTATCCGAAAATGAACAGCGCATTCTTCGTCAAATCGAAGAAGAACTCGAGCAAGATCCGAAGTTCGCGCAAAAGGGGTACCGCCTGTCACGGCGTCGCTCCGCGTCTATCGGACTCGGTCTCGTCGTCGGGCTGGCAATCACCATCGGTGGTCTCGCAGTCAACTTTTTCGTTGCGTTCGCGGGGTTTGTTCTGGTGTTCGTGATGACAACGATGCTCGAATCTGAACTGCGCGTCCTCGGACGCGATCGCCTCGGTCAGCTTCCGATTTCGGCTTGGCTCAGCGGCAACGTTCGCCGCCCTGAACGCCACGACGTCGACGAATCCTGAGATCGGCCCTCGCCCGCATTTGCCCGCATTGTGGCGCCCTGCGGTGAACTTAAAGAGCTTGGCGAAGCCGCCGTGCGTGCTCAGCCCAGCCGGGTAAAGTAACGACGAAACTTCGCGACCGGCGAGATCGAGTCGTTGACTGCCCGTTCGATCTGACGGCTCCACTGACGGCACTCGGTCAGACGGCGCGTTCCGTGCTCGTCCAAATTTCCGCCGGCGTCAGGAGCGTATGACACCTCGGTCATCGACGCGGCAAGCGATGCAAACGGCCGCGCCACCACGGGGAACGCAGAAGCAGCGGCAGCGGCGAGTTCGGTAGGCGTGAGCGATGCCAGCGGGCGCAGCCCAACTTCACCGACATCGGCAACCGACTGGCGCCACAGGGCAGCTATGGCTGCAACGGTGTCGGCAGGCTGCCGCCGTCGACGCCAGCGGCGAATCAGCGCAGGGACGGCAAGGAGTAGGCCGATCAGCGCAACGAATAACAGGGAGCGCCAAGGCAGCAATGTCGGATCTTCGCTCGCCGTCGAAGTCGGATCAGCAAGTAATTCGCCTGTCTCCTCGGGGGTCAATGTCTGGTCGACGCCGTCGGGAATCGCTGGGTCGCCGAGTGGAGCGCTGGTTGTTTGTGGCGCGATCACCTGATCGTTGTTGGCCGAGGGTGCCGGGTTTACTCCGGGAGCATTCGGGTCGATTCCGGTCGAGTCCTGCTGCGGTGCAATGTTGGTGTAGTTCTCGGCGCCAGGTGACCCGCGCCCCGGCGTCGGCTCGAAGGGAACCCACCCAAGCCCGTCGAACCAGACTTCAGGCCAGGCGTGGGCGTTTTTGCCCCGTACCGAGTAAACATCGCCGTCGAAGGTGCCAGGGGTAAAGCCAACCGCTACCCGAGCGGGAATAGCGAGCGTTCGCAGCATGGCGGCATAGGAACCGGCAAACTGTTCGCAATAGCCAACGCGGTCACGAAGGAATCCTTCGATCGCATTGTTGCTGTGGCCGGCTTGGACTTCAAGGCTGTACTCGAACTCGCTGCGAAACCAATTCTGCAAAGTGAGTGCTATTTCGTACGGCGTCGAAGCACCAGCGACCACGGAGCGAGCGACCTCGTTCACCGATGACGGGAACCCGTCGGGAAGTTCGAGATAAATCGGGTCGCCCGGGTCGGTCGATGTGGCGGCCTGCAGGTCTTTGACGAGAAACCGCGGTGAAGCCGACACGATCTCGAACTGGTCTCCGGCGGCAAGTTCGCCATCCGTCTTCAGCAACGTCGCGGAGTCAGCATTGAAGCGCAGCCCATCTTGAGGTGATGCTGCGAGCGGGTCGGGGGCGGCTGGGATGAACTTCGCGCCGAGCGATGCGATCGTGATCTCCTGCCGCAACTCGGCAGCACCGTCGCGGGCTGGCGATAGCCCACCGTCGACTCGTGAGAGCGAGCGCTCAGGGAGACCCCAGGTAGTGCCGTCGAAACGGGGGAGTGCCGAGAGGCGCCAATACGACTCGAAGTCGGCCTGCACGGCGAACAGCTCGGCATCGGATCGGTTGGTCAGCCGCGAGCGGATGTCGACAAGGGGGCTCACCACATTGGTAACGCTGCCACCGTTACCACCACGGGTCTCGTAGAGGGGAGCGGCGTCGGCGCCGGGCAGGCGCGGGCCGACAAATGCCCCAGTCAACGCAACGACGAGCGCTGTGGCAATCGCCGCGGGAACGATCACTTGCGCCGGTGGACGACGCGGGCCGATGACGGTGCGACGCTTTGGAGCATGGTGCGCACGCAGCGCAATCGTTGTCGCCACACCGGCAGCGATGAGCCCGGCGGTTAACGCCACCCGGTCGCGGTCCGAGCCGAGCGCGGCGACGAATACGAAGAGCACACCGCCGGGGACGAGTGCCTCGGCACGAGCGAACGCACGGAACGCGAATGTGTCGCCCAACACGATGGCCAGGGCCATGCCGATTGCAGCCAAGACGTCCCAGCCTCCGCCGTAGATGACCGGGGCGACCGCCGTCCGGAACTCTTCTCGGACCCGTTCAATTTCAAGCTGGAACAACTCGAAGGTGTCGCCGGTCGGCAGCAGCATGGTCATCGACTCGCGGTAGTGAACGAAAGCGATCAGCCAGACAATCGCAGCAGCAAGGATCGGCACGGCGAGCAGGCCGGGCACGCGTAACCGTCGCAGGACGAAGCTCAGGCCATGTCCAATCACAGCCATGGCGATGAAACCGTCAAGAAACTGCCAGCCTCTAAAGACGCGGGCGAAGCCGGCGGCGACAGCGATCGAGAACAACGTCATCGCGATCGTGGCGATCAGCTCAACCGAGACCTGCGGGTCGATCAGCGGCTCAGGTGCAGGCGGAATTCGCCCCGGCCCAGCCGAGTGCTCCGACCCTGATGTTGAGGGACTGTCTCGCAGTGAGTCGGGTGAGCGGACGGCTGTGTTGGTCATCGGCGAACTCCGGCAGGCATGCCGACCGGACGCGTTGACGACGTACCGTTCAAGCCTCGCCATGAGTCGACAAATTCGTCCTCGGTGCGACAAGAAACGCCGATGTTTGCTTTGGATCGTTCGTCGGTCGTCACCCCAATGACGGTGAGCGTGGGATCGACGATGGCTTGAATAGCGCTCCATCCTTGGCTGCGGTGTGAACCGGTCACGAGGATCATGAGGCCGAGCCCTTCTCCAGGATCGCGGTCAAGTAGGCCCAGTTTTGACCCGTCGGGTTCGATCCGTGCCAGCACGCGCAACGTGTTGGCGCCGGTCTCGGGCCCCCGGAGGTCGATGCCGCCAGCGGTGACAAAACGTGCTGTTAGGCCTGCCTGTTCGGCGCTGTGTACGAGGCTGGCGGCAGCGGTGATACCGCGCTCGAATCCGTCGACGTCGAGATACGACGACGGGTCGGCGTCAAAGACGACCGTGCAGCGCCGCACACCTTCGACCGTGTACTCCTTGACCAGTAGATTTTCTGATCGGGCCGAGGCCTTCCAGTCGATCGAACGCGGCTCGTCACCGTCGACGTAGGTCCGCAGGCCGTGGAACTCACCCGGACCGAGGCGCCGTGCCTGCACAATGAGCTGCCGACCGAGCGCACCCTGGCCGAGTACGGGCATGTCGAGCAGGAATGTTTTCGGTGCAACCGTGACGGTGTCGATGTCGGCAATCGTCCTGGTTGAAGGCGAGGTCGAGCGAGGCGTGCTGCGAGACGAGCCGGAAGAACTCGGCGAAGTGGCGGCGGTAGTTGGCGGCGTGCCGCTCGAGCTCTTCGCGCCCGCGGAGGGCTGGCTGGGCCCGCTCGACTGGCTCGCCGAGCACCTGGCCGAGATGGGCGACCGCAAGCACGCGGTGCCCGACTTCGAGGCGAAGCCGGCGGGCAAGCCGTCGGGCGGCCTGCGCTGGCTGCCGGGCGTGGCGACGCCGGCGCACGCGCGGTGCGCGCTGCGCGACCTGCAGCCACAAAGGCGGAGCCGATAATAAATAACTCGATTACGCCGAAGACGCGACCCACAACGAGAGCGATCATGCCGGCCACAAGGCTGCTCGCTCCCTGTCGTGTCAGCACTTCGAGGCAGCGAACGTCGTAAGTCTTGGTTTGGCGTCGGGGAGAGTGAATCGATTCACGATGGGCCTCAGCGGGCAATCGGTACCGCGACGGCTTCGAACACTTCGCGTACAGCGTCCTCAGGTGATAGGTGTGCGCCTCGGTCGGTGCGCACCATGATGCGGTGGGCCAGCGTGGCGATGCCGACAGCCTTCACATCGTCAGGCGTTGCGTAGTTGCGGCCGCGCGCTGCGGCGTGAGCGCGTGTCGCCGCTGCGAGCTGGAGCGTTGCCCGAGGAGACAGACCGAGTTCGATGCCGGGGTGGCGGCGGCTGGCCTCGGCAATGTCGACGAGGTAAGACTTCAGTGCCCCGGCCACATACACACTGCGAACAGCGTCGACCATCTCGAGGATCTCGGCGGCGGACACGACCGGGCTCAGGGTGCGGAGCTTGTGGGCTGACCCCTGGTCGTTGAGCATCTGGATCTCGGCGTCGCGACCCGGATATCCGACCGATAGGCGGAGCAGGAAGCGGTCGAGTTGGCTTTCGGGAAGGCGATATGTGCCCTCCTGGTCAACTGGGTTTTGGGTGGCGATCACCATGAACGGGGGAGCGAGGGGACGGCTCTTGCCGTCGACGGTGACCTGGCGTTCCTCCATAGCTTCGAGGAGCGCCGACTGCGTTTTGGGCGACGCTCGGTTGATCTCGTCGGCGAGCACGATGTTGGCAAACATGGGGCCGGGCTCGAAGCGGAACGACTCGGTCGAACGCTCGACACGCTCACGCCTACAAGATCGGTCGGAAGAAGGTCGGGTGTGAACTGCACGCGCTTCCATGTGCAGTCGACGGACGCCGACAAGGCCTTTGCCAGGCTGGTTTTACCGACACCCGGCACGTCTTCGATCAAGAGGTGGCCCTCAGCGAGCATGCACATAATGGCCAGCTCGACGGCCTCAGTCTTGCCGTGGATGACCTGCTCGATGTTCGAGACGATCGCATCGAACAAACCGGCGAAGCCGCGGCTCGCGGCATTCGTCGCAGCGTCGGGACGCTGGTTGAAGATCTGACGCGATGCTTCGGCGGTATCGGGGCTGAACCTCCCGCTCGATCCGCGTGCTGGCGTTCCGTCTGCGTCAACGTCGATCGTCACGTCGCAAAGGGTAGATGCAAACGGTGCCGGGGAGTAGTCGGCGCTACGTTCGTTATCGATGAGTTTCCCCGCAGGCCGAACCGACCGCGTTGCCGATCGCGTTGGCGACCGCGTTGCCGCTTTTTCTATCGATGCCGTGACCGATGCCGAGAGGGCGTCGGCCGGCCGTGCGATCGATCATGTGCTGGCAGTGGCGATCGAGCCGAGCCGTCTTGCCGCAGGGCTCGTTGACGCCAAGGGTGAACTGTTGCTTCGCGACCGCGTCACGACGCCGACTCGCGACGTGTGGCGCACGCTCGAACAACTCATCCGACGGATCATCGCTGCGGCGCCGCCCGGCCTACCTCGCCCACGCGCTGTTGGAGTGAGTTGCATTGGCCCGGTCGACACCCGTGCCGGAACGGTCTCGCCGCCGCTTGTGCCGGCATGGACCAACTTTCCGCTGCGTGAACATCTCGAACGTCTTACAGGCCTCGAGGTCGAACTCGACTCGGCAGGCGGTGCAGCCACCGAGGCTGAGCGCTGGATCGGTGAAGCCCGAGGAGCGTCGAGCTACCTCAGCGTTCGAATCGACACCACGGTCGAGTCGGGTTGTGTGATCGACGGGGTCCGCCTGTCCGGGGCGCACGGCAATGCGGCATTGATTGCCCATATCAACGTCGAACCCGGTGGTAAGCGATGTCGCTGCGGCGCCCTCGGTTGCCTCGAGGCGTACGTGTCCTCAACAGCGCTCCAGGCTGAGTTCAACCGGCCGCTCGGCCGAGCCACTACACCAATGGCGGAACGCACAGGGATCATGCTGGCTCGCGCTGTGGCCTCGATGTGCGCAACGCTTGATGTCAGCACGGTCTTTCTCTCGGGCAACGTGATCGACGCGCTCGGCGATCCGATGCTCGATGCGCTTCACCGTGAACTCGCTGTTCGATCCCGACTGAAGTCGCTGAACGGTCTACAGATCATTGAGCCGCACGAACGGATCTGGCCGCTAGTGGCAGCCGCCTCGCTCGCGCTGCATTGACCGCTGCAGCGGTTCCTGCCTGACAGCAGAACGGAACAGCAGAACGGAACAGCAGAACGGAACAGCAGAACGGAACAGCAGAACGGAACAGCAGAACGGAACAGCAGAACGGAACAGCAGAACGGAACAGCAGAACGGAACTCTATGGACCCGACTTACACCGCAGATGCCGAGGCCTACCGAGAAAAGGTCCAGGCCTTTCTCGCCGAGAAGCTTCCCTCCAACTGGGAGGGCATTGGCCGCCTCGAAGGTGAGACGCTGGAAACATTCGTCGGTGAATGGCGCAACACGCTGTACGAAGCGAACTATCTCGCACCGGGCTGGCCGAAGGAGTTCGGCGGGGCCGGTCTGACCTCGACAGAGCAGGTCATCCTTGCCGAAGAGTTCGCAAAGGCAGGTGTGCCGACCGGCGGCCCGAACGACGCATTCAGCATTCAAATGCTTGGTAACAAGATGGGCACTGAGGAGCAAAAACAAGCTTACATCAAGCCTACTCTTCACGGAGAAATGATTTGGTGCCAGGGTTACTCTGAACCAAATGCAGGGAGTGATCTAGCAAGTTTACAAACTAAAGCCGAGACAAGGGGGCGATATATGTGATCAATGGTCAGAAAATCTGGACAGTCTGTGCAGATAATTCCGACTGGTCTTTTGCTTGTTAGAACTGAACCGCGATGCGTCCTAAACATCCGGGGATCTCATTTTTGTATTCGATATGAACCCGGGATTGAGTTCGTCCGATAAAATGATCTCGGGCGATAGCGAGTTCAACGAAGTCTTCTACACCGACGCACGTGTCCCGAAAGACAACGTGATCGGCGGCGTCAACAATGGTTGGGCCGTGGCGATGTCGCTGCTCGGCTACGAACGTGGCGAAGCAGCAGCAACGGGCCCGATCCACTTCAAAGGCGAGTTCGCCCGCCTGCTCAAGATGGCCCAAGATCGTGGCGTCGCCAACGATCCGGTCATTCGTCAAAAGCTCGCATGGTGCTACTCGAAGGTCCAGATCATGGGATTCCTCGGCCAGCGTGTACTCACGCAGTTCCTTGCTGGCCACCACCCTGGCCCTGACGCCGCAATCGGCAAGCTCCAGTGGAGCGAGTACCACAAGGTTGTCACCGAACTGGCCATGGATATTCTGGGTGCCGACGCCCTGCATTGGGAAGGCCGCAAGCCGCCATCGTCGTTCGGCTCCGACGACTCCGGTGCGCTGAATGACCCGTCGTCGTGGATCGGCACGTTCCTCAACGCCCGCGCCGGCACGATCTACGCCGGATCGTCGCAGATCCAGCGCAACATCATTGGCGAGATGATCTTGGGGCTCCCCAAAGAGCCCAGGCCGCCAGCCCCGACGAAGTGATCCGCGCAGCGCTGTCGGTCGTCCGGCACCCGGAACTCTGGCTGACAGCGCTTCGTCAAGCTCGGCGAACCGCGCCCCCTGGATGGTGGAAACGCAAGCCGTTCCTGCCGGTGCCTTCGGGGGAGTACCTCGAATTCCGGCTCATCACCCAGTACGGCGATGCCACACATCGACCTGAGCCAGGTGATGTGGTGAAATACCTGCAATGGTGTCGTCAATGGGATCGGCCGCAATGAACGCCAGGGCCTTGGTCCGGCGAATAACTCCTGCGTTCCACGACGGGCCCTTTCGTTAGGTTCCGCCGATGCACAGCGCTCTCGTTCTCAATGCCAGTTATGAGCCGCTGTCTGTCGTGTCGTCACGGCGAGCCACATGCCTTGTGCTTGCTCAGAAGGCCGAGGTGCTCGAAGACGATGGCATTGTCCTGCGCTCGGAGTCGTTCAACATCGTTCAGCCGTCGGTCATCCGCCTGCGCTACATGGTGAAGGTGCCCTATGTCAGGCGCTCGTCGATGTCGCGCCGCGGAATTTTCGCCCGGGATGAACACCGCTGCCAATACTGCGGTGGTCACGCCGACTCGATCGACCACGTTTTCCCTCGCTCCAGGGGCGGTCCGCACACCTGGGAGAACGTCGCAGCAGCGTGTACTCCGTGCAACCGCACGAAACGTGACCGTACGCCAGAGGAGGCCGGAATGGAACTCGTTCGACCGTGTCGAGTACCCCGCTCAACGTCGTGGATCGTCGTGTCGGTGAGCTCGATGCCCGTTTGCTTCTCGGCGTCGAGCAGCTTCCACATCAAGTTCTTTTCGGTGTGGTCGGGCTGGCTCGGGTTCCGCGAGCCAGCAGCTCGCTTTCACGCCCGAGCGATTCCCGACGACGCGACCGCCCAAATCTGGGTGAACCATGTCGCTGGCCCGGCACTTGTGCTCGGTTCGACTCAGCGTGACCCATCGATGATCGACGTTGACGAATGCGCACGGCGCGGCATCGACATCGTTCGGCGACGGAGTGGCGGTGGCGCGGTCCTCCTCACTCCGTCCGAGGTCACCTGGTTCGACGTGATCATCCCCAGCGGTGCTCCTGGCTGGGCCCAAGATGTCCACGCACCAATGGTGTGGTTGGGCGAGCGGTTCGCTGCAGCGTGCCATGGCGCCGGCGTGACCCAAGCGGTGACCGTCAACGACAACTCGATGGTCCGCACAGAATGGTCGACTTTGATCTGCTTCGATGGCATTGGTCCGGGTGAAGTGCTCCTCGACGGTCGAAAGCTCCTCGGCATCAGCCAGCGCCGCACTCGGACCGCCCTGCGCCTGCAGTGCTGCTGGTATCACCAGGTCGATCCCGCCGCTCTGGTTGCGCTGTTCCCAGCGCTCGACGGCATTGACCCGGCTGCTCTCTCGCCGATTGCGACGCTGCCGACTCAGATTTCGGACGACATTTTGCAACGCCTCTGTTCTTCTTGAGCGCTCTGAGTAGGACTTTGGCCTGCGCCGCTGTGAGTTGCTGTGCTGCTCCGATGTTGTTTGCCGGTCACACTGTGCCTGACACAGAGTGACCCGGGCGCCCGGGGGTTGTTTGAGTCGTGGGCATAGCTGTGACTGGCCGAAGTGGCCCAGACTCACCCATGAAAAGGCGGTAAATGGGGGGAAATGGTTGACGAAGGGGCAAAATGGGGTAACAATGGAGACTGCTGGGGAAAACTCCCTCGTTCTCCAGCGTGAACAGGCCCATTCCGGGGGAGAGCAGCAGGAACGAGACGCAGCCGGTGTTTGTCGGGATGCACGAGCGACAGCTCGATGAGCGAGGACGAGTGGCACTGCCACCGACCTTTCGGCATCCGCTTGGTGACCTCTGCTACCTCTTCTCCGGCGAAGATGGTTGCGTCAGTATCCGCAGCGTCGATGCCTTCAACGACGAAGCGAACGAGCTGATCAGCCGCGTGAAGCGCGGTGAGGTCAGCCGTGATCGCCAGCGTGCGTTCGCCGCATCTGCGAGCGAAGCTTCGATCGACAAGCAGGGTCGTGTGACAATCTCGCCCGAATTGCGTAGCTATGCGGGCATTGCACCGCAGTCGGCGATCATTGTCCTCGGCGACCTCGATCACATTGAAATTTGGGAACCCGTTGCCTACGGCGTGCATTGCACCAACGGCACCGACGAACTGACCGGCGACGCAATCGCCACCGGAGCAGAGCAATGAGTGCAGCCGAAGACTTCAACCATCAGCCGGTGATGCTCGCCGAGATCACGAAGCTCTTCGCCGACGCCCCGGCAGGCACCCTCGTCGACGCGACGCTCGGTGGCGGCGGCCACGCCGAAGCCATCCTCAACGCCCATTCGCACCTCGACATCCTTGGCATCGACCAGGACGTCGACGCTCTCACCGCAGCGATGGCTCGACTCGACGCACAACGCGACCGCCTCCGCACAAGCCACCGCCGGTTCAACGAATTCTCCGAAGCTCTCGCCGTCCACGCGATGCGCCGCCGAGGCTGGCGGCACGATCCGGCGCGAAGTGCTCGACCGCGGCGACCGCGGCTTCTCGTACCGTCGGCGACGGGCCACTCGACATGCGAATGAACGGCGACCAGCAGTGGTCGGCATCAGACGTTGTCAACGGATACGGCGAGTACGAACTCGGCACCGTCATCAAAAAATACGGAGACGAGCGATTCTTCAAGCGAATCGCGCGAGCGATCGTCGCAGCACGCCCGATCAACACAACTTCCGAACTGGCCGAAATTGTCACGAGCTCGATCCCGGCGCCTGCCCGACGCACCGGTGGCCATCCAGCTAAGCGCACTTTTCAAGCGATCAGGATCGAAGTAAACGGCGAACTGGATGTGCTTCCCGATGCGCTCGATCAGGCCGTCGAACACACCGTGCCTGGCGGCCGCATCGTGGTTCTGTCCTACCACTCTGGCGAAGACCGCATCGTGAAAGAACGCTTCGCCTTTGCTGCTGGCGCCTGCGACTGCCCGCATGACCTGCCGTGTGTTTGCGGAGCAATTCAGACTGTCCGCCTCGTGCGCGGTGTACCGAAGCGAGCAACCGACGAAGAACGCTCGACAAATCGTCGAGCAGCATCGGCCCGCCTCCGCGTCGTCGAGCGCATCGAGGCTGTCCGTAAGTCGGACGGCCTTCCCGTTGGTTCCGACGCACCGAGCGGGCTTGGATACTGATGGCTGCTCCACTCCGCAAGCAATCGGCGGTTACCCGCAATTCCGCCGGTGCCGCACAGTCGAAAAAGCCGGCCTTGACGCTTGCCGCAAGCCGTGGCCGGCGCTGGCCTGCTGTCCTCGGAGGCTTCGCCCTCCTGGTCGTACTCGCTGGCATGCTCGGCGCTGCGGTTTTTCATACGCAGCTCGCTGAACGCCAATTACGAATAGGCCAGCTCGAGCGGTCCGTTAACGACGAGCGCGAACGCTTCGACGAACTCCGGTACCGACGTGCCGAACTGCGCTCGCCGGTGCGGCTTGCTGGTGCCGCAGGAGAACTCGGCATGGTCCGCGGTGACACCGGCACGTTCGTCAAACTCGACAAATGGGCAACCGCACGCCAGCTCGCAACAGCCGGGGTGATTGACAACTCCTCACGGCAGGTCATCATCGACACCGACCCACTCGAACAGTTCAGTGACGTCAAGCGCGTTTCAGCGGGCCAGCCCTAGGACACGACAATGGCAACTCGCTCGCACTCACCGCGCACGTCGGACCAGAAACCTGGCCGCAAGAACGTAGCGGCTCCGAAAGAGCGCGCTGCGAGTCGTTCCGCACGCACCTCCTCCCAGCATTCGAATCCCAGCAAGAACTCGAGTCGAACAGCAAGCTCGACAAAGTCGCGCCGCGCCGGACCGCCGCGCCGATCCTCGTCGCAGACTCCGGTGCGCGGTACTGCGACGTCGGCCCGTGGCGCTGCTGGCCGTTCGCCTGCCTCCCCGGCGAAGCGCAGGGCGACCCCATCTAACCAGCGCTCCCCAGCGCGTCACGTCGAAGCGAAGCGTCACAAGGTCTCGGCCCCGTCGCCCGAGAAACGGGCAAGGCAGCGCGGAGTTGCTTCGCCGCTTCGTCGTCTGCGGATCACCCTCGTGGCTATCGCCGTGGTGCTGCTCGCCATCGTTGGACGCGTTGCTTACCTTCAGACGAAAGAAGCAGACTCACTCCAATCTGCTGGCGCAGACCAATGGACTCGCTCGTACTCGCTTTCGGCGCAGCGCGGCACCATGTTCGACAGGCACGGCAACGAACTGGCTATGTCGGTGCCAGCGGCATCAATTTCGATCAACCCGAAATTAATGGTCAACGGTGCCGTGGTTGTTCAGGAACTCGACACGCTGCTCGATCTCAGCGACAAGAAGGTCGCATCGCTGCTGATCGAAGTCGAGAGCAAGGCGCGGGGCTTCGTCTACGTCGCACGCCAGATTGACGCCAACGCTGGTGACTTCATTCGCGCACTTGGCCACGCCGGCGTCAACGTCGACCCCGAATCACGCCGCGAGATGCCGGGTGGCGACACCGGGCGCAGCGTGCTCGGCCGAACCAACATCGACGGTGATGGGATTGCCGGTCTCGAGAAGCAGTACAACGACGTTATGACCGGCACCGGTGGCTCGATGACCCGTGAAGTCGATCCGAAGCAGCAGACAATCGCTGGTTCTGAATCGATCACGCAGGCGCCAGTCGCCGGCAATGACCTCGTGTTGACCATCGATCGTTCAATCCAGTTTGCTGCTGAGCAGGTACTCCTTGAACAGCTCGAACGCATCGGGGCCAAGGGCGGCACCGTCATTGCCCTCGAAACGAAATCTGGTGAGATCCTCGGTATGGCTTCGGTCCGCAGGGTCGACCAAACCGGCGAGTACGGCGTGACCAATGGCAACTTTGCCGCCGTTGATGCCTACGAGCCTGGTTCGGTCGCCAAGGTCATCACGATTGCTGGCGCACTCGATGCCGGTGCCGTCACACCGGAGACCGATTTTACCGTGCCATGGCGTAAGCAGTACGCCGACGACCTTCTCAAAGACTCCCATGAGCACCCCGACCTACTGCTGACCGTCTCGGACATCCTCACCGAGTCGTCGAACATTGGCACCATCATGGTGCAGCAGGAACTTGGCCGGTACGAGCACTACGACTACATGACAGCCTTTGGTCTCGGTTCCAAAACGGCACTCGATTTTCCCGGCGAGTCGCCCGGCCTCCTCAAGGACGTCGACGAGCTGTGGGGTTCTGAACGAGTGACGGTCGCCTATGGCCAGGGCATGTCGAGCACCTCGCTGCAGCTCGTCTCTGCGATCAACGTCATTGCCAACGGCGGCGTCTACGTCGCACCGAAACTCGTGAAGGCGACCGTCGGCCCGGAAGGTCAGCAGACGCCGACCCCCGCAGCCGCAACGCACCGCGTCGTGTCTGAACAGGCGGCTGCAGAGACCACAGCAATGATGCAGCGAGTGGTCTGTGAAGGCACCGCCAAGATGGCCCAGGTCGACGACCTGCCCGTTGCCGGCAAAACCGGTACAGCGTTCAAGGCTGCTGACAACGGCACGTACTTCAACGAGGAGGGCGATCGGATCTATTACGCAAGCTTCGTTGGGTTCTTCCCAGCGGACGACCCACAGATCACCATTCTTGTTTCGGTGGACGAACCGCCGGCAGGCACGAGCGATCGCTTCGGCGGCACCGCCGCTGCGCCGGTCTTCGCAGCCCTCGTACCAACACTGCTGCACGAGCGGAATATCCAGCCGGCACCCGGCAGCACGGGATGTCCCGAGTGACAGACCTGCACACGGTCGGCTCGGTGGCCGCGGTACTTGCCAACATGGTTGGTGGAGCAGCTGCGCAGGTCCACGGCGACACAGCGACGCAGATCTCGACCGTCACGCACGACTCTCGTGCAGTTGACAGCGGATCGCTCTTCGCGTGTCTGCGCGGTGGGCGCGTCGACGGACACGACTTCGCTGATGCCGCAGTTGAGGCAGGCGCAGCAGCGCTGCTCGCCGCCAGCATCCCAAATCGGCCACGGTGAGCGGGGTAGCACAACTGATCGTCGACGACACTCGGCTCCGGCTCGGGCCGATCGCGGCAACGCTCATGGGTGACCCGAGCGACCGCATGACGACCATTGGTGTCACCGGGACCAATGGCAAAACGACGACGAGCCTGATGCTCGAATCGATCTTCGTGGCACACGGTCAACGAGTCGGCGTGATCGGCACGCTGAACGGCCCCCGTACGACTCCTGAGGCACCCGAACTTCAGCGGCGTCTCGCCGATTTCGTCGCTGATAACTGTTCCGCAGCGGTGCTCGAAGTGTCCTCCCATGCACTCACGCTGCATCGCGTCGACGGAACGCACTTCGACGCCGTTGTTTTTACCAACTTTGGACACGACCATCTCGACCTGCACGGAACGCCTGAGGACTATTTCCGAGCTAAGGCATCGTTGTTCGACATTCGCTTTGCACCGCTCGCAGTAATCAACATCGACGACACACATGGGCAGCTGCTGACCGATGTGATTGCCGGTAACGATGGGCCGTCGATGCGAGTCGTTTCCTATTCGGTCTCTGAACTGGTCGACGTGGAAGTCACCGCAACGTCCCTCAGCTTCGAGTGGAACGGACATCGGATTCATGTCGCAATGGGCGGAGCGTTCAACGTCTCCAACTCGCTTGCCGCCGTTGTCACGGCAACCGAACTCGGTGTTCCAATAGATGACGTCATCAGTGGACTGGCGCGGCTCGATGCCATCCCGGGGCGATTCGAGACAGTCGCATGGCCCACAGGCATCGACGGCGAGTTCTCCGTCATTGTCGACTACGCCCACACGCCGGATGGGCTGACTGAAGTGATCGCTGCGGCCCGCGCCGTGGTCGACGAATCAGCATCCGTCATCGTCGTGTTCGGCTGCGGCGGTGACCGTGATGAGGCAAAGCGTGCCGAGATGGGCGCTGCTGCTGCCGCAGGCGCAGATCGGGTGATCGTGACCTCAGACAACCCAAGGTTTGAGGTGCCGATGCAGATCATCGATGATGTCGTGGCCGGCGTGTCGACGCCGCGCGTGAGGCGTCCGCCGCAGCTGACGCTCGGCACAGCGAGGTGGGCGAGGCCTTGGACGTGGCGCTTGAGGCGGAGGTGACGCTCGTGGACAGTGCAGTGCAGTGCCAGCGGCGGCGGGCGGAGGTCGAGTTCGACGACAGAGCAGTCGCTCAGTCGTTCATGGAAAGTAGTTCTCGATGATCGCTCTCATGATTGCCACGGCGGTCTCGACGTTGGTGTCGCTTTTCGGCACCCGTTACCTCATCGTCTTCTTCCGGACCCGCGGCCAGGGTCAGCCGATTCTCGGCAAGGAAGACCGCGGCCCTGAGCACCAACACAAGCAGGGCACCCCGACAATGGGTGGCATTGCCATCGTTGGTGCAGCTTTCATTGGGTGGGTCGCAGCCCACGTCCGCGACCTCGCCTTTTCGAACCAGACGATGATCGTGTGGGCAGGTGTGCTGCTCCTCGCGACGATGGGTTTTCTTGACGACTACATCAAGGTCCGGAAAGGCCATAACCGGGGCATTTTCTGGAAGCAAAAGAACTACATCACGATGTTGATGAGCTTTGTGATGGCCTGGGTCCTTGTCGTTGGCACGGGTATCTCCGAGACGATTTCGGTGACACGACCGGAAATCGGCATCGAAGTTCCCACCGCCGTCTGGGTGCTGTGGGCAGGAATTATTATCTGGGCCACGACGAATGCCGTCAATGTTACCGATGGTCTCGACGGGCTTGCTGCAGGCTCAGCACTGATGGGCTTCGGCGCATTCGCCCTAATCGGCTACTGGCTGTTTCGTAACCCGGACGTCTACGACCTCGCCGTCAACCCACTTGATATGGGTGTCTTCGCAGCGGCCTTTGCCGGCGGCTGCCTCGGGTTCCTGTGGTGGAATGCCGCCCCGGCCAAGATCTTCATGGGCGACGTCGGTGCCCTCGCCATTGGTTCTGCACTTGCGTTTCTTGCCCTGACGACGAACACGCATCTCTTGATCATCTTGATCGGTGGTATTTTCGTGATGGAGGCGGGTTCGGTGATCCTGCAAGTCGGTTCTTTCAAATTGCGCAAGAAGCGTATTTTCAGAATGTCACCGATCCACCATCACTTTGAGCTCAAAGGCTGGCACGAGAACAAGGTCGTCATCCGTTTCTGGATTCTTTCTCTCATCTTCGCCATGGCTGGGTTGGCGAGTCTGAAGCTGCGCTAGAACGTGGCGGTCGGCTTGTGACAGCGCTCGTATACGGCCTCGCTGTCGCCGGCGAGTCGACCGTTCGCGCACTCCTGCGACATGGCGTTGCAGTCAAGGTTGCCGATGACACGATCACCGATGCCCGTCTCGCGCTCGCGTCCGAACTCGGTGTCGAACTGGTCGACGCCGCACAAACATCGGCCGAACGGTTGCTCGACGGTTGCACTCTGCTGTGTCCGGCACCTGGTGTCGCTGAACACCACCCGATCATCATCGCGGCGCAGCATCTCGGGCTCGACATCGTTTCGGAAATCGAGCTGGGCCTACCGGTGGGAACAATCACGCCCCGACGGGCCCGCGCCCGATGCTCGCCGTCACTGGTACCGATGGCAAGACCTCGACCACCAAGCTCACCGTCGCAATCCTCGAAGCGGCAGGCGTGCGCTCGGTCGACGCCGGCAACACCGACACACCGCTCGTGGATGCCATCGACGCACGCAACGATGACGGCACCGAGATGTATGACGCATTCGTGGTCGAGTGCTCGAGCTTCCGCCTCGCATTTACCCCGACGTTCCGCGCCGACGCCGCGGCATGGCTGAACGTGCAACCGGACCATCTCAACTGGCACACGTCGATGGCGTCCTATGAGGCAGCCAAGGCCCAGGTCTTCGCGAATCAGCGGCCCGACGACGTTGTCATCGGCTTTGCAAACGACGCTGCCGTGATGGGCCACCTCGCTACAGCGCCGGGCCGCACCTTGAGCTTTGGGTTGACGGCAGGCGAGTACCGGTCCGAAGGCGGCCTTCTCATTGGGCCGTCGGGAACGATCGCTCCGATCACGTCGTTGCGCCGAACACTGCGGCACGACATCACCAACGCGCTGGCAGCATCAGCGCTCGTACTTGAAACCGGCCTCGCAGATGTCGCAGCGATCGAACGAGCGCTCGGGACCTTCATCGGTCCAGCGCATCGTCTCGAGCGGCTCGGGAGCCACAATGGTGCCGACTGGTTCAATGATTCAAAGGCGACCACACCGCACGCGGCGTCGGCGGCAATCCGCTCGTTCGAAAACATCGTCCTCATCGCTGGCGGCGCCGACAAGGGTGTCGATCTGTCGTCGATGGCGGACGAAGCATGGCGCTGCACCGGCGTACTCGCGATTGGCGCAACGGCATCTACGATCGCCAACATTTTTGCAAGTGTCACCAGAGTCGAGTCAGTCGGCACGCTCGAGCGTGCCGTCGAAAGGGCTGCCGTCTGGGCAAGCCCGGGCGACATTGTTCTGCTATCACCGGGGTGCGCGAGCCTTGATCAGTTCACGAATTTCCAAGTGCGCGGCGAAGCCTTCCGCACGCTCTTCACTCAACTCGCCGGACAGCAACTACAGGGGGTCTCCGCATGACATCCACACTCACTGTTGCTGACCGTCGTCGCGCCGCGCTCGACCGGCGTGCGGCCGACGCGCCAGCTGCGCAAAGCCCGCGAGCAAGCAGTTCGCCTCGACGAGCGGCCCCGACTCGCAAGCCTGCTGCCCGCTCCGCCGCGAATAAGTCGAGAGGCGTCCGTGCCCACGGTGTTGCAGGAGAGCGGCCAAGATCGCTCCGTCCAGTTCGTGCCCCGGTTCAACCAGGCAAGGACCTCGGTCCAATCGCCACCTTCGTTCGGTCGGTGCGCACTGCTGCGGGCCCCAAACGAAAACCGGGCCCGCCGCCGGGAACCTTCTACGTGATTGCCAGCGTGGTCCTCGTTTTCGTTGTTCTCGGCCTCGTCATGGTGCTCTCGGCATCGGCAGTCACGCAGGCCAACATTGGTAACTCCCCCTATGCAGTGTTCTCGAAGCAGGCAATGTGGGCGGGTATCGGCCTCGTCGGCATGATCTTTGCGACGCAGGTTCCGTACACGATCTGGAAGCCGTTGACCATTCCGTTACTCGGCCTCGGTGCCGCGGCAATGGCAGTGCCGTTCGTCCCCGGTCTCGGCACGCCGGTCAACGGAGCACGCTCATGGATCCAGTTCGCTGGCCTCTCAGTGCAGCCGTCCGAGTTCCTCAAACTGGTCGTCGTCATCGCTGCAGCAAGCCTGCTCACCGCTCGCGCCGGCGAGCTTGGCGACCGCCGCAAGACCCTTTATCCCGTTGCTGCACTCGCTGGAGCAGCCGCGTTGATGAGCCTTGCCCAGGGTGACCTCGGATCCGCGATTGTCCTCGGCGTGATCGTGTTGAGCGTCGCCTGGATCGCGGGAGTGCCGATGAAGCCGCTTGCTGGCCTCACACTGACGGCCGTCATTGCAGCGATCGGGTTCGTCGTGTCGGACTCCCGTCGACTCAGCCGTTTCACCGCCTTCTTGGACATCGAAGGGCACAAAGAATTCGAGTCGTACCAGGTGTACCAGGGGCTGGTCAGTATCGCCAACGGTGGCCTTACCGGCTCCGGCATCGGTGGCAGCCGGACCAAGCTCGGCTACCTCCCGTACGCCCACAGTGACTTCATCTTCTCGATCATTGCTGATGAACTCGGAATGATCGGTACCGCTGCAGTCATTGGTGGTTTTATTGTCCTTGTGGCTTTCGGCATTCAAGCCGCCCTCGCGGCTCCCGACCGATTCGGCATGCTTCTGGCTGGCGGTATCTCGTCGTGGTTCGGAGTTCAGGCGATCATCAATCTGGGCGGCGTTACGGGCGTGATGCCAGTGACCGGCCTCACCCTGCCGTTCTTTTCGGCTGGCGGCAGTTCGCTGTTCGTCAGCATGTTCGCTGCCGGATTGCTGCTGAGTGTCGCTCGACGAGCGACCCGATCCTGACATGGGACCGTTTGCCGTCGTCACCGGCGGAGGGACTGCCGGCCACGTGCTGCCGGCTCTCGCTGTGGCTGAAGCGCTCGTGGATCGTGGGCGCAGAGCTGATGAAATCCTTTACGCCGGATGCAAAAGAGGGATCGAGGTTCGGCTGCTGCCGAGTACGCCGTTTCCTGCAGTGTTCTACGATGTCGTCGGCTTCCAGCGCAGCCTGACTCGTCGAAACATTGCGTTCATCCCGAAGATGATCACGGCAACCCGGCAGGCGATCAAAAAGTTTCGCCAGGACCGACCCGCCGTGGTCGTCTCCGTCGGGGGCTACGCCAGCATGCCGTCTGTTTTCGCTGCTCGACGGCTCAAGATTCCTGTCGTTGTGGTGTCCTACGACCGCACGCCGGGGCGTGCCAGTCAACTGTCGGCGAAGCATGCCGTGGCGTGCGCGGTGGCATTCGAGAATTCCTCACTACCGCGCGCCGAAGTGACCGGCGCACCGGTCCGGCAAGCGATCTTGGATGTCGATCGCGCGGCGGGACGTGCCGCCGCACGTGAGCGACTCGGGGTGGGACCCAACCGTTTTTTGGTCGCGGTCATGGGCGGTTCGCAGGGATCGGGCGTCCTCAATGGGGCTGTCGCGAAGTACCTTGCCGACCGCGCGGACGACAGCGAATTGTCTGTCAGGCAGGTCGCCGGAGAACGCTTTATCGACACAATCGATCAGGTCGGATCTGGCGATGCTCATGCAACCGGTGTCCAGCATCGGTTGATTGGGTACGAGGATGACATGCCATCGGTGTATGAAGCAGCTGATCTGTTGATCGGCCGCGGAGGGGCGAGCACCGTGCACGAGGTGGCTGTCACTGGCACGCCAGCGATTCTCGTCCCGTGGTCAAACGCAGCTGACGACCACCAGACGGACAACGTTGGTTGGCTGACTGACGTTGAGGCCGCCGTGCTTGTGCCGGAATCCAATCTCGGCCGTCTCGGCGACGAGATCGAGCGCCTTCGCAGCGATGGTGGTGCACGGAAACAATTGAGTGATGCGGCTTTGGCCCGTGGTGACGTTCATCGATCTGGCGCATTGGCAGCGTTGATCGAGCGCGTGGCCCTAACATCTGCTGCATCGTGAACCCGACCGACAATCTGTTCGACCAGGCTCCATCGCCGGCCGCTCCGGCGATGCGGGCACCGGCTGCGCCGCTGGATCTGTCGATCCCGCATCGGCTGCACGTCGTCGGAATCGGTGGCCCCGGGATGAGCGCAATCGGCATTGCGCTGGCCGAAATGGGTCACGATGTTTCAGGTAGCGATCTTCGCGAACACCCGGTGCTGGAACGAGTTCGCGCGGCGCGTGCGGCGGTGCAGTGCGGCGCGAGGCGTTCGACGCCGCCGTGCGCGCGCTGCTCACAGGGCTGGCCAAGCACCTGAGGCACGATGAGGCGAGAAAAACTGGCGTCACGGTGCTCCGGCGTGCCGGGATGCTTGCGTCGATTTGTGCTCGCGCAAAGTCGTTGGCTGTGGCAGGTACGCACGGCAAGACCACAACGACGTCAATGCTGATGCTGATCTTGGCCCAGGCGCGACTCCGACCGAGCTTCATCGTCGGCGGTGACGTCACAGACGTCGGTACCGGTGCACATTGGTCGGGCGGTGAATGGCTGGTCGTCGAAGCCGACGAGAGCGACGGCACCCATCTCGAACTGCCTTTGCATGGTTCAATTATCACCAACATCGAAGTCGACCACCTCGACCACTACGGCACCTTCGGGGCCATCGTCGACAGCTTCGACACGTACCTCAGACAGATCGCGGGTCCCAAGATCCTCAGTGCTGACGATCCAGTCACCCGCCGACTCGCGGGCGTGCACGATGGTGTCACGTTCGGCCTCAGCAAAGATGCCGACGTGCGTGCCGTCGATGTGCTGGCGACCAATGGATCGTTCACGTTTGGTGTCGAGCGGCGCCAAGGCGGCGACATGGTCCGCCTCGGCGAGATCGCTCTACCAATGCGCGGCGTGTACAACGTCAGGAACGCGCTTGCGGCCACGGCGATGGCACTCGAAATTGGCGTGGGCTTCGCGGACATTGCCGAGGCCTTGGCAAAGTTCGGTGGTGTCGCTCGGCGATTCGATGTTCGTGGTGTCGACGGTGGAGCGACCTTCGTTGATGACTATGCCCATCTGCCGACCGAGATTGATTCGGTACTGACCGGGGCACGCGACAGCGGCGATGGGTGGGATCGCATCATTGCGGTGTTCCAACCCAATCGATTCAACCGCATCTCTGAGATCTGGCGTGACTACGCCGACGCATTCGGCCAGGCCGACCTCGTGGTCCTTACCGACATTTACGCATCTGGGACAACACCGATTCCGGGCATCACTGGCAAGCTGATTGTCAACGCCGTCACCGAGGCGAACCCGGGCAAACGCGTCGTCTGGCTGCCGAACCGGAGCGATCTGGTCGGCTACGTCGCACGAGAGGCCAGGAGCGGCGATGTAGTGATTTCGATGGGGTGCGGCGACATTGCGTCCTTCCCGTCTGAGGTACTTGATGTCCGCCGCAGTTGAGCGAGCACTCACTGAGCTTGGAGACCTCGCCGAGCGGGATGTTCCGATCGGTCCGCTGACCACATACCGCGTCGGCGGTGCGGCCGACATCTTTGTCAGGCTCGGATCACGGGCTGATCTTGTTCCGCTCGCCCGAGCTGTCGCAGCCTCAGGCCTTCCGGTGCTCGTTCTCGGGCGCGGTTCGAACCTACTCGTCGCCGACTCTGGATTCCGTGGTATTGCCGTGTCGGCATCCGCTATCACCGATTCGATCCAGATTGATGAGTCGTCAGCCACGGTCAGTGCTGGAAGTTACGTCTTGCTGCCGGTGTTGGCTCGGCGCACGGCGGCCGCTGGGCTCACGGGGTTCGAATGGGCAGTCGGCGTACCCGGCTCAGTCGGTGGCGCGGTGCGGATGAACGCGGGCGGTCATGGCTCTGACATGGCGGCAGCGCTCGTCTCTGTGACGATTGCCGACATCTCGAATATCCAGCGTGACCTGACCGGCGGGGCAGAAGCTGGCATCGTTCGGTCTGTGACCGCTGACGCCTTGGGGCTCCGATTCCGCAGGAGCGGCCTGGTTTCCACCGAACTTGTCCTCGACGCAACGCTGCGGTTGGCGCACGGCGACCGAGAAATGGCTGAGGCCGAACTGAGCGAGATCGTGCAATGGCGTCGGGCCAACCAGCCCGGGGGGCAGAACGCAGGGTCGGTTTTCGTCAACCCGGTTCCGGGCGAAGTCACCTGCGGTGCATTGATCGAAAAAGCTGGGCTGCGCGGGCTTCGTCGGGGCACGGCAACTGTGTCTGACAAGCACGCCAACTTCATCCAGGCTGACGAAAACGGCTCGGCTGGTGATGTCCGCAACATGATGCGTCATGTTCGTGCCGAGGTCGAGCGTTCCACGGGCTATCGGCTGCGTAGCGAGATCCGTCTGATCGGGTTTGACGATGATTTCTGAGTCCGGCACGCGTTGCTGATGTTGAAACGGAAGAAGCCTGCCGGCGAGCCAAAGCGGGCCCGTGTTCGCGTGCGGCCTGATGATTCGGTGCTCGACGAACTTTCGCGAGCATTCGACGTCGAACCAGACAATGACAACGCCGCACTGATTGATGACCGTGATGACCGTGATGACCGTGATGACCGTGATGAGGTGTCGTCGGGTTCCCAGCAATCATCCCCGGTGACTCCGGCCTCCGAAGTGCATCCGGCGTTGTCCGACTCGCCCAGTCGCGACATCGGCACTGATGTCACGACTTCTGCTGCGGTCGACCCGCCCGACGCGGTTATCGAACTGTCGATCGTTACCTCGGACGGCCCGCTGCCTGCGTCCGATGCAGGGTCTACGAGGCCGCCTCCAGAGCGTCGAACGATCAAGATCGGCGACGGCTTCGATGGCGCAGAGCTCGACTCCTTGTCGGTCGACGAAGCTCGCGGTCGCCCGGTCAACCTTGATCCCGACCCGTTGAGCTCGTCATCGTCTGCACCGACTCAGGCTCCGCGAGTAGCACGGGGACCAGTAGCACGGGCCTCGGGTGATCGCTCAACCATCGCAATCGATGGGGCCGATGGCCCCCCGGATGCCGTCTACCACGATGGCGGCGATCTCAGCGACCCATCTGGAGGCACTATTTTCATCGATGACGACGGCACCGGCGACGCAATCGCCCCCAAAGACGCAGCGATTCGAGGAATCGAACCGCGCCTGAGGCAGCGTCGGATCACCGTCCATCGAGCGATGGGGCTGCGCCGGCTGAAGTGGGCTGTCGCTGGGGTTGCGGCAGTGCTCGTCGCGCTCGCCGCGTTGACCGTCCTCGGATCAGGCTTGTTTGCTATCGACAACGTGTCGGTTGGTGGCAACGTCTATACCGATAAGAATCGCCTCGATGCGGTGATCGACGAGCTCAGCGGAACGCCCGTTCTCCTTGCCGACACCGAAGCCGCCGAGCGCGCACTTGAGGCCATCCCCTGGGTGGAAACTGCCCGTGTCCGGGTGAAGTGGCCTGATAGCGCGACAATTGAGATCCGTGAGCGCACGCCGGTCGCGACGATGCAGGGTGCCGACGATCGATTCCGAGTGCTCGATGAGGAAGGCCGTGTGCTCGACGTGATCGAAGGCCAACCGGTGGCGTTTATTCTGCTCGGTGGGCCAAACACGCTCGACCTCGCAGCTGGCGAGTTCGCTCCGCTCGGACCGGCGTCGGCAGCCTCACTTGTTACCAAGCTCACACCGACGATCCGGCCGCAGGTCCAGGCAATCGATGTCACCGACGACGGGGCCGATTTGGTCATCTTTCTTGCGCCTGGCGAGGAGTCCCTCCAGACCACACCTATTCGGGTACGATTCGGATCGGCCGTTGGCGACAGCGATCAGATCGAAAAGCTCGTTCGGCTCGAAAACCAACTCGATGACCTGCCAGCAGGAGTGGTGACGGAAATCAACGTGGCGACCAACGAGGTCACCGTACTGTGACCGTCCCCGCTCGAACAGCCGAAATCTGGCAGGATATAACTCACGACGCTTGGGCGCCCGATCAGCACGATCGAATACCGAGCCGGACACATGGAAATGACATACTGATGAACGACATGACTCTCCTGACGAAGCAACTCAAAGGGATCCGCTGATGGCTGGTGCTCCACAGAACTATCTCGCCGTGATCAAGGTCATCGGTGTCGGCGGCGGCGGCGTGAATGCTGTCAACCGCATGATCGATGCCGGCTTGAAGGGCGTTGAGTTCATTGCGGTCAACACCGACGCACAGGCGCTTCTGATGAGCGACGCTGATGTCAAGCTTGATATCGGTCGCGATCTGACTCGTGGCCTTGGTGCCGGCAGCGACCCGGAAGTTGGTCGCGAGGCGGCTGAAGCACACAAGGAAGAGATCGAAGAAATGGTGAAGGGCGCCGACATGGTGTTCATTACTGCCGGCGAAGGTGGCGGCACCGGTACGGGTGCGGCCCCCGTGATTGCCGAGCTCGCCCGCGAAGCAGGTGCACTGACCATTGGTGTCGTCACCCGTCCGTTCTCTTTCGAGGGGCGCAAGCGCGCGGTGCAAGCTGACAATGGTGTGGGTCGTCTGAAAGAGAAGGTCGACACGCTGATTGTCATCCCGAACGATCGCCTGCTCACCGTTGCGAATGACAAGACCAGCGTGCTCAACGCATTCAAGATGGCCGACGAAGTTCTCTTGCAGGGCGTGTCTGGCATCACCAGCTTGATCACGACTCCCGGCTTGATCAACACTGACTTCGCGGACGTCAAAATGATTCTCTCCAACGCCGGGTCAGCCCTGATGGGTATTGGTCAGGCGAGCGGTGACGAACGTGCCATGTCGGCTGCCAAGGCTGCTATCTCGAGCCCATTGCTCGAATCTGCAATCGATGGTGCACGTGGCGTGTTGCTCAACATCACCGGCCCTTCAAGCATGGGTCTGTTCGAGATGAACGCGGCCGCCGAAATCATCCATGGCGTTGCGCACCAAGACGCCAATATCATCTTTGGTACGGTCATCGACGACGAGATGGGCGATGAAGTTCGCGTTACCGTCATCGCTGCAGGCTTTGACCGTGTCGAGGGTTCGGCGGCATCGCCGTCGAACAGAGCGAGCGACGATCTCGGAGTGCGTAACTCGTCGACACAGATCACCGAACTTTTCGCAGACAACGCCGAGGCCGATCCGCTTGACGACGACGACTTCGACGTTCCCTCGTTCCTGAAGTAGTCCGCAGCCGCCATGGCGGTCGATCTGCTTGACCGGGTCGAAGGCATGTTTCGGCTTCGCGCTGTGGCGACCGAGCGCATCGACGGTGACATGCACCCCGCGCGGGTGCAATCAGACGTGCTGCATGCTCGCCAACACGCGGTCACCGGTACTCGGTGGACAATGGCCGATCAAGTCCACGGGCGAGACATTCATGTTGCCAGTGATTCGGCCGTTGCTGTTGATGCGTGGCCGCTTGGTGGCGTTGCTGATGTGATTGTCTCGGAGCCAATGGGGCGACCCATTGCGATCTGGGCAGCCGACTGCGCTCCGATTGTACTGTTCGGCGCGACCGGGCTCGTCGTTGCGGCCCACGCAGGCTGGCGAGGATTAGCAGCAGGCGTGGTCGACGCGGCTGTTGGTGCGGTGATTGATGCGGGCGACTCGGTGGCCACAGCTGTCATTGGTCCGATGGTCCATCCCTGCTGCTACGAGTTCAGCATTGACGATATTGGTCTGGTTGCAAGTGGCGTTCGATGTGCTCCAGCAGCGATCACAGCGCTCAGCACCGACGGGCATCTGGCGCTCGACGCGCCAGCGGCGGTCCGAGCAGCATTGAGGGGGCGAGGAATCGCAGCAGCGGTGCTTGGTGGCTGCACCGGCTGCAACGATCGCTGGTTTTCCCATCGAGCCAGGATCGAACCGGGTCGTCACGCAGTGGTGGCTTGGGTCGAATCGCATGACAGAGTGACTCCGTGAGCTCCTTCACTGTCGCTGATGTCGAGAACCGACTCGCAAGGGTGCGTACACAAATCGACGCGGTCGAACGGACATGGCGGCACCCCGTCGAGGTCATCGCAGTGACCAAGGGGTTTTCCGATGCAGCAGTCACCGCTGCGGCTGCAGCAGGGTGCCGCTCAATCGGCGAGAACTATGCCCAAGATTTGCTGTCCAAGGAAGCTGTCATTGAAGCCACCGGTGTCGACGTGCACTTCATTGGTCGCTTGCAGTCGAACAAAGTTCGCCAGCTTGCTCACCTCGTCACCGTGTTGGCCACGATCGACCGGCTATCGCTTGTTGACGAGGTTGCCAAGCGAATGCCAGGGGGCAAGATCCTGCTTCAGGTGAACGCAACGGGGGAGGAGCAGAAAGGCGGCTGCTTGCCGGCTGACGTGCCGACGCTGCTCAAGCACGCCCGTGCGATGGGCCTCGACGTTCGAGGGCTGATGACCGTTGGGCCGACCGGAAGCTCATCAGAGGCAACCCGACTGGCATTCCAGACGGTTCGTGGGCTTGTCGATGACCACGGTCTGGAAGTGTGTTCGATGGGGATGTCGGGCGACCTCGACATTGCGATCGAATGCGGCTCGACCGAAGTGCGCGTCGGGAGCGCGCTCTTTGGACAACGTCCAGCACAATGATCTTCAAATCCATTGCGACGTGTCCGCGTTCCGACGTGGCGCGTGAGCTATCCTCACACCGAGCAGGAGGATTGCATGCCCATCTGGAAACGGACCATGGACTACCTGGGTCTTGGTCCTGACGACACATACGACGATTACGACGATTACGACGAGCCGGAGGCGCCGCCGCGCCAGCGCGGCGCGCGTGAACCCGACCCGCGTGGTCAACGTCAACTCGGCCGAGAAGCCGAGTTCACCGTCGACGCTGTGGCGCCACGACCGAGCTTCCCATCACGTGATTTCGACGCATCGGCAGCAGCTCGCCGGCCGCGTGCCGACAATGCCGCTCATCGCGACAATTCCGGCGTTCAAATCCGCCCGAATAGTCAACCTCAACCGCCCCAGCAGCCAGCGCTGCGCAGTGTTCCTGGAGGATCCATGGAACCGCACACAGTACGCCCGCGTCGTTTTGACCAAGCGCAAGAAGTCGCCGACAAGTTCAAAGATGGCCAGCCGGTGATCATGAACCTCGAGGGGGCTGATCGTGGCGTTGCCCGCCGCCTGATCGACTTCGCCAGCGGCATCTGTTATGCCATGGACGGATCGATGGAAAAGGTGGCCACCGGTGTCTATTTGCTGAAGCCGCCGCAGCAGCGGTACGACGAATACGACGATTGAGTGCTGTTGCCACAATGGGGCGCAGCGTCTGAGGGAGACGTTTCATGGACATGAATCCGCAACGCGTCAGAACCGCACAGTTCGCAACTGTCAGACGAGGGCTCGATCCCGAACAGGTGCAGGTGTTCCTCAGTGCAGTCGCTGACGAACTCGAACAGGCGCAAAATCAGTCGACCGCAATGGAAGCGCGGGCGCGTGCCGCTGCGGCCCGCCTGCACGAGCTCTCCAGCGATGCTGCGTCGCAGTCCTACGCCAGTGCCGAGATGGAACGGTCGACGATCATCGAAGGAACTCCAGCGATCTCCGCGACCCCGGAGGCTCTCGCAGTTCCTGCAGCGGAGCCATCGATCGACGTCACTGTTGACCAGTCCGCGATGATCAGCCGCACCCTGCTGCTCGCGCAGCGCACCGCTGACACCGCCGTTGCAGAGGCTCATGTCGAAGCCCAGCGCGTCCGCGCCGAAGCCGAATCCGAAGTTGCTGGCGCTGTCGAGTCCAGTCGTGCTGCTGCGCAGGCGCTACTGATAGAGGCTCGCGCCGAAGCTCGCAAGGCTGGCGAACACGAAAAGAATGAACTTGCTGGCGAGGTCAACTCGCTGATGGCGCGCCGTGACTTCCTCGAGTCTGACGTCGATCACATGGAACAGTTCCTTGTCGCTCAGCGCAGCCGCCTCCGCGATGCTGCGAACGAAATCGTGGAGCTCACGGAGCGGGTCCCCAGCGGCCTCGGCGAGTCGCGCCGTCCACTGCTGTCGGCTGCGACCGAAGGCATCGTGGAAGCAGGGCCAGTAGTGGCTGCAGGCGCTGACGATGACTCGGCCACAGCGACGGCTTCTGAGCCGCAGGCGGACGCCGCCGATGATCCAACGGTTGCGCTTGACAATTCAGCGATGGCGCTCGATGATCCGACGGAGAGCGAAGAGCTCTGGTTGCCAGACGACGAGGATGACGCAGGCGCTGACCTGCCCATGAAGTTCGGCTTCGACGGCGATAACGACCGCGACAACGACCGCGACAACGACTGAGCCGTCGGCTGGCGCCGAAACGGGCCGCTGCCAGGGCAGAGCAGGTCGATAGAGTTTTGGGGTGTCCTACCCAGAAGTCGACCCCCAACCGAACTTCCCGCAGCTTGAGGAGAAGATTCTTCAAGGCTGGGAGGCCGATAACACGTTCCAGGCGTCGATCGATCAGCGTGATGCTGGAACGAGCGGTGACAACGAGTTCGTCTTCTACGACGGCCCACCCTTCGCAAACGGGACGCCGCACTACGGCCATCTTCTGACGGGGTACGTCAAAGACGCGATCCCGCGCTATCAGACGATGCGCGGCAAGCGCGTCGAACGACGCTTCGGCTGGGACTGTCACGGCCTGCCCGCTGAGGTCAAGGCCGAACAAGAACTTGGCATCTCTGGGCACCCTGAAATCGCTGCGTTTGGCATTGACAAGTTTAACGAGGCGTGTCGCTCGAGTGTCCTGCAGTACACCGATCAGTGGCGCAGTTACGTTGGTCGCCAGGCCCGCTGGGTCGACTTCGAAAACGACTACAAGACTCTTGACCTCACATACATGGAGAGCGTCATGTGGGCGTTCAAAACGCTGCACGATAAAGGCCTGATCTATGAGGGCTTTCGAGTACTGGCCTACTGCTGGCGCTGCGAGACGCCGCTGTCCAACACCGAAACCCGAATGGACGACACGTACAAGGACCGTCAGGACCCTTCTGTCACCGTTGCCTTCACGCTCGACAGCGGTGAAAAGATGGTCGCGTGGACCACCACACCTTGGACGTTGCCGTCGAACCTGGCGCTTGCAGTTGGCCCCGACATCGATTACGCAGTGCTCGAACAGGACGGCCAGCGATACATCATCGCCGACGCCCTGGTCGGCAACCACGAGGCTGAATTCGGTGCGGCTGAGCGTGTCGACACGCTCAAGGGCACCGACCTCATCGGTCGCCGCTACACGCCGATCTTCGACTATTTCACCGACACTGAGCTGCACGGCACCCAGAACGCCTGGCAGGTACTGGGTGCCGACTTCGTCTCGACCGAAGACGGCACGGGCATCGTGCACATGGCGCCCGGCTTTGGCGAAGACGACCAGATCGCCTGCATCGAGGCAGACATCCCCACGCTGTGTCCCATGGACGAGCACGGCTGCTATACCGCCGAGGTCACCGACTACGTCGGCACGCATGTATTTGAAGCCAACAAGCAGATCATCGTTGACCTGAAGGCACGCGGATCACTGGCCGACGGCGGTGTTCTTGTGCGCCACGCCACGTACGACCACTCGTACCCGCACTGCTGGCGCTGTGCGCAGCCCCTGGTTTATCGGGCCATCTCGTCGTGGTTTGTCGAGGTCACAGCGTTCCGTGACCGCATGGTCGAACTGAACAAGGACATCACGTGGCAGCCAGCGCACATCAAGGAAGGCAGCTTCGGCAAGTGGATCGAGAACGCCCGTGATTGGGCGATCAGCCGTAACCGATTCTGGGGTTCGCCAATTCCGGTGTGGAAATCCGACAACCCAGATTTCCCACGACTCGACGTCTACGGGTCCCTAGCTCAACTCGAAGCTGACTTTGCTGATTGTCTTGGGGGAGGGACCGTGACCGACCTGCACCGACCGAAAGTCGACGACCTCGTACGCCCCAATCCGGACGACCCGTCTGGAAAGTCGATGATGCGCCGGGTACCCGAGGTGCTCGATTGCTGGTTCGAGTCGGGGTCGATGCCGTTTGCTCAAGTGCATTACCCCTTCGAGAACCAGGACTGGTTCGAGAACCACTATCCCGGCGACTTCATTGTCGAGTACATCGGCCAGACCCGCGGCTGGTTTTACACGCTGCACGTTCTGGCCACAGCACTGTTTGACCGGCCTGCGTTCTCGAACTGCGTGAGCCACGGCATTGTGCTCGGCGACGACGGAGCGAAAATGTCGAAGTCGCTGAACAACTATCCAGACCCGCGGGAGATGTTCGATGCGCACGGCGCCGACGCAATGCGTTGGCATCTCCTCAGCTCGGCGATCCTGCGCGGGGGCGATGGAATGGTCACCGAGAATGGGATGCGCGAAACCGTGCGGCACGTGCTTCTGCCGCTCTGGAATTCCTGGTACTTCCTGACCTTGTATGCCAACGCCGCCGGCTATCAGGGCCAATTGCGGACCGACTCGACCAACGTGCTTGACCAGTACGTGCTGGCCAAGACGCGCGACTTGGTCGTTGATACCACGGCGTCGCTTGACGCCTACGACCTGTTCGCTGCCTGCCAACACGTTCGGGGCTATCTCGACGTTCTGACCAACTGGTACGTGCGGCGCAGCCGGAGCCGTTTCTGGGATGGCGACCACGACGCCATCGACACAATGCATACGGTGTTGTCGATCCTCGTCCGGGTGACGGCTCCGCTGTTGCCGTTCATCTCTGAAGCCATCCACGAAGGCATGAGCGCGGAAGCAGGCGATGCGGCTCGTTCAGTTCACCTGCACGACTGGCCGTCTGCAGACGAACTCCCGGCCAATGACGACCTGGTTGCCTCGATGGATCTGGTCCGTGACGTCTGTTCCTCCACGCTGTCGGTTCGCAAGGCAAACAAGCGGCGTGTCCGTCTCCCGCTTAATTCTTTGACGGTGGCGACTCCTGATGCGGCTCGACTCGCCGACTTCACTGCGCTGATCTCTGATGAGGTCAATGTGCGCAACGTCGTGTTGACCGACGACGTCGCATCTGTTGCTACCGAGCAGTTGCAACTTGTCCCCAAGGCGCTCGGGCCGCGGCTCGGCAAGAATGTTCAGAACGTCATCAAGGCGCACAAATCGGGTGAGTGGTCGAGCACGGACGGGCCAAATGGTCTGCGCGTGGTCGTCGGCGGCGTTGAGCTGTTGGAGGGGGAGTACACCCTCGCCCTCGTTGCGAGTGATGATCTCGGTGAAGGGCAGGCGAGCACGGGGCTCAGTAAGTCGGTCGGAGTGATCGCTCTCGACATCGAGGTGACCGACGAACTCGAAATTGAGGGCCGCGCCCGTGACCTGGTGCGCCTGGTGCAGCAGGCCCGTCGCGACGCAGAGCTTAAGGTGTCGGACAGGATTGACCTCACAATTGTCGCGCCGCAGATGTGGCTCGACGCCGTATCAGAACACGAAACCCTGATCAGCGCCGAGACGCTGGCCACATCAGTCACCACGAACCTGAGCGTCGACGAAGAGAGTGATCCTTCGATCAGGGTGGCACGCGCACCTGAAGGCTGAAAGTTCGTGAACTTGTGACGTCGGTATGACCGTCGCAATCGCACACCTGTTCAGGTATAGTCCGGCGCTCAATAACGCCACAAGGAGCGCTCATGGCCGCACCGAAATCGTCGAAATCCGCAAAGAAGTCTGTTGCCAAGAAGACGGCAGCGAAGAAGGCGGTCGCGAAGAGGCCTGTCATCAAGCAGGCAGTAGCGAAAAAGGCAGCGCGGAAGCCGACCGTCTCAAAGACGGCTGCCAAGAAGACGGTTGCGAAGAAGACCGCTGCGAACAAGACGGCAGCGAAGAAGCCCGTGGTGAAAAAGACGGCTGCGAAGAAGGCGGTTGCCAAAAAGGCCTGTTGCCAAGAAGACGGCAGCGAAGAAGCCCGTGGTGAAAAAGACGGCTGCGAAGAAGGCGGTTGCCAAAAAGGCAGCAGTGAAGAAGACCGGCTGCAAGAAGACGGCTGCCAAGAAGACGGTTGCGAAGAAGACGGTTGCCAAAAAGGCAGCAGTGAAGAAGACGGCTGCGAAGAAGGCGGTTGCCAAAAAGGCAGCAGTGAAGAAGACGGCTGCGAAGAAGGCGGTTGCCAAAAAGGCAGCAGTGAGGGAGGCAGCAGTGAAGAAGGCAGCAGTGAATACGACCGCATCGAAGAAGGCAGCAGTGCAAAAAACCGCATCGAAGAAGGTCGCATCGAAGAAGGTCGCATCGAAGAAGGTCGCATCGAAGAAGTCGGCGGCAAAGAAAGCTGTCGACCCAGCGACCCCGCGGCCAATACAGACTGTGCCGCCGAAGCTCGCACCGAAGATCAAAGAGAAGAAGACACCGTTCCCGTCGCTGCTTTCGAATGATGTCCCAGAAGTCGTCGAGGTGCCAAAGCCACGCGGCACGAGCAAAGACGGCATTGCGTACACGAAGGACTTCGATGTCAAGTTCCTCAAAGCGCAAAAGGACGAACTGCTCGCACGACGTGCCGGTGAACTGCTTCGCGCAACCCGCCTCGAAGAGGAAGCGATCTCGCTGATCGAAGACGGCGAAATGGGCGATGTTCAGTTCGACGACGAGGGTGGCGAAGGAGACACGATGGTCGTCCAGCGCGATCTTGATCGGCTGCTGTCGGGCCAGGCTCGCCAGTCCATTGGCGACATCGACGAGGCGTTGGCCCGGATTGAAGTTGGCACGTACGGCTACTCAGTGGTGTCGGGCAAGCCGATCCCGCGTGAGCGGCTCGAAGCGATTCCGGAAACGACCGTCCTTGCGGTCGAGAAGGTCAGCGGCGCCGGCTTCCGTTAAGCCTGGCTCGCAACTCTTCCATGTCCAATGCCCGTGCCGCCGTGTGGCGGGCCCCGGTACTGCTGGCGCTTTGCGTCGTCTTTTTCGACCAGCTCACTAAGCACTGGGCAGTCACCGGCCTCGGCACAGATCGTGTCATCGACGTTTTCTGGACGCTCCGCTGGAACCTTGCCTTTAACAGCGGCATGGCCTTCAGCCGTGGGCAGGGCTTCGGCCCAGTCATTGCAGTGGTGGCCACAGTGGTCATTGTCTGGCTCCTTGTCACGCTGCGAACCGAGTCAAGCAAGCTGTCGACCTTTGGAATGGGGCTTGTCATTGGCGGTGCAGCCGGCAACCTGGTTGACCGGGCTTTTCGAAACGAGGCCTGGTTGCGTGGTTCCGTCGTCGACTTCATCGACTTCCAATGGTTCCCGATTTTCAACATCGCTGACATCTGCATCAACGTCGGTGCAGGCTCATTGATCTTGAATAGCGTGCTGAGCGCCCGTCGCGCGAAAACGCTCGAAGCGGCCGAGTTCGAAGAAGCCCGCGGCGCAGCAGCAGCCGCTGATGCCAAAAATGCCACCGAATCCGTCACTGCCGAGGAGATCCCTGAACCATGATCAATGAGGACGTCCCCGCAGCACTTGACGGCCAACGTCTCGACCGAATCGTTGCGCTCCTCGGCGACATCAGTCGATCCGACGCTGCAGCAGCAATCGCCAACGGTGGGGTTTCCGTCGACGGTCAGCCGGCCTCGAGCGGCAAGGTCCGACTCGTCGAAGGTCAGTCCATCGGCGTTGACCCGACGTCGTTCCCACGGATTCAGCTGCCGCAGCCCGACGCCGATGTGGAGTTCTCGGTCATTTACGAAGACGAGAGCATCATCGTTATCGACAAGCCGGCCGGTCTCGTCGTGCACCCCGGTGCCGGCAACATGGAAGGCACGCTCGCCAACGGCCTGCTTGCTCGCTTCCCCGAAATCGTCGACGTGGGGGAGTCGAACCGACCCGGAATCGTGCATCGCCTCGACTCGGGCAGCTCGGGCTTGTTGGTTGTCGCACGCACTCAAGTCGCTGCTGACTTCCTCATTGCGCAGTTCGCCGATCACACATGCACGCGCCGCTACGAAGCGCTCGTGTGGGGTGTTCCCGACGCACCGCACGGGATCATCGATGCACCGTTGGGCCGAAGCCGCTCCGATCCCCTGAAGATGGCGATCGTGACGCACGGTAAGTATGCGCGAACCGACTACCGGGTGATCGGGACCTATCGCGAACCCGCCGTAGTTTCTCGTGTCGACTGCCGCTTGGAAACCGGTCGCACACACCAGATTCGTGTGCACCTCTCGTCGATCAACCATCCGCTCGTCGGTGATCCGACCTACGGTCAGCGCCGCCCGAACCTTGGTGTGCAGCGTCCGTTCTTGCACGCTGCGGAACTGGCCTTCAATCACCCGGATACTGGTGAACGCGTGACGTTCTACAGCCCGCTTGCGCCAGACCTGCAGGCCTGGCTCGACGCCGCCTCCACCTAACGCTGGTGCGCCTGGCGGCGCTGTCGACTGGCGTGGACCACAGCGACTGCGCCGCTGCCAGCGGTGCTCGGTGTGCGTCTGAATCGCTTCGCTCGGGGACACAAGCTTGGCTGCGACTGATCCGCTCAGTGGCTGGTTGCTACTTCAGTGTTCGTGGAGGACTGGCCAGGGGGATTCGCCGTTGGCGATGCTGGTGATGCTGGCGAGTGAGTAGCCGTCGAGGTGCTCGCGCATGTGAGCGCCCGCCTGGTTCCAGATCTCCAAGAGTACGCACTGGCCTTCGTGGTCACATGCTCCGTCTTGGTGGGGCTCTCCGAAGTCGCCGACCGTGATCGGGCCATCGACAGCCGAGATGATGTCACTGAGCATGATCGCTGCGGGCTCGCGAGCGAGTACATAGCCGCCGCCCACGCCGCGCTTTGACCGCACGATCCCAGCGCCCTTCAGAGCGAGCAGAATCTGCTCAAGATAGGGCTGAGGGAGCGCGGTGCGCTCGGCGATGTCACGTACTGATGTGGGGCCGCCCTCTTCAATGTGAAGAGCGAGACTCAGCAACGCCCGGCAGGCGTAGTCCCCTCGGGTTGAGATGCGCACGACCTCACCATAACGATTTTTCGTCGTTCCTGAGCGATCCGGTAGAGAACGGTTCGCCCGCGCAAACGCTTGAGAAGAACAATCCTGGCTCTGACGTTGTGGTCGGACCCTCGAACATGGTGGACTGGTAAATAGTGAGATCGTCAGGCGTCGGGCCCATCATTCCGGACTATGCGGGAGCTAACGTGCGCGGGATCATTCCCGCACTCCTCGGTCCGAGGACTTGGTCAACGTCGACGCTGCCCTCGTGGATGCCGGCACCAATTGCCGACTCCGAGCAATGCGTGATGTTGGTGCTCGACGGCCTCGGCTGGGACCAACTCAACGATCACCGAGCCATCATGCCCACGATCGACTCGCTCGTCGGTCGATCGATCCACACTGTCGCTCCGACGACGACCGCCACGGCGCTGACATCGATCACCACGGGGTTGACGCCTGGAGAACACGGGCTCATTGGCTACCGCATGATGCTCAACGGTGACATCTTGAACGTCCTCCGGTGGAGTGTCGACGACAAGATCGTTCGTCGCCAGAAGCCGCCGATGGAAGTGCAGCCGTACGACCCGTTTATGGGCTACGAGATACCGGTCGTGTCGATGGCGGAGCTTGAGAACTCGGCATTCAGCGAAGCGCATCTCCGTGGATGTCGGCGAGCCGGCTGGCGGGCGACGTCGTCGATTCCGGTGGCCGCTGCCGAACTCGTCGAGGCCGGGGAACAGTTCGTGTACTGCTATTACGGTGGAATCGACAAGATTGCCCACGAACGTGGCTTTGGCCCGTACTACGAGGCCGAACTGCGTGCCGCCGACCGCTTAGTCGCTGACCTGCTTGTGGCCCTGCCGAGTGGGACGTCGTTGCTCATCACTGCCGATCACGGCCAGGTCGACGTTGGTGGCAACATCATCCGGCCATCCGATGCGATGTTGCGCGGCGTCACGATGCAGTCTGGCGAAGGGCGGTTCCGCTGGCTACACACCACGGCCGGGGCGCTGGCTGATGTGGCACAAATCGCCGAAGCCGAAGTTGGAGCGGTTGCCTGGGTCGTCACACGCGAGCAGGTCATCGACGAATGTTGGTTTGGCGCAACTGTTTCGCCACCGGTGAGGGCTCGGCTCGGCGACGTCGCGCTTGTTGCTCGCGAAGCAGTCACGTTCCACGAAGATGCCGACTCCGGCAGCTATCAGCTGATCTGTCGCCACGGTTCTCTGACGTCCGCTGAAGTGAACGTCCCGCTCCTCGCCGGCACGGCTTGACGAACGGGCGCTGCAGTATCCCGGTAGAAAGATCGCCATGTCCGACACGCCACCGCCTCCCGACGCAACCTCTGCTGAGAGCGAGCCGGTGCGTCGAGGCGTCGGACCAACGAGCGACGAGGCATCGCCAAAGAGCGCTGATGCTGGCGAACCAACTGAGCTTCGTGAGGCGGTCACGCAGCCAGCCAAGGTGATGCGCATCGGCTCGATGATCAAGCAAATGCTCGAAGAGGTCCGGATGACTTCGCTCGACGAGGCCTCTCGCGAGCGGCTCGCCGAGGTGTATGAACGTTCGATTGTGGAGCTGTCTGGGGCGATGTCCGAGGATTTGCAGGAAGAGCTGCGGTTGCTTGCGCTGCCGTTCGACCATGACGAAGTTCCGAGCGAATCCGAACTACGCGTTGCCAAGGCGCAACTCGTCGGCTGGCTCGAAGGCCTTTTCCACGGAATTCAGGCCAGCCTCATGGCCCAGCAGGCCGTTGCTCAACAGCAGCTTGCTCAGATGCGTCAGCTTCCGAATGGCGAAGTCGTCCAAGGCGGAGCACAGCACGCGCCAGGCCATCCCGGAGCCGACGCCGCCGGCCGACGGCGACCGCCCAGGAACGTACCTGTAGCGGCCTGACGCTGCCGCCTCGCCAGAGGCGCGAGCGTCAGGCCGGGCGGCAGCCAGCAAGGGAACGGGTGGCTCCGTGGGTCGAGGAGGGACCGTCGGCGAGGAACGAGCCGTCGCAGCCCGATCGATCGACGGAGCCAGGACCCGAGAGCCGGTCGTATGCAACCGTTGGAAAAACGAAGGGATTCACTGCTACGTTCAGAATGCCAACGTTGTAAGTATCTGACGTTGATAACTCGCTCAGAAATTCGCTCAGAAAAGCCAGATGGCCGACTCCTTCACCCACCTCCATGTTCACACCGAATTCTCGATGCTCGACGGTGCCTCGCGACTTGACGAGCTAGTGGCCAAGGCAGTTGAGGATGGCCAGCCAGCGCTTGGCATGACCGACCACGGCAACATGTACGGCACTCTCGACTTTTACAAAGAGTGCAACAACCAAGGGATCAAGCCGATCATCGGCACCGAGGCCTACATGGCCCACGAGCACCGGAGCGAACGTCCATCGCGGCGGGGCCTTGTCGACGATTCGGGCGGCGAGACCGAAGGTGGAAAAAAGCTCTACTACCACCTGATTCTGCTGGCAGAAAACAACGAGGGCTATAAGAACCTCATCCAACTTGCGTCGCTCGCGTTCATGGAGGGCTACTACTACAAGCCCCGCATGGATTGGGAGCTGCTCGAGAAGTACTCGAACGGCCTGATTGCTACAAGTGGTTGCCTTGGTGGCCACGTGCTGCAGTCGCTCCTCAACGGCGACGAGCAGGGTGCGCTCGAGAAGGCCGCACGCCTGCAAGACATCTTCGGCCGCGACAACTTCTTCATCGAGATTCAAGATCACGGCATCGCTGAGCAGCATCGGACCAATCCAAAGCTGCTCGAGATCGCCAAGAAAATCAAGGCGCCGCTGCTCGCCACGAACGACACCCACTACACGCATCAAGATGAACACGATGCCCACGACGCGCTGCTGTGTGTGCAGACCGGTTCGCTCATCTCTGATCAAAAGCGCCTGCGGTTCTCCGGAACCGAGCACTACCTGAAGACGGCTGCTGAAATGCGCTACCTCTTTAAGGAGATCCCCACGGCGTGCGATAACAGCCTGTGGATTGCTGAGCGGTCAAACATCGAAATTGAGTTTGGTAAACCGTTGCTTCCGGATTTCCCGCTACCTGAGGGTTTCACCGACGACGAGGCCTACCTCCGTCACCTCACCATGGCCGGCGCAAAAAAGCGGTGGGGTCAAGACATCCCGGCTGACGCGCTCGAACGGCTGGCGTTTGAGCTGAAGGTCATTTGCGACATGGGGTTCGCGTCGTACTTCCTGATCACTTGGGATCTCATCAAATACGCCCGTGACAACAACATTCGTGTCGGCCCGGGCCGTGGCTCGGCCGCTGGCTGTGCCGTGGCCTACTCGCTGTGGATTACCGACCTCGATCCAATCAAGTACGACCTCCTGTTCGAACGCTTCTTGAACCCGAGTCGTGTGTCGATGCCTGACATCGACATGGACTTCGAGACCCGATACCGCGAAGACATGATCAAGTATGCGGCCGAGCGCTATGGCCGCGACCACGTCGCGCAAATCATCACGTTCGGCTCGATCAAGGCGCGCAACGCCGCAAAAGACGCGGCTCGCGTGCTCGGCTATCCGTACGGCGTCGGCGACAAGATCGCCAAGGCGATGCCGCCTATGGTGATGGGCCGCGACACCCCGCTCAAGTACTGCTTCGAAGACATCCCCAAGTACCACGACGGGTACAAGGCAGCGGCTGACCTGCGTGCGATGTACGACACCGACCCGGATATCAAGAAGATCATTGACGTGGCCCGTGGCCTCGAGGGTCTGAAGCGCTCAGACGGCATTCACGCCGCTGCTGTGGTGATCACGAAAAACCCGGTCACCGACTACGTGCCGATTCAGCGCAAACCTGCGGCGGGAACGGCCCCCGAAGATGCTCCAGTCGTCACCCAGTACGAGATGCACGGGGTAGAAGATCTCGGGCTCCTCAAGATGGACTTTCTCGGGTTGCGCAACCTCGATGTGATCTCCGACGCCGAAGCAATGATTCGCGAGCGAGGTACTCCGGACCTGGTCGTCGAGCAGTTGCCGCTCGACGATAAAAAGACGTACGAGCTGCTCTCGCGGGGTGACACGATTGGCATCTTCCAGCTCGAATCTCCGCCGATGCGTCAGCTCCTCAAGGCAATGGAGCCCACGACCTTCGAAGACATTGCCGCTGTGCTCGCTCTGTATCGACCTGGCCCGATGTCGGTCAACATGCACTACGACTTCGCCGACCGCAAAAATGGTCGCCAGGAAGTTTCTTACTTCCACGAGGATGCCAAGGAGGTACTCGGCGACACGTACGGCCTGATGATCTATCAGGAGAGCGTGATGCGTGTGGCGCAGAAGTTCGCCGGGTACTCACTCGCCGAAGCAGATACCCTGCGTAAGGCAATGGGTAAGAAGGTTCGCGAGGTCATGGCAGCAGCCCGCGACGGCTTCGAAGAGGGTGTCGTCCGGACCGGCTACGACAAGCAAATGGGTGTGGAGCTCTTCGACATCATCGAGAAGTTCGCAGACTATGCCTTCAATAAGAGCCACACGTTCGGCTATGGCCTCATTACGTACCAGACCGCCTACCTGAAGGCGCACTACCCGGTCGAATACATTGCGTCGCTGCTCACCAGCGTTAAGAACAACCTCGACAAGGCCGCCACGTACCTCGCCGACTGTCGGTCAATGGGCATCAAGGTGCTCACGCCAGATGTCAATCGCTCGCTGATTAACTTTGGTGCTCTGTCGCCGACCGAGATTCCTGAGGGCATGTCGCTGAACGTAGGAAGCCCTGGCGCAATCACGTTCGGTCTGTCGGCTGTGCGTAACGTCGGCGAGGCACTCGTCGAGGATCTCCTCGCCGAGCGAGCCGAGAATGGCCAGTTCGCTGATTTCTATGACTTTGTCGAACGAGTCCCGGAATCGGTGCTCAACAAGCGAACGATCGAATCGCTGATCAAGGGCGGCGGGTTCGACTCACTCGGGCACCCGCGCCGTGGGCTCCTCAGCGTCTTCGAGCACATCATCGACACGACGGTGAAGCGCCGACGTGAGCGCGAAAAGGGCGTTATGTCGCTGTTCGGGGACTGGGGCGACGACTCTGCTGGCGGTGCCGGTGGCGACAGCTTCAGCGAGCGGACACCGATCCCTGAACTCGAGTTCGACAAGACCGAGAAACTTCGTTTCGAAAAAGAGATGCTCGGTCTGTACGTGTCTGACCACCCTCTCTTCGGTGTCGAGAGCGCACTGAAACGCAAGGTCGAGCACGCACTCATCGACCTGCCAAACATGGAAGATGGCGCGCCGGTCACGGTGGGTGGAGTGATCACGAACCTCGCTCGGAAGTTCACGAAGAAGGGCGACCAGATGGCCGTCTTTCTGCTCGAGGACCTCGATGCCTCGATCGAAGTGACGATTTTCCCGCGTACTCTGGCCGAGCAGGGGCACAAGCTCGAAGACGACCTCATCGTGTCGGTCAGGGGCCGCCTCGACAAGCGTGACGAGTCGCGCTTTGGTCTGATTGGCCAGACGATCAACGTGCTCCAGGGTCTCGCCGACGGACCTGCCGTGCCACTGAGGCTGCGGCTCCCGGCAACCGCTCTCGACGAGCTCAAGATCCAACGCTTGAAGCGACTTCTCAAGGAACATCCCGGTGAGTCCATTGTCATGATCGACATCGGAATGGGCAAGGTCGTGAAGCTTGCCGACGAGTTTCGGGTTGATCTTGACCGGGTCGTTGGTGAACTTCGGATGGCATTCGGACACGACGCCGTCCTGCTCTAAGTTGGGGTGGAATGGGAGCCTGCGGGCACTCGACGGGAAATATTGTCCCTGCTCAGTGGGGTCGTTTAATCGGTCAACTGAGGTGAACCGAACTTGACGAACTGACTTGCAATTGATTCGATGAGTGAATCCGGTGGCAGAATGGTGGAGATGGCACTTGAAGTTTCGACCAATGACGCGTCCGCACTGACCGACACCGACCTCGACGAATTGGCGTCGATGGAGGAAGCATTCAGCGCCGAAGCCTTGTCCAAGGCAAAAGAAGACTGGGTGCTCATCACCACTGCACGCTTCGGCGATGCGTTGCATGGGTTCACATTTGCCACGCTGGAGCGGATCGGTGGCACGCCGTGTGTCCTGTTTGGCTTGATGAGCGTCAAGCGCTCATCCAAGCGTGATCAGGTGCTTCGTGGCCTCATGAGCGAGGCGTACCATCGTGCGCTGATGGCGTTCCCCGATGAGGACGTGGTCGTCGGCTGTCGCTTCGTCAACGCCGATTCGGTCGTTGCGCTCAAGGATCTCGATGATTTGACACCCCGACCTGGCAACGATGCCGTCGGCGAAGAGCGGGCATGGGGCCGTCGCCTTGCAAAGCGCTACGGCATCGACTCCAAATATGACGCCAAAACGTTTATCGCCAAATCCGGTGCGCAAGACGGCTACATGGACTTCGAGTCGGCAAAGCCCGAAACGCTCGACCCCGAGGTCGTTGCAATGTTCGAAGACGTCCCGGTCGCCAAGGGCGGCGCGATGATCGTGTACGGCTGGACCATGGCCGAAGATCTCGTCAAGCTCGGCAAGCGCTGAGCGAACATTTGAGCTCCGGTTGATGACCGAGTTCTCAGATGTCGTTCGCAATCGGCGGATGACGAGGGCGTTCGGGAACGATCCTGTCGACCCTGCAATTGTTGACGATCTCGTCGATCTTGCTTCACGTTCGCCGAGTGCTGGCAAAACGCAGGGGTGGCACCTGGTCGTGCTTGAAGGCGCAGCCACCGCACGTTTCTGGGATCTGTCGCTGCCCGCTGACAAGCGCGCCAGCTTCCGCTGGAAGCAGTTGCTTAATGCTCCGGTGATCGCACTGCCGCTGGCTGATGCGAGCGCCTACGTCGACCGTTACGCAGAGCCAGACAAAGCGCGAACCGGCTTAGGCGAAAATGAAGCGGCTTGGCCAGTCCCGTACTGGACGATCGATACGTCGATGGCGGTGATGACGTTGCTGCTTGGCGCACAAGACATTGGCCTCGGAGCGCTGTTCTTCGGGGTGTTCAACAATGAATCAGCGATCCGAGCCGAACTGGATATCCCTGAGCACTTGGAGTTGCTCGGCGCCATTGCGCTCGGTTACCCGGTCGACAATCCAGACGACGAGGCACAGCAGGGAGCGGGCGCAGGCCGCAGTTCCATCCGCGCTCGCCGCTCACCGGATGAGATCATCCATCGGGGTGGTTGGACGGGTACCCCGCAGCACTGACCTGTCACACTCTGGTCAGGCCAGAGTGTGACAGCGGCTGTATCAGGTGCCAGTTTCAGCGGTCGTTTCTTCCGGGCGTACCGGGAGCGAAATGCGTTTGCCGGTGAGGAGCTCACTGAAGCCCTCGACGGTGTCTTGGGGTGCCTGGCATGTGTGATCTCGACAGACGTAGACGTAGCCGTCTTCGCGGCCATCCCAGAGTGGTGAGTCGTAGGGCTCACCCCAGGCCAGCACGGTGTCAGGCCGCCAGACCGACTGGGCCATGCGGACGAGGTCGGGCCGGTCGCCGACAATGACGACCTCGGTCGTGCCCCGACGGCGCAGGTCAGCTGCGATGAGTGCGTTCGAGAACATGCCAACGCCCTGGTCGACCTGTGTGCCGAGCAGCTGCAAGATGCGATCGGCCTGGTTGGTGTAGCGCATTTCTCCCGTGAGGCCAGCGAGGCGGTACAGCGCCAAGGCTGCGGTTGAGTTCGCCGACGGCAGGGCAGTATCGGTCAGATCCTTCTGGCGAGCAATCAGTGCCTCTGCATCTTCGGCGGTCGTGAACAGTCCACCTTCGACCGGGTCCCAGAACCAGTCGAGCATCGTGTCGGCAGTTTCGACGGCTGCCCTCATCCAGCGTGACTCGCCGGTGGCTTCGGCGAGGCGGGTGAAAGCGTCGACGAGGTGGGCGTGGTCGGCGGCCAGCGCCTCGTGGCGAGCCTGCGGTGCCCCGTCGGCATGCCAGGTGCGGTTCCAGCGCCCGTCGGGTCGGCGGAGTTCGCGGAGTAGGAACTCGCCGTTCTTCTTCGCAGCCTCGAGCCAAGTTGGATTGTTGAAGACCGATGCGGCCTCGGCGAGGGTTGCGAGGAACATGGCGTTCCATTCGGTGACGATCTTGTCGTCGAGCCCGGGTCGCGTGCGGGCGTTGCGGGCCTGGGCCAACCGGAAGGTGCCGTAGTCAAGCTCGCGGGGTCGCTGGAGCACGCCACGGGCCTGCAACCGGTTGGGGATTGAGCGGCGAACGGGTGCGACGACCTTTTTCTTCTTGCCCTGCTTGCTGTCGTCGGTGGCCTTGGCGCCGTGATCGACGATCTCGTAGTTGCCCTCGTCGGTAATGTCGTACCAGTCGATGGTGGCCTCGACGATCTCCTTCTTCACGTCGTGCATCGCAGCACGGGCCTCGTCGGGCGTCCAGGTGTGGAACAAACCCTCGACGCCTTTGCCCTCCGCGTCGGGGGAGTCGGCGTCTTCGGCGGAGTACCAACCTCCGTCGGGATGCTGCATTGTGGTGAGCACGTAGCCGATGGTCTCGATGAGAACCTGGCGCCACTGCGGCTGGCCGAGCACGACGAACGCGTGGAGGTAGGTCCGCACGAGCAGCGCCTGATCGGGCAGCATCTTTTCGAAGTGCGGCGTGAGCCATTCGCGGTCGGTCGAGTAGCGGGCGAAACCGCCACCGATGTGGTCGTACATCCCGCCCGAGCACATGGCGTCAAGGGTGGTGACGATGATGTCCTTGGCTGCGTCGGCGCCGTTTGACATGTAGGCGCGGAGCATGAGTTCGAGGTTGAACGTCGACGGAAACTTCGGGGCTTGGCCGAACCCGCCCCACTCGGGGTCGAATGCCTTGCCGAGTCCTTGCACCGCGTTGTTGAGTTGTTCGACGTTAGGGATTTCAGTACCGGCTGAGAGCTCGGCGGTGCGATTGACGGCAGTCATCAACTGGCCGATGTTCTTGCGAATGTCGTCGGGCCGCTCTGTGTACACCTCGGTGATTGAGGTCAGCAGTTGGAGGAACTGTTCCTTTGGAAAGTACGTGCCGCCGTAAAAGGGTTCGCCATCGGGCGTCATGAACACGGTCATTGGCCAGCCGCCGCGCCCGGTCATGGCCTGCACGGCATCCATATAGAGCTGGTCGACGTCAGGGCGTTCTTCGCGATCTACCTTGACGTTGACGAACATCTCGTTCATCTGCGCTGCGACTTCGGCGTCTTCGAAGCATTCATGGGCCATTACGTGGCACCAGTGACACGACGAGTATCCGACCGACAGCAGCACGGGGACGTTGCGCGCCTTTGCCTCAGCAAACGCATCGGCGCCCCACGGGAACCAGTCGACTGGATTGTCGCGGTGCTGGCGCAGGTAGGGAGACGTCTCGTCGGCAAGCCTGTTCATCGTCGGGAGGGTAACGCCGCAGAAAGCGGCGATGACGGTGTCTGAAGCGCCACCGGACAAGGCCGAAACCAAGTGGGTGTTGGGCCCCTCGCTAGCGTTACCTCCACAAGCATCGTTGGCTGGATCATCGTTGGATTGATTGCTGGTGGCATCGCCCGATGGATTGTCAAGGACGACCGGAGCGGCTGCATCTACACGATGGTCGTCGGCGTGCGCGACGCGCTCATCGGCGGCTGGCTGATGTCCGCGATCGACAGTGAGCGAGTCAAGGAGTTTTCCCTACGGAGTATCGGCGTCGCAGCGATCGGCGCGGTGCTGTTGTTGCTCGTGCTGCAGGCCTCTGCCGGACGCGGAGCAACTCGTCGTCGATGATCGATCTGATGACCGATCTCAAGAGCCGACCCGTTCAGACGCCAGTGGAGTGGAAGCCGCCGTCGCAGTGGACGATCTCGCCGGTTGTCTTTGGGAACCAGTCAGAGAGCATGGCGCACACAGTGCGGGCGACGGGCTCGGAGTCGTTGACATCCCAGCCCAGGGGAGCGCGGCCGTCCCACACGTCTTCAAACTTGGCAAAGCCGGGGATCGACTTCGCGGCCATCGTGCGGATCGGGCCGGCGGCAACGAGGTTGCAACGAATGCCCTGAGGCCCGAGCTCTTTTGCCAGGTAGCGCGACAGGCTTTGGAGCGCCGACTTGGCAACGCCCATCCAGTTGTATGCGGGCCAGGTGACCGAGTTGTCGAAGTCGAGGCCGACAATTGAGCCGCCCGGTTGCATGAGCGGCACGAACGCGTCGGCAAGGGCTTTGAGCGAGTAGGTCGACACGTGCATGGCAATGGCGACGTCGTCCCACGGGGCGTCCATAAAGTTGTCACCGAGGCACGACGCAGGTGCGAAACCAACAGCGTGCAACACGCCATCGACGCGCCCCCACTTTGTTGCCAGCGCCTCACGTACAGCGACACCGTGCTCGGGCACGGTGACATCGAGCTCGAACACTTCGATTTCGGAACCGTCTGGGTTCGTACCGAGCTTGCGCGCGGTGCGTTGCGTCAAGCGCAGCGCTCGCCCAGCGCCCGTAAGGACAATGTTCGCACCCTGTTCCTGCGCAATCTTTGCCACGCCGAATGCGAGCGACGCATCGGTGAGGACTCCGGTGATCACGATGTTTTTTCCGTCGAGCAGACCCATCCGCCGAAACGTAGTCGCTGGAGCGCCCTGTTTTTGTGTGAGCGGTGAGAGCGTCGGTCGCTGGAATCGCTCACGCAAAACTCGGCCGTGTTTTTTGAGTACATAAAACGGGGCTGAATCGGTGGTGGGAGCTGTGACTCGCGCCCAAGACCTGCGGGGGCGCGGCAGCGATGTGGCACCCTGAGCCTGTGATATCGATAGGAATGAAACAGGGCACTGCGAGCGTTGAGCGATGACAATGCAACTTTTCGACACAGCGCGCCGCCAAATCGTCCCCTTCGAGCCAGGCGAGAACGTCCTGATGTACACGTGCGGTATTACGCCCTACGACGCAACGCATCTCGGCCACGCGGCCACATTTATTGCATACGACATGCTGCAACGCCGGCTGATTGACATGGGCCACACCGTCAGGTGTGTCCGCAATGTCACCGACGTCGACGACCCGTTGTTCGCCAAAGCTCGTGAGCTTGGCGTGCACTACCTCGACCTTGCCGCATCGGAAGAAGCTCGCTTCGAGCGCGACATGGAAGCACTCAATGCGCTGCCGGTCGCGGGCGTCTGGGATTATTCTCGGCCATCCCTGACATTCGGGGCTTCATCGGCATGGTCCTCGACCGAGGCTTCGCCTACGAGGCGGGCGGCTCGGTTTACTTCGACGTATCGAAGGTCGACTCGTTTGGTTCAATGAGCGGCTATTCCGAAGAGCAGATGATTGCCTACGCCAAAGAACGTGGCGGCAAGGTCGACGACCCGAACAAGAAGTCTCCGCTCGACTTCGTTTTGTGGCACCCCTCGGCATCTGATGAGCCGGCGTGGGACACGATGTGGGGCGCAGGCCGTCCGGGCTGGCACATCGAGTGTTCCGCCCTCGCCCTGCGCGAGCTCGGTACGACGATTGATCTCCACGGGGGCGGTGCGGACCTGATCTTCCCGCACCACGAGTGCGAAAAGGCGCAGTCCGAAGCGGCGACCGGCGAGCAGTTCGTCAAGCACTGGATGCATACGGCACTCATCTCGATGGATGGCCAGAAAATGTCGAAGAGCCTCGGCAACCTCGTGTTCGTCGATGCACTGCGCGAGGAGTACGACCCGCGCTCGATTCGCCTCGCAATCATCGAGCACAATTACCGGGTCGAATGGGAATGGGATGACGAGCTGATGCCGCGCAACAAGGCGCGCCTCGAATCGTGGCTCGCCAACGATGCGTCCAATCTCGAACTGCTCGACCAGGTGCGCGAGCGCCTCGACGACGACCTCGACACGCCGGGAGCGCTCGTTGCGATCGATGCTGCTGCTGCAGCAGGCCACGGTGTCCGCGAAGCAGCAGAACTGCTTGGCGTCAACTTCGAGTGATTGGCGTGCGCCTCGATTTACGGCGCGTTCACCCGGTCGCCTTCCCTGCGTAATCTCGGTGCTCTACTGTTGGCTTTCATGAGCGATGGCCCAGGAGCTGGCACCCTGCAACGTCGGGTGCGCAAAATCGGTGCTCCCGTGATGTCGAAACTGTGGGACATCAAGCTCAGTGGCTACGAACGCCTTCCAGCCAACGGCCCCGCAATTCTGTGCCCAAACCACATCTCGTTCCTCGATTCTGCGTTCTTGGCTTTTACCGTGCCCCGCAACATTTCGCTTGTGGGCAAGGCCGAGTACATGGACTCCTGGAAGACCAAATTTTTGTTCCCGGCGATGGGCATGATCCCGATCGACCGTTCGGGCGGATCTGCGAGCAACGGTGCGCTCGACGCAGCTGAAAAAGTACTCAACCGGGGCGAGTTGTTCGGGATTTATCCCGAAGGCACCCGGAGCCGCGACGGCACCCTCGGCAAGGGCCGCACCGGTGCAGCGCGCCTGGCCATGAAGGTCGGCTGCCCGATCTATCCGGTTGGCATCATTGGAACCGACGAAATCCAGCCACCCGATGCCAAGGTCCCCAAGCTGCGTAGGGCCGCTGAAATCAAGATCGGTCGTCCGATCAAACCCGAGCGGTACATGAACCGCGGCGCTGAGCACATGGCTTGGCGATCGATGATCGATGAGGTCATGTTCGAGGTTCGCGAGCTCTCCGGCCAGACCTACGTCAACCAGTACCACGGCCAGACCGCTGAATCGGAGCCGATTGTTGCGGCCCGAGTGGGCCATGTCACCGACGCGGCCAACCGGTTCGAGCAGCGGCAGGCCGACGAAGCAAGAATCGCGCTGGCCGCAAACAGCTGAGCAGAGATCCCTGAGCAGCGGTCAATCCGAAACCGTTCGCCGGACAACGGGCCATCGCTTCTATCCTGGCGGTTCATGTCGAACATCACGATCTCGCTTCCTGACGGAACGACGCGCGAACTGCCCGAAGGCTCAACAGTCCTCGACCTCGCCGCGTCGATTGGTTCAGGCCTCCGCAAGGCCGCTGTGGCCGCAACGATTGCCGGGCACGAGACTGACCTCACCACAACGCTGGCCGAGGGCGATGTGGTGTCGGTCATCACAAACAACACGGACGAAGGCCGCCACGTCCTGCGCCACTCGACGGCGCACGTCCTTGCGCAGGCGGTGACGCAGCTTTACCCGGGTGCAAAGTTCACGATCGGCCCAGCTATCGAGAACGGCTTCTATTACGACTTCGATCTGCCCGACGGCAAGACGTTCAACGACGACGATCTGACAGTCATCGAGAAGCAGATGAAGGAGATCGTCAAGCAGAACCAGCCATTCACGCGGTCCGAGCACACGATGGCTGAGGCGAAGGAACTGTTCGCCGACCAGCCGTACAAGGTCGAGATCATCGAGCGCGTCGAGTCGATTCAGCAAGAGGGCGGCGCAGCCGACTCAGAAGACGCTGGCGAAGTCAGCGGCGGCGGCGTGATCAGCGCGTACCGCAACACCGACGAGTTCGTCGACATGTGTGTCGGGCCGCACGTGCCTAGCACCGGCAAGCTTGCCTTCTTCAAGCTGCAGCGGGTCTCGGGCTCGTACTGGCGCGGCAACGAGAAGGGCCCCCAGCTTCAGCGCGTCTACGGCACGGCCTGGGAGTCGAAGCAGGCGCTGGCCGAGCACCTCCATCAGCTTGAAGAGGCACTCAAGCGCGATCACCGCAAGATCGCTGTCGAACAAGACCTGCTCAGCTTCCCGAGCAAGCTCGGTGGCGGGCTCGCCGTGTGGCACCCGAAAGGCGCCATCATCCGCAAACTGATGGAGGATTACAGCCGTCAGCGTCACGAGAGTGGCGGTTACGACTTCGTCTATTCGCCGCACCTCGCAAATGCGAACCTCTTCGAGACGTCTGGCCACCTCGACTTTTACGCCGACGGTATGTACCCGCCAATGGAGATGGACAACGGCACGTATTACCCCAAGCCGATGAACTGCCCGATGCACTGTTTGATTTTTGACAGCCGTCAGCGCAGCTATCGCGAGCTGCCGCTCCGACTCTTTGAGCTGGGCACTGTGTACCGCTACGAGCGCGCCGGCACGCTGCACGGCCTCATGCGGATCCGTGGCTTCACCCAGGACGACAGCCATATTTACTGCACCGAAGAACAGCTCGCAGGCGAAGTTGCTGGCCTCCTCGACTTTGTGCTGTCTGTCCTTCGTGCGTTTGGTTTCGAAGACTTCACGTTCAACCTGTCGACGCGTGACCCTGACAAGTCGGTCGGCACCGACGAGATCTGGGAGACCGCAACGACGGCGCTCCGTGAGGCGCTCGACTCCCACGGCCTCGAGTACGCGGTCAAAGAGGGCGATGCAGCCTTTTACGGCCCCAAGATCGACATCGATGTGCGAGATGCGATTGGCCGGTCCTGGCAGCTCTCGACTATCCAGGCCGACTTCCAGCTTCCCGAGCGGTTCGACCTCGAGTACGTCGGCGCTGACAACAACCGGCACCGGCCGATCATGTTGCACCGTGCCCTGATGGGCTCGATCGAACGATTCTTCGGCGTGCTCATTGAGCACTACGCCGGCAACTTCCCGACATGGCTGGCGCCTGTGCAGGTCCGGGTCCTGCCTGTGTCGTCACCGCACGAGGAGTACGCCGCAGAAGTGGTTGCGGCACTCAAGGCAGCAGGCGCACGCGTCGACATGGCGGTTGCGGACGATGGTCTCGGTAAACGCATCCGTAACGGCAAAATCGACAAGATCCCATACGTTCTCGTCGTGGGCGACGACGACGTCGCAGCGCGCACCGTTGGCGTCAATGTTCGCACCGACATGCAGGCCGAAGGCGCGCCTGACGTCGAGCGTGATGTGCCACTCGATGGTTTTGTTGAGCGCTTCCAAGCAGAAGTCGCCGACGCTCAGACGGCAGCGCTGCAGGCCTGATGCTCGAACAGATCTGGTCAGGGTGGCGTTCGAGCTACGTGGTCGGGGCGGGAGCCACTCAGGCAAAGGGCCTGGAAGCAAACGATTCGAGCGTGTTCACTCAGTTACTCGAGTCGGGCTTGCCAGACGAGGAGACGCACATCGTGCACCGTGCCGAGCACGTCTTCTCGATCGTCAATATTCATCCGTACACGTCCGGTCACGTGCTCGTGCTGCCGTACCGCGAGGTGGCGGAAATCGAGCTGCTGACGGCCGAGGAGAACGCTGAGCTCTGGGCCGTCACGACGCAGGCGGCTGCGGTGGTGCGTGCGGAGTACAAACCCCACGGCATGAACATCGGGCTCAATCTGGGCCGTCCGGCTGGCGGCTCAATCCCCACGCATCTCCACATGCACGTCGTTCCGCGGTGGACTGGCGACTCGAACTTCATGTCAACGATTGCCAACGCCCAGACGCTGCCTGAGGCTCTCGTTGTTACTGCCAGTCGCATCCGTACAGCCTGGAACGCGCAGACCGCCTGAACATTTACTGAGATAGCGGTTCCTGAGATACCGGGTCCCGGGAATCTCAGGTGGCCGACGTCGATGTAGCGCTCGTAGACTCTGCGGTGATGACCGACGACCAGATCGACGTGCTGCCTGACGACTTGAACCCAGCTGGGTTCGTCGGCGCCTATCTCTTTCCCGACAACAGCCGTCGGCGCTGGCCGGGAGCGATATACCTGGGCCTTGCAGCAATTGCTGCGCTCGTCTACTTCGTTGCCACCGACGTAGCCGTGGTGAACACTGGCTGGCTCGTCGGAGCTGTGGTGCTTGGCGCTGTTGGAATCTTCTCGATCACGAGTGGCTGGCGGATGACTGTGGACGAAAAGCAAGCGCTTGTTGCCGCCCAGGGTGCAGTCGGTTTTGCCGTCGGACATGCCTCGGCACAGCAGGTCTGGCGTGGCTTTCGGAGCCGCCCGACATGGCGCGTGCTCTGCTACTCGGCCGAAGAACCCCCCGTCCAGCGCGGCCTGGTTCTGGTCGATGCAGTCGACGGGCGAATCCTGGAGCACCTCATCGAGGAGAACGACGAGACCGAGTAAGGTCGTTGCAACATGTTTGACGGCACCTTCAGAAAGCCGGTCGACAGAGCGGTCAAGCCGATCGGCGCACTTTTGCGTAAGACCCGCTTGACCCCCGACCACCTCACCATCGTTGGCCTGCTGGTCGGCATCGCAGCGGCAGTTGCCATTGGTTTCGGTCGTCTCTGGGTCGGACTTGCCCTCGTGATTCTGGCAGCGCTCCCCGACCTCCTCGACGGTGCTCTGGCCAAAGCCTCAGGAACCTCCAGCCAACGGGGTGCCTTTTTTGACTCGACGGTCGACCGCGTCACCGACTCGCTGCTGCTTGGTGGTATCGGCTGGCATTTCGCGCTGACCGAAGATCCCCGCCTCGTGCTGCTTCCGTTCGCCGTGGCGTCGATTTCATCGGTGATCAGCTACCAGCGGGCAAAGGCAGAGTCGCTTGGAATCGAAGCCAAAGGTGGTCTGATGGAGCGCGCTGAGCGGATTATTGCGATCCTCGTCGGTCTCGCCTTCAATGTCCTCCTCATTCCGATTCTCTGGATCATGCTGGTTCTTACTTCAATCACGGCACTCCAGCGATTCTGGAAGGTTTGGAACGCGGCCGATGTTGCACCGGTCACGGCCGCCCGGATCGAGATGCGTCGCTCACGTCGCCAAAGCCGCCGAGTTGCGCGAACAGCGCTTCGCCGCACCAGCATCCCGCGCCGCAAGCCGTGAGCGGCCGAGCAGCGGCGCCTGAGTCTCTGCGTAACGTCGCGTGAGCGACGATCGGGGTTTCAACGCTGCGGGCACTCCGAGTTGGGGCAATCTCGCCGATCCGCGCTGGCACGCTGACCAACTTACGAACCGCATCACCACGAACTCGTACAAGGCCGGAGCACTCGCAGCACGACTTCTGCCCGGGGCCGTCGCTGCTGGGCTGGCAACGCCTGCCGGCTTGGGCGCCAACTTTGCAAGCCCGGAACGCCGGGCGATGATCGAGCGGCACCTCCAGCGCGTTGACCCAACGTTGCGCGGCCTGCGGCTGCGTCGAGCCGTGCAGGAGTCGTTTGACTCCTATGCCCGCTACTGGATCGAGAGTTTTCGGCTCCCCGCTATGTCCAAACGTGTCGTGGCCCGATCGTTCCGAGAAGATGGATACCAGCACCTCCTCACGGCGCTCGATGCGGGAAAGGGCGCGATCATCGCGCTCCCCCATCTGGGCGGTTGGGAATGGGCTGGCCGCTGGATTGCCGACCGCGGGCACCCGATCACCGTGATTGTGGAGCGACTCGATCCTCCTGAGTTGTTCGACTGGTTTGTCGATCTGCGGTCCAAACTCGGGATGACCGTCGTCCCGGTGGGACCCGAGGCGGGCAAGGCCGTCATCCGGGCGCTGAATAACAACCACGTCGTCTGTCTGTTGTCTGATCGTGACATCCAGGGCGGTGGCCCCGAAGTCGAGTTTTTTGGCGAGCGCACCACCTTGCCCGGCGGTGCAGCGACTGTCGCTTTGCGGACCGGAGCGCCGATCCTGCCGACCGGCATTTACTTCACGGATCGATTCGATGGTCACCTCGGGTACGTCCGTCCGCCGATTCCAGTCGAACGGCAGGCCAAACGACTTCGTGATGACGTTCAGCGGATCACTCAGGCCATTGCCCAGGAACTGGAAGTCCTGATCCGTCGAGCCCCGTCGCAGTGGCACTTGTTTCAACCCAACTGGCCGAGCGACCCGGGCTACGAGCACCACCCCAGGTAAACACCTTTTCAAATGTCGACCCAGGTCCGTTCTGGTCGGGCAGCCTCGACTGATGTCGAAATGACGCGCCTCAGTCAGCTAGACATTCCACGGTGAGCAGCACCGACGACACCGATGCTGCCAATGGGCCGCCGATGCGCATCGGGATTGTGTGCCCATACAGCTTGACTATCCCGGGCGGTGTGCAGATGCAAGTGCTGGCGCTCGCCAGAGAATTGCGGGCCCGCGGACACGAGGCACGAGTGCTCGGCCCATGCGATGGGCCGCCACCCGAGAGCTTCGTCACTCCTCTCGGCAACTCGCTGCGGCTCGCAGCCAACGGGTCGATTGCTCCGCTTGCGCCCGATCCGCCAGCAGCATTTCGCACGATGCGGGCACTCACCGACGAAGCCTTCGACGTCATCCACGTCCACGAACCGCTTGCGCCAGGGCCGACGCTCACATCTGTTTTGTTCCATCCTGCGCCGATCGTCGCGACGTTCCACGCGGCGGGTTCATCGACCAGCTACCGACTCCTCAACCGTGCGCTGAGTCGGATCATCAGGCGGATTGACCACAAAGTTGTCGTGTCGAAAGACGCCCTTGCACTGGTGCAGTCGCACCTCGGCGGCGAATACGAGGTCTTGTTCAATGGCGTCAACATCGAAGAGATGCAAGCGTTCGAGCCGCACGAGTACGACCGCCCGAGCGTGTTCTTCTGTGGGCGTCACGAAGATCGCAAGGGTCTGCGGGTTCTGATTGATGCATTCGATCAACTTGGTGACGACGTCGACCTGTGGATTGCGGGGGAGGGGCCAGATACTGCTGCGCTTCAAGCCAGAACCGAAGGAGATTCACGCATCCACTGGCTGGGGCGTGTCACGGACGAAGACAAGATCGCCCGGCTCCGTGGCGCTGACGTCTTCTGTGCGCCCTCACTCGGTGGCGAATCGTTCGGCGTCGTGCTGATCGAATCGATGGCAGCCGAAACCACCGTGGTTGCCAGCGGGTTGGACGGATATCGAAATGTTGCGACCCACGAGCAAGACGCGCTGCTGGTTGGACCCGGTGACCCAGGAGCATTGGCCGCTGCTATTAAGCGAGCGCTCAACGACGACGATTTGACGGAGCGCCTCCGAGCGAACGGATCGCTTCGGGCCCTCGACTTCTCGATGTCGACGCTGGTCGACCACTACATCAGGATCTACCGAGCGCTCATTGCCTGATCGCAGGCTGACCGTTCGACTGTTCGGCTGTCCCGGCCGTCCGGCCGTTCAGTAGCGGTTGCTCCAGGAGTGCGACCGGTGGGGAATCCCACTGACCGCGCATCGATCGGTCGTACACTGCGCTCATGGTTATCCTTGTCATCGTCATCGTCATCGCTGTCGTCGTCCTCGCGTTGGTGATCGGTGCCTACAACGGGCTGATCCGCCGTCGCAATCAGATCGAAAACGCCTGGTCGCAGATCGACGTCCAGCTCAAGCGCCGCCTCGATTTGATCCCCAACCTCGTCGAAACGGTGAAGGGCTATGCCGCTCACGAGAGCGAGACCCTCGAAGCGGTGATCAACGCCCGAAACGCATCGATCGCTGCACCCGACACGCCTGATGGCCAGGCCGGCGCCAACAACATGCTGACTGGAGCGCTCGGAAAGCTCTTCGCACTCGGGGAGGCGTATCCCGACCTGAAGGCCAACCAGAGCTTCCTGCAACTGCAAGAAGAACTGACGGCGACCGAAGGCCGTGTTGCCTACTCACGCCAGTTTTACAACGACAGCGTGCTCGACTACAACAACAAGCTCGAGCAGTTTCCGACCATGTTTTTTGCCAATGCAATGAAGTTCGATCGTCGTGAGTATTTCCAGGCCGAAGAGGCCGCCCGCACAGTTCCGTCCCTCGAGTTCTGATCAGCCGACTGCATCACATCACCTCATGTTTGAACTGATCCGATCGAATAAACGCCGCAGTGTCGCGCTCGTTGCGTGCTTCATGCTCTTCATCGTGCTTGTCGGCGCTGCCATTGGAGCGCTGGTCGGCAATGGCATAGCCTTCACGCTCGTTGCACTGGTCTTCAGCGGCAGCGTTGCCTTCTACTCGTACTGGCGAGCCGACAAGATCGCGCTGAAGATCAGCCGAGCCGAGCCGGCCTCAGAAATCCAGTACCAGAGACTCCACAACATCGTCGAGGGTCTCTGCATCGCTGCAGGCCTTCCGAAGCCGGGCGTGTATGTCATCGACGATCCGGCACCGAATGCCTTTGCCACTGGCCGTAACCCAGAACACGCTGCGATCGCAGTAACGAGCGGCCTTCTTGAAATGCTCAATCGAGTCGAGCTCGAGGGAGTCATTGCACACGAACTCGGCCACATCAAGAACTACGACATTCTCGTTTCGACGCTCGCAGTCACGATGGTTGGCGCAGTCGCCCTTCTTGCCGACGGTGCGATCCGCCTGATGTGGTGGAACGGTGGGCGTGTGTCGCGTTCCGGTGACCGGTCGAATGGCAATAACCCACTGGCCTACGCCGGTTTTGCCCTGCTAGTCCTGTCGCCGATCATTGCCAAAGCCATGCAGGCAGCGGTTTCGAGGAGCCGCGAAACGCTTGCCGATGTCACGGCTTGTCAGCTGACTCGGTATCCGCCGGGTCTGATCTCGGCGCTGGAAAAGCTGAAGGAAGACACCAGCGTCGCCATAACGCTCATACCCATCGTCGCCCAATAAATGTCGGCTGCCGACAGTGAATCGCCTACAAGGTATTTTGAACCGCGTTCGGCTTGCTGCTTAAGGCGGGTGTCGATCAACGTGATTACCTCAGCAATTTTGGCTGGCGCTGCGGCGCTGGCTTCATCGCTGTATCCGTATTTTCGGCCCAAAGGGCCATCAGACAAGATTCGCATATTCCAGAGCAAACCGTCTTCTGCCAAAACCACGGCGCATAAACCAAACATCTCCACTCGAAGTGCGTAATTTTCAGGAATCAGCGCTGGACTGTTCAAACCGCCAATGTTTTCGGCGACAGGCATGTTCGCCGGGAGTGAGGGCGGCGTCACCAATCGCCCCGCGCTGGCCGTCAAGATTGATAATGCCCCAGCCGCCCGCCGCAACCACTCGGGCATCGCTGTTGCCGATGTTGTCTTCGAAGAAAAAGTTGAAGGCGGCCTCACTCGCTTCGCAGTGGTGTTCCACAGCCAGGACGCCGATCCGGTCGGCCCGATCCGATCGGGTCGCGAACAGGACGTCAACCTCCTCAGTTCGCTGAACGAACCGCTCTTCGGTTGGAGTGGCGGCAACCCAGGCGTCACGCGTCTGATCAGGGCCTCATTCCTTGTCGACGTCGGCGCACCTTCAAACTCCGGCAGCTACTACCGCGGCCCGGGAAGCGCCCCGCACAACCTGTACTCCGACACCGCGTCGCTCTACGCGTTGGCGCCGGCAGATAATCCTGGCGCGCCAAGCCTCCAGTTCGGGTTCCTCGACGATGGCACGGTTTTTGCGGGCGACGTGGCCAAGAAGGTGTCGTTCACCATCGGCAACGTCGACATTGGGTGGGACTGGAACGCTGACGAAGGGCGCTACGAGCGTTCGCAAGAGGGCACGAAGCACGTCGACAAGACCTACGGTCAGATCGGTGCACAGAACGTCATTGTGCTCGCCGTCGACTATCGCCAGAGTTCTATCGACTCGAACGCTCCCGAGGCAGTCGTCTTGGGTGAAGGTCAGGCATCGGTGTTCAGTAACGGTGAGGTCATCACTGGGCGTTGGCAGAAAGAGCTGGCGGTCTACAACTTCGTCCTGACCGACGACGACGGAAATCCAATCAAGCTGACGCCTGGGCAGACCTGGATTGAACTTGTCGAGGTGGGTTCGCCGGGCGACCCGGCTGACGTCACGATCGAATAGCTGGGCCGCTGCTGGGGCGTTTTCAAACGGGTACCAGCGGTACCCCGTAGAATGCAACAGTGGATCAGGCTAGAACCCGCTCGGCGAAAGTACGATGAGTTCATGAGCGTTGAGAGCACTGGAACATTCCCCGTCAAGCGGGGCTTGGCAGAAATGATGAAGGGCGGCGTCATTATGGACGTCGTCAATCCCGAGCAGGCCAAGATCGCCGAAGATGCTGGTGCGGTGGCGGTAATGGCTCTGGAGCGCGTTCCTGCCGACATTCGCCGCGACGGTGGCGTCGCCCGTATGTCTGACCCCGAGATGATCATCGGAATTCAGGAGGTCTGCTCGATCCCCGTGATGGCCAAGGCGCGCATCGGCCATTTTGTCGAAGCGCAGATTCTCCAGTCACTCGGCGTCGACTTCATCGACGAATCCGAAGTCCTCACCCCGGCTGACGAGGCCTACCACATCGACAAAATGGCGTTCGACGTGCCGTTCGTGTGTGGCGCCACCAACCTCGGCGAGGCGCTCCGTCGTATCTCCGAAGGTGCAGCGATGATCCGCTCGAAGGGTGAGGCCGGCACCGGCAACGTCGTTGAAGCCGTGCGTCATCTTCGTTCGATCATCGGTGACATGAAGCGCATCACCCAAGCCGACGAAGCCGAACTTTTCGGTTGGGCCAAGCAGCTGCAGGCGCCGCTTTCGCTCATCCAGGAGATCGCCCAGACCGGCACGCTCCCCGTTCCGCTGTTCTGTGCCGGTGGCCTCGCCACCCCCGCCGACGCTGCACTCGCTATGCAGCTGGGTGCCGACGCTGTGTTTGTTGGTTCAGGCATCTTCAAAGCCGACAACCCGTCGCCACGTGCCAAGGCCATTGTCGAAGCGACGACGCACTACATGGATGCCGACGTTTTGGCGAAGGTCAGTCGTGGCATCGGTGCCCCGATGACGGGTATCGGCATGGACGAGATCAGCGTCAAGTACGCCGAACGCGGTTGGTAGCAAGGCCTGTCGTCGGCGTCCTCGCATTGCAGGGCGCCTTCACAACACACCAGCAGCGGCTGGTGGCACTCGGTATCAATGCGCCACTCGTCAAAACCCCCGAGCAGCTCGTAGGTGTTGACGCGCTTATTTTGCCGGGGGGAGAAAGCACGACCATGTCGATGCTGCTCGATACCAGCGGTCTGCGCGATTCGATCGGCGAGCGGTTGGCTGACGGGATGGGGGTCTTTGGCACCTGCGCTGGGATGATTCTGTGCGCGACCGATGTGCTTGACGGGAGACCAGATCAGCGGGGTTTCTCGCTGATCGACATGACGGTTCGACGCAACGGCTACGGCCGCCAACTCGACAGCTTCGAAACCGACCTCTCGGTCGACGGGCTGGCAGACGACTTCCATGCCGTTTTTATCCGCGCTCCGTACGTCGAGCGGGTGGGTCCTGATGTCGAAGTGATCGCCGTTCACGACGGCATTCCCGTTCTCGCTCGCAGTGGACGTTGTACGGTGGCATCGTTCCACCCCGAACTCACCGAAGACACTCGCCTGCACGAAGCGTTCATCGCGACGTTATGACGAGGGAACAACCGAACGACACCTGACGATCAACCCGCCGAGTCCATCGCTCTGGCAGAGAGAGAACCGACATGTCCGGCCATTCCAAATGGGCAACGATCAAGCACAAGAAGGGCGCAACCGACGCGAAGCGCGGCAAGCTCTTCAACAAACTTGCCCGGCAGATCGAAGTCGCAGCCAAGGGCGGCGGTGACGTTGATATGAACCCCACGCTGCGTACCGCGGTCCAAAAGGCCAAGGGCGCGCAGATGACGAACGACGCGATCGAGCGTGCGATCAAGCGTGGCACGGGCGATGCTGACGGCGCCGCATACGAGAGCATCATGTACGAGGGCTACGCGCCTGGTGGCGTTGCGCTGATGATCGACGTACTGACCGACAACCGCAACCGGTCGGGCGCCGATATTCGCCAGATCTTCAGCAAGCTCGGCGGCTCGATGGCCGAACCAGGCGCAGTTGGTTGGCAGTTCGCCCGTAAGGGCGTGATCATCGTTGAAGGTGCAGGCGTTGACGAAGATGAACTGATGATGGCGGCGCTCGAAGCCGGTGCCGAAGATATGGCACGTTCGGGCGATGACTTCCAGGTCGTCTCAGATCCGTCGCCGGTGTTCGATATCAAGGCGAACCTTGAAGCAGCTGGTTTCACCGTGCAGTCGGCCGACTCACCGATGCTGGCCGAGAACCTCGTCGAGGTCTTTGACGTGAAAGATGCCAAGGGCATCCTCTCGGTGATGGAGGCGCTCGAAGACAACGACGATGTGCAAGACGTCTTTTCGAACTTCGACATGAGCGATGAACTCATGGAGCAGGCCTCGGAATGATCTGGCTGCTGGACGTGTCATCGTGAGTATCTCTCTTGGCGACAAAGCACCCAATTTCACCCTGGCTGGTACCGGTGGTCAGGACTATTCGCTCAACGACTTTGCCGGCCAGCCGGTGGTCCTCGTCTTTTACCCGGGTGACGACACGCCGGTGTGTACGAAGCAGCTCAACAGCTACAACCGAGACATCGAGCAGTTCACTGAGATGAACGCGCAAGTCATTGGTATCTCGGCACAAGACGTGTCGAGTCACGAAGGCTTCGCCAACAAGCACGGCTTCACGTTCCCGCTGTTAGCCGATGTTGACAAGGACGTTGCCGGTCTCTATGGGACGCTTGGGCCGATCGGATTTCCGCGGCGCAGCGTGTTCATCATCGACAGCAACGGCATTGTCCGCTACGCCCACCGAGCAATGGCTGGGCTTACGTTCCGACCGGTCAAAGAACTCGTCGCAGAACTCGAAAAGCTTTCTCGCTGACCTCTGCCAACACGCATGCCTGCACAAACTGCCCCGCAGAAACAGGGTGGTGTCGCAGGGCTTCGGGGATCACTTGATCTGATCGGTCAACGGACTAGAGTACGAACCTGTGTTCGCCAATAGCGTCGACGCCGTTCGTGGCGTTACCTCACGAGTTCTTGGAATTGACCCGGGCCTGACCCGATGCGGCTTCGCCGTGATCGATGGTCGCGGCCCGAACGCTGCGACCGCCGTGTCCATGGGGGTCATTCGAACGTCGGCTTCCGACCCGCTTCCGCAGCGGCTTGGCGAGCTACGCACCGAATTCACGGCATTAATCGCCGAGTTCAAACCCGATGTTGTCGCTGTCGAGCAGGTGTTCTTCCAGAACAACGTGCGCACCGCAATGAGTGTTGGCCAGGCCAGCGGTCTCGCCCTGGCCGAAGCAGCGCTCGCAGGCTGCGAGGTTCTGCAGTACACGCCCAACCAGGTCAAAGATGCCGTTGCCGGATGGGGCGGCGCCGGGAAAGAGCAGGTGCAGAAGATGGTGCAACAGCGGCTCAGGTTGTCGTCGTTACCCACGCCGGCAGACGCTGCGGATGCTGCAGCCATTGCGCTGTGCCACCTGGCAATGTCGCCAATCGGGCGTCAAGTTCGTCACCTGAACGGTGACAGCGTCCGCAGTAGGAAGAACCTGCCGCCGGTCGGAGGTGTCCGATGATCGGGTCATTGCGCGGCGAAGTACTCGAACGCAACCTCGACGGCACGGTGCTGCTTGAGGTCGCGGGGATCGGGTACATCGTGACCGTCTCACAACGGGCGATCCCCGAACTCGAGCCCGGAAGCACCACGTTTCTGAGGATCCATCACCATATTCGCGAAGATGCGCAGACGCTTTTCGGATTCACATCGAAAGAAGACAAGGCAACCTTCCAGGTTCTGCTTGCCACGCACGGCGTTGGCCCGGCCATGGCGATGTCAGTCTTGGCAACGCACCCGGCTGCGTCGCTGATCGACATCGTGGCAACCAACGACATTGCCGCGCTGCAACTTGTCCCCAAGGTCGGTAAGAAGACTGCCGAACGACTCATTGTCGAACTCAAGAATCGACTGTCGCTCGACATCCTGGACGGTGGCTCCACAGTTGCCAGCGGCGGAGGGTCGAGTGTCGCTGATGTGCGCGAAGCGTTGGCCGGCCTGGGCTACGGCACCGAAGAGATTCGTGAGGTGCTCCGCGAACTGCCGAGTGGCGCCGACTCTGCGACCCTGTTGCGTGACGCGTTGAAGACGCTGTCCAAGAACTGACGAACCAAGGTGGGCTCTCATGCGTGACGAATTTCTCGACCCCGGCGTCGGGCACTCGGAAAATGTCGACGAGGAAGAACTTGAAGTTGGTATTCGGCCGCGAGCGCTCGAGGAGTTCGTTGGGCAGAGCGAACTCAAAGAACACCTGAAGATTGTCATGGAGGCTGCTCGTCTTCGCGAGCAAGCGGTTGATCATCTGTTGTTCGCTGGCCCGCCCGGCCTTGGCAAGACCACGCTGGCCAGCATCGTGGCCACCGAGATGGGCACCCGGATCCACGTCACGTCGGGCCCTGCGCTCGAACGAGCTGGTGATCTCGCAGCGATCTTGACGAAACTCGAAGACGGTGACGTGCTATTCATCGACGAGATCCATCGACTCAACCGTGCCGTCGAGGAGATCCTCTATCCGGCGATGGAAGACTTTCAGCTCGACATCGTTGTCGGGAAGGGCCCGGCAGCATCGAGTATTCGGCTCACAATGCCGCCGTTCACGCTCGTGGGGGCCACCACTCGGACCGGCATGATCACTGGCCCGTTGCGCGACCGGTTTGGCCTTGTTGCCCGGCTCGACTACTACGACCACGTCGAACTACAGGCAATTGTCGAACGTGCGGCTGGCATCTTCGAGATCGAAATCGATTCGAAGGGAGCGTTCGAGATCGCTCGCCGGTCCCGCGGCACACCGCGTATCGCCAATCGGCTCCTGCGCCGTGTTAACCCGATCTGTACTCGATCTGATCATCTACCAACTATCCGCCGACGTGGCCGAGGCTGGAGGGTAGCTTTTCGGCGTCGACAACCGCGGCCTCGACAAAGTCGATAGGGCGCTCCTCACAGCGCTCTGTGGCCAGTTCACCGGCGGGCCTGTCGGCCTGTCCACCCTGGCAATCAGTATCGGCGAGCAGCCGGAGACAGTTGAAGATGTGTACGAGCCGTTCTTGATCACCCAGGGGATGATTGCGCGCACTCCTCGTGGCCGAGTGGCGCTCGCTGCGGCCTACGAACACATCGGCATCACCGCACCCCTGAAAGTTACCAACGGCTCTCTTTTCGATTGATTGGGGTCAGAGCGTCCGATTGCTGCGTCAACGACTCGAAAGTGATGAAGGAACTGGTGGGGGGTGCCGGTTGTGCTGTCGTCCGTAGCATCGTTGTGTGCAGCTGTCTGATTTTGACTACGTGTTGCCTGGCGAGCGGATAGCGCAGACTCCAATCGAACCACGTGATTCGGCCCGGTTGTTGGTTGCGGGCAATCCGGTCCGACATCTGCATGTCTCTGACCTGGCCGACCTGTTGCTGCCCGGCGATCTACTGGTCGTCAACGAAACGCGTGTGATCCCTGCTCGCCTCAAGCTTCGTCGGGCCACCGGGGGAGCGGCTGAAGTCTTGCTGCTCGAGGCAACCAACGGGGCGCGCACCGAATGGGAAGCGCTCGTTCGACCGGGTAAGAAGCTGAAGCCGGGCCGCACCATCAAAGTCGGCTCCAGCACCGGCACCGTCATCGAGACGAATGACAAAGGTGAGCGGCTCATCCGCTGGGACAACCCACCCGATCTCGACAAAGTCGGCCAACTCGCCCTCCCACACTACATGGAGCGCGAGCCCGAGAAAGCCGACCGCGAACGCTACCAAACGGTCTACGCAAAAGAGGATGGTGCCATCGCCGCCCCCACCGCCGGCCTCCACTTCACCCCCGAACTCTTCGACCGGCTCGATGCCCGGGGCGTGAATCGTGCGACCGTTGAACTCGTTGTTGGGCTCGACACGTTTCAGCCGATCAGCACAGACAATCCGCTCGACCATCCAATGCACACCGAGCGCTATCGCGTGCCGCCGGAAACGATGCAGCAGTGCATCGACACGCACGCGGCAGGTAGCCGTGTTGTTGCCGTGGGGACTACTGCGGTGCGGGCGCTTGAGTCAGCCGCCAAGCTTGGCGAGCTCTCCGGCCGAACGAACATCTTCATCCACGAAGGCTTCGACTGGCAGGTCGTCGACGTGCTGCTGACGAACTTCCACCTTCCAAAGACCACGCTGCTCATGATGATCGATGCGTTCGCCGGCCCGGGCTGGCGCGAGCTGTATGCAGAAGCAATCCAGCGTGAGTACCGATTTCTGAGCTTTGGTGACGCCATGCTGCTCGAACGCTCCAGTCGGTAGCGTCGTTGCCCTATGTACCGGGTGCAACTTGACGTCGAAGCCACACACGGTGCTGCCCGCGTGGGCACCGCAAGCACGGCCAGCGGCACGTATCAAACGCCGCTGTTCATGCCGGTCGGCACCAGAGGAGCGATCAAGCACCTCAGCGCTGCAGACTACGAACGCCTCGGCGCCGAAATCGTGCTCGGCAACACCTACCACCTGATGCTGCGGCCGGGTGCAGAACTCATTGCCAAGTTTGGTGGCCTGGGCAAGTTTTCCGGCTGGGATGGCCTCACGCTCACCGACTCGGGTGGGTTCCAGGTGTTTTCGCTCGACCCGAAGGTCGACGACGAAGGAGTCACCTTCAAGAGCACGTACGACGGCTCAACTCATCGGTTCACGCCCGAGATCGCTGTCGATGTCCAGCAGCAACTCGGTGCTGACATCCAGATGGTGCTCGACGTCTGCCCACCATTGCCGAGCCCGCCAGAAGTGATCCGCTTGGCCCTCGAGCGCACGAACGATTGGGCCCGTCGGGCCAAGGCTGCTCATTCTCGTACCGACCAGTCGCTCTTTGGCATCGTGCAGGGTGGCATCAGTGAGACCCTGCGTGCCGAGAGTGCGCAGCGAACTGTCGAGATCGGCTTCGACGGCTACGGAATTGGCGGCCTGTCAGTTGGCGAGTCTCGCGAGCAGATGTTGCCAGCACTGGCTGCCGCTATTGAGCACCTTCCGGCTGATCAGCCTCGCTATTTGATGGGGGTCGGCGACCCGGCCTCGCTGGTCGAAGCTGTAGCGCTCGGCGTCGATCAGTTTGACTGCGTGATGCAGACGCGCCTCGGCCGCCACGGCACAGCCCTCACCTCGACGGGTCGCTTCCAAGCGAAAGCGGCCCGTAACGCCGAACTTGACGAGCCGCTCGACACGACTTGCCCCTGTGAAATCTGCGCTCGACATAGCCGCGGCTACATCCGCCACCTTCTGCAGGTCGGTGAACCAACAGCGTCGCGGCTGTTAACGATTCACAACGTGGCGTGGACGATTGACCTGATGCAGCGCATGCGAGTTGCCATCGCAGACAGCACGTTCGATGCGCTCCGCAGCGACGTACTCGACGTCTGGGGCTGACAACTTCGACAACAACTGGGCAGTCAAGTGACGACATCGCCATGTCAACCCGGTAGCGGCGGTAGGATCGCATGCCGATATGCCATCAACTCTCGCGACAACCATTTTTGCCAATGCCGACTCCGGCGGTAGTTCGATTCTTTCGTTCCTGTTTCTGCCGCTGATTCTCGTTGCCATGTACTTCCTGATGATCCGCCCGCAGCGGAAGCGGATGCGTGATCAGCAGGATCTCCAGAAATCCGTCGAGGTCGGCCAGGACGTGGTAACTACTTCTGGCGTCTTCGGCACGATTACCGGCGAGGACGGGCCGAATCGTTTCTGGCTCGAGATCGATGACGATGTGCAAATCCGCATCGCTCGTGCCGCGATCCAGAGCGTCACCGACCTCGAGGCCGACGACGCCGTGGCCGAAGAAGCCGTAGCCGAAGAAGTCGTCGATGCCGACGACAACGGCTCAGCAGACGCTCCGGCGTCAACCGAGGATTGAACCTTTCGATGAAACGCCGTCTCTGGTTCTCACTCATTGCCACCGTGGTGGCCGTCATTGCAGCGCTCGCTGGCAACATTGCAACGAGTAATGCGCCGATTCTCGGTCTCGACCTGCAGGGTGGCCTGTCGGTCATCCTCGCCCCTGAAGAGGGTGCGACCGGTGACGATCTGCTCGTCGTCCGTGACCTCGTGCGGTCGTCACTGGAGCGCAGCGGTGTCGCTGAACCCGACGTCCGCGTCCAGGGTTCGAACATCGTTGTCGACCTCCCGGGCGTGAAAGACAAGGAAGAGGCACTGCGCAGCGTCAGCGTGTCTGGCATCGTCGAGTTGCGAGCCGTTGTCAACTTCACCGAGTGCTCCGCCTCGATTCCGGCGGTCTCGACCGATGAGACCATCGCCGACGGACGAGTCCTCGGCAGCGACGGAACAATCACCGTCGACGGTGACCCGGCGGACGAAGTGACGCCTCCCGTAGAAGAAGAGAGCATCGGCTTCCTCAACGATGAAGCCAAAACCAGCTTCCGGCGGTCGGCGCCCGATCCCGATGCCGATCCCGATGCCCCTGCTGACTCAGATCCAGTTGGCGAGGCACCGATTGATTTGGCTCCCACGCCGACACCGACCATCGCAGGCGCCGAGTTCCTCCCGACTCTCGACGGCGGCGCGCTCTGTGCCGGACCGTCGCAGGCCAGCGGCGAAGTCTTCGAACGCGACAGCGCCTCGGTGCAGCTTGGCCAGTTCGGTCAGTTCAGCGTCTCGGTCGACCTTCGTGCCGACGGCGAAGATGCGTGGAACGGCCTCGCCACCCAATGCTTCAACCGTCTAGCGAGCTGCCCGTCCACGGGCGTTGACACCGACGGCTCCGGCCGGCCCGGCCAGATCGCCATTGTTCTCGATGGCATCGTCCAGTCAGCTCCGGTTGTCAACGTTCCCGTCTTCGACGGCTCTGTCTCGATCACCGGCAGCTTCACCCAGGAGGAAGCCGATCAGTTGAGCGACGTACTCAACCGCGGTGCCTTCCCCGTGCAAGTAACGCCGCAAGAAACCCGCACAGTTTCTGCATCGGCTGGTGGCGATTCGCTCCGGGCCGCCATCATCGCTGGCCTTATTGGCTTGGCATTGGTGCTCGCCTTCCTCGTTGCCTACTACCGCTGGCTCGCTCTCGTGATCATTGGTGGGCTCACCGTCTGGGCAATGGCGGTGTACAGCGCTGCAGCCTTCGTGTCGGGTGCAACGAACTACGCGCTCAGTTTGGCGGGCGTGACCGGCATCATCGTGGCGATCGGCGTCACCGTCGACAGTTACGTCGTCTTCTTCGAGCGCATGAAAGACGAGATTCGCAACGGCCGTACGCTGCGCAACGCAGCCCCGCGGAGCTTCAACAGCACGTGGCGCACGATCTGGTCGGCCGACCTCGTGTCGATCATTGGTGCGCTGATCCTGTTCTCGCTGAGTGTCGGCTCGGTGCGTGGCTTCGCGCTGTATCTCGGCATTACGACGATGTGTGACCTCTTCGTGTGCTTCTTCTTCACCCGACCTGCGGTGTTGCTGATTGCGAGGAGCAAGTTCATGGTTGGCAAACGGGCGTTCGGGCTGGAGGTGGCGTCGTCATGAGCCGTGGTAACCAGATTGCATCATCGGGCCTCGGCCGACTCTTCCGTGGCCAGACAGCCGTCGATTTCTACGGACGCCGACGCATTGGCTTCGTCATTGCCATCGTCGTTCTCCTCGCGACCGTCGGCTCGCTGTTTACACGCGGGCTTGACCTCGGCCTCGACTTTGAAGGCGGCGACGCCTGGGACATCCCGGCGAGTGAAATTTTCGGCGTCGACGAAGCCAAGGCCGTGCTTGAGGACAACGGCGTATCGACCAACGGTGCTCGCATTCAGCGCCGTTCATCCGATACGACCGACCTCATCACCGTGCAGATCGAAGAGGTGCCGCAGGACAACGCCGTGCAGATCACCAATGCTTTTGCTGAGGCTGCCGGCGTTGAGACCGACGATGTCAACTTCTCATTCACCAGTTCGACCTGGGGTGGTGAGATCACAGACAAGGCCGTCCGTGCACTCATCATCTTCTTGATCGTCGTGTCGATCTTCATCTCGATCCGCTTCGAATGGCGAATGGCGCTCGCAGCGCTAGCTGCGATGGCACACGACGTCCTCGTCGTGGTCGGTGCATATTCGCTGTTCGGCTTTGAGGTCACACCGGGAACGGTGATTGCCTTCCTGACCATCCTCGGCTACTCGTTGTACGACACGATTGTTGTCTTTGACCGCGTGCGCGAGAACGAGGGCAAGTATGCCGGCGTGCGCATGCCGTACGAGGACATCGTCAACATCTCGATGAACCAGGTTCTGATGCGGTCGATCAACACGAGTATCTCGTCGATCATCCCCGTCATTTCGCTGTTGCTTATCGGGTCGGGTCTGCTCGGCGCCGTCACGCTGCGTGAGTTCGGGCTGGCACTGCTTATCGGCATGATCTCGGGCATTTACTCCTCGATCTTCGTTGCTACGCCGCTGCTTGCAGGGCTCAAGTCGAATGTCGGTCGCAAGGCCCGCCGTGAGCGGCTCACGGGTGACAACCTGCGCGCCGCCGTGATTGGCAGCGGTGTGACTGGACGTGTTGGAGCAACAGTCGGAAGCGCTGACGGTGAGAGCAATGCCAAGGGTGCAAGTCATGATGACGATGTGAAGACGGCGGCAGTGCTTGAGCCTGCGGGACGGCTGCTGACGCATCCGCCGAGGCCGCGCAAGAAGAAGCGTCGCTGAGCTCATCGTGACGGCGGATAACCTCACCGTATGACAGCCGATCAGAGCTCCCTTCGGAGTTATGTACGCGATATCGCTGACTACCCGATCGACGGGGTGACGTTTCGAGACATCACGCCGCTCCTCGGCAACGCTGCTGCCTTGGCTCAGGCTGTCGATGGCATGGTCGAACAGTTCGAGGGCGTTGCGATCGACCATGTGGTCGGGGTCGAAGCACGTGGGTTCATATTTGGTGCAGCGGTTGCGTATCGAGCCGGTGCAGGCTTCGTGCCGGTGCGCAAGGCGGGCAAACTTCCGTGGGCCGTTGTCCGCGAGGAGTACAGCCTCGAATACGGCAGCGACAAGCTTGAGATCCACCGTGACGCCATCCATCCTGGCGAGCGGATTCTGATTGTCGACGACGTACTTGCCACAGGTGGCACGGCGGCAGCCACGGCGAAGCTCGTTGAGGCGCTCGGTGGCGTTGTTGCCGGCCTGGCGTTCCTCATCGAGATCGACGAACTTGGTGGCCGAGTGAAACTCGGCGATCGACCCGCGAAGGCATTGCTGCACTACTGATCATGGGGACGGCCGATCGAGTTCTGCCCTGGCGTCGCTCGCAGACCGCAGCGACTGCGATCGAACTCGCACCGCTCCTCGCCGCCTATCGCCGCCGTCACCCTCGGGCGCCGATCACCACGATCAACCGTGCGTTCCGGGTTGCTTCGGCGGCGCACGGTTCGCAACGGCGGGGGAGCGGCGAGAGCTACATCAACCATCCGCTGGCCGTTGCCCAGATTGCTGCCGACATCGGTCTCGACGAAATCTCGATTGTCGCAGCGCTGCTCCACGACGCCGTTGAAGACACCGAGATCACGGTTGCTGATGTGGAGCGGGATTTTGGCGCCGACGTCGCAGCGATCGTTGACGGTGTCACCAAGCTCGAACGCATCCGTTTTGACAGCCGCGAAGAGCAGCAGGCCGCCACGATGCGCAAGATGCTCGTGGCGATGGCCAAAGATCTCCGAGTTCTCGTCATCAAGCTCGCTGACCGTCTCCACAACATGCGCACGTTGGCCGGTATGCCGCTCGAGAAGCAGCACCGCGTGGCCCAGGAGACCATCGACATTTACGCACCGCTGGCCCATCGCCTCGGCATGCAGGAGATGAAGCAGCAACTCGAAGACCTGGCCTTTGCTGCGCTGCATCCAAAGCGGTTTGCCGAACTCGATTATCTTGTCAGCAACCGGACGCCCGAGCGCGACATGTACTTGGCCAAGGCCGTGGCTGAGGTACGTACCCGTCTCGTTGAATTGGGCATTCATGCTGAAGTCACGGGGCGTGGCAAACACCTCTGGAGCATCTACGAAAAGATGGTCGTAAAGAACCGGGAGTTCGACGAAATCTTTGACCTTGTTGCCATCCGCGTGATCGTCCCGTCGATGAAGGACTGCTACGCGGCACTCGGTTGCATTCACGGTCGATGGCGGCCGATTGTCGGTCGGTTCAAGGACTACATCGCGATGCCGAAGTTCAACCTCTACCAGAGTTTGCACACCACCGTTATTGGCCCCTCCGGCAAGCCAATCGAGGTCCAAATCCGCACCCAGGAAATGCATCAGCGAGCCGAATGGGGCGTCGCTGCGCACTGGGCGTACAAAGACGGCGGTGGTCTGCCCGAAGACGTCGACTGGCTCAACCACATTATCGATTGGCAGGAAGAGGTTTCAGACCCCGCCCAATTCATGGAGAGTCTGAAAACAGACCTCGAACAAGACGAGGTCTATGTCTTCACACCCAAGGGCCGAGTGATCACGCTGCCGGTCGGTTCGACCACTGTCGACTTCGCCTATGCGGTACACACCGAAGTCGGCCACGCCTGTATCGGGTCGAAGGTCAACGGGCGATTGGTGTCGCTCGACCACGTCGTGCAGAGCGGCGACAACATTGAGATCTTCACCTCGAAGGTTGAAACCGCTGGCCCGTCGCAAGATTGGATGGCCTTCGTCGAGTCCCCTCGGGCGCGCAACAAGATTCGTCAGTGGTTCAGCCGTGAACGACGTCTTGACACCATTGAGGCAGGGCGCGACGACCTGACCGCTCAGTTCCGTCGAGAAGGCTTGTCGGCCCAACGCATCTGGAAGTCCGAGCAATTAGCTGCGGTTGTCGAAGAGCTGAGTTACGTCGATCTCGACGCACTCCTGCAGGCCATCGCAGAGCATCATGTGTCTGCGCAGAGCGTTGCGCAGCGCATTGCTCGTCTCTTCGGGTCGGGCGACGACGCTGAGCAACTGCCGTTCACGGTTGCCGCTCCTCGCCGCGAGCAGCCTGCCGACGGCGAAACTCGCTTCGGCATTCACGTTGAGGGGCTCGACGATGTGATGGTGCGGCTCGCCAACTGCTGCACCCCGGTGCCGGGCGATTCGATTATTGGATTCGTCACCCGTGGCCGCGGTGTGAGCGTGCATCGCAGCGACTGTGCCAATGCCGTATCTCTGATGGCTGAGCAGGCAACACGCCTCATCGACGTCGAATGGGATGGCGAAGAGCGGTCGGGGGCCACCTTCATCGCTGCTGTCGAGGTCGCCGCGTTCGACCGGTCGCGTCTACTCGTTGATGTCGCGATCGCGCTGTCAGAGCACAAGATCAACATCGTCTCGTCGCAGACGATCACGGGCACCGACCGAGTGGCGAAAATGCGCTTCGAGTTCGAACTCGTCGACGCCGCGCACCTTGACTCGGTGTTGCGCACGATCAAGAACATCGACTCGGTCTACGACGCCTACCGGCTCAACCCTGGCAGCGCATCCGCTGCCGCCACCGGTTAGGACGCATGGGGTGAGTACGACAGAGTTGCGAAAGGGGCCTGACCCCATCCGTAACTCTGAAACGCTTCCGCACCTGGCCCGAGCGCACCGATAGCCTGGGATGCTGTGTCATCGTTCCAGACCAGCCCCGGTATGCGGGACATTCTTCCGCCCGAGAGCAGTCGTTGGCGTGCCTTCACTCAGGTCTTCGCAGATGTTGTGGAAGCTGCCGGATATCAGCAGCTGATCCCGCCTTTGCTCGAAGACCTTGGCGTCTTCACCCGGATTGGTGACGCGACCGATGTTGTCACCAAAGAGATGTACGACTTTGTCGACAAAGGCGATCGTCGCGTGGCGTTGCGGCCAGAACAGACGGCGAGCGTGTGTCGCTCGTTTGCCCAGCACCGGCCCGTTACCCCGTGGAAGGTCTTTTACTCGGGGCCGAACTTCCGCTACGAGCGGCCACAGCGAGGCCGCTATCGGCAGTTCGACCAGGTCGGCATTGAAGTGCTGGGTGTCGATGACCCGATGCTCGACGTCGAAGTCATTGCGCTCGCCTGGGAGTTCTACCAACAGCTCGGTCTGCAGCAGGTCAGTCTGATTGTCAACAGCCTTGGTGAGCCCGATGATCGGTCCCGTTACGTCGAAGCACTGCGGACGCACTTCGCGGCGGCGGGCGATTCGTTGACCGAGCAGAGCCGCACCACGTTGGGGAAGAACCCGCTGCGCGTCCTTGACTCCAAGCGTGAACCCGACGCACCGTTCATCGAGTCGGCACCTCAGATATCCGACTTCTACAGTGATGAAGCAGCAGCCCACTTCGACGCAGTGCAGGCGGGCCTGCGAGCCCTCGACATCCCGTTCACATTGGAACCGAAACTGGTGCGCGGGCTTGACTACTACCGCCGCACCATCTTCGAGTTCCAGGGCGGCACACTCGACTCCGCGCAGAACGCCCTCGGCGGCGGCGGGCGCTACGACGGACTCGTCGAAGCCCTCGGTGGCCCCGCCACGTCGGGTATCGGTTTCGCACTCGGCGTCGACCGGACATTGTTGGCATGCGACGACGAGGGAGTGTTTGCCGCAGAGCCGCGCGATCTTGACGCATTCGTCGTCGATGTCGTCGGTGGGATCGAAGCGGTCAAGCTCACTGCAGAACTGCGCCAGGCAGGTTTTGCGGTAGATCGCGGCTATGACAACCGCAGCATGAAGGCGCAGATGAAGCTGGCCAACCGCAGCAACGCCGCCGTGGCGCTGATTATCGGCGAAGACGAAGTCGCCAACAACGCCGTAGTCGTCAAGCCGATGCGCGGCGGTGACCAGCAGACGATCCCCCGATCCGAACTCATTGAACATCTTTCAGGAAATCTCTCTCAGAAAACCGGAACTCATGACTGAACCAACTCTTTCGACTCAGGCCAGCTCGAGGCAAGCAACATCGATGCGTACCCACCTTTGCGGAGAGCTCCGCGAAGCCGATATTGGTAGCACCGTCAGTGTGTGTGGCTGGGTTGGTCGTCGACGTGAGCATGGCGAACACCTCGCATTTGTTGATCTGCGCGACCACTCGGGCATCGTCCAGTGCGTCATCAACGACGATGTCGACGTCCGCAGCGAATACGTCCTCAAGATCACGGGCACCGTCCGTGTGCGCCCTGAGGGAACGGTCAATGACAACCTGCCAACCGGCAAGGTCGAAATCGGTGACTGCGAAGTCGAGATCCTGCGTACGGCCACGCCACCTCCGTTCCCGATCGACGCTCGCGCTGACGACGTCGACGAGAACATTCGCCTGAAGCACCGCTACCTCGACCTTCGTCGGGAGCGCATGCAAAAAAACCTGCGCCTTCGCTCGAAGATCAACGCTGCGGTCCGCAACGCCATGGACCTTCAGCAATTCGTCGAGGTCGAGACGCCGATGCTCGTCCCGTCGACGCCGGAGGGCGCACGCGAGTTCCTCGTACCTTCGCGCAAAGAGCCTGGCTCGTTCTACGCGTTACCCCAGAGCCCGCAGCTCTTCAAGCAGCTACTGATGGTGGCCGGCGTCGATCGTTATTACCAGATGGCACGCTGCCTGCGCGACGAAGACCTCCGCGCCGACCGTCAGTACGAGTTCATGCAAATGGACATGGAGATGAGCTTTGTCAATCAGGACGACGTGCTCGATGCCGTGTCCGAAGCCGTCCTCGCCGCCGCCGAAGCTGCCACGGGCGAACGCCCGGCACCGATTGAGCGGATCACCTGGCACGACGCAATGAACCGTTTCGGCAGCGACAAGCCCGACCTTCGCTTCGCGATGGAGCTCCAAGAACTCACGCCAGTATTTGCCAACACCGAGTTCAAGGCATTTGCCGGCGCACTGCATCTGCATCTCCTCGCACTGCAGGTGGGTCGAGTCCAAGGCGGGCGCGGGCGCCGACAAGGCCAAGTCGGCCGACGGCGACGGGGGTGGAGAGGCCTCGGCCGCGGGCGACGCGGCAGGCGACGAGGCCAAGGGCAAGTCCGGCCGCACCCCCAGCCGTTAAGGCCGCCATGAGCGCCGAAACAGGTGACCTCATCCTGATCATCGCCGACCAGTGGGACACGACCTGCGAAGTGCTGGGCATGCTCCGTAATGAGATTGCTCGTCCACCGGTGCACGAGGGCCCGTACCGCTACGTGTGGGTCATTGAATTTCCGCTGTTCGTGGGCCGCAACAAAGAAACGGGGCAGCCGAAGTCCGGTCACCACCCGTTCACGATGCCGCACCCGGACGACCTCGACAAGTTCGAAACCGACCCGATGTCAGTGCGTTCCATTGCGTACGACCTCGTGCTCAACGGCTGGGAGCTCGGCTCCGGTTCGATCAGAATCCACGAGCCTGAACTGCAGCGCAAGGTGTTCACCGCGCTCGGTATCTCTGACGAAGAAGCCGAAAAGAAGTTCGGCTTTTTCCTTAACCCGTTCGAGTACGGCGCGCCGCCGCACGGCGGGTTCGCTTTCGGCCTCGACCGCCTCGTCGCGATTCTTGCTGGCGAAGAGAACATTCGCGAGGTCATTGCCTTCCCGAAGACGCAGAGCGGTTCGGACCCGATGACCAACAGCCCGATCCCTGGTGACCCGAAGGCAATGACTGAATTGGGCCTGAAGGTCCTGCCACCGACTGACTGAGCCGTCCGGACCCCGATCAAGTGGAGCCAAACGGCCAATTCAACAATCGGCGAGGGGTTGCGTTCGCCATCTCGCTGCTGGCGTTCATGCTGGCAATGATCTCGGTCGTCGCGGAGATCACGGTGCTCACGGTGACTCAGCGGTGATCACGGTGATCACGGTGATCACGGGTGATCGAAGGTGAGCATGAGCGGTGTCAGAGGCCGACGACGAACGACTCAAGGGCTTGATTCGTCGCTGCAGGCTGCTCCTGGTGTACCCAGTGGCCGGCGTCGTCGATGATGGTCACGCCGCGATTGTCGCGGAGTGAGGCACCTGCGCCTTCGAACAGGTCAACCCCGTCGACGAACTTTCGGACGATGTCCTTTGCGCCGCCGATGAAACAGGCGGGCTGGGCAATTACGGGTTGGCCGACCCCCTCGATGTCGGCGCCGTCGAGATGCTGCGCTCGGTACCGATTGAACCAGCCGTGGGTCGATCGACCGGCGTTGGATTTGAGCACGGGAGCGAACCGCTCCGACTGCATCCACGCGGGGGTGGGGTCAGGGTCGGTGAGGAAGTCGAGCAGTGCCGTGCCGTCAGGCCGATCGGTGAACCACAGATCGCTGGGTGCGTCGCCTGATGCGCCGAAGTAGACCTTGCGCAGTGCTGCTGGCAAGTCGGCTTCAAATGCGGCTTCGGCGATTCCGACCTCTTGAAAATACTTCATGTAAAAGAACCGATCGGCGTACAACAGATTCCAGAGGTCCATTGGATTGCCAGCCGTCGCTGGGATGTACGGAACGCTGAGCCCGGCAACTGCTTGAACAAGATGAGGGTGCAGTCGTGCCGTGTTGTAGGCGATTGGCGACCCCCAGTCGTGGCCGAACACGATGGCAGGAGCATCAGGCGACAGCGCCTCGATCACAGCGGCTGCATCACCGCACAACTCGACGAGCCGGTACGCCTCGATTGCGTCGGGCCGCGAACTCTCGCCGTAGCCGCGCACATCGATTGCTGCTACCCGATAGTCGAGCGCGACAAAATGCTCGATTTGGGAGTTCCAGGAGTGCCAACTCTCGGGCCACCCGTGGACGCACACGATGAGTGGTGCCTCGGCATCGCCGGTGACTGCGACGTTGATGTCGATCTGACCGAAGTCAGATGGTCGTGACACGGTCTGCATCTGCAAAGTCATCTGGCAACACTCGCGCAGTTGGAAGCCGAGTGCGGCGCTAGCTTCGGTATGTGCGCGACTTCACACCGATCGACCATCACCGTCGAGTCTCAACGATGCAGGCATTGCTCGCATCCGGAGAAATCGGGCTCGATGCGCTGCTTTTCACCGATCTGACCGACATGAGATGGCTCACGGGCTTCACTGGGTCGAACGGTTGGGTTGTCGTCCGGTCAGGCATGACAACGCTGGGGACTGACACGCGCTACGGCGACCGGGCTGAGGCCGAAACACAGGCAAGCGGCGTCGAGATCGTGGCCCTGCAGAATCGTGCAGCCCTGCAGGACTCTATGATCGACGCTGCAGGATCGGGCGAGGTCGGTCTCGACGGACGATCTGTCAGCCAAGCTGTTTGGTCGCAGTTGGCAGGCAAACTCGAACTTGCGTCGGTCGACTCTCTGGTTGCGACTGCCCGCGAAACCAAGGATGAAGCGGAGATCGAACGCATTGAGGCCGCAGCCGAAGCAGGTGTCCAAGGGTGCCGAGGTCGAACCGATGCTTTCAGCACGATTGACGAACCGGTCACCGAAGCTGATGTCCGCAACGAACTCGAATACCGGATGCGTCGGCATGGGGCAGACGACCGGAGCTACAACACGATCGTCGCTTCGGGGCCAGAGCATGCAGCTCGTCCGCACCACGAGGTCCAAGATCGCACGATCGTTGCCGGCGACACCGTCGTCATCGACGTGGGTGCACTCGTCGATGGTTACCACTCAGACATGACCAGGTCGTACATCATCGGCGAACCAACTGCACAGCAGCGAGAGATCTACGACCTGGTGCAGGTATCCCAGACCGCCGGCCTGGAGACATTGCAGAACGGCGTTACAGCGCACGCAGTCGACAGCGCGTGTCGCGATGTGTTCACCGCAGCCGGCTATGGCGACTGGTACTTGCACGGGACAGGCCACGGTGTTGGCCTTCAGATCCACGAACCACCGTTCCATTCTCAAGTCTCCAATGAAGTCATCCAGACCGGAAACGTGGTCACAATCGAGCCGGGCCTCTATCGTGGAGGATTCGGAGGCATTCGCATCGAAGATCTCGTCGTCGTCACGAGCGACGGGCATCGTGTGCTGACGCATCATCCGAAGCAACCGTTCGCCACCTGAACCAGAATCGAAACCGAGACTCCCATGCCGCAGATTTCCGTGAACGACCTCAAGAACGGTGTGACCCTCGAACTCGAGAACGGGCTGTTCCAAGTCATCGAGTTCCAGCACGTCAAGCCCGGCAAGGGTGGAGCGTTCGTTCGCACCAAGATCCGCAACGCGCGCACGGGTGCCGTCATCGAAAAGACTTTCAATGCCGGCATCAAGGTCGAGCAGGCAATCGTGGACCGTCAGGACATGCAGTACCTGTACGCCGACGGCGACGACTACGTGTTCATGAACACGACCACGTACGACCAGATGAACGTGGAGCGCACAGCACTCGGCGATGCCGCCGACTACCTGGTTGAGCAGATGATCGCGCAAGTCGCGATGTACCAGGGCGAGATCATTGGCGTCGAGATCGCTGCATCGGTCGAGCTGACCGTGACAATGACCGAGCCAGGCCTGCAGGGCGACCGGTCGAGCGGCGGCACCAAGCCGGCGACGCTCGAAACGGGCAAGGAAGTCAAGGTGCCGCTTTTCGTGAACATCGATGACCGCATCAAGGTCGACACTCGCACCGGCGAGTACATGGCTCGCGCCTGATCGACACATATGCCTGAAAACATGTCACGCCCGGACGAGCGTTCAGATTCTCGCGAGCGGGCTCTGTACCTCCTTTACGAAGCACACTCCAAGGGCATCACCCCGAGTGACGCGCTCAGCCTGCAGGTGCTCGAACCTGACGAGATGACGATCGACCTTGTGAAAGGCGTCGAAGCCAAATCCGACCAGCTCGACGCGGCGATTGCCGCCAAGGCCAAGGGCTGGACACTGGCGCGTATGCCGGTGCTCGACCTCAACGTGCTGCGGCTCGGGGCATTCGAGCTCAGCGAGCGCCCTGAAGTCCCCGTGGCCGTCGTGCTCGACGAGGCTGTCACGCTGGCCAAGCGATTCTCCACCGACGACAGCGGCAAGTTTGTCAACGGCGTGCTGTCGGCCCTCGTTCCGTCGTTGCGTACCGAGCAGGTTTGACCCGCTGCGTCCCGTCCGATGGTCCGATGACGGATTGCAACAGCGCATTTTTGCGAGAATGACCTTGTGACCAATCAGTTGCCCGTCGATGAGCAGGCGGTCGCGCCCATCGACGCGGACGGTGCGGTCGAGGCTGGAGCGGATAACCGGCCGGTCGATCCTGCCGAGGCGTATCGGCGATCGCTCAATGAATGGCTCAGCGACCGGACGATGCCGCAGGTGCTGATTGCTCTCGCTGTTGTGCTGTACAGCGCGTACTTCACGCAAACGCAGTCTCGACATCCATCACGGGCTCGGTACCGCGTCGTACGACTCAGCGCTCTACGACCAGGGCATGTGGCTGCTGTCGCGTGGCGAAGCCCCGTTCGTCACGCTGATGGGCCGCAACATGTTCGGCGATCACACGTCATTCATCCTGCTGTTCCTCGTTCCGCTGTACTGGGTTGCTCCGGGTGCGTGGATCATGTTCTTTGCCCAGTCAGCGGCAATCGGCGCCGGGGCGATCCCGATCTTCTTGTATGGCCGCAACCGCCTCGGGTCGGAGTGGATGGCGCTCGTCGGCGGTCTCGTCTACCTGGTCCATCCTGCGGTCGGCTGGACGAACCTCGAGAACTTCCACCCCGACGCATTCCTCGGGGTACTCGTCGGCTGTGCGATCTATGGCGCGCTCGAACGCAAATGGCGCGTGTACGGCGTTTTCGTTGTGCTTTCGCTCATGGTGAAAGAGGACGTGTCGCTCGTGATCGTTCCGCTCGGAATTTGGGTGGCGCTACGCCGTGACCGTCGAATTGGCCTGATCACGATCTTCGGGTCGATCTTGTTCATGTTTACGGCCATGTACGTCGTGATACGTGGGCTGATTGGCGTGCCGACACGAAACGCTTGGCGGCTGCCATTTAGCCAGGACGGCGACAGCACGGTCAGGGGGGCGACCCGGCTCGTCGAGACTGCCGTCACGAGCCCGAAAGAGCTGGCCGATCATCTGCGTGCCGAGAATCGCCCGTGGTACCTCTGGCAGATGACCACACCGTTCGCGATGCTGTTCCTGCGGTTGCCGAGCGTGGCGCTGATCAGTGGTCTCGTGCTGTTCACCAACATCCTCAGCACCTTCTGGTACCAGTTTCAAGTTGAGTACCACTACAGCCTCATTGCGGTGCCTGCGTTGGCGATGGGCACGGTCCATGCGGTCGGCGCGATCCGCGATCGGCACGACGTTCTGGCGATACACGATGCTGACGATGCTGACGATGCTGACGATGCTGACGATGCTGACTGGCCCGTACAGCAACTGTTCGTGCCGAAGCGATTGATGGCGATGGGCGTACTCGCTGTGACTGCTGCGGTGACGTCGATGATGTGGGCGCCGGTGCCGTGGAGCCGGACACAGCTTTACTACGGGAATCCCGACAACGTCTATGCGACAACGATGCGCGAAATCATCTCGGACATCCCCGACGACGCAGCCGTTGCAGCCCACTACCGAGTGACCCCGCACCTGGCCTACCGCACCGACGTTTACCAGTTTCCGAACCCGTTCCGGGTCGACCTGTATGGTGCCGACGAGGCCATTGTCGGCACCCGGCTTGCTGATCGAGCCGATCGGATTGACTTTGTGGTGCTCCCGACGAGCGAAGACGAAAATCTGGCCGATGACTGGGCGCTCGTGTCGGACGCGTTCGATGAGGTCGAACGCAACGACATCTGGATCCTGTATCAACGTGATAAATCAGTCGCCCTTCCGGGCTGAAATTGGTGTTTGCGACAGAGAATTTCACTGCTGTGTTTCCAGCCGGTGGAGGTCGGTGATACCTTCGCAGTTTGAACCGTGAAGTGAGTCCAGTGAGGCTCACACGGAAAGGACAACATGACGAACACCCCCGACGAACGCTCGGCCGAGCCCGCAGGCAAGCAGGTCCTGGGTCCGGACGACGTGCGCCGAGCAATCACTCGGATGGCAACACGAGATCATCGAGCGCAACCGCGGCCTGGCCGGTGTTGCTCTGGTCGGCATTCAAACCGGAGGCGTCTGGGTCGCTGAGCTGCTCGCTGCCGAGATCGCCCGTATCGAGCCCGAGACTGGCGGCGTGCGCCTCGGCTCCGTCGACACCTCGCTCTA